>JBGPKU010000015.1:0-51323 GCA_041486085.1 Candidatus Limnocylindria bacterium | reverse complement strand
GCTTGTCGGTCTCGTACTCGACGTGGGCGATGGAGATGGTGATGCCGCGCTCCTTCTCCTCGGGCGCGTTGTCGATCGAGTCGAAGGCCCGGAAGTCGGCCTGGCCCTTGAGCGCCAGCGTCTTGGTGATGGCCGCGGTGAGCGTGGTCTTGCCGTGGTCGATATGACCGATCGTGCCGACGTTCACGTGCGGCTTGGTGCGCTCGAACTTCTTCTTCGCCACGTGCTTCTCTCCTTCGATCTAGAGCCCACCTCGGGGATCGAACCCGAGACCTCGTCCTTACCAAGGACGTGCTCTACCAACTGAGCTAGGTGGGCAGAGCTGCGTCTTCTAATCGCAGGGGCTACGCCCCTTCCACCCCTTTTCGGACACGAAAAGAGAGTTGCTCTGCGCAACTCCCTCGAGCCGCTTGGGTCATGAGGATTATCTGCCGCTCCGCCCGAAAGGGCAAGGAATGGGCGGAAAACGGTCCTACGCCGAGCTCGGGCCGACCCGCTCCAGCCTGATCACAGGGATGCGCCGGGTCGTCTTCTTCACGTAGTCGAGGAAGCCCGGATGCACCTTGGCGTGCGCCGCGTACAGGCGCAGCCGCTCCGAATCCGGCTTGGCGATGTTGGCGCGTGCCGCAAAACGCTCGCGTCCGACCTCGACCGTGACGCTCGGATTCGCCTTCAGGTTGTGGTACCAGCTCGGGCTCGTGGGCGCGCCGCCCTTGGAGGCGACGACGACATAGTCATTGCCCTCCGTTGAATAGACGACCGGGACGGTCCGGTCTGCGCCGGACTTTGCGCCCTTCGTCGTTAGGAGGAGGACCTGCCTGCCGACGAACGGGCCCTTGGTCGGCTTGCCGTTGGCGCGGTAATCAGCGATGAGCTCGTCGTTCCAGCCCATACCCCCGCAACGCCGCTCTCGGCGCAGGTATTCCTTACCGGAACAGCTGGCGGGCCACGACCTCGGAGAGGAGTCCGAGCAGGAAGAGCGAGCCCCATCGGCGGTTGTGCAGGAAGGCGTGGGCGACGAACCAGCCAGGCCAGATGCGCTCGGGATAGTCGGGCGGCGGGGCCGCCGGCCGCGGAGCGCGAAGCGTGCGCAGCGCTGGGAGCAGCTTGGGCAGCGCGAGGAAGACGACCAGCAGAAGGGGCGTGAAGAAGCCGATCGCCACGAGGTAGACCACGAGCGCGTACTGCGCGAGGAGCATCACGGTCATGATCGCGCGCGCGGCGCGCTCGCCGATGACGACCGGCAACGTCGAGATGCGCTTGGCCTTGTCCTCGGCGTACTTGTCGACGTGCTTGCCGAAGATCACGCCGGTCGCGCCGAGCGCATACGGCAGACCTGCGAGCGCGACATTCCAGTCCCAGATGCCGGTCGTCACGAAGTACGTGCCGCCGATCATCAGCGGGCCCCACACGATGAGCACCGCGAGCTCGCCGAGGCCGATGTACTTGAGTGGGTAGGTGTAAAAGAGGACGAAGAACGCGCCCGCCGCGAGCAGCGCCAGGGCGAGAGGGCCACGGACCGCGACGAGGTACGCGCCGATCGCGAGCGCGAGGCCACCGCTCGCGGCGGCGTACGTGAGCAGCGTGCGCTCGCTCATCAGGCCGTGCTCGAGCACGTGCGGCCCGTACTGCGCGCGGAAGTAGTTGTCTTTGTCGACCCCCCTGCGGTGGTCGGTGAAGTCGTTCACCAGGTTGTTGGTCGCATGCGCGAGCAGCAGCGCGACGGTCGTCAGCGACCAGAGGAGCGGATCGAACGCGCCGTCCCGGACGGCGAGGAGGCCGGCGATGCCGGTCGAGATGAACGTGATGACGAGGACCGCGCCGCGCGCCGCGATGAGCCAGCGCGAGATGACGTCGAGGCGGTCCCACTCCTCCCGCGTGATGCGCGGGATGACTCGAAGGGCCTGGACCCACATCGCCACGTTCACACGACGATTGTGGCCGACCCGCGGCGCCGGCGCCGGCGAACCTAGGCGAGGCCGATGTCGAAGGTCGCGGCGTAGCCCGAACCGCTGCTCGTCGGCTTCAGCAGGAGCTTGTCGCCGCCTCCGGTGTAGATCCCATCCTGCGCGTTCTTCATCCAGCCGCCGCTGCCCTTCTGGGAATACGGCGCGGTCGCGAAGACCTGCGCGTTCAGCGCGTCGTCGAAGAACAGCTGAGAGGTGAAATCGGAGACCGCGCCGTTCGCGGCGGTCGCTCGGATCTTGAAGTGGATGTGTACCGCGCGGCCCCCGTACCAGCCCGGGTAGATGGTCGTGAACGCGGCCTTTCCAGACGGGTCGGTCAGCTGGTAGCCGCGCAGGAACTTCTGCCCCCTGGTGTTGAAGCTCGGGTCGGTGGCGTCGGAGTAGACACCGAGGGCGTCGCAATGCCAGATGTCGACCTGCGCGTTCGCGAGCGCGGTGCACGACGCGCCGCTCACCCGCGACACGTTGAATGTGAGCGCGAGGGCCGTGCCAGGCTTTGCGACCCCGTTCGAGGGGTCGCTGCGGACATCGGCGCGGTTCAGCTTCTCGTCGACGAAGTACGGGCCCTCGGTCAGCGCGGGCCGGACGATGCACGACGGGATCGCGACCGCACCGCCGGCGGTCGCCGCGGCCGTTGCCGCGGCCGTCGACGCGGCGGCGGCCGCGCCTGTCGCGGGGCTCGCGGCCGTCGGTGTCGCGCCGCTCAGCGCGGCCGGCGCGCAGGCGACGAGTCCGGTCGCGCCGATGAGCGCGAGCGTCTCACGCCGGGTCAGGATGCGCCCGATCGGGCGGTCGTCGTCGTCGATGTCGATCCGTTTGGTCAAGCCGCGGCCCCGGTGGCGACGATGTCGACCACCAGCCGGATCTCATCGACGATCGACAGGACCCGGAACGGGACCGACGGCGCGTTCATGCCGAAGTCTCCGAACTTGAGGGTCGGCGCGAGCGTCGCGGTCGCCGTGAGATCGCCGCCGTTGCGCTTCGCGACGACGTCGAAGGTCACTTCCTTCGTCATGCCATGCACCGTCATGTTGCCGGTGAGCTTGAACGTGAACGTGCCGGATGCGGGCAGCGGCAGCGTGAGGCCGGTCGTCTTCGTCGGGACGAGCTCGGCCTTCGGGAATTGCCGCGTCTGAAGGGTGTCCTGCTTCACGAAGTTGTCGCGGTCGCGCGAATTGCTCGAGAGCGTCGTGAGGTCGAAGCTGATCTTCGAGTCAGAGGAGAAGGTCCCGTCGGACTTGATCGTGAACGCTCCGGTGCCCCCGGTGGCCGTGAGCACCGCGTCGGACGGGAGGCTCACGCCGACGAGCTGCTCGCGCACGCTGACGACGGCCTTCGATGTCGACGCGACCGTCCACGTGGCGCCAGTCGCGGTGCTCGTCGAGGGCGCGGCGGTCGCTGCGCTGGTCGGCGTCGCCGCGGTGGTCGGTGCCGCGGTGGCAGCCGCCGTCGCGACGGGGGTGCTCGTGAGCGAAGGGCTCGCCGTGGCGGCGCTTCCGCCGCATGCGCCGATCAGCAGCGCCGCGGTGCAGAGACGAGCGAAGCGTGTCGCCATTTCTCCTCCGGATAACAGGTCAGGCGTGAGTAGGTCAGGCCTGAGTGTGCCGAGTGGAACGGCCCCAAGGATGAAAAGCGCCTAAAACTCACCCGGCCACGACCTTATTCTCACGTTTCGCGCTAGGCAAAGCGCTTGATGAAGGCCAAAGCCCTGTCGGCGACCTCGCGCCAGCCGCTGTCTATGACCAGCGCGTGCCCTCGGTTCGGGATCTCGACGATCTCGGTCACCGCCTCGTTCCGCCTTTGACGCCCGTACGAGGCGTTCGCGATCGCCCACGGGACGGTGTGGTCCTTCTGGCCGGACATGATCAGCAGCGGTCCACGCGCCGGGTTCTTCGTGTCCACCCTCGCCTCGGTCCAGGGGTTGAGGTTGGCGGTCGCGGCCTGGAAGATCGGCTTGCCGGGGGCCGGCACGGCGAAGGTCTCGTAGAGGGCCTTGGCCTCATCCTCGCTGACGGCGTTGGCGAACGCGTAGCGGAACTGGGCGTAGGTAAGTGGGACGGCGCGGTTGCGGTTCGCGGGACTCCGAAGAACCGGCCAGGCCGCCTTCAACGCGGAGAACGGAAGGGGCAGGACGCCGCGGAACGGCGCGGGATCGATCGCGACCGATGCGACCGAAAGGCCGCGTCCGGCGACGATCTGCGTCAGGAGTCCACCGAAGGAGTGTCCGATCACCGCCGGCTTCTTCTTCAGCCGCGCGATCACGTTCGCGACGTGCTCGGCGACCTGTCCGACCGACTTCTTGGCGAACACCTCGGGGTGCGCCTTCGCCTCCGCGACCGTCTCGGGGTCGTCAGGCCAGGCCGGCGTCACCGCCGCGTAGCCCGCCTCTTCGAAGAGCAGCGCCCAGCGATGCCAGCTGCTGCGCAGCAGCCACAGGCCGTGGATGAACACCACCCCAGTGAGGCCGCTCGCGTTCGCGCGCTCGATCTGGTCGTCGATGCTGGTGCCAGCGGTAACTAGGGACACCACCCTGACCTCCTTACGTCAGGACGTCCTGACGTAAGGACGTCTTAGACGACGTTCAGCTCTTCGTTCTTGCGACGGCCACGGCGGCGCGACGCGGCCGCGGGCTGGGCGAACGGCGTCGCGCCCGGAAGGATCGTGGGCACGTGCGTGTACTCGTGGGCCTCGAGCTCGTGGGCGTTGCGGCGGTCCGCGGCCTCACGGAGCGCGTCCATCGAGTCCTGATTGGTCAGGGTGAACACGGCGTTGCAGTCGGGATCGGCGCGGCAGGGCAGTCCAGATGTCTTCATATCTCACATAACGCAGGCGTCAGGCCCGCGATTCCTTTCAGTGGGTTTCACACTCGAGAGGCACCGGGATCGAAATACCCAGAGCCAGCGGCGCCTCTGCCATCGGGGATACGAAGGAAACCCCAGTTCAGGCGCCTTTGTTTCGGAATTTCCTGCGTATTTTGTCACACCCGACCGGAAAAGTCAGTCGACCCTGCTGGCGGCCCCGCAATGGGCCTGTTTGGCTGGCGCCGAGCGGCCGCTCGGCCTACTGCCCGGCGTACGTCGAGGTGCCAGCTGCGGCCGGGACCGGAGGTCGCCGGGAAGCTGGTGGCGGTGCGCCTGTCGGCGCGGTCGGGGTCGGTCGCCGCGCGATCGACGCGTGTGTTGTCGCGCGGTTGGAGGAGTCGACGTAGATCGACACCGTGACCGTGCCGCTGGCGGTAGCCGCGGATTGATTGGCCTCGACCGCGAGCGCGTACGCGATCGTCATGTGACGGTCACACAGATGTCACGTCTCGTCGCATCGGGGCCCGCGCCTACCATCCCTCGTGGTGCGCCCGACGACACGCTACGCGAAGAGCGGCGACTACAGCATCGCCTATCAAGTCATGGGGGACGCGGCCCTCGACCTCGTTCTCGTTCCCGGATTCGTTTCTCATCTCGAGAGTGCGTGGGAGAGCCCGGCGTTCGCGCACTTCCTCGAGCGGCTCGCCACCTTCAGTCGACTGATCCTGTTCGACAAGCGCGGCACCGGCCTGTCGGACCGTGTTCCACCACGAGAGCTGCCCAACCTCGAAGAGCGAATCGACGACGTCCGGGCCGTCATGGAGGCCGTCGGTTCGAAGCGCGCCGCATTGCTGGGAGTCTCGGAGGGAGGGCCGATGAGCATCCTCTTCGCGACGACGCATCCTGACCGCGTCTCAGCGCTGATCCTCTATGGCACGTATGCCAGGCGTGTGCGCGACACGGACTACCCGTTCGGACCGACCATCGATGAGCACCGCGCCTTTATCGAGCGCACGCAGAAGGACTGGGGCGGTCCGGCAGGCGCGGACGTCTGGGCTCCCAGCCTCGCCGACGACGAGCAGTTCCGTCGCTGGTGGGGGCAGTACTTGCGACTGGGCGCGAGCCCCGCGGCGGCGCGCGCCGTCCTTGAGATGACCCTCGAGATCGACGTGCGCGAGCTTCTGCCTGCGATCCGCGTCCCGACGCTCGTCCTCCATCGGAGCGGCGACCGACGGATCGAGGTCGGGGGTGGCCGCTATCTCGCAGGCCGTATCCCGGGGGCCAAGCTGGTCGAGCTGCCGGGAAGCGACCATCTGGTGTGGGTCGGAGACTCGGAGGCGATCGTCGACGAGATCGAGGAGTTCCTCACCGGGTCGCGCCACGTCGCGGAGCCGACGCGCGTCCTCGCGACCGTCCTGTTCACCGACGTCGTCGATTCGACGCGCCGCGTCGCGAGCATCGGCGACACACGATGGCGCGCGCTCATCGACGACCACGATCGCCTGGTCCGTGCCGAGATCGCGCGTTTCCGCGGCGAGCGCGTCGAACAGAGGGGCGACGGGTTCCTTGCGACATTCGACGGTCCAGCCCGCGCGATCCGATGCGCTTCGGAGATCGTCGAACGCGTGCACGAGCTCGGACTTCAAGTGCGGGCCGGCCTCCACACCGGAGAGATCGAGCTCATTGGGGACGGCGTCGCGGGGATCGCCGTGCATATCGCTGCCCGCGTCGCGAGTCTCGCGGCCGCGGATGAGGTGCTCGTCTCCAGCACGGTCAAGGATCTGGTCGCGGGATCGACGCTCCTGTTCACGGAGCGTGGCACGTACGACCTCAAGGGCGTGCCTGGAACGTGGCGCATCTATCGGGTCGAACGCCAGCCTGAATGACCGGCGTGGCCCTCACTTCGCCCTGCCACGGGCGCGCCGACACTTCTGCGGTCTGAAAAGCGCTTGTCAATTGGGCCTGGGGCGGGTATACCGCCACACAGCCTAGGGAGGAGGGAACAATGGGGAGATTTGCTGCGCTGCTCAGGCAGGCCTTCGCGAGGGTCGCCGCGTGGATCCTCATCATGCGCTGATTCCGAGCGCCCAGCCGCGATCCGCCATCGCCAACGAAGGGACCGCTCACCCGCGCCGCGGCCACGTCCACGGCCACTTCCAGATGGTTGGTCGCTTGATCCTGGCGGGGGCGTAGGAATCCCAGAGCGCACCCAAGAAAAATCTGCCAAAAGCGCCGACCGCCGCGGCAGCTTCCGCCGCGGACCTCGCATTGCGGACACGCATGCTCCCGGTCATGCGCATCAGCTCAGGCACGCCCAGGCTTAGTACGCCCGCGCCGACAACTGGTCCAGCGCTGTCCCGGCCCTCATGGAGCAACACCCGCAGCGTTGTCGTATCGGTCCACAGGTCGACGCCAGGGTCGTTGCGGATCTCCTTGCGACCGGCGAGGTAGTAGTCCTTTCCGAGCGCGACAAAAGCCAGCTCGTACACCATCAGCTTGAGATCCGGGCGTTCGCTGGGCGAGAAGAGATTGAAGACCGCTCGCCGCGCCGGGATGCCGAGGCCGAGCGGCTCGAAGTCAAGTCGCGCGACCATCTCACCCACATGGTCGGGATCGGCGATGAAGCGATTCACGTCTCGAACCGTGATCTCCGCATGTAGAGCCATCCGGGTGGCGGCCAGCTTCCCCTCGTCAGGATCGACCACGCCCAATGCGAATCCACCAGACATCGTCTCGCTGAAGCTGAGGGCGATGCCGCCGTTCTCCATCGTGGTGACTCAGACCTTTCGACTCAACTCGGCCTCGATGAGGGGGAACGTGTCTCGCGCCGCGTTGCGCCCCATAAAGACGTCGAGGTGGCCGTATCCAGGCAGGATGTGCAGCGAGTGGTACGCGGGATGGTGCGCATCGAACCAGTCGTAAGACCGGCGCTGACTTTCGGGCAGGAAGCAGAGGTTGTTGACACCGGCGAAGAAGGCCACGCGAGCATCGGTGGCTGGTGGCTGAGCGGTGAAGTCAGACGGCAGACCCGCCCGCCCTTCGACCGCGACCATGTGCCCCTGGCGGACGCATTCGGCCATCTGCGTGAAGAAGGTGACCGGCACGTGAGCGAACTCTCGGCGCAGCCACTCATGCGTTTCGTCGTTGAGGTTCTCGTGGCTCCAGAGCGCCGGGAAGCCACTTCCGTAAGTGATGCTGACCTGCCTGCACACGCCGTTTCGACACTCACGATGCGTGAGCTCGACGAGGAGCTTCATCGCCTTTGCGACCAGGGTCGGGGCGTGGTCTCCCCACTGCGGATTGAGGTACGGCGTCAGCCGCCGCAGAACGGGCATCATGAATAACAGCTTGACGCGGGACCAGCTCGGAACGATCGGATGGAGACTGACCGCATTCGAGACGATGGTCTTCACCTCAGGGACCAGCCCTGCGGTCGCCGACATCATGAAGCTCGAGGACCCTTGGCAATGGATGACCGCTTTGATCTCGCTCCACCCGGTCTCGCGGACAACGGTCTTCACCGCCTCCGGATGGTCGTACAGCGCTACCTGGTCGAGCGTCCATGGGTTCGGGGGGAAGTCGATGCTCCCGCGCCAGTTCTCCAGCCACACGTCGTACCCCGCGGCCACGAGGTACTCGACCACGGATTGACGCGTCGGGGCACGGAAGATGTTTGCCCGCACACCGGCGCCATGCACCAGCAGCACCGGACCCTTGCTTGGCACGCGCTCTCCGCGAACGTTGATGAGGTTGCAGACGAACCCGTCGCCAGCGCGGAAGACGACCGTCCGCTCCTGAAGTCCTGCCCGGACGGGCATGCCGGACTCACTCATGTTGCCGGCCTTCGAGCGTCGATGATGCCATCGGCGAAGCGATCGGCCAGCGCCGCGATGGTGAGGCTGGGATTGGCGCCTACGGGACCCGGCATCACCGACCCGTCGGCGACGTACAGATCGTCGTAGTTGAAGACACGGCCCCACGCGTCCACCACCCCCTCGTCGGCAGACCTTCCCATGGGGCAGCCGCCGAGTGAGTGCACCGTGATCACCCGGCCGAGGTGCCAGCCGGGGTTGTCGACATAGGTGGCGCCGAGCTCGTTCGCGATCTGGCGCATGCTCGCGCGCACGCGTTCGAAGTACACCTTGGAGCCCTCGATGGGCCAATCGATGTCGAGCTTGCCGTCGATCAGCTTCATGACCCCGTCGGGAACGTCCCGACCCATGCCCAAGAGCGGGAGCAGGCTGCTAGACAGGTCGGTGGAGCCGAAGAGGCGCGAGACCTCGGCGCTGAGGTCCCTCTCCGGTCGCCGAAGAAGCCGCTTGGCGAGAAGGTCCAAGACCACCGGCAGCGCTCCCGCGATGGTCGCGGGCGCGGCGAGCATCTGGATCATCCAGCTCGCAAACTCCGGATAGCCGGCATCCTCGATGTAGTACCCGCGTCCATCTCCGCCATCAGCTGCGTCGGGTACGCGGATCGCGCTCGTGATGACCGGACCCAGGGCACCGTCGACGATGAGCGGTCGACGGCGTCCCTCGACCATCTCTGTGCAGTTGATCGCGAGTCCCAGCAGGTCGCCGTTACCCGAGAAGCGCGAGCCCAGACGTTGGCTGATCCCGGGAAAGTCCGCGCGCGAACGAAGCAGTAGGTAGGTGGAGCCGAGCGTGCCGGCGGCCAAGATCAGGCGATCGGCGGTCAGCGTCAGCACCGGCACCTGCCGGGGATCGGCTGTGTCGAGCGCTCGACCCTCGCGAGCCAGGTCATGAACGACGTAGTCGACCTCGAAACCTCCGCCCGCCCGTGGCCGGAACTGCCGCACTTCGTGCAGCGTTCGTATCTCGGCCCCGAGCCGCTGCGCCTCCGACAGATAGTTGTAGTCAACTGAGTTCTTGCTCCCGAAGTTACAACCGATGTCGCACTCGCCAGTCAGACGGCATGCATAACGTGGCAAGCCATGGAGGTTGGGGCGATCCTCCTTGATCTGCACGCCGGGCGTCGGGCGCTCTCCGGAATTCCCGAAGGTGACCGCGAGGTTCGGCAGCTGCCAGTCCAGCTTCAGCCGGGTCGCTGCCTCACGAAAGAGCCGCGTCTTGGGCGTCTCCCGATAGGGCGCTTCTTGGAAGGGATACGGGCGAGCTCCGAGCATCCGCTCGGCGCGGTCGTAATGCGGATCGAGATCGGCGCGGGTTATCGGCCAATATTCGCCTCCCTCGGCGCCCTCCTCCCTGATGAACCAGTGCTCGTCCTTACGGAGCAGAACGTTCGCATAGATCAATGAGCCACCGCCGAGGCCACTCGACACCAGGGCGTCGAGCCCGCTGAACGACCACAGGCTGAACATTCCGTATAAGCCCTCGCTTGGATCCCAGAAGTTGCGCCGCATGTGGTGCGGGCTCCGGGGGAACGAGCCCGGCGGGTACGACTTACCTCGTTCGAGGACACACACCCGGAGTCCGGCCTCCGCCAGGCGATACGCCATGACCGACGCTCCAAAGCCGGAGCCGACGATCACCGCTTCGAAGTCCGTCGCCCGCTTCATCCTGTTGCGAGCGGATACTACCGACGCTCGGTCTGTACGGACAGCCGAAGGACTGGGGTGCCATGCGTCGACTTGTGTTCGACCTGAGCTACCGCTTCGGTGCGGCGCCCTGGGATTCCGGGATCGCTCCGCCGGAGCTCGTCGCCTTCGTGGAGACGGAGCGCGCGCGGCCGGGACGCGCGATCGATCTCGGCTGCGGGACCGGTACGAGCGTCATCTACCTCGCGCGCCACGGCTGGCAGGGCGTCGGTGTCGACTACTCGCGCGCCGCGATCGCCGCGGCGCACCGGCGCGCATCGGGTGACGATGCGAAGGCGCGTACACGTTTTCTCGTCGCGGACGCAACGGACCTGCCAGACCTTGGGCTGCCGTTCGATCTCGCGCTCGACGTGGGCTGTCTTCAATCAATCCCGACAGGGCGGCGACCGCCCTACGCCGAGGGTCTCGCGGCACGTCTGCGCCCAGGCGCGACGTTCCTCCTTCACGCCTTCCTCCCTGCACCTGGGCGGCCGGGCATCGCGCAGCGCGAAGTGGAATCTCTCTTCTCGGAGTTCGCGCTGGTGCGCGTGGAGCCGGGACTCGGCCGCCCTTCGGCCCGGTACCGATTCCAGCGGCGCTAGGCACGGTCTGCCACGAGCGACGCGCTCCGTGTCGGCGAGCTGAAAACAGAACGACGAGCCTCTCGGCCCGTCGTTGCTGCGCATGCTGGTGGACAGAGAGGGAATCGAACCCCCACAGCCAAAGGCGGCTGATCTACAGTCAGCGGAGCTCACCACACTGCTCAATCTGTCCGAGTGCCGTGGCGACACCCCGATTTTAGGTGTTTCGCGTACCGGCCACCACCCCCCTGAGAATTACCTGTAATGGACGACCGCACTCTCAAGATCGCTGTACTCGTGGCGGCGCATGCCATCTTCCTATCCGCGGCGGCGCTGCGCATCCTTCGCGGCCAGCGCGGGCATGAAGTCGTCGCGCAGGCGCCTTGGTGGATCCAGTACTACCCACCCCTGGTGTGGCTCCCATTCCTTGTCGCGTACTTCCAACCGTTCCCGATCGACCTCAGCCCGAACGTCCAGCTTGCCGGCCTGGCGCTCGGGATCGCCTCCTCGCTCTTCGCCGCCTGGGCGATGTGGTCGCTCGGGCGGAGCTACGGCATCCGCATGGACATCTTCGATGGTCACCTTCTCAAGACGGATGGCCCGTATGGGATCGTGCGCCACCCGATGTACCTCGGCATCGTCCTCTATTACATCGGCGCGACGCTGGTCCTCCAAAGCCCCCTCCTGCTCGCCCTGACGGCGCTCGTCATCGTGCCGTTCACCGCGGTGCGCATCGCCTACGAGGAGCGCACCCTGCGCAGCGCGTTCGGCGAACGTTACGCGACGTACCAGCGCGACGTTCCTCCCCTCCTCCCCTTCCTGAAATGACGTTGCCGCGGCCATCGCGGGCCGCGATCACCGAGGGGTGGCCCGTCATCCTCACGACGGTCGTCGTCGGAGCGACCTACGGCGTGATCGCGCGCCAATCCGGTCTCTCCGTTGTCGAGGCAAGCGGGTCGAGCCTGCTGATCTTCGGCGGCGCGGCGCAGTTCGCGGCCGTCGGACTCCTGCAGAACGGCGCCTCGGCGCCCGAGGTCGCGATCGGCGTGCTGCTCATCAACCTGCGCCATCTGCTCATGGCCGCATCGCTGCGACCGTTCCTCGCGAAGGCGTCGCTCGAGCAGCGAGCCGGCCTCGCCTACATCCTGACCGACGAGGCCTTCGCGATGGGCATCGGTTGGTTCCGCCGCGGCCATCGCGACCTCGCGTATTTCGTGACGTTCGGCGTCGCCCTCTGGCTGTGCTGGAACGCGGCGACGATCGCGGGCGCCGTCTTCGGCGCGGGGATAACGCAGCCGGCGCGCTATGGGATCGACTTCGCGATCACGGCGTGCTTCGTCGCGATCGTGGCCGTGGGCGCTCGGCACCGCGCCGATGTCGTCGTCGCGCTCGCCGCCGCAGCCGTGGCGGCCGCGCTGCGCCTCGCGGGCGCATCGACGGTGGCGGTCGTCGTCGCCGGGGCGGTCGCGCCCCTCGTGCTGCTCGCCGGAAGCCGGCGGTCCCAATGACGTTCTGGCTCGCGATCGCGCTCGGGGGTGCTGCCACGTATCTCACCCGAGCGCTGCCGCTCGTCGTCACGCTGCGCCGGCCGATGCCGGAGGCGGTGCGCCGCTACCTCGACGCTCTTCCGACCGCGGTGATCGCCGCGCTCGCCGGAGCGGGCATCGCCGTGCCGGACGGTGTCGCGACGGGCGGAGCGGAGATCGGCGCGGCCGCCGTCGCGACGGCGGTCGCGGTCTGGCGGCGCATTCTCCTGCTCGCGGTGCTCGGTGGCGTGCTGACGGTCGCGCTGCTACGCGCCGCCGGGCTCTAGCCGCTCGCGCGGATCAAGCCCCCCGGAAGCTGCCCTGGTCGCGAAGCTCCACCAGTCGCGGCGCGGCGATGGCGGCCAGCTCGGTCACGCGGGCGAGGATGCTGTCGGAGATCGGCTCGCCTTCGGTCTGCATCGTGAGCACACCGATCGTCGTGCCATTCACACGCATCGCCAGCTGCGCGGTGTGGACCGTCGCGTTGCGGTCGCCGATGCGCAGGGCGCGGTGAGCACGAGCCCAGCCGTCCATGTGCGCCGCGGCGCTCTGCGGGCCGTCGTCGAGCGTGTCGCCGCGAAGGACCGCGCCGACCTCGTCGTCCGATGCCACGCGATAGCGATAGGCGATGTCATCGCGACCGGGGTGGTGCAGGGCGACCGCGAACGCGGACGTCGGCGCCATCTCGGTGAGGACGTCCCGCAGGATCCGCCCAACATCGCGCGCGCTCGTCGCGGTCGATACCGCGTTCTCGAGCGTCGCACGCATCTCGCTGTCGCGGTCCTCGACCGCGGTGCGAGCGGCGGGGCGGCGACGCGAGAGGCGCTCCGTGAGCGCCACCTCGAGCTCCGCGCGCCAGATGCTGAGGCGCTCTTCGTCGGTGATGCGGCGGCGCTCCGCCAGGCGCTGCTCCTCGAGACGGCGCCGGTCGAGGCGCTCCTCGAAGTGGTCCTGCCATTCGGCAAGCATGTCCTGGAGCCGCTGCGCGAGCGCTTCGTTGTCGGCCTTGCGCTGTTCGAATGATCGCTCGACGTGCGTGCGGCGCTCGTCGGCCCAGCTCATGAGCCGGCGCTCTTCCTCGGCCTTTCGCTCTTCCGCCCACTCGTTGAGCCGGCGCTCCTCTTCGACGCGCATCTGCTCGATGGTCTGCTTGAGCAGGACCTCGGCCTCGCGCATGCGGCGATCGAGCTGCTCTTGGAACATCGCTTCGCTGGTGTCGGCCGTGGGCGCGCTCGGTGCGGTCACGGGTGCGGTCATGAGCGTCTCGCGACGAAGGCTGCTGCCGTTCAGGTGAGCAACGCTGCCGTTCTCGGGAGTCAGGCTGCCGTTCTCCTGAGTCGGCGCGGCGTCGGTGTCGAGGGTCGGGCTGGCGCTCTCGTGAGTCTCGATCAGGGCCTGCTTGCCGTTGCTCGGCGTCGCGGCCGTC
The DNA here is from genome assembly GCA_041486085.1 of Candidatus Limnocylindria bacterium. Lineage (GTDB taxonomy): Bacteria > Chloroflexota > Limnocylindria > P2-11E > P2-11E > CF-39. Next base: position 37,468 of record JBGPKU010000015.1, on the reverse strand, counting down.
TCGTCGTACTCCGGGAACGTCTCCTCGAACTCCATGCCATCTGCAAATGTTGATTGAGCCATCTCTTGTTTCCCCTCCGGCAACTCAGGCACTGCGGTGAGTGTTGGCGGCAGGGGGTATAGCGGGCATCCACCCAATGGGGGACTAAAGGGCGCCGCCCGTGTCGCAGCGCGAAGGGTCACCGGTCTGATACCCGGTGAGGAACCATCGCTGGCGCTGCTCCGACGTGCCGTGCGTGAACGACTCCGGCGTAACGCGGCCCTGCGTCTGCTTTTGGATGCGGTCGTCGCCTACCGCTGCCGCCGCATCGAGCGCGCTCGCGATCTCCGCTTGCGACGGTGGCTGCATGTAACCCGTGTCGGCGGCGTGTTTCGCCCATGTGCCGGCGTAGCAATCGGCCTGCAATTCGATCCGGACGGACTGGCTGTTCGCGCCGGTCTGCGTGCTGGTCTTCAGCACGCCTTGGAGATGCTGGACGCGGTGGCCGTACTCGTGCGCGATGACGTATCCCTGCGCGAACGGTCCGCCCTGCGCGCCCAGCTTGGTGGTGAGGTCCTGGAAGAAGGACAGATCGAGATAGACCTTCTCGTCCTCGGGGCAATAGAAGGGACCCTGCGCCCCACTGGCGGTGCCGCAGGCGGACTGGATGGCGCCGCTGAAGAGGACGGTCTTGGCGGGTGCGTACGTCTGGGCCCGGCGCGAGAACTCGTCGGTCCAGTACGTCTGCACGCTGCCGACGAAGCCGACGATCCGGCAGTCGTCGCGCCGGTTGGCATCGGCACCCGTCTGGCACTCGGTCGTGCTTGGCCCGTTGTCGACCTGGGTGGCGGTATCGGTGGCCTCGAGCAGCGCGGTCGGATCGATCCCGAGCAGCAGGGAGGCGACCAGGATGATGAGTCCGACGCCGCCGCCGAGCGCCAGGGTGCCCCCGCGCCCGCGGGCGTCCTCGACCTGGGAGGGATCGAGACGGGTGTCGTCGCGGAAGGTCACGAGACGCACGGAGCGCAAGAGCCGGGCCAACCCCGTTGGGTATGGACAGGCGCAGTACTGTCGCATCCGCAGGGGAAGGGGAATGTCGGCCGGTGGGCCCCCTCCGACGCGATCTGGCCGGCCCCCGGACCCGAAAGGCGACGGGGGCCCGCCTTTGCCATGGGCCATCTTCATGGGAGAACCGGTCGCTCCGGCTACAGTGCCGGGATGTCGGGCCGGAGGCAGGATCCCAAGGCACCGCGCCAACACATCCTGGTCGTCGAGGACGACGCCCGACTGGCGGAGACTGTCAGTGAGATCCTGGCCGACGAGTGGGACGTCGAGGTCGCCCATAGCGCCGATCAGGCGCTCCACCGATGGGAGCAGCGGCGCTCGGATCTGCTGGTCCTCGACCTACAGCTCACCGGCGAGATGGACGGGATCGATATCTATCAAGAGATCCGCCGGCGCAGCGGCCTGCGTCCGCGCGCGATCGTGCTGAGCGGTGTCAACGAAGCCGAGACCACGGCTCGCGCGCTCGGACTCTCGTTCATCAAGAAGCCGTTCCAGCTCGACGACCTCATCGGCACCGTGCGCCGCGCGCTGCAGCACTGACCGGCGCCTCGACCTCGCGCGTGCGATGACATGACACGGCCCCGGAGCTCCCTGACGGGAGCCCGGGGCCGTTCCCCAACCCACCCACAGGCGGAGGACTCGAGCGCCAACTCAGGAGGTATGAGCTTGGCTCTCGTTGAGATGCAGCATCGAGGGCCGCACCGCGCGCCGAAACCCCTGTTCGTCCTCCCCCGACGCGGAGGCTCACAAGAGGCGGGGTAGTGCGGTCGGGGGGTCTACCCGCTCGTCGTATCGGTGCGGAATGGCATCGACGTCGGATCCGGCGAGAGCGGCGAGCCGGCGGCATCCACCACACCCGTGACGAGCATGACGTGCGCACTCCCGCGTATCAAATTTTCCGGCATGTCGATCCGCACGACGTCGCACGAGGGGCTTCCGCAGATGACCGTGCTGCCCGGCGGAAGAGCACGACCGTCGAGCTTATAGACGTCGAGTGAATTGACAGCGCCCTTCCCGCTCTGGCGCATCGCGCGATCGAACTGCACGTGCATGTAGTTGTCGGCGCTGTGGACGAGCGTCACGGTCGGACGCGGCGGCGCGGGGCTCGCCGTCGCCGCCGGACTCGGCGTCGCGGCAAGCGTGGGGGTGGGACTTGGCGTTGCGACAGGGCTCGGCGTGGAAAGCACGGTCGGTTGCGGGGTCGGCGCGAGCGAAGCGGCCAGCGTCGGCGTCGCGACGACGACCGTGGGTGGCGCGGATGCTGCTGATGCGGTGGCCGTCGGCGTGGCGCTGGCGGGCGATGGCGCAACGGTCTGGGTCGGTACGGCGGTTCCGGCGGGCGCCGCCGGACTCGCCGTCGACGCGGCCGTCGTCGTGCTCGCGGGAGAGCTGAGCGCGGCGGTCGAAGGAGCGCACGCCGCGACGATGGCTACGACGAGCATGGGCGTGAGCGAACGCAGCCGGCGGATCATGTCTCGGAGCCTAGTACGCGTGCGACGCCTCGCCAGACGTGCGCCCACAATTCAGCCGTGCCGCAGCCACTGACTCGTCCCGCGGAGCGGACCGCACTCGTCGTCATCGACATGATCAACGACTTCGCGACCCCCGGCGGGGCGTTGTACAGCGAACCCGTCGGAGCGATCGTCGGAGCGGTCGCGCGTGAGATCGCGCGAGCGAAGGCCAACGGGGCTCCGGTGATCTTCATCTGTGACACGCACCTTCCGCACGACCCGGAGTTCGAGCTGTTCCCTCCGCACGCGCTGCCTGGCAAGGGCCGAGAGATCGTCCCCGCACTTGACACCTCTGGCGCATCCGCGGTCATTTCGAAGCGGCGCTACTCCGCGTTCTTCGGAACGGACCTCGACGCCCGCCTGCGCGCTCTCGGGGTCACGAGCCTTCGGCTCGTCGGCAACTGCACGAACATCTGCGTCTTCTTCACCGCGGCTGACGCCGCGAATCGGGACTACGCGATCGAGGTCGTGAGGGATGCGGTCGCGTCCTTCGATCTCGAGGCTCACGCGGATGCGTTGCGGGAGCTCGAGAAGACGTTGGGTGCGAAGATCGTCTGACCCGGCGCGAACCCACGGTCGGAATGGGCGTTCAGGTCAAGCTGCTACGAGTGCCGCCCTCGGGACCGCGCAAATGGCACTCCGAACTTCACTGACACGCCTCTGCAACGCCTTGGAGGCGCAAACGCGCTCGTTTCGTCGGCGCTTCCGTGCGACGGTGCACACGTTGGGTTGAGCAAGTCGCCCACCCCTCACCCCACAGACCGCGCCATCGACGGATTCTCCGTTGATGGCGCGGTTCCCTATCTCTGTGGTCGCGTGGTGTTCCCCGCAGCAACGCCGCGCTTCTCAATTTTCAAAGTTGTTAGAGAAGTCCCTTCAGCGCGGCGCCAGGTACATCGCCGGCGAAGAGTGCGGCCAGCCGGTCGAGCACCAGCCCCGCCGACGGCGGTCCGTCCCAGCGCAGGATGAGCGTCTGGGGCGCCGCCTCGACGGCGAAGCCCCAGAACTGGCAGCAGCTCTTCTCGGCAATGCTGAACTCTCGAAGCTGCTGCTCGAGCATCGGCTCAGGCGGGAAGTGCAGAAGGAGACCGTACTCCGTCCGCTCGACGCGCGTCATCGCCGAACGCATGCGCACGAAGAGTTCGAGCCGACCATCCTTCTCGACCGCGCTCAAAGTGCACGCGATCGGCGCGTTCGCGTCGTAGAGGGGCAGCAGTTCCACACTGCCATCGTAGCGAAGCGGGCTCGCACGACCTAGCGCAGGCGACGCCTGAACCGACGGAGGGCGACGAATCCCCAGATCAGCTCGACCGCGGTGAAGGGCCACGCCCCGGCGAGCCACGCATAGAGCGCCGACGCCCACGACGCGATGGCGAACGCGAGGACGAATCCCGGCGCACGTTCTTCGAGCGCGTAGCACAGCAGCATCGCGCCGACGCTCACCAGGCCGAATGCCGTCAGCAGGTCAGGCATGGCGCTAATTGTGGCTACGCTGCTCACGATGAGCGGTCTCCTCACACCGAGTCTCGTCCGCGCGGCCGAGCGCATCGGCTTCTGGGTCTATGTGCTGGTGGCCGTACTCGTCGTCGGCCGCTACATGACCGACAAGGTCGTCGGCGCGACCACGCCCGGGCCCGCGCCTTCGCCGACTGCCGCAGCGACAGCGCCACCGACCGCGCAGCCTCCGACAGCAGCGACGCCGATCACCGCGACACCGTCGGTCGCAGTGACCGCCGCGCCGACGCCGAGCCCGCAGCCGACACCTGCTCCGCTCGTCGTGACCGCGTACCAGAACGGCGCACGGCGCTTCGCCGCGCTGGTCGTCCCGGTCGGCCATACGCTGACCTCACCGATCGCTGGCACCGCGAGCGTGGTCGTCTATCAATTCCTCGGCGGCGATGTGCGCATTGGCTCGAACATTCCCAGTGAGCCGTTCTTTCCGTACATCACGATCACCTCGGCCGACCGCAAGCTGATCCTGCGGCCCGGTGCGCTCGATCGGGACGTGCAGCTCATCGTGAGGGATGGCCAGGCCGTCGCCATTGGCAGCCCGCTCTTTCGGACGGTGAGCGAGGGTGCCTCATCCTGGCGAACCTTCTACGACGGGAGCGTGGCCGCCCAGGTAATTGCCTCGGTCGCGGCATGGCCCTCCGGCACCGACCTCGACCCGGTTCCGCTCTTCAGGCCCTGAGCACGCAAGAAGGCCCGCCGAGGGGGTGGGCCTTCTTGACTCGAGGGGAGGAGGAGGAGAGGTAGTCCTGCGCGCCTAACGCCGCGAGCCGCGGGGGTTACCTCACCCGTTTGGGGGAGACTCCGTCAGCTCGAGCTGGGGCCGCTCTCAAGGCCGATGCGACGAGACGCGCGCTATGTCTTCGTACAAGTCGCAGCGAGGTCATACACCGACGTCGTGCAGCAGACGGAGCACCAGGCCGAGGCCGTGAGGGCGTTGCGCATCCCAAGGCGGACGTGGGCGTGGCATGTCCGGCACTCTGCCAGTCCGTCCGGAAGGGACCGGTGCGGGACGGGGACTGGTGTTGCTCTCAACTCGATCATGAGCTGAGTGTGCAGCCCAGATCGTGGCCAGATATGACCAAAAGGTCACTTTCGAGGCCCTAACGCGCGATGAGGTGGGTGCGTGACGCATCCGTCATCGGTCGTGGGATTGAGACTCCGTGCGATCACGTCCTGCCGTGATGTCCAGCCGTAGCGGTGCGGCATGGAGGAGCCCACGTGCTGGTGGTACACGACGACGCGGCGATCCCTGCGGCGTTCTCCCACGCGCTTGGCGACCAGGGCTACCGGTGACGAGCGCCGCCGACCGCCATGACGCGATGGACATGCGCCGAGGGCACTGTCCGTGCCTCATCCTCCTCGACCTCAACATGCCGCGACTGGACGGACCGTCGCTCCTTCAGGGGCGCATGAAGCGGCACAGCTGCGCCGCCCGCGTCGTGGTCGTCACCGGGATGACCAACGCGCGGGCGATAGCGCACGCGATGCAGGCTGACGGGTATGTGAGGTCCGCCGCGCGCACAGACCTCTTTCGGTGAAAGGTGCGTCCCATGCCTGGCCGCCATCCAGAAGAGGCCGACGACGAGCTCGGACCGCTCCTGCGCGACAGCGTTACGCCGCGTTAGTGGCCCCTGCCGCGACGACGCGGAGCGTCGCGCCGGTGAAGGTAGACCGTAGAGTTTCCGCTGATGGCCCGACGCGTTCTGCTGCCGCTGCCCGACCGCGACTTCGACGTGACCGAGGTGGCCGTGCCGTGGAGATTGCTCACCCGCGCCGGGCACCAGGTGGTGTTCGCTACGGAGAATGGTGGGGCCGCTCCGGAATGCGACCCGCTGCTCATCACCGGGGTGTTGCTCGGCAAGCTCGGCGCCGAGCCCGAGCCGATCGCCTTCTACCGCGAGATGGAGAAGTCGCTGGAGTTCACCAAGCCGGTGGCGTGGAATGACGTGGACACCAAGACCATCGACGCGATCCTCCTCCCGGGCGGCCACGCGCACGGGATGAAGCAGTACCTCGACTCCGCCACGGTGCGGCGGATGACGGTCGAGATGTGGAACGCGAAGCGACCGGTCGCCGCGATCTGCCACGGCGTGCTGGTGATGGCGCGTTCGATCGACCCCGCCACCGGCAAGAGCGTGCTCTTCGGCCGCCGCACCACCTGCCTGCCCCGCTACATGGAGCGCGCCTCGTACTTCGCCACGTTCTGGAAGCTCGGCCGCTACTACCGGACCTACGACGCCTACGTGCAGGATGAGGTCGTCGCGGCGCTGGGCGATCCGTCGCGCTTCGAGCGGGGGCCGGTGGAGTTTTCGAAGCGCGGCACCGAGCAGGACGACGCGCCGGCCTTCGTGGTCGAAGACGAGCTCTACGTCTCCGCCCGCTGGCCCGGCGACGCGTACCTGTTCGCCAAGAAGCTTCTGGCGCGCCTCTAGATCCCGCTGTCTTACGTGGCCGGAACGCCTCCGGCATTTCCTACTTGTGCTGCTCGTACAGCCTTACGAACGGAGATCGGACGCGCATTCGGCGGGGTTGGGCTCCAAAGTGAAACGATTCTCTGAGCCGTCCCCGGGTCTCGAACCCGGAACCGGTGGTTTACAAAACCACTGCTCTGCCAATTGAGCTAGGACGGCGCGAGTTCCCTAGGAATTCTCGCACCTCTACTGAACGGTAAAGCGGGAGTTCGTGTCTTGGGACCGGGAGTTATGGGGTTGGGAGTTTTCGCTAGATGGCGCGGCCGTACGTCGCGGTGAAGGCGCGCGGGACGCGCGTGGCGATGTCGGTCTTGCTCATACGGCCGATGTACAGCTGGGTCGTGACGATCGACTTGTGCCCCGCGAGCTGCTGCACGATCGGCGCTTCGACCCCCTGTCGGACCCAGTTCGTGATGCCGGTATGACGGGCGCGGTAGGCCATGAAGCCGTCGACGCCCTTCTCACGTAAACGATTGCGGAGTCTGGTGTGGATCTGAGCGAAGCCCCAGAACGTGAGCGGCGCACCGCGAGCATTGAGAACAGGGGACCCTCCCCCACACCGCGGATGTCGTGGATGTACGAGTCGAGAAGCGCGATGACCTGGGGATCGAGCGGCACGTCCCGTGCGCCCGCCTCGGTCTTCGTGGTCGCCAGGCGCACGCTGACCCACCCGCTGCGAAGGTCGACATCCGAGAGCTGCAGCTGCCAGAGCTCGGCAGGCCGGAGTGCCGTGGCAAGTCCGAGCACGACGATCGCCTGGTCGCGTAACCCAGTGCGGGACTCGGCGGCCGTCTTGATGATGACCTGCACTTCCGCGTCGGTGAACGGCTTGCGGCGTGTGCCATGACCCTTCGGCAACTCGACCGTTGCGAGCGGGTTCAGCGGGAAGATGCCGGCCTTCACCGCCCACTGTGCGAGCTGGCGGAGCGCGATCGCATCATTGCGCGCCATCGTCCTGTGATTCGCGTTCGCCGCCAGAAAGTCATTCACGTTGTCGGCGGTGAGCTCGCCGATGACGTTGTGCACCGGCATGAAGCGTCTGATGCTCTTGGCATAGGTGAGCTTCGTGCGTGGCTTGAGGTCCCACCGCGCGCGGAGGAATGATTCCAGCGCCGTCGCGAGCGGTGTCTGCTGACTACGTGCCATGTCGTGTTTGGTTGGAAAGGTTCGAGCCATCCGTCTTCACCATTTCGGACGGGGCGGCAGGCGACGACAAGTGTACGAGCGAGGCAGGGACATCTTCGAGAGGACCTCGCGGCTCAACGCGCGCCGCGATCTCATCAAGGTCCAGTAGAGGCCGTCGCTCACGCGCGTTCGCGACGCGGCACGGTGCCGTGATGCCGCCGGCGCGCAGCTCATCGAGCGACACGAACACGAAGCTGAGCCGTGCGCTTGCGTACGGACTGTGCGAGATGAGCAGCGCTTCGGTCGCCCGGTGCAGCGACGCTGCCCGCGCGTCGGTGAGCGTGACCGTAACGACCTTCGGCCACACCGGCAGGAAGTCGCGCCATCCGCCGCCCGCGTACAGGTCGACGTACCCGCCGATCTTGCGCGCGAAGAAGCGCGTGCCCTCCGTGCCCAGGTCCACTTCGATGAGCATGTGGTTTCGCCACTCGCCAACGCGATAGGCCAGTCGCGCATCGGGGATGACCGCGCGGCCGCCGACGCGCATCTTAAGCTGCCAGTCGGCCTCCCAGATATCGAGCTGTTGGTCAGCCCTGATCGCCGCCGCGCGGCGGAAGACGAGCTCGATCTCCGTCGTGATCAGGCTGTGAGGCGCGAGGAACGCTGCCCGCCGCGCAGGACGACGCTTCGGCAGGTCCGGGATGATCGTTGCCGCGAGCCGAAGCCCGGCCGCGGTCAGGAAGTACGCGGGGAGGTTTGATCCGCCCGAGACGCCACCCAGCTGCCGCGGGGTCGCCCGCACGTAGCCTTCGCGCTTCAGGTCGCCCAAGACACGCCAGGCGAGGACCTGCCGCGAGCGGGTCGTGAGGGATTCGCCGGCGAAGAGGAGCTCTTCCAGTTGCGGCCGGGTGATGAATCGATGAACGGCGATGAGGCGGACCGCCTCGAGGTCACGCGTCGCGCCGCGGACCAGGCGCGGTTCTTCGACGAGGCCAGAGTTATCTGGCGTAGAGAAGAAACTCAGACCGCGCCACGCGCTCGCCGCCCAGACAGGACGCGGACCTGTCGTTGGCCGGAGCCAACGCGCACCCAACACCGAATTTCCAACCGTTGACTGACACCGTGCAAGGATTGCCGCCAGCGAAGACGTCCGATAGGAGACATGGCCTGACGTGGGCCGGACACGCGTCCGGAACAAACGCAACCCCGCCCGCGCGTTCTGTCGACCTAACCTCCCCTGCAGATCAAACGGGAGCGGTAGGCAGTTGGCCTGGTCCTAGAGGCCTCGGTGTGGGTCGGACCGGTCCTGCTGGAGGCGCCTCAGGGTGAAAGCCTGGCCAAGGGGCTCGCCCTCGCGTGTGGCCAGCCACTCCTCGATCTGACATCGACCCTTGTTCGCATTCCTTCGCTCTGTGCTGTGGTTGGGCGGGGTGCTCGGCATCACTGCCGCTGTCGTAGGCGGCGTTCTGCTTCTCGATTCCAACATGACCGATTCGCGCGCAGCCACTGCGCTTCCGGCGAGCGGGCCATTGGTCGCTGCCAAGTTCCTTGCACCGGTGGCAGCTCAGGAAGACGCGGTCCTCGGGTATCAAATCGCGCTCCCGCGGACCTATCGGCGTACTGCGGCCACGCTCGGCGACGGGCAGGAGGCGTTTGTCGGCCGGGTGATGTAACTGTTGATCCGCAGCCTCAAGTTCAGATGCAGCACGGCCAGCCCGTCTTCTTCGTGCGGTCGACCTGGGTCAGCGCGACCGAGACCGGTCGATCGACCTGTTTCTCACCGAGGTGGATGGACGCTGGCAGTGGATCAACATTGGAGGCTCCTGCCAACCCACCGCAACTGCACCGCACATTCACGTGGGATCCGCACGGACCCGGACCACGTTCGCCAACGGCATGGACGGATCCGTCGGGCCTGGAGTCGACCCGCTTTCGTGGACACCGCGAAGATGCGTCGTAATAGCTGCGAGGGAGGTCCACGTGGCACGAGATCCTGGCAACCCACTCGGCAAGACCCATCCACCGGTATGCCAAGGAGTCCGCGACGAGGCGGTGGCCACGCGGATTCGGCGTGGTTCAATCCCGGGCCGTTAGGGTCCAAAAGAGCTGACTGCAAGGCGCAGCCTCGACCGTAGCCTCGGCGACACCCGAGAAGACCTCACCGGATCCGGCAGGTCGTCGCTCACGAAGTCATGCGACCGGGCTATCGTTCTCGTCGAGTGTCGGGCGCTGGTGCCCGCCCGAACGTGGAGACAACACCGGACGACGTGGTTCGATCCACCTAAGGGCGCCGCTCAAAGAATGGTCGGGATTTAGGTCTCATCGGAGCGGCGATGGGTCGGGTGTGGCTCCCTTTGCAGAGCCGACCAAGAACTGGACAAAGTGCCCTGGTTCATGAAGGGAAGAGAGCGAGATCTCTGTGCCGTAGTCCAGAGGCCGAGTCGTGCCATCGGCTCGAACGTACTCCCAGACTTCTCTTGCTTTTCCAGTCTCGTATGGGCTTGAAGTACAAACCCGGCCGCTCGACGGGATGCGGACAGTCTGCAGTCCTTCGCGCATCTCAAGGGGCGGACAACTGGGATCGTCGTACTTGACATACGCCCAGCCGTTGAAGCCGTCCGGAATGAAGTAGTGCTGAGGCGTGCGCGCAGCCTCACACGCTCCAAGCGTCAGCACGAGAGTCCACACGATGACGCTGCGCAGTGGTGTTGCAAAGGCGCGGCTACGGAACGAGGACATCGCGGCTCCCATCCCAGAACTTCATCAGCCCTACGTATGGTGTGGCCACCGCGGCTAATGCCAAAACCCGACGAGCACGTGCCCGAACACGATGCCTTGCAAATCGCGAATGACGCGGCGCTGTGGCACATCCGGAAGGCCTTCAGTTCATCAACTCGTACTACGGAACAAAACAGCTCTGTTTCCCACAGCGACAGCCAATCGCCGGTCGCGCGGCTTATGGCGCTCTCACTCGTCTCAGCGATGCGGCTATGCGGATCAAGTCGCCCTTCTCGATCTCGCGCACTCCGTCGCGTGTGTGCTCCGGAAGCATCGAGAGCGTGATCGTGGCGCCATCGAGTGAGACGGTCAGATTCCGGCCCGTGCTGGGCGTCGTGCTCCCCGGCTGAACCGCAGTGGTCTCGTAGTACAGCGCCGGGTGGCCATTGATGAAGACCTCCTCCAGCGTTCCCTCATCGGCCACGGGGCGCGTGACCTTGTCGGCTGACTGCTCCGAGATCGCGACGCACTGATAGACAAGCCCAGCGGTCTGGAGTGTGGCGTCGTACCAGCGCTGATTCGGACCGCTACACGGCACGTCGCTCGGGACCCACAGCGGGAACGAGACGAGGCGCTGTAGCGCATCGTCGCTCCCCACGTTCGTTTGCGGCACGCGTTGCGTGACGAAAGGCCCGAGCGGCCTCGTGATGAGCCACGGGATGACGTTTGGAATGCCCTCAGCGACCACTACACCGGCCGGCACAACGAGAAGCGCGAAGACGGCAGCGGCGATCAGAAGGCGGCGTCTGCGGAGAGGCAGCGGCGCTCTTACCAGCGTACGCAGCCCATCGCCAGGACGTTGTTCTCGAGGCGCGCCGCGATGAGCGGCGATCATTCGATCGCGCAGCGCGGAGCGGTAAGCGGCGTCGGCCTGTGGAGCCGAACGCGCGATCGCCAGCCACAGCCGCGCTGGGCCTGTCGCCTCGCCCGTCTGCAGGGTCCGCTCGACGTCCTCCAACAGCGCGGCGTCACCCGGCTCGAGGTATGACGATCGAAGCTTGAACATCACGATCCTCCGCTATCGACATTCATGGCGGCCATGTACTTGCTGCGCAGCTCGTCGAGCGCGCGGCATAGATGAGAGGCCACGGTACGCTGATCGACGCCGATGACCTCCGCGATCTGGATGTTCCGGAGTCCGCCGAAGAACTTCAGTGCGACGACCTCCTGCCGACGCGGCGGCAACGACCCGATCAGATCGCGAATCAGCCGAGCCTCTTCTGACTGTTCGACCGCCGTGGCGGGGGCATCAACTGCGCGCGCATGCACACCGGCCGGCGGGGGGTCGAGACTGCTCAGGCGCGCCCGCTTTGCCTGCTCATCGAGAAGCCGATTTCGTGCGATGCGAAAGAGCCACGCGGCAAAAGATCCAGTCCCCCGATATTCGAACCGCGGGAGCTTGTCGAGTGCGCGCACGAATGTGTCAGCCACGACATCCTCGGCTTCCACCCGTGAACGGAGCCGGGTGGCGACGTATCCGTATATCCGCGGGAAGTACGCGTCGTACAGCTCCCCAAAGGCCTGGGGATCCGCCCGCGCGCGCCGCACCATGTCGGCGACGCCGTTGACGTCGGAGTGCGACCTTGGGAGCTTCGAAGCACGCTGGTCGCACGCTCCGCCGACGGATTCAGACTCCACAAGACCCGGCGCGAGCGCTCGCGTCGTGGCCCTTCCCGGCGCGAGCGTCGAGGCGCGCAATGGATCCATCCGCCGAAATTGCTCCATCTGTTGAGATAAACGCGCCAAACGTCTCGTTACTGCATCTGAGCGCGCAGACCAGGCCAGGATGTGAAACAAGCGAGCGAACGAATCTTTGGTGTTCGAAACTGCCTACGTCACGAATGCCCACTCCACAAGCCAGGGCGCGAGGACGATCACACCGCCAAGTAGCAGGCCCACGCCGGCGAAGACGACCGAGACCGCGGAGATGCTCGGTTCGCCGCGCATCGACGCGAGGGCGAAGTACGCGATTGCCAGAGTGGCCAGCAGGGTATTCCTCGCGCGCTGCACGCCGCGGGAGCTTGCCGGCATTCGTCGCCCAAAGCAACTGCAGTCGTCCTCGGATCGTCTGACGAAAGCGTAAGCGCAGTAGGCCACCGCTGTCACGGCAGCGAGCGCACTTGCCAAAAGCGGATAGACGCCGACCACGAGAACCATGCCGAGCAGTCCTTCTCCTGTCGCCAGGACAACGTCCGCGGGGTTGCTGGGCGCCGCAACCTTTCCGAGTGCCGCAAGAAGGAACACCGCTCCTAGCGCCCATGCCAACGTGACGAGAGCCTGCTCCATCTTCTTGCCTCGTCACATCGTTGTCGCGACCGCTGGCTTCGACACACCGCGGTCGCGTTGACCAAGGAGAATCGTCACTGCCTTAGAGCCGGACTGCTGACTCACGAGCTCTCCGTGCTCGATAAGGAACGCATGCGGGGAGACGTTAGTGCGGAAGACTTCCTTCGAGCGGTCATTCGCATCCTTCACCCAGGTGGCGTTGAACTCGGCGGCGCCCTCTAGGGAACCACCATCACCGTGCCCCCGTTCAATCACGAGGACTCGGAACGGAGCCAACTCCGCAGACTGCCGATTCATGCTGGCCACGAGCTCATGACAGCTCGGACACGTCGTTTTCGCAACGACGACGATGGTCGGGCCCCTCAGCCACGCATCGAGGCCAGCCTCTCCGACGAATGGCGCGAGGACGTTGTGGTCGACACGCGCACCCGGCGGTAGACCGCTCTGAACGCCGCCGACGTGCTGAAGGCTCTGGACGCGGAGGGCGGCTCCGACTGCAACGAGCAACGCGAATGCAGACGCAACAAGCGCCGTGAGCGAAATCAGAATCACGAGTTCCACGGAACCCTCCTTCTTACCAGCGCGTCATCGCTTGTTCGCTCGTTCTGCAACGGGGGCGACCGCCGTTGCAGCCAATGTGCCTCTGCTGGCGCGGCGCGAGCAGCCATGATCAGATGCAGCAGCACGTTGAGCACTGGTGGTTACTGCACTGTGTGTTGCAGACGTCGCCGCAGCAATCGCGGCATTCGTAATAGTCCCAGACGTCCTGTTGCCCTCCACTTACGCACCCGTACAGGCCGACGAAACAGAATCCGCACTGCCCGCAGCTGGTGTAGCAGTGTCCGACTCGGATCCATTGACATCCCCAGCTGCAGTCGCACGGACAGTCCGGACCGGTCTGGAGCTTGTTGTCTGGCAAGGACAGCGGGAGACCAAGCGCGACAACTTCTGCCGCAGATAGAACAGTCGGAGTGCCTGAGCGGACCCTGGATGGTCGTCGGATCGAGAGTGCGCCGGTTCCCCCCAAAGGGTGGTAGCGCGAGGACGATGCCGAGGGCCATCGTCGAGGTGCGACGGAGGAATTCGCGTCTGCCCACCTGGCTGGCGACGAACGCCGACACGCGTTCTGGCGCACGCATCAAGTAACCTCCGATATGTTTGCCCCGTTCGGAGTCGGCGTACCCGGATCCGCGAACGCCTGGTTCGCTGAGGCAAGGACTGAGAGAACGACGGCCAGCGTGAGAACGCGTGCGAGTAGTCGATACACGGGATGTGACACCTTCTGCCTCCCGGAGTTAGTCCCATCAATCCCGCCCATCGATGCTCGCCTCTTCCGCTTGCGATACACCTCCTACGTCTGGGACTCGGCCAGTCGTTCACCGCGGTGAAATCCGGGTCGCACAATACTGGTCACGAGACTCAAGACCGTAGGGCCTTGTGAGACGTGCGCGTGCGGTATTGCCGCACATCGCGCAGACATACAGCTGTCTTGGGCGATCCTCGAAGCCCCCGATGACATGTCGCAGCGGGTCGAGGTCTTGCGGACGGCCCCGCGAGCGTCTCGTCCGCAGCGCGGCTCGCACAACCCGGCGAAGCGACCGTCTTCGTGACTGTCGGCCGTAGCCCCAATAGCCGGCGACGTCGCGTCTTCGCAGTCTCACACTTGCGCTCCGCGACATGCAGCGCGTCCCGTATAGGACTGGGAGTTTGGGGTGACTGGGCGTGCCTGCCGCCTCGCCATTTCGCTGGATTTGCCCGTGTTTGCGTCGTCTTGCGCGTGACGTCGGTCCAGGAAGTTACAAAACCACCGCTCTGCCAATTGAGCTAGGACGGCGCGTGTTTCCGAATGATTTTGCCAGTCCGCGAAGCTGAACGCGATAGTCGTGAAAACTGCTGCTCAGACCCGGGCTCAGCTTCTACGCATCTCTTCGACAACTCGCCGATCGCGTTAGCGAAAACGCAATAGTTCTCGGTCCGAGCACAAGAGTTCGCGGCTGATGGTTTCTCGTAGACCGCGTCTGTGCACGGCGGGGGTTCCGCTCATGACGGATTCGTCACGTTGGGATGAGTCGCGCTCGCCTGGATCGTCGTGGGCCTCGTCGCAGGCTGGCTCGCTAGCCAGATCATGTGGGGCCACGGCTACGGACTGCTCGGCGATCTCGCTCTCGGGCTCGTCGGTGCGGTCCTCGGCGGGTGGCTCTATGGTCTTGTAGCCTCCCCCGCTGAGCTAAGTGGCCTCGTCGGCTCGATCATCGTAGCGACCATCGGTGCCGTCGTCCTCATCGCGCTCGCGCGGATGTTCGAAGTGCGCTCGGGGCGTGTGTAGCGGTTTGAATTGCACTTGAAGGTAGGTGTTCGTCGATGTTCCTTGTAGTCGCTGGTGTCGTGTTCGCGTTGTGGCTCTTTGTGGTCGTGACGAGCAAGGTGACCGGAGCCCTGATTCACCTCCTCCTCCTAGTCGTTGCCGCATTTGTCATCCTTCAGTTCCTCGGCGTCGGCTGACCTGCACCGGCATCCTCTCGGCTCAGAAGCAAGCTACGGCCGGTCGAAGCCTAAGGCCGCCAGGCCCACGTATCTCCGAGGCGCACGCGCCCGGTCGCGGTCAGCTGGAAGCCACCGAAGAGCAGCACGCCGCCCGTGCCGTCCTGCGCGAGCGCTGCGCCGATACGCGGCGGCGGCGTCGACGTTCCCGCCTCCGCGGTCCAGCCATCCCGCCAGAGCCACGTGTCCCCGAGCGCGCCTCTGTCGCCCTCGCCGCCGAACAGGAGCAGCGCGCCCGATCCGGTCGGAGCAAGTTGCATGAAGACGCGCGGCGATGGCGCCGCGGAGGAGGAGACATCGGACCAGGTCGCCCCATCCCACGAGAACGTGTCGCCGATGAGCTCTGGACGACGACCGCCAAAGAGGATCACGCGCCCCGCCCTCGGGTCCGCGCTGATCGCCCCGCCATAGCGAGGCGGCGGGGATCCGATGGGATGGAGCTCCTCCCAGGTCGTGCCATCCCACGTCCACGTGTCGCTGCACTCGCTGCAGCCACGCGGGTCGGCGGCGAAGCCACCGAACAGGAGCACCCGCCGTGCGATCGGGTCGTACGTCATGTTCGGGCCACTCCGCGCCGAGGGGCGGGTGACGGGGTGGGCCTCACTCCATCCCTTGCCATCCCAGGTCCACGGGTCCGGTAGCGGAAAACCGTCGCCGCCGACGCCACCGAACAGCACGACCTGTCGGCGTACCGAGTCGTACGCGACGCCAGCGCGCGAGCGCGCCGACGGCGACTGTGCGGGCTTAGCCTCGCGCCAGCTGTTGCCGTTCCACAGCCACGTATCGGCGAGCATGGTGCTCTCCCCGCACGTTCCGCCGAAGAGCACGACCTCTCCGCGTGCGCCGTCGTACTCGATCGCCGCCTCGGATCGCGCGACCGGCGACGCGCCCGGTACGAGCTGCGACCAACCGTGGACCGCGATCGTCGTCGTTGCCGCGCCGGTCGAGGATGCGCACGCCGTAGCGGCAGCCGCTGCTCCAGGGAGCGCCGATGCGCCGACGGTGGTGACGGGTGAGCAGGACGCAGCCAGCAGCAATGCGAGTGATCCGACGCGAGCGGTCCAACTGCGGACCACGTCGCGGCGCACCATGTCCGTATCCACGTCGCGGAGTCTATGTAGGTGGGAGCGAGCCGGAGTGAGATCTCTACGTACCTGATGCCGGAGGAGGTCCGCGCGTACCGACCACGCAACAGCTCGCGCTGTGGTGGCCCTCTCTACTAACGGCTGTCGATGCGCAGGATCGCCGACACGTACGGCAGACCGACCTCGCCAAGGCTCGCGCCCGTCTCGGCGTCGATCATGGCGAGCTTGCCCTGCATGTTGTCCACCGCGTAGAGGCGGCGGCCGTCCGACGAGAGCCGCAGCGTGTCGATCTGGTGCGCGGGCTGCCAGACGGCGCGCGACCTGAGTGTGGCCGCGTCGATGACCGCGACACCGTCATGCGCGGCGGCGTAGATCGTCCGGCCGTCCGGCGACAGCAGCGCGCCGCCGATGATGTAGCGCTTGGCCTCCGCGACCGGGAAGAAGAACCGGGCGATCGTGGTGATGACCTCATCGTGGGCGCGCGCCACCGTGATCGGGGCGGTTCGGCGCAGGCTCATCTGGCGCGCGTCGACCTGGTCGACCACGCCGAGCGCTGGATTCACGGCGTAGAGCGTCGACCCATCCGGCGTGATGGCAAGGGACCAGAGAAGATACTTCTCGAAGTCACCGGAGCGCTGAGCGACGGGAAGCATGAGCCGCGTGACGCGACGCGTAACGAGGTCCAGCGCGACGACGTAAGGCGGCGACCCATTGGCGATGCACTCCGGTCCATCCGTCGATGTGCAGTTGGTCGTCGCGCTTCCCGTGTCGAGCCGGAACATCGTGCGCCCGTCCGGTGAGAGCACGCCCGCGGTCCGGAATCCAGTGGTGACGAGCCCTTCCCCGGTGAGGTCAAGGAGCTTCCCACTCCCGACGTCGAAGGCGCGGGTGCGCGTCGCACCGTCGCCGTACTGCTCGAGGAAGAGCGAGCGGCCGTCAGGGGCGAACGTCACGAACCCGTACGTGCTCTGACCGCGGAGCTCGGCGGACGACGCGATCGTTCCCGTGTCAGTGTTCACGACCGCCAGCTTCGTTACCCATTCGCGATCGAGCTGGAACGGGATACTCATCAGTGCCAGGTACCGGCCGTCGTTCGTGAGTCGGCGATCTCCTACAAGCGGGTTGAATGTGATTGGGTTGCCGGCCGGTCGAAGATCGCCGTCGACCGTGAAGGTGCGAAGCTCTTTGCCGTTCGCGAGATCGGCCAGGTGGATCGCCGTCTTGGTGGCACCGCTGAGCGACTCAGACCAGTAGACCCTGGCGGCGTCCGCGGAGACGGCGCCGTCGTTCAGCGTGCGTAGGGTCTGGCCACTGCGCGTGTCGATCACCAGGATCGCGGAGGAGGTGCCGGCCGACCGTACGTACAGGACGTCGTTCGACGCGCGCGGCGACCCGGTCGCAGTCCGCGCTGATGCCGGCGTGTCAGTTGGTCGCGGGGCCACCGCCTGCGCGCTACAGCCGGCGACCAGGAAAGCGAGCACCAGAACGCCGAAACCTCGCGAGTCAGCCACGTACTCAGTACAACGCGCAGTCAGCGGGGGTTCCTATTCGCATGGTGACAACGGCGAAGACGCTGCACTGCCTGGTCGTCAGCCCGAGGCGGCGAGCTCGTACAGGTAGGCCGCATGCGAGGCGACGGCGCCGTCCCAGCTGCCGACCCGCGGATTCGAAGGCTCGATCACGAAGTACTCGTCGGGCGCATGCGCCCCGCTCCCGTGTCCGAGTCCAAAGTGGCCAGCCGCGAGGCTGATCGGAGCGTTCGTGAAGACGTAACCCGGATACGAGCCCGCTAGACGCGGGAGTAGGACCGGGTCGATCCCACCGCGCCTGAGCACCGCGAGCATCGCTTTGATGATCGGCGCATCGGCGGAGGTGCTCGTCGGATCGTAGCCGCCACTCGGATTCACTTCGATATCGCCGAAGCCTCGCGTCGCCAGATGTGCCTTGAGTGTCGCGATCGCGCCGTCATAGGTCATGTCCGGCACGAGCCGCAGGTCGAGCTTCGCGACCGCGCGGTGTGGCATGACCGTCTTGCCGCCCGGACCGGTGTAGCCCGCAACGAGGCCTTCGATGTTCACCGTCGGTGTGAAGAGGAAACGTTCGAGTGTCTCGCGCCATGGCAGATCGTGCGCCCACCGTTTCGCCCCGAGCAGCGACTTCGCCGTCCGCTCGCTGAGCTTCGTGGCCGCCTCATCGAGCATCGCGCGCTCGGCCGCCGTGGCGGCCCTCGCCTCGCGGTCGAAGCCGTCGATCGCCGGATCGCCGTCGGCATTGACGAGCGTCGCGAGCGCTTGGACCAGACGGAACGCGGGACTGTCCAGACGAGCGCGATTGGAGGAGTGCACGTCCTTCGTCGGTCCGCGGCCCCACTTCTCGCCGCTCGCGACCAGCTCGCACTCGACGACGCCCTTCGCGCCGAGCAGGATCGAGACGCTGCCGTCCGGATCCTGAAAGGCCGACGGCATGAACACTCCGATCGTCCCCTTGAGCGCGGCACGCACGTCGGGATGCGCGACGACCTGGCGGAAGTGCGGTGATCCGATCTCCTCCTCGCCCTCCGCGACGAGCACGAGGTTGACGGGGATCTTCTTGCCCGCCCCGCGGATCGCGTGCAGCGCCGCGAGGAACGCGGCCTGCGGCCCCTTCTGGTTCACCGCGCCGCGGCCCACGAGTACCTTGCCGAATCCCGGCTTGTCGACGATCGCCGCGGTGAAGGGCGGCGACGACCACTCCACGGGATCGGCCTGCTTCACGTCATACATGAAATAGAGCACGACGGTCTTCGCGGCCCCCGCGTCGAGCGTCGCGAAGACGCCGGGATGGCCATCGGTGTCGATGCGCGAGACCTTCTGGAAGCCGGCGTCCCGCGCCATTCGCATCATCAGGTCGCAGCCCTCGTCCATGCCGCGATCTTCGGCGGCGAGGGCCGGGTGCCTCACCCACTCCTGAAGTCGTCCGAGGCTCTCGTCGTGGCGCTTCTCGATCTCGGACTGGATGCCACGCAGCGATGCGTCGGCAAGGAGAGGCTGTGCTGTTCCGGTCACGGCAGTGATGTTATGGACATCGACGTGAGCCTGCCGCGCGGTCCGCCTGCAGTTCACACCCGCATGACGAGCGGTGCGGGCGCGGCGGCCGTGCCGCCGAGCGAACCGAACGCGCCGAGGCGCAGCCGCAGCGCCGAGGCCGCAGACGCTTTCGCGCCGAGCTGAGCGAGCACCTTGTCGTAGCCCGCGTCGGGATACGCGCGCGCGGCGCGCACAAGGACCGGCGCGAGCTCGGTGTAGTGATCGATCGTGTCCTTGTCGACGTCGGGGTACGGCCAGGTGCCGCCGCTCGCGTAGGGCACGAGCAGGTCGATCCCCGCGCGGATGCCCTGACCGGACCCGTTCCACACGTCGACGCCGGCGCGCGGCGCCAGGTCCGCCGCGATGACGAACGCGAGCAGGTTGAACGCGCTGTAGTGATAGGGGCGTGTGCGCGCGAGCTCCTGCGCCTGCTTGCCGTCGGACGCGATCTGCGGGGCGACGCGACGGGCGCCGAAGCTGGTCAGGGTGTCCTTGGCAAGCTTGACGCGACCGCTAAACAGGGCGAAGTCGGAGAGCTGCGCGTCGTACCAGGTGCCGTGGTTGTTCTTCGAGCTCGCTTCCTGCTGCCCATTCGCGCTCGTGGTGAGCCAGTCCGCGAGCTGCGCGAACCACGCTCGCAGGCCGGCGTCATCCGCGGCGGTCCACGACCGCTCGCCCCACGACAGCGTGCTCTGCAACAGGAGCGCGGCGTCGACCGCGCGCATGAGCTGCCGGCTGTCGATGATCCCCGTGCCGCGCGGCTCCGGCCGCCCCGGGATGATCTGCGCGTAGCGCATCGACGGGTTCATCCGCGTCTTCTCATCGAGGAACCACGCGCGCAGCCATCGTGCGGTCGCGTCGGCGTACGAGCGCTCGCCGGTGATGTACGCGGCGAGCGCGAGCGTCTCGACAGAGCCGACCATGCGGTTGAGCTTGGACGCGTCATATTGGCGCATGTCGGAGGACTCGGGATCGATCTGCCCGTCCTTTTGCAGGTAGGGCACGCCGTCGGGCCTGGCCGGATCGGGCCACCAATAGATCGAGAGGCTTACGTAGTCATGGACGTCGCCCGACGGCGCTGGCGTCGTCTTGTCGGTCACGGTCATCGGCGTCGCCGGCACGATCGCGTCGGCCTCGCGGCGCAGCTCGGCGAGGCCTGCCACGTCGCCGCCGGCGAGCGTCGTGCGCCGCGCCTCGGCCAGCGCCGCGGCGTCGAACAGAAATACCTCCGGGGTCGTTAGCGCGGCGACGAGCCCGCGCGATCCCACGTCATCCCGCCGCGCGCTCGATCTCCACGCTTACGAGGAGGAACGCGCCGACGCCGTGGTGATCGTTCGTGGCGACCGGTCGGGCCGCGTAGTACTCGAACGAGCCGTCGCGATCGGGCGTCGTGCCGAGGCCCGTACCGACGCAGCACCCCGTGACGTCGACCTCACCGTCAGCCTTGGCGCGAACGAACCGCTCGACGATCGCGTCGTACGCGCGCAATGCGGCGCGCCGGTGCTCCGCCGGCAGATTCCCTTGACGCGCGCCCTTGGCGAGCGCGCAGGCGAACATGCACGATGCCGACTGCTCGAGGTAGTTCCCGGCGCGATCTCCCTGATCCATCACCTGCCACCAGAGGCCGCTCCGGTCCTGCACGCGGACGATCGCGTCGGCCGTCTGGTGCAGGATCCCGATCACGGCCTCGCGCTGCGCACCGTCGGTCAGGATGTCGAGGACGTCCACGAGCGCCATGGCGTACCAGCCGATCGCGCGCCCCCAGAACGACCGCGAGCAGCCGGTGGCCGCGTCGGCCCAGGTCTGCGTCCGGCTCTCGTCAACGGCGTGGAAGAGCAGACCGGTGCGAGCGTCGCGCGTGTGCTCGAAGGCGAGCGTGATCTGGCGCACGACATCCTCGAACACCGCGGGCTCGTCGAAGGAGGCCGCGTACTCCGCGAGGAACGGGCCCGCCATGTACACGCCGTCGAGCCACATCTGATCCGGGTAGATCCGCTTGTGCCAGAAGCTGCCCGACGCCGTCCGCGGCTGCGCGCGCAGCTGGTCGCGCAGGCGGTCGAGCGCGGCGCGGTATCTGGGGTCGCCCGTCTCGCGCAGCAGCGCGAACAGGACCTTTCCCGCATTGATGAAGTCGAGGCTGAATTGTTCGCGGTCGTACGTCGCGATCGATCCGTCCGTGCCGACGAAGCGATCGACGCTGCGCTTGACGTAGTCGAAGTGGCGCCGATCGCCGCCCGCCTCCCAGATCTGCAAGAGGCCCTTCGCGACGACGCCCCACTTGTAGTCCCAGTGGTCGTCCAGAACCGGCAATCGGCGCATGACCGCATCGGCGGTGCGCCGCGACCAGGTCGTGGCGATCGCCATCAGCTCACGTCCTGGAGGACGAACTCGTCGCCGGCCTGTCCCGAGACCTCGACGCCATCGAGCCGCAGGCCGCGCACGTTCCGCGCGATGAAGCCGGCGCCGCGCATCGATCGCTCGTCGTCGAGGTGCTCGGGCACGCCCTCGCGCGCTGCCGGCGACATGCGTATCGCGACGTCGCGGAACGAGATGTCCTCGATCGGCGCCTCAGGCAGCCCATACAGGTAGGCGGCGGCGTAGTGCGCGTCCTGGGCGGTGATCTCGCCGAACCGGATGCTCCGCACCCGCGGCGTGCCCGCGTCGACCGGTCGGGATCCTTTGTCTGCCACCACCGGATCGCCCTTGCGCAGGAAGTGGTAGTAGAGGTTCACCGTGAACGGGACGAGCACGTCGCGCATGACGATGTTCGACACGCGGACGTCCTCGATGACGCCACCGCGCCCGCGCCGCGTCTTGATACGGATGCCGCGATCCGTACCGATGAACACGCAGTTCGAGATGACGACGTTGCGCACGTCACCGCTCATCTCGCTGCCGATGACCACGCCGCCATGCCCGTGCGCCATCGTGCAATTCGTGATCGTCACGTTCTCTGTCGGACCGCGCTTGTCGGCGGCCTCGGTCTCGATGCCGGACTTCAGGGTGATGCAGTCGTCGCCGACGTCGATGTGGCAGTCGGAGATGTGCACGTAACGGCAAGAGTCCGGGTTGATGCCGTCGGTGTTCGGAGAGTCCGCCGGATTGCGGATCGTGACCTTTGTCACCGTGACGTTCGTGCAGCGGACCGGATTGATCGTCCAGGCGGGCGAGTTCACGGCCTTGATGCCCTCCACCAGCACGTTCGACGAGTCGGCGATGGAGATCAGGCGCGGGCGCGGATGGGTGAGCGTCTTCTCGCGATGGCGAGCCCACCAGCCGGCGCCCTGCCCGTCGATGGTCCCCCGCCCGACGACGGCGACGTTGCGCAGCCCGGACCCGCCGATCAGCGGCGCGTGGGTGATCTGGTGCCGGCCCTCCCAGCGCGCCTCGACCAGCGGGTAGTCGGCGGGGTCCTCGCTCCCGAGCAGCACCGCGCCGGCCTCGAGCTCGAGCGTGATGTCACTGCGCAGGGTGAGCGCGCCGGTCACGTAGCGGCCGGCCGCGACGCGCACCGTCCCACCGCCGGAGCGGGCCTTCGCGTCGATCGCGTCCTGCAGAGCGCGCGTATCGGGCGCGGTCACTCCTTGATCGCCCCGATCAGCACACCCTTCACGAAGTAGCGCTGCAGGTACGGATACACAGCCAGGATCGGCAGCGTGGCCACGATGATCGTCGCGTACTTGATCGTCTCGCCGATCGCGAGGACGTCGCCGCTCGAGACGTCCGTGGCCATGTTCTGGACGTTGCTCGAGATGAGGATCTCGCGCAGCACGAGCTGCAGTGGATACAGCTCGCGGTCGTGGATGTAGATGAGCGCGGAGAAGAATGAGTTCCAGTGCGCCACCCCGTAGAACAGGATCATCACCGCGACGACGGGCCAGGCGAGCGGAAGGAAGATCCGGAACAGGATCGTCCAGTCATTCGCTCCGTCGATGCGCGCCGCCTCTTCGAGCGAGATCGGAACGGCGTTGAAGGCCGTGCGCATGATGATCAGATTGAGCGTGTTCACCGCGCCCGGGACGATCAGCGCCCAGAGCGTGTTCTGCATCCCGAGCGTCTGGCCGACGAGGAGGAATGTCGGGATGAGGCCGCCGCTGAAGAACATCGTGAAGACGATCAAGAACATCGCGGGGTTCTTGAACAGCACATTCCGGCGCGAGAGAGCGTACGCGCCGAGCGTGGTCATGAGGACATTGAGCGCCGTGCCGACGATGACGATGAACAGCGTGTTGCGATAGCCGGTCAGGATGATCGGGTTCGCGAAGACGCGCCGGTATGCCTCGATCGTGAAGTCCAGTGGGAAGAACAGCAGCCCGCGGTGCTGCGTGAGCTCGCTGGCGTTCGATAGCGACGCGAACAGCACGTAGAGCACCGGATACAGGGTCACGCCCATCAGCGCGAGCATGAAGATCACGTTGCCGAAGCTGAACAGTCGCTCGCCGCGGCTCTCGCGGTGCCGGATGCGCATCCTCGGGAGGGCGGCGCTCACCACAGGCTGTGCTCCGTGAGCCGCCGGCTGAGGCGGTTCGCGGCGATCAGTAATCCGAAGTTGATGATCGAGTTGAACAGACCGACCGCCGCGCTGAACGAGAAGTCGGCCTGCAGGATGCCACGGCGGAAGACGTACGTGGAGATGACGTCTGCTGTCTCGTAGGTGAGGGGGTTGTACATGAGGATGATCTTTTCGTAGCCGACCGACATGAGCGAACCCATGCGCAGGATGAGCAGGATGACGATCGTCGACATGATCCCGGGCAGGGTGATGTGCCAGATCTGCCGGAAACGACTGGCGCCGTCGACCTTCGCAGCGTCGTAGAGCTGCGGATCGATCGTCGCGATCGCCGCGAGATACACGATCGATCCCCACCCGACCTGCTGCCAGATGCCCGAGCCCACGTAGAGCTGGCGGAACCAATCGGACGACTGCATGAACGCGATCGGTTCCGGGCTCGCCAGCAGCTGGTTCACGAGCCCGTCGCGCGCGAGGAAGTCGAAGAGCATCCCGACGACGACGATGACCGAGATGAAGTGCGGCAGATACGTGATCGTCTGGACGAGACGCTTGAACGGATTCCAGCGCAGCTCGTTGATGAGGAGCGCGAGGATGATCGGAGCCGGGAAGCCGAACACGAGGTCGAGGAGATTGATCGCGATCGTGTTGAAGATGAGCCGCGAGAAATACACGCTCGAAAAGAAGTCCTGGAAGTTCTGCAGCCCGACCCACTTGCTCCCAAGGACGCCCTTCACCGGGTTGAAATCCTGGAACGCGATGGCCGCGCCGTACATCGGGAGGTAGTGGAAGACGAGGTAATAGAGGAGGACCGGGAGGAGCATGAGGTAGATGTGCCGGTTCCTGGCGAGATCGCGCGCCAACGTCCGCCGCCACCGCTCCCGTCGCGTCGGGAGCGGCAGCGGTCCCACGATCTCGATGACCGTCGTGGCCGTCCTCACGCTGAGGAGAGGCTAACCCGGTCGCTTGTTGTATCGGTCGAGCGCTGTCTGCTGGATCTTCATCGCGTCGTTGAGGCCCATCCCGGGGAGCGCCTTCACGAAGGAATCCCACTCGTCCAGCCCGGACTTGCCGGACCACACCCGTGTCACCACTTCGTCGTAGCGCGTCTGGATGTCGGCCATCGTGGTCGCGAACTTCTTGGCCTCGTCCTGCGTCGGCGTCAGCGGAGGCAGCAGCTTTTCGTTCGAGGGCATGGTCCAGACGTCGAACGCCTTCTTTTGCTCCGGCAGCTCGTAGTACTGCTCGATATACCGGACGTCCTGCACGAACGGACCGTTGAAGTTCCCGCGCGCATACCGGGAGATCATCTGTGCCGACGGGACCTGCGGATCGCGCATCAAGAGGTCGGTGTAGGTCGGGGTCCCGTTCACCATCTTGTAGCTCAGGCCCTCGATGCCGAAGTTGAACAGCAGCGAGCCCTCGGCGCTGTAGGCATAGTCCAGCATCTTCACCGTCTGAACCGCGTTCTTGTTCTGGCTGCTGAGCGCGGCCGAGCCCTGGCCCGGGTAGTTGTTATCGCGACCGCCCAGGAGGATCTTGTCCCCCGCCTTGAGAACGGGTTGCTGCACCGGTGTGAGCTTGAAGGTGCCCTTGCCGGCCATGAGCCCCGCGTACTTTCCGATGCCGTTGCCGCCCTGCATGCTCGCGGCGCCGATGAGATTGCCGGTGACCTTGGCGTCGAATGTGTTCTGCGTCGTGGCGAACACGTCCGCGTCGATGAGGCCTTCCTTGTACCACTGGGCCATCATCCCCAGGAACTCGCGGAACTCCAGCTGGAGCGGTCCGTACTTGATCGTGCCCTTCTCCTGGTACCAGTCCTGGCCGATGCCCCACGCGCCGATGAACGAATAGCGCGAGAAGGCTCCTCGGGAGCCGCCGCCCGGTCCGGGCGATGAGGCCCAGGTGCTGAGCGGGATCTCGTCTGCCTTGCTGTTGCCGTTCGGGTCGCGCTGCTTGAACGCGGTGAGCATCGTGCGCCACTCGTCGAGCGTCGTCGGCGTTTTCAGACCGAGCTTGTCGAGCCAGTCCTGCCGCACGGCGAGTCCCGTCGACACGAGCAGCTTCAGTTCGCTGCGGATGAACGGGAAGGCGTAGATGTCGCCTTCGTCGGTGATCACCTGCTTGCGCCAATCGGGATGCTCGGCCAGGACCTTCTTCAGGTTCGGCGCGTACTTATCGATGAGCTCGTTGAGCCGGATGATCATGCCGTCCTTCAGGAACCGGGCCGGCCCACCGGGCGCGTTGCTGAGCCAGTTGTATTCGATGACGTCGGGGTACTTCCCTGACGCGGTCAGGAGGTTGAACTGCTCGGTCTCCTGGTTGAGCGGCGGATGCTGGAACTCCAGGTGGATCCCCGTCCGCTTCTCGAGCTCCTTGTAGGCGGCGATCTCACCGAAGGTCTTCATCGTCGCGGAGACATTCGAGCTCATCGGACACCAGTAGCTCAGCGTCAGCGGTGGCGTGACGATCGGCAGCGTGATCGGCTCGGCGGTCGCACCCGCGGCCGCGGCGCTCGCCGTCGCGGCCGGAGCCCCCGTCGTCGGCGTGCATGCCGCGAGCGCGGCTGCGCCCGCGCCCATGCCCATGAGTCGAAGGAACTCTCTGCGGTCGAATCGACGGTCCACTTTGGCCACCTCCACCCGCTGTCAGGGAAGCGCGGGCAACCTAGCAGGCCGCTACCCCCAATGCAAGTTCTCTCTTGCGGGAAGGGTATGGATGAAAGTAAAGTTTCAGCCACTCCGGATGCGCACACTCGTCGCGCCCACCCCTGCCAGCCTGGGCCCGCGCCTGCGCGGGGTCCTGGCGTTCCCGATCACGCCCTACGGCCCAGACGGCGGCGTGGACTGCGACGCCGTGGCCGCGAACGCCGGCTGGCTCGCGGGCAGCGGAGTGCATGCGCTGGTTGCGCCCAGCGGCACCGGCGAGCTCTACAGCCTCACGCCCGAAGAGTGCAGCGCCGTCGTCGAGGCGACGGTGGAGGCGACGGACGGGCGCATCCCGGTCATCGCCGGAGTCGGCTTCGGGCCGCAGCAGGGGGCACTGCTCGCACGTCGCGCCGAGCGCGCGGGCGCGGACGGCATCCTGATCCTGCCCCCGTACTACGCACATCCGGACCCGGAGGGCCTCGTCGAGTACTACCGCGACATCGCCGCCGCGACGAGCCTGGGGGTAGCGATCTACGCGCGGGACGGCGTGGCGCTCACACCGGCACTGCTCGAGCGGATGGCGCGCGAGATCCCGAACCTCGTCGCGCTCAAAGATGGACGCGGCGATGTGCGTCTGTTCCAGCGTCTTCGCGAGCACGTGAGCGAGCGGCTCGGTGCCGACCGGATGGTGTGGATCGCCGGCGCGGGCGACGATATGGTCGGCCCGTACTTCGCCGCCGGCGCCGAGGGCTATACCTCGTCGCTGGCGTGCTATTGGCCCGAGGCCTCGCTCGAGCTCCTTCGTCTCGCGATGTCCGGCGACTACGCCGAGCTCGCGCGCTTCCACGAGCGCGCCGTGCGGCCCTTCTACGAGCTGCGACAGCGCCGCCGGGGCTTCGAGGTCGCGGTGATGAAGGGGGCGATGGAGATCCTCGGCCATCCCGCCGGTCCGGTGCGGCCGCCGCTCGGGGAGCTCTCGGCCAACGACAGGGCCGAGCTTCGGGGCATCATCGAGCGGTTGAACGTGCCGACGGCGGCGGCGCGCCGAGGAGCGAATGGGTCGTCTTGATGGCAAGGTCGCGATCGTCACCGGCTCGAGCCGCGGGATCGGCAAGGCCACCGCGTTGCGGCTCGCGGCGGAGGGCGCGCGCGTCGTAGTACACGGGAAGACCGACGGCGGCCGGCTCGCGCCGATCGTCGCCGAGGTCACCGCGGCCGCGAGGAGCGGGAGCGGCCCCAAAGCCATCGCGGTCGCGGCGGACCTCGGGGACGAAGCCGCGGTGGGACGACTCTTCGACGAGACTGTGCGGGCGTTCGGAACGGTCGACGTGCTCGTGAACAACGCGGCGTGGTCCGATCCCACCGCGCACTTCCTCGAGATGGACGTGGCGCATTGGGACGGGGTGATACGCGCGAACCTTCGCAGCCTGTTCCTCTGCACGAACCGCGCGGCGAAGCTCATGGTCGCGCAGGGCAAGACCGGGAGCATCGTGAACATCACCTCGTTCGCCGCGGCACGCGCGCATCGCAACATGGCCGCGTACGACGCCTCGAAAGGCGGTCTCGAGGCGTTCACCCGCGCGGTCGCCCTCGATCTCGCGCCGTTCGGCATCCGCGTCAACGCGGTCGGACCGGGGGCGATGATGACCGAGCAGTTCCAGGCTCAGGGCGACGCCGAGCGCGCGCACCGCGGCGCCACCGTCCCGCTCGGACGCGGCGGCGATCCAGACGAGGTGGGACGTGTCGTCGCGTTCATGGCCTCGGACGACGCCTCGTACGTGACCGGCCAGATCCTGTACGTCGACGGCGGGATGCTCGCGCAGCTGCGCTCGCCGCAGGTCGACGCGCCGCTCCCGGAGTCCGTGGCGAAGAGATTGCGTGTGCCGAAGAGGGGCGCCTGACCGTCAGCGCGACTCGCGCGCGTGAACCCGGAACCGGTCCCACAGCACCTCGGCATCGCGCAGCGACTTCCCCGCCTTGCCGCCGCGCTTGGTCGCGACGGCCTCGGTGAGCGCGCTCGCGACGCTCGCGATGGCCGCGTAGCTGGCCATCGTGCGCGGCGAGGTCTGGCGCACGAGCAGCACCAGATCCGCGAGACGCGCCACCGGCGAGATCGGGCTGTCGGTGATCGCCACGGTGCGCGCCTTCGCCTCGTGGGCGAAGCGCAGGATCTCGAGGGTCTGACCCGAGTACCGCAGCACGCTGATGACGATCACGAGGTCGCCACGGCGCAGCGAGAGCAGCTCTTCGGCTTCGTCGCCGACATTCACCGCGATGACGCGCGTCTCCGGCAAGAAGATGCGGAGTCCCATTCCGAGGACAAGTGCGAGTCCGGCCGAGCCGCGCGATCCGACCACGTACGTGCGGCGCGCGGAGACGATCGCCTCGACCGCCGCGTCAAAGGTCGCGCGCGGGATCTGCGCGAGCGTGCCGAGCACGGCGTCGGCGTCCTCCGCGAGCACGCGCTCGAGCACAGAGCCGCGCGGGACCGTCGGCGCGGCGGCGCTGGCGTTGAGGCGATCGATGCTCGTCGCGGTGGTGAGGAAGCGCTCGCGGAGGAGGTCGCGCAGCTCCGGGTAGCCGCCGAAACCCAGCGCCTGCGCGAAGCGCGACACGGTCGCCTCGGACATCCCGAGCGTCGTCGCGATGTCCGCCGCGGGAACGATCGCGGCGCGCCGGCCGTCGGCCAGGAGGTAGTCGGCGACCCTGCGGTGGGCCGGGCTCAGCTTCGTGTAGCGGCCGCGCACCAGCGCGTCGAACTCCAGCGCGGGGGCGCTGCGGCGAGTCGCCATCACCAGTCTCCCTTGTGCGGTCGCCAATCCGGGATCGTCCTCCGGATCTCACTCGCGTCGTCGCGCATGCTGAGGCCGGCGCGGCGGTACTGCTCGTTGAGCCTCGCGAGCGCGTCGCGATCGAGCTCGACGCCGAGGCCCGGCCCGGCCGGCACGGCGACCGCGCCACCGTGGATCGGGAGCTTGCCGCCGGCGATGACCTCGTCGGTCTGCCACGGGTAGTGCGTGTCGCAGGCGTAGGTCAGCTCCGGCACCGCCGCGGCGACGTGGACCATCGCCGCCAGGCTGATCCCGAGGTGCGTGTTAGAGTGCATCGAGACGCCGATGCCGAACGTGCCGCAGAGGCGGCCGAGCTCGACCGTCGCGCGCATGCCGCCCCACATGTGGTGGTCCGAGAGGATGATCCCGACCGCCTTCTTCGCGACCGCTGGCGCGACGTGCGCGAACTCGGTGACGCACATGTTGGTCGCGAGGGGCATCGGAGATCGGCGCGCGACCTGCGACATGCCGTCGATGCCGGGCGTCGGATCCTCGAGATACTCGAGGGCACCGGACAGGCGCGTCGCGATCCGCAGGCTCGTGGGAATGCTCCAGGCCGCATTCGGGTCGAGCCGCAGCGGGACCTCGGGGCCGAAGGCCTCGCGCAGGAGAAGGATCGTCTCGGCCTCACGATCCGGCTCCAGGACGCCGCCCTTCAGCTTCAGCGAACGAAAGCCGTAACGCTTGACCATGACCTGGGCCTCACGCACGACGGCCTCCGGCGCCATGACCTCGCCCCAGCCATCGTCCCCCGCGTGCTTGAAGAAGAGGTACGCCGCGAACGGGATGGGGTCGCGCACGCGGCCGCCGAGCAGATCCGCGACTGGTCGCTTGGTGGCGCGACCGATGGCATCGAGACAGGCGACCTCGATCGCACCGAAGAGTGCGGGTCCGGCCAGCGAGCGACTCTCCCAGGCGAAGCCATCCGGCGTCCTGCCGAGGGCGCCGTCGATGTCCGCTCGCAGCCGTGTGAGCTGCCACGGATCGCGACCGACCACGTTCGTCTTCGCGCGCTCCAGCGCACGAAGCGGAGCTTCGCCGCCGTAGGTCTCCGCCAGACCGGTGATGCCATCGTCCGTGACGACCTCGACGATCGTCCGCAGCGCGAACGGCGCATGCAGTCCGAACGCGCTGCGCAGCGGTGGATCGCCGATGGCGACCGGCGTGGCGCGGAGGTCCGTGATCTTCAGCGCTAGTGCTCCGGCAGCTCCGCCACCGACACGAGCCACTCCCGCGCGCCCGACGCGAGCGTGATGCCGAGGCCGGGTCGCTCCGGCACGACGACGCGTCCGTCGCGGAGGTCGAGGCGCTCCTCGAACAGCGGGTCGAGCCAGTCGAACCACTCCACCCAGCCCTCTTTCGGCTGACACGCGGCGAGGTGGACGTGCAGCTGCGTCGCGAAGTGAGGCGCGACGGTGACGCCGCGCTCGTCCGCGAGCTCGCTGACACGGCGGTACGGCGTGATGCCGCCGATGCGCACCGCGTCAGGCTGCAGCACGTCGACTGCGTCGCCGTCGAGAAGCCGCAAGAGATCGGAGGCCGACGAGAGCATCTCGCCGGTCGCGATCGGCGTGTCCAGCGATGCGCGGAGCGCCGCATGCCCCCCCACGTCGTGCGCGTCCACGGGCTCCTCGATCCAGGTGAGGTCGAACTCCTCGAGGCGGCGTCCGATGCGCTTGGCGGTCGCGCGGTCCCACGCCTGATTCGCATCGACCATGATCGCGACGTCGTCGCCGAGTGCTTTGCGCACCGCGCGCACGCGGGCGATGTCCTCGCGCGGCTCACCGCCGACCTTCAGCTTGATGCCGCCCATGCCGCGCGACAGGCTGCGCTCCGACGCGGCGATCACCGTGTCGATCTTCGACGAGAGAAATCCGACGGTCGTGTCGTAGCAACGCACTCGCGCGCGATGGCTGCCGAGGAGCTTCGCCACGGACAGACCGGCGAGCTTCGCCTTGCGATCGTGGAGCGCGACGTCGAATGCGGCGAGCGCCTGCACTGCGACGCCCTGCCGGCCGATCGATGCGGCGGCCCAGAGGAGCTGTTGCCAGATCCGACCGGTATCCAGCGCGTCCTCGCCGATGAGGAGCGGGGCGAGCTGCTTGGCATGCGCGAAGAGCGCGGGCCCACCGGCGCGCTTGCTGTAGCTGAAACCGATGCCCTCGAGACCGTCGGCGGTCGTCACCTTCGCGATCACCACGTCCACGTCCCCGAGCGGCCGCTGCCGACCCGTGGTCACCTTCGCGTCGGACACCGGCTCCTTCAGCGGCACGCGGTAGAGCGCGCAGCTGACCTTCGAGATGGTCGCGCCCGCTCCGATGAGCGTCACCCCCTTCGTCACGCGACCAAGTCTACGCAAGCGAACTCTCTGCGCTAGCCTCGGGCTGCCGGAAGTGTTTCATCTGCGGCGCCTCTCGCAGGCGGGGTTCGTGCTGCGCGGGTGGGGCACGAGCCTCGTGATCGACGCATTCCTCTCGCCGCGCGCCGACCGGCTCGTGCCGCCGGGTGTCCTTCCCGAGGACCTCGCGGGGATGGACGCGATCCTCGCGACGCACGAGCACAGGGACCACCTCGACCTGCCGGCGCTGGAGGGTCTGGTCGCGGCGTCTCCGGCGGCGCAGGTCGTGGTGCCGTCGCCGATCAGCGACCTCGTCGCGCCGCTGATCGCCGCCCGCCGCATCACCCGCGCGACCGTCGACCACGAGATCCACATCGGCGAGGCGCGCGTCACCCCCGTGCCAGCGTGCCACGGTCGGCAGGTGGCCGACGCGTACACGTTCGGCCTGGAACTCTCGGGCGGGCTGCATCGCTACCTGGGGTACGTCGTCGAGCTCGCCGGCGTCCGCGTCTACCACGCCGGCGACACGATCCGCTACGACGGCATGGCCGAGCGGCTGCGCGATCTCCGGGTCGATGTCGCGCTGCTTCCGATCAACGGCCGTACGCCCGAGCGCGAGGCGCGCGGGCTCGTGGGGAATCTCGATCACGTCGGCGCGGCCGATCTCGCGAGCGATGCGGGGATCCCTGTCCTGGTGCCGATGCACCACGACACGATCAGCGGCAACACCGGGAGCGCCGACGATCTGCGCGCATACGTCCGCAAGATGCACACCGCGCTTCGGGTCCTCGAGATCGCGCCATTCACCGAGATCGCGTTGCCAGAGGACTAGAGACGGCGGTCGACTTGCGCGTTGGGCGCATACTGCGCCACGGCGATGGTCCCCGTGCTCTTTGAGATCGCTGGCGTGCCGATCTACTCCCACGGCTTCTTCCTGCTTCTCGGTCTCCTGACGTGCGTCGCGGTCGTCATCTGGGAAGCGCGCCGGAGGCGCTGGCCGCCGCATGAGGTGATCCCGATCGGTCTCGCCGCCTTCGTCGGCGGGATCCTCGGTGCGCGCATCTCGATGCTCTTCTTCTACGGCTGGGAGGCCGCGCCGGCGGTCCTCGTGCAGCAATCGTATTTCGATCCTTCGATCGGGCCGGGTTCGATCCTTGGCGCCATCGCCGGCGCCTACCTCGGCGGGCATCTCGCGAGTCGATCGCTCGGGAAGACCGGCTGCACGTGCGACGCATTCGCGCCGGCACTGGCTCTCGGTCTGGCCGTTGGTCGGATCGGGGACTACCTGTCCGCCGAGGACGGTGTGGGTAAAGCGAGTACGTTGCCGTGGGCGGTACCTGTGCCGGGCGTCGACTATTTGGTGCACCCCGCGCCGCTGTACGACTCCGCTTTCAACATCCTGTGGTTCGTTGTGCTCGTCGCGCTGCGCGATCACCCGCGACTGCAGGACGGCAATCTGCTGAAGCTCGCGGTCGGCGGATACGCGTTCTTCCGTTTCCTCGTGGAATTCGTCCGAAACAACGACGTCGTCGCCTTCGGTTTGACGGCGCAGCAGTACGCCTGCCTGCTGCTGCTCGCCGGCCTCGCCGCCTACTACGGGAGACGGCGCGACCGCGTGCTGGAGCTGCGCCGTTGACCGCTCCGCCGTCTCCGACCGCGCCGACGACCCGGGGAGGGGTCGTGGGGATGGTCGTCGCGTTCGTGTTCGGTTTCGTGATCGCGATCGTGATCGACTTCATCCTGTCTTTGGGTGCGTTCAGCTTCCAGGGCACGTCGAGCGCCCCGGGTGCCGGACAGATCGTCATGTCGTGGCTGGTGACCGGGGCCGCGTTCTGGATCCTTTACAAGATGCACCGCTGGGCCGCCTACGGCATGCTCGGTGGCTTCGCCTCGCTCTTCGTTCTGCTGGCGCTCGTCGGTGGTGCGCTGGGACCGTACACGTGCTTCAGCACGTACGGCTACCCGCCGCTGCGATGACGATCGCCGACGTACCCAAGAAACAGGACCGACCCGAGATCTTCTGGGAGCTGACGCGCAGCATTTGCCCCGAGTGCCGCAAGGTCATCGACGCGAAGATCCTCCTGCGCCGCGGGCAGGTCATCATGCGCAAGCGCTGTCCCGAGCACGGCTGGTTCGAGGCTCTGGTGTTCGGCGACGCCGATCTGTACACGCGGATCCAGCGGTTCAACAAGCCGGGCACTCTGCCGCTGAAGTTCTCGACCGAGATCCGCGAGGGCTGCCCGAATGACTGCGGCCTCTGTCCCGATCACCAGCAACACACTTGCCTGGCGCTCATCGAAGTGAACTCGGCCTGCAACCTGGATTGTCCGCTCTGCTTCGCGAACTCCGGCACGCATCTCGCTCGTTCCGGATTCCAGCTCACGTATGAGCAGGTCGAGCTCATGCTCGATCGTTTTGTCGAGGCCGAGGGCGCGCCCGAGGTGGTCCAGTTCTCGGGAGGAGAGCCCACGCTCCATCCGCGCATCCTGGACTTCGTCGAGCTGGCGCAACGGAAGGGCATCTCGTACGTGATGATCAACACGAACGGGATCCGGATCGCTCGCGATGATCGATTCCTCGACGGCCTGGCGCGGCTTCGACCGCATGTCTATCTCCAGTTCGATGGCTTCGATGCGCGCACGAACGAGACGCTCCGCGGGCGAGCCGATCTCATCGACGAGAAGCTCCGGGCGTTGGACCGACTCGCGTCGGTGGACGTCCGGGTCGTCCTCGTCGCCGCGATCGAGCGCGGCGTGAACGAACACGAGGTCGGGCGCATCGTCGAGTTCGGTCTCCGTCATCCCGCGGTCTTCGGCGTCAACTTTCAGCCGGCGTTCCGCGCGCAACGCCACGTCCGGCCCGCCGATCCTCTCCAGCGGATGACCATCCCGGACGTGCTCAAGGGTCTCGAAGCGCAAACGCGCGGCGTGTTCAAGCTCTCGGACTTCGTGCCGGTGCCCTGCTGCATGCCGACGTGCAACTTCGTGACCTACGCGCTCATCGATGGAGATGAGGTAACACCGATCACGCGGCTCGTCGACGTCGAGTCCGCGCTGGACTACCTCAAGAACCGCACGCTACCGGCGCTGAGCGACGAGTTGATCGGTATCCTCGAGCGCCTCTGGAGCTCCTCAGCCCAGGTCGGCTCCGACGCCGCTGCGGCGGACGTTCGCCGAGCGGCTGCGGCGGCGCTGCCTCAGACCCGCGCGGTCGAGAGGTGCACCGCGTGCCGCTCGTCTTTGCCGCTCTCCGCGCATGTGCCACGCGATCTTGCGCGCCACGTGTTCATGGTCAACACGCGAGACTTCATGGATCCCTGGACATTCAGCGTGAAGAACGTCATGAAGTGCTGCGTCGAGTTTCTGGTACCCGACGGTCGGATGATCCCGTTCTGCGCGTACAACTCCGTCGGCTACCGCGAGCAGGTGACCGCCCAGCTCTCTCGGCCGGTCCTCACGACCGACGGCGCGGGCTGAGGCGTCGCGGGCGAGGAGCGTCGGTGCTGGCGCGTCACGCGAGACGCGTGGCGTGCGGACCGAGGATCGAGAGCTGCGTCACCGTTCCGCGGCGCGGTGCGCCGTGCCAGTGAGGCTCATCGGCCGGAATGACCGCCACGTCGCCGATCGAGATGGCGTGCTCGGCGTCGGCCGTCGCGACGATCCCCGCGCCCGCCGTCACGACCACGACCTGCTCGGAGTCATGCACGTGCAGCCTCGTCCGCGCGCCGTCCTGGAAGGTCAGCTCGCTCACGCGGAACTGTCGGCTCTCGGTCCCCACCATCGGACGGTAGTCGTGCGATCCCACGAACAGCTCCCCCGTCCGGCTGCGGCTTTCGAGCTCCCGGGCGCGCCGAACGATCACGTCGGGCCGCCGCGCGCAGCCGCCGAACTTGCACGGGGCGATCTGATATGCAAGTCCACTTGCACCTAATATTGCGGCATGGCTGTGGTGTCGGGGGGCGCCCGCGGGGTCTTCATCGCTGGCGAGTGGCGCGATCCGCCGGGCGGCCGGACCTTCGGCGTCAGCGACCCCGCCACCGGCGAAGAGATCGCGCGCGTCGCCGACGCCGACGCGACGCTCATCGAGCGCGCGGTCACCGCCGCCTCGGACGCCTTCCCGGGATGGGCGGCAACGCCCGCCGAGGCCCGCTCCGAGCTCATACACCGTGCCCATCACCTCCTCGTCGAGCGCGGTGATGCCGTCGCGCGCCTGCTGACGCAGGAGAACGGAAAACCGTTGGCCGAGTCGCGCGGCGAGGTCGCGATGTCCGCGCGCTTCCTGCTCTGGCACGCCGAAGAGGCCAAGCGCGCATACGGCCGCGTCGTCCCGGCGTCGGCAAGGGACCGCCGCGTCCTCGTGCTGCGGCAGCCCGTCGGGGTCGTCGCGGCGATCACGCCGTGGAACTTCCCGTTGAGCATGGTGGCGCGCAAGGTCGCGCCCGCGCTCGCGGCGGGATGCACGGTGATACTGCGTCCCGCGAAGAAGACGCCGCTCGTCGCGATCGCGCTTTTCGAGATCTTCGCTGAGGCCGGCCTCCCTCCCGGCGTTGTCGGCCTGGTGACGACGTCGGACGCGCGCGCCTTCGCCGACGCCGTCCTCGACGACCGGCGGGTGCGCAAGATCACGTTCACCGGGTCGAACGAGGTGGGCAAGACGCTCTTTGAGCGCTCGGCCGCGCACCTCAAGCGCGTATCGCTTGAGCTCGGCGGGCATGCGCCGTTCCTCGTGTTCGAGGACGCCGACCTCGAGGCGGCTGCGGCTGCCGCGGTGCTCTCGCGCTTCCGCAACGCCGGTCAGACGTGCGTGTGCACGAACCGGCTCCTGGTGCAGCGCTCCGTCGTGCGCGAGGTCACCGAGCGCGTAACGGAGCGCGTCGCGCGGCTGCGTGTCGGCAACGGCCTCGAGGACGGGATCGACGTCGGGCCGCTCATCGACCGCTCCGCCCTCGCGAAGGTGGAGGCGCACCTGAGCGACGCGATCGGGCGCGGCGCGCGCGTGCTCGTCGGCGGCGAGCGCGTCGCGGGTCTGCCGGGCGGGCTCTTCTACCGGCCGACAGTGTTGGAAGGGGTCACACCGGCGGCGCTCGTCGCGCGCGAGGAGACGTTCGGCCCCCTTCTCCCGATCATCGAGTTCGAGACCGAGGCGGAGGCCCTCCGCCTGGCCAACGACACGCCGTACGGCCTCGCGGCATACGTCCATACGCGCGACCTCGCGCGCACCTTCCGCGTCGCCGAGGGCCTCGACTACGGGATCATCGGCGTCAACGACCCGCTTCCCGTGGGACCGCACATCCCCTTCGGCGGGATGAAGGAGAGCGGCATCGGCCGCGAGGCCGGGATCGAAGGGATCGCGGAGTTCCTCGAGACGAAGGCGGTCTCGATCGGGATCTGACGAGACCGCGCTATTGCGGGTGCACGTCCTCCGAGAACCGGGCGGCGCCCTGAAGCCCGGCGTCCGCGCGCACCACGATGGCGTCCTGCGACGTGGAGCCCCCGGCCTCGTTGAAGGTCCAGTTCGCGATCAGCCCCGGCGGCGGCTCGGTGAGCTCGCTGCGGAACGCCGCAGCGATGTCCGTGCCGCGGCGTGCGATGTTCCAGATGCGCACGTCGTCGATCTTGCCCTGCCAGTACTTGGCCGAGGTCGCGCCGTTGCGGCCGATCTGCAGCGGCAGGGTGTTGCCCGCGGTGCTGTAGGCCGGGACGTAGAAGTAGCCGCGGTGCACG
>JBGPKU010000014.1:0-52944 GCA_041486085.1 Candidatus Limnocylindria bacterium | reverse complement strand
GCGTACGTGGCGCCGAGCCCGGATCCGACCGCGACCGGTACGTCCGCACCCGCGACGCCACGCTGCGAGAACCACGCGAGGCCGTCGCGCACGAGGTCGAAGCGCAGCACGTACGCGCCGCGCGTCGGCGGCGCCGTGACGCTCGCGTTGATCGTGATCGTCGCGCCCGGCGCGAGGTCGGTCGGCAGGAGCGTGCGCACGCCATCCCACAGCGCGACGTTGCCATTCGCATCGAGCCAGTGGTACGCGAGCTTCACCGCGTAGGCGCCGGACGCGAGCCACATGACGGGTGAGGTGTTCGTGATCGTGACTCTCGCCACGAAGCTCCCCGCGCTCGTCGCCGAGCGCGGCACCGCCGCCGTGTCGTATCTGGCCGAATACGCCGGGAGTGTCTGCGTGACCGCACGCAGCGCGTTGATCCGGCCCGCGCCGAAGGCGGGGTCGGCGCCCGGCACGCCGAGATCGTCGGCGGTCGTCCTGATGCGATCGGCGAGCTGCGGCGCGGTGAGCGCGGGATCGACGCCGAGCAGCAGGGCCGCGAGACCGGCGACGAACGGCGTCGCCTGCGACGTGCCGGAGAACGATGCGTAGCCCGTCGATGCGCCGCGCTGCGATTGATAGGTCACGTACTGCGGCGTCGTGCTGACGATGCGAAGGCCTGGCGCGGAGACGCCGACCTGCGGACCCTGCGTCGAGAATGGCGCGATCGAGTCGTCCATCGAGGTCGCGCCAACCCCCAGGACGCCGGGGTACGCGGCCGGATACTCCACCAGGTTCGCGGTGCCGAGGCAGCGGGTCTGCGCCTGCGCGCAGTTGCCCGCGGCCGCGACGATGAGCACGTTGCGCGAGACCGCGTACTGCACCGCCGCCGCGAGGGTCGCGCTGCTGTTCGACGAGCCAAGGCTGATGTTGACGACGCGCGCACCCTGATCGACGGCGTAGGTGATGCCCTCGGCGATGTCGGACACCGCGCCACTGCCGGTGCAATCGAGCGCCTTGATCGGGAGGATGCGCGCGTTCGCGGCTATGCCTGCGATCCCGATGCCGTTGTTCGAGACGGCCGCGATGATCCCGGCGACGTGCGTGCCGTGCGAGTTGTCGTCCGACGCGAAAGCGGCTCCGAACGCGGTGCATTCGGGGCTCGCGCCGGTGAGGAAGGTGCGGCCCTGGCCGACGACGCCGGCCAGGTCGGGGTGGCCCGCGTCGACGCCCGTGTCGACCACCGCGACGGTGATCGGCTGCGCGCTTCGCACGAGATCGATGGCGCGATCGAGGAAGATCTTCTTCTGGCCCCATTGCCCGAGACCGACGTAGGGATCGGTGCTCCACAGCGGATCGTTCGGCGTGAACTGGAGGTGCACCCGTGTATCCGGCTCCGCGAGCGAAACGCTCGGATCGCCCGCGATCGCCGCGACGAGCGACCAGGCATCGGCGCCGTGTTCGATCGGCGTGGCGATGCGCGTCACGCCGATCGCGCGCAGCTCACGCTCCACGCGCCCGCCGATCGAAGCAGCCACCTCGGCACGGCGCGCGTCGTCTGTGCCGGCGCGGAAGTGGACGAGGATCCGCACGGTCTCGGTCGGCGTGCTCGCCGCCCGAGCGACCGAGCCCCCTCCGACGGCCAAAGAGGCAACCAGGAGCGCGAGCGCGGCGAAACGCAGGCAAATGCGCTCGCTGGCGGCTGACCCTTCCACACAGGGATTACTCGGTTCGGAGGCGTGCCGTTATGGGGTAGTTCGGACCACCAGTACGTTCTCGAGCTTTCGCAGGTCCACCGCCGGAGCGATGATCGCCCGCTGATACGCGGCCGCCTCGGCGTTCTGCAGCTGGAGGATCTTCCCCACGACGAGGCCCTTCGGGTACAGCGAGCGGAGCTCGTCGGAGAGACCCAGACCCGCGGTGACCACGACGTCACCGGGCTTCACGCGCTCGGTCTGGAGGATCCAGTCCATGATCAGCGAGTCGCCGTACTGGCCCCGCACGATGCCCGTCGCGCGCGATCCCTCGACCAGCGCCGAGAGCGTCGACGATGGATCGGTGATCGGCAGCACCTTGCTGTAGTTGGTGCCGACCTCAAAGACGCGGCCGACGAGGCCCTGCTCCGACACGACGATGTGCCCGACGCTCACGCCCTGGTCCGTACCCACGCCGAGCACGATGGTCGACAGGATGTTGCTCGGGTCGCGCGAGATCACCGTCGCCGGCACCGACTGCAGCGTGAGGGTCTTCGCGATCGCGTCGAGCTTCGCGGCCTGCTGGGCGGCGAAGGCCGCCTCGCGCAGCTGCACGTTCTCGAGCGTCAGCCGGTTCACATCGGCGCGCAGCGCGGCATTGTCATTGCGCAGCGTCTCGATCTCGGTGATGGCCTGGACGAAGCGGTTGCTGGTGATCCCCGCGTCGGCCAGCACGCGCTGGATCGGCACCAGGAGCTGGGTGGCGAAGGTCGAGGCCCCCCGGACCGGGTCGCTGTTCCGGGCCAGGAGGAGAAGCGCCGAAATCCCGAACAGCAGGGCAAACGAGCGCAGGAACCCGCCCTGGGCGCGTCTTTGGCGACCGAGTGTGGCCATGCTTCCGGCCTAACGCGGCTGCGCCGAGTATGTCTCGACCACCAAGGTCCGGCTGTAGTGCTCGAGGTCCTCGAGGATCATGCCGCAGCCTCGGACGACGCAGGTGAGGGGGTCGTCGGCCACGTGGACGGCCATCTGGGTGGCCTCCGCGACCCGCGTGTCCAGCCCCCGCAGCAGCGCCCCGCCGCCCGCCAGGTAGATGCCCTGGTCCATGACGTCGGCAACGAGCTCCGGTGGCGTCTCCTCGATGGTGAGCTTGATCGCGTCGACGATCTGCTCGACGGACGGCTCGATGGCCTCGCGGATCTGCGCGCTCGTCACCTCGATCGATCGCGGCAGCCCGGTGAGCAGATCGCGTCCGCGGAAGAACGTCGAGACCTCTTCGTCGAGCGGATACGCGGAACCGATCGCGATCTTGATGTCCTCCGCGGTGCGCTCGCCCATCAGCAGATTGAACTCGCGACGCGCGTACGCAACGATGTCCTGGTCGAGCTCATCGCCGCCGATCCGGATCGATCGAGACACGACGATCCCACCGAGCGATGTGACCGCGACCTCCGTCGTCCCGCCACCGATGTCGACGATCATCGAGCCGGTCGGCTCGTTCACCGGAAGTCCGGCGCCGATCGCGGCAGCCATCGGCTCCTCCACCAGACGTGCCCAGCGCGCTCCGGCCTGGACCGCGGCGTCCTGCACCGCGCGCTTCTCGACCTCGGTCACGCCGGAAGGGATGCCCACGACGACGCGCGGACGTGGAAAAAGGAGCGCGCGGTCGTGCACCTTGTCGATGTAGTGCTTGAGCATGAGCTCGGTCATGTCGGCGTCGCTGATGACGCCATCCTTCAGTGGGCGGATCGCGATGATGCTCGCGGGAGTGCGCCCGACCATGCGCTTGGCCTCCGCACCGATCGCGAGTGCCGCGCCGGTGCGCGTGTCCTTCGCGACCACCGAGGGTTCGGCGATGACAATGCCGCGCCCACGCACCCATACGAGCGTGTTCGCGGTACCGAGGTCGATGCCGATGTCGCGGGAGAACAGTCCGAAGAGGGCGTCGAGCAAGGGGTCTTTCGTCCCTTCCGAGTGGCGAAGCCGAAATCCGCGGGACCGCTGTCGGGACAGTCGGGTTTCTTCTCGAAGGATAGCGGCGAGTCGCGCCCAAACGCGCGTCGCGACCCGAAGCGGAGCGAGTGCTAGGGCCGCGTCGTCGGTGCGACGGTGGGGCTGAGCGTTCTGGTCGCGGTCGGCGTCGGCGTCGGTGTGGGCGCGAACGGCCCGTTCACCGTCGGCACGGGCGTCCGGGTGGTGGTGGGCACCGGGGACGCCGACGTGCCGGGACGCAGCGTCCCTGAAGGACGTGGCGTGGGGCGCCGTGTCGGCGTTGGCGTGCGCGTCGCGCCGGGCCGACGCGTGCCTGAGGGCGTTGCCGTCCGCTCGGGCGCGGGCGCGCCTGGCACGACGCGCGTCTCGCCGGCGCCCGAAAGACCCGCGAGCCGGATGGGCTGATAGCGATCGTCGTACGTGACCACACGGTGGACCGCGCGCGGCGGGGTCTCCTCGTAGACCCACATCGCGGTGCGCTGCTCGTTCGCCCAGGCCTCGAAGATCCGGATGTGACCGAGCCGCTGCGGGTCGCGTCCGGTCGTCAGGTTCAGCGCGTCGCCGGGACGCAGATCCGCCTTGGCGATCGGGAACGAGACGTTCCCGATGGAGTCGGTCGACCAGCGCGACGTGCCCCAGGTCCAGCTGACGTACGCGGAGCAGTCCATCCCGTTCACCGTCGAGTTGCCGCCCCACACGTAGCGCAGCCCCAGCACCGATGCGGCGCGCTGCAGGATCGCGTTGCGGACCAGGACCGTCGGATCGGGCGCGGCCTCGGCCGGAGCCGCGGACGGCGGTGGGGGCGGCGGCGCGGGCGCCGGCGCGTTGGCACCCTTCGCATCTCCGCCGAACGTGGCGAGCGACGCGCGGAGCTGATCGGCGTAGGCGGCCCACGCGGTCTCGGCGGCAGCGGCCTGCACCACGAGGACACGATCGCTCTCGCGCGAGAAAAGGTAGCGCGTGAGGACATGCAGACCTTCGTATGTCGCCTCATCGTCGATCGTGGTGAATCCCGGAACGCTGCCGGACTCGCGCGCGCCGTTGAAACGCGCGCCACGCTGCATCGCGAGGATGTCGGATCCCTCACGTGCGACACCGATGGAGATGACGGCGCTGGCGTCGTTGACGAGGCCCGAAGTGATGGGGATCGGCGACACGTAGAGCCGCGCGTCACCGACGCGGAGCTGGAAGCGCGCGATCTCCTCCACGGGCTCCGGCGGATCCGACACCGGGTTCAGCGAAGCTTCGGGGCTCACCACCCAACCGGCCGGCGGCGTGATCGCAAGACCCATGTCCGGATCGGAGAACCGCTCGGCCTTCGGACGGCCGGGGTCCTGGATCGGGACGGGGTGCGCCCGCATCTCCGAACGCGGATCGGAGGCCCCGTCATTCGGGACCGACGCCGCCCGGACACCGGACAGCGGGACGGCGAATACCAGTGCAGCCGCGATCGCCAGAGCGGCGCGGCCGGGGACCGTCATGAGGAGAACTCCCACCGTCCCTGCCAACGACGCGGGCTGTGGGCCGTTTCACCTGACACAGGATTGATGCCCGGCGGCACGCCGCGAACGCCTAACGAAGCGCACCGATCCGTGTCAGCGAGACCCACCGCCCGGCGCCAAAAACGAGGTGATCGACCAGCTCGATGCCGAGGAGCCGGCCGGCCTGGGCGGCGTCGCGGGTCGTGCGGATGTCGTCCGACGATGGGGTCGGGTCGCCGCTGGGGTGGTTGTGCGCGAGCACGATCCCGGGCGCCTGCCGGCGGATCGCGTCGGCGAAGAGCTCGGCGATCCGCACCGGCGTCCCGACGACGCTGCCCCAGTAGATCGGCACGACCGCG
The DNA here is from genome assembly GCA_041486085.1 of Candidatus Limnocylindria bacterium. Lineage (GTDB taxonomy): Bacteria > Chloroflexota > Limnocylindria > P2-11E > P2-11E > CF-39. Next base: position 47,439 of record JBGPKU010000014.1, on the reverse strand, counting down.
ATCAGGCGCTGCTTGCGGGAGAGGAGCGCCACGACCAGACACTCACGCTCGAGATGCGCGAAGTGCGGCGCGAGCGCGGTCGCCGCGAGCTCCGGCGTGTCGCAGCGCTCGCCGTCCGATCCGGAGATCACGACACGCCGGCCGAGCTCGCACGCGGCGGCGACGCGCACGGCGGTGGCAGCACCAAGCCCGCACTCGCGGAGCCGCGTGACGTCGGACTGACCGAGCGAACGGAGACCGCCGACGCCGCGCACGAGCTCGTTCGCGATGACCAGCGCCGACCGCTTCGGGGTCCCGCTGCCGATGAGCAGTGCGAGGAGCTCGTCGTCGGAGAGCGACGCGGCGCCGCGCGCGGCGAGGCGCTCGCGCGGTCGCATGGACTCGGGCCATTCGCGGATCGGCACGTCGCGTGGATTCATATCGGACGTGCCCTGCGCCGCTCCTAGACTCGCGCCAGCATCGGAGGAGGCATGACGATGAGCCAGGACCACATGCGCTTTCACGCGTCGCACGCCCCGCTGCATTCAACGTTCGGTGACGACTTCTTCGGGAAGCGCGCGGAGGCGTTCGCTCGCTTCTTCGGGACGCCACGCTATCTCGGGGTACAGACGACGCTCGTGATCCTGTGGATCGCGGCGAACGCCGTCGCCATCGTGCACTTCGATCCATTCCCGTTCATCCTGCTGAATCTGGTGTTCAGCACCCAGGCCGCGTACGCGGCGCCGTTGATCCTGCTCGCTCAGACGCGCCAGGCGGAGCGGGAGCATGCGCACTCAGAGGCGGATGCGCTCCATCGCGAAGAGCTCGCGCAGGCGCAGATCACGCTGCTGCGGCAGAACACCGATCTCACCGAGCAGGTCGCGTCGCTCGCGAAGCAGATCGACACGCTCACGCGTGAGATCCACACGAAGCTGACCGCCTGAGGCTGGCTACTCGACGGTGGTCTTCGCTCCGGTCGCCGCGACGGCGGACTTTCCGCCGGCGTGGACCGTCCAGTCGCGCTCGTCGAAGTCCTTCGTGCAGAACGGGCAGATGTTCCACTCCGGACGGATCAGCTTGCCGCAAGAGGGGCACTGACGCTTGAGACGGGTTCGGCACGTCGGGCAGAGGATGTACTCCTCCTGCACTCGCTCGCGGCAGGTCGGGCACACCAGGCGCTGCTCCGCCTCCGCCAGTAGGCTCTCCTCCGCCAGCTGCCGCTCGTACGCCTCACCGAGGGTCTCGCGCGGACGGACGACGAGATAGAGGAACAGCCCGAGGATCCACGTCACGACGACGAGGATTCCGGCGAAGTACGGCATGATCCGGTTCTCGGTGCGCTGCTGGGCGTCGCGGACGGTCCAGAACACCGTCGCCAGATACAGGAACAGGACGTACAGGCCGGCGAACCGCACCCCGAGCTGAACGATCGGGTTGTTCACGAATGCGGTCCACAGCCCACCAAGATCCGGCATCGATTAGACCTCCGCCCGCGCCTGTTGGCCGCCTTCGGCCTTCACGCGGTCTCTCCAGTAGTCCAGAACGTCCTTGAGGGTCTGTTCGAACGGGATACGCGGTTCCCATCCGGTCGCGGCATGAAACTTCGACGGATCCGCCCAGAGGATCGGCACGTCGCTCGGCCGGAGCCGCGCGGGGTCCTCCTCGGTGCGGATCTTCACGCGAGCTGAAGCCAGGAGCACGTCCAACACTTCGCGCATCGTGTGCGTGCGGCCACTTCCCACGTTGTAGCTCTCGCCGGGCTCGGCCTTCTCGAGCGCCAGCCAGTACGCCCGCACGATGTCGCGGACGTCCGAGAAGTCGCGCTTGCTGGTGAGGTCGCCGTGGTAGATGACCGGCGGGTGGAACCCGGCCTCGATCTCCGCGATCTGAATCGCGAACGTGCTGTCGACGAACACATGTCCGTGGCGCGGTCCGGTGTGGTTGAAGCCGCGGGTGACGACGAGGTGGAGCCCGTACGACTTGAAGTACTGGTACGCGAGCTTGTCCTGTGCGACCTTGCTCACGGCGTACGGCGAGAGCGGCCGCAGCGGGTTCGTCTCCTTCATCGGGACCTCGTCGGGATGGACGAGCCCGTACTCCTCGCTTGACCCGGCGACGTGCATGCGGATCTGCTTGCCGTGACGGCGCATTGCTTCGAGGAGGTTGACCTGCGACTGGATGTTGATGTGGAGGGTCGAGGCCGGCTCGTCGAAGCTCGCTTGGACGAACGACTGCGCTGCAAGGTGGAAGATCCGCTCGGGCTGGACCGCCGAGATCAGGTGTTCGACCGACCCGGCGTCGGTGAGCTCGCAATACAGGAGCGTGACCCGGCCCTTCTTCCTGTCGTCGCGCAGCGCCTGGCCGTCGCTGTACCGGCCCTCGATGGTGTCGACCTTCTGCGCGCGGCGAAGCGGCTCGAGGTTCTCCATCCGCGAGCGCCAGCGGAACGTGCCGTAGACGGCGACGTCGGGATGGTTCGCCAGGAGGTACTCGGCGAGGTGGCTTCCGGCCATGCCGGTGATACCGGTGATGAGGACCCGCATTCGGCGAGGAGAATAGCAATCACCGTGCCTACCTTGGTCGGTGAGCAAACTACCTGGGCGCGGTCCTCCCCGGGCTAGAGCTTCGGCGTTGCGACGCAAAGGCCCTGCGCAGTGGCTCCCAGTAGTACGTGCGCCAGCCCGTGGCTATCTCGGTGTAGGCCTCGCTCGGAACTCCGGTCTGGGTGAACGTGATCTTCGTCCCGCCCGGCGCCTTCGCGAGAGCGAATGCCGCCCTCGAATACACGCCCATCGGCCAGTTGTTGGCGCGCCACGTCTGCACGATCCGCTTGTCCTTCGTGAGCGTGATGTTCTTGCCCTCGAGATCGTGGCCAACACTCCACGCGCCGCCGACCCGGCGACTGACCTTCGTCGGCTGACCGGAGAGCGCGCCGTGGCGCTTGCTGTCCATCAGCGTCTCGAAAACATCGTGTGGCGTGGCTCCGCGGATGAGCGCGGTCTGTTTGATCGTCCGTGTCGCCATGACTTCCCCTCCTCGTGAACGCTGCGAGACTAGCGTGAGGTGCCGACGCTGGATATCAGACGCCACGCCAAACGCCAGGATCTGGCCGACAACCAGAGCGCCCTCGCGCAGGTCGGCCGCGAGATGTGCGAGCGCCTCGCGAAGACCGCGCCGAAGTACGCACTCGTCGTCGCCAGTCCGTTGCCGCGCGCGAAGGAGACGGCGGAGCGGATCGCCGGCCGGCTCGACGCCGTGGAGCCCGGTCTGCTCCCTGATCTCGGCAGCTACGCCTCGAGCATCTTCGGCGAGCTGCGCACCCTCGCGGATTGGGCGCGCCTGCTGGGCGAGAACGCGGATGCGTCGAAGTTCGCCAAGGAGCAGCTCCCGGCGTGGTCGCGGATCGCGTCACGCGTCGGCGAGAAGGATCGCGTCCTCGCGGTATCGCACGGTGGGATCATCGAACTGCCCGCCATCCTGCTGATGCAGCAGCTCGGTACGAAGATCGATGGGCCGTCGTTCGGTTACGGGGAGGGCGTCAGGGTGACCTACGCGAAGGCTCAACCCGTCGCGATCGCGATCATCCGCGCGTGATCGGGCGCTCCGCGCCGCACCTCGCACGCGGCATCGTCGCGGCGGCGGTGCTCTTCGCCGCGTGCTCGACGGAGGCGCCGGCTCCGCGCAGCTCCGCCCCACGCACGACGGTCACGGTGCGCGATGCGCCCTCCGAGCTGATCGTGGGGCTCCGCGACCTTCCACCCGGCTACTCGCTGGAGGACGACGCGCCGGTCACGCTCGACGCGATGTCCGGTGGCGGCGATCGCGGGATCATGCGTGAGCAAATGTCCCGCGTCGGTGTTCTGAGCGGCCACCACCGGACATTCGCGTTGTCGGGCCTGCCCAGCGCCGAGCGGTCGGCTGCCGTGGACCTCTTCATCCTGAGGGACGCCGCCGCCGCGAGCGACGCGTTGGACAAGGCAGTGCCGACCGACCCGATGGTCTCAAGGGTCGCGATCGGTCAAGCCGTGGGCGACAAGTCGCATGGCTACCGGGTCACCCAGACCGGCAGCGACGGGGTCGACTACGACGCGGTGATGGTGGAGTTCCAGTACGGCAACACCGTCTGCTACGTGATCGTTCAGGGCCGCTCGACATTTTCGATCCAGGAGGTGAGCAGGCTCGCGCTCACCCAGCTCGCGCGCCTGCGCGCCGACGCGCAGGGCCCGCCGCTCGCCACGCCGACGCCGCGGACCAGTCCGATCTCTCCCGTGTATTCCAACCTCAGCCTGCGTGTCGGCGACCTTCCGACGGGCTATCAGACGACCTTCGAGGAAGCGCTGAGCGCAAGCGACTTCGCCAACGAGAGCGTCACGGAGGACATGTGGCGCGCGGTCGGCTTCCGCGGCGCGTACGGTCACTCGTTCGTCTCGCGGGACCAGTCGACCGTCGTGACGAGCGTCGTGATCCTGTGCGACGCCAAGAAGACGGAGCAGGCGCTGGGTCTCGCGGTCGGCAGAGCGAAGGCGCTGGACGCTTATGAGATCTCGATCGGCGCTCCCGTCGGCGACGAGGCGGTCGGCATCGAGTTCAGTGGCAACGTGACCGCCGGCGGACAGACACAGCACATGACCTACCGCAGCGTGTATTTCCGCTTTGGCGACTCCGTCGGCTGGATCAATGTCCGGGCGCCCACCGGCGCCGTCGACGCCGCGTTCATGGTCGATCTCGCGCGAAAGCTCATCGACCACCTGCAGTGAGACCGCGGGGTGGCTGGCGCGCGGCCGTCTCCGCGGGTAGGAACCGGCGCACTGCCTCCACGATGGCTTCGTGCTCCACCGCGAGCACGCGCGCCGAGAGCCTCGCCACGTCATCGCCCTCGAGCACCGGGACGCGGCGCTGCACGACGACCTCGCCGAGGTCGACGGTATCCGGATGCACGCGGTGCACGGTGACGCCCGACTCCTTCGCCTTCGCCGCGAGCACCGCGGCGTGGACCTTGTCGCCGTGCATGCCCTTTCCGCCGAAGAACGGCAGGAGCGCGGGATGGATGTTGATCACCGGCCGGCCGGCGAGCCGCACGAAGAAGACCGGATCCAGGATGTGGTCGAACCCCGCGAGCACCACGAGCCGGGCGCCGGCGCGCACGAGCGCGTGCGCGAGGGCCTCGTGCGCCGCTTGGCGCGTGCCGTGGCTCGAGATCGCGAACACGCCGCGCTGAATGCCGGCGCGTTCGGCGCGGATGAGCGCGGGGACGTTCGCGCGGTTCGATCCGACGAACACGACGCGCGCGTCCAGCGAGCCCGAAGCGCACGCGTCGAGGAGCGCCTGCAGGTTGGAGCCGCGGCCCGAGACGAGGACCCCGATCGGCAGCGTCATGCGAAACGGATCATCCGCTCGCCGGGACGTGCGCGCTCGACGCGTCCGACGACGACCGCGCCGTCGACCGCCCGGAGCGCGACGTCGGCGTCGCCCGCGGGGACGATCACGACGAGTCCGATCCCCATGTTCCACACGTCCCACCGCTCCTCGTCCGTCACGCCGCCCAGCTCGGCGAGCACCGTGAAGACTGGGGGCACGCGCCACGACGATCGGTCGATGACGGCACCGAGGCCGCTCGGCAGCGCGCGCGGCAGGTTGCCCTCCCAGCCACCGCCGGTGAGGTGCGCGATCGAGCGGATCGTCGTCGCGTCGCGCAGCGCGCGGAACGGATCCAGGTACGACGTGTGCGGCCGCAGCAGGGCGTCCCCGAGCGAGACACCGCCCAGATCCGCCCGCGGCATCCGCACCAGCGCGAGGATGTCCTCACCTTGCGCGGCCGCGCCATGCGCGATCGCCGCACGCGCGAGCGTGTAGCCGTTGGTGTGAAGGCCGTTCGAGGGCAGGCCGATGCACGCGTCACCCTCGAGCACGTTCTTCGGATCGAGGATCGCATCGCGGCGAACGGCACCCACGAGGAATCCCGCGAGGTCGTACGTACCGGTCTCGTAGGTCCCCGGCATCTCGGCGGTCTCGCCGCCGAGAAGAGCGCACCGGTGCGCCGCGCACGCGTCGGCCATCGCACCGACCACACGCGCGAACACCGGCGCGTCGATCCGCGAGGTCGAGAAGTAGTCCAGGAAGAAGAGCGGCTCGGCGCCCATGGCCATCGCGTCGTTCACGCAGTGGTGCACGAGATCGGTCCCCACGACCTCGTGACGGTCGAGAAGCCGCGCGATGTCGAGCTTGGTGCCAACGCCGTCGGTCGTGGCGACGAGGACCATGTCGCTCCCGGGCGACGCGAAGAGGCCGCCGAACGCGCCGACGTCGCCGATGACCTCGGGGCGCTTCGTCTTCGCGATCCGCGCGCGGACCTGCGCGAGCGCGTCCTCAGCGCGAGATGGATCGACGCCGGCCGTCTTGTACGTGAGGCCGGTCATCAGCGCGTGACCGCTGCTTTCTCGAGCACGCCCTTGCTCAGCTCGAGCTGCACCGGCACGAGGTAATCGCCGGTGAAGCACGCGGCGCAGTACTCGTCGGCCGTGCCGCCCGTGGCTCTGATCATCCCGTCGAGGGACAGATAGCCGAGCGAGTCGGCGCCGATATGCCGCCGTATCTCCTCGATGTCGAGCCGGGACGCGATGAGGTCGTCTTTCCGCGCCATGTCGACGCCGAAGAAGCACTGGTGCTGGATCGGTGGGGAGCAGATGCGCATGTGCACCTCGCGCGCACCGTGGCGCCGCAGGAGATCGACGATCGGCCCGCTCGTCGTACCGCGCACGATCGAGTCGTCCACCACGACGATACGCTTGCCCTCGAGCACATCGGGTAGCGCGTTGTATTTGAGCGCGACGTTGTGCTTGCGCAGCTCATCCGACGGCTGGATGAACGTGCGTCCGATGTAGCGGTTCTTGATGAGTCCTTCGTGGAACGCGATGCCGCTGCGTCGCGCGTAACCAACGGCGGCGGGGATCGCGCTGTCGGGGACCGGGATCACGGCATCGGCGTCGGCCGGTTGCTCGTCGGCGAGGATCTCCCCCATGCGCTCGCGCGTCGCGTACACCGAGACCCCGCCGAAGCGGCTGGAGGCGGAGGCGAGGTAGACCTGCTCGAAGACGCAGAGGCCCCGCCGATCCGCCGCCGCAAGATCGGCCAGCGTGACGGGTCCCCGGTCATCGATGCGCAGGACCTCGCCCGGCGCGACGTCGCGGATGAAGTCGGCACCGATCGTGTCGAGGGCGCAGGTCTCGCTCGCTACGAGCCAGACGTCGCCCTTGCGGCCAAGAGACAGGGGCCTGACGCCCAGCGGATCGCGCACCGCGTAGAGCGCGGTCGGCGTCAGCATCACGAGCGACCACGCGCCCGCGAGCGTCGGAAGCGCCTTGACGATACGGTCGTCCCAGGACGATCCGCCGGCGTGGGCGATCGACTGCGCGACGACCTCCGTGTCAGAGGTGGTGCTGAAGCGCACGCCCTGCTCCGCGAGCTCGTCGCGGATCTCGCGCGCGTTGATGCAGTTGCCGTTGTGTCCGATGGCGAGCTCGCCGAGCGACTCATCGCGCAGGACGTACGGCTGGGCGTTCTGGATCTGCGACGATCCCGTGGTCGAGTAGCGCGTGTGGCCCATCGCCGCGCGACCGCCGAGCACGGCGAGGTCCGGCTCGCTGAAGACCTGGCCGACCAGCCCCATCCGCCGCACGACACGCAAGTCCTTTCCATCGGTCGCCGCGAGACCGGCGGACTCCTGCCCGCGGTGCTGCAGCGCATAGAGCGAGAAGAACATGAGGCGCGCGGCCTCGGCCGGGTCGTTCTTCGCCTGGTCAGCGGGGATCCAGATGCCGCACACACCACACACGGGTCAGGCCTTCACCCGTGCGCGCTCGATGTCGGCCGCGTGTTCGGGCCAATGGGTGAAGGTCTCACTCCCGATCTGCTGCCACAACGGACGCCCCAGGTCCCACGGGATCGCATCGGTCGCGTTCATCTGCTCGTCGGTGCGCTCGTCGACGCGCTCCACCAGCAGATCCACATAGCGGTCGAACTCACGCTTCATCTCCGCGAGCGAGAGCGCACGGTGATGCTCGACGACCCGACGATTCCACTCTTCGCCGCTCGGTCGTCCGGTGACGCCAGTGACCCAGGCCGGCGATTCGAGCCGCGCACCAAGACCGACCGCGATCTGACCGACCCAATGCACGCAGTGCGCAAGAACGTCCTTCGCGGTCCACGCGTCGGTCACCGGCGCGGTGATCGCCGCCGCTCCGAGCGCGTCCACAGCGGCGAGGAGCCGGGCACGCTCGCGCGCGATCGCCTCGAGCACCTCCCGGGTGCTCATGCGCGCGCTGCCGGCCTCGCGTGGTTTGGCCTCCATCACGCCTCCCGTCCGAGCGCGCGTGCGAGACCGTGGCCGTGCGCCTGAGCGAGCGCGGCGATCGGAAGGCCAAGGACCGGCGCCACCTCGAGCAGGTCGCCGCCGATCGTCCCGAGCGTCCAGAGAGGGACGTCGTGCTCGGAGGCGAGCGCGCGCACCGCGTCGACGTTCCTCTGATCGACGACCAGCACGATGCCCGACGGTCCTTCCCCGAAGAGCGCGACGCGCTTGTCGATGCCCCGCACCGCGGGCAGCGTCACCTTCATCCCGACGCCGTCGCGCAGCGCGAGCTCCGCGAGGGCCACGCCGAGCCCGCCCTCGGCGCGATCGTGCGCCGCGCGGACGAGGCCCCCCGCGTGGGCGGCCAGCAGGAACCGCTGAAGTCGCGCCTCGAGCCCGAGATCGATCGACACCGGGCCTTCACACATCCCCACCAGAGCACCGTACGCCGATGCGTTGACGCTCACCTGAGCGCTGCCGGCCAGCAATACAGCATCTCCCAGGCGGCCCGTCATGACGGGAATACGCCGCGAGACATCGGTGAGGTGGCCGACGGCGCCGATCACCGCGGTCGGCCAGATGTCGTTGCCGCGGGTGGCGTTGTAGAGCGAGACGTTCCCCGAGACAACTGGGACGGCTAGGGCTTCACAAGCGGCACGAATACCAGCGACCGTCTGTTGCAGCTGCCACGCACCGAGCGGACGCTCGGGATTGCCAAGATTGAGGCAGTCGGTGATCGCGAGCGGCGTCGCGCCGGCGCAGACGACGTTGCGAGTCGCCTCAGCGACGGCGGAAGCGGCACCCACGAACGGATCGATCGCCGCGATCCGTGGCTGGGCATCGATCGCGACGGCGATGCCGTCAGCGCGACCCTTGATGCGAATGACGCCGGCATCGCCGCCGGGTCCGTCGACGGTGTCGGTGCCGACCATCTGATCGTAGGTGCGGTACAAGATCCGCCGCGACGCGACGTTCGGCGACGCGAGCAGCTCGAGTAACTCGAGCCCGATCTTGTGCAACGGCGCGTCGTCAGACGAGCGTCCGGCGCGGCTGCCGAGGTCGAGGAAGGGGCCCGATGCTTCGACGACCGGAAACTCACGCGCGCCGTCCGCAGCGATCCTCTGGACGGGAGGAGAAGCATGGGCCCCGCCCGAGGCAACGTCGGCAGCCAAGCCGGACGCTTCCGGCCCCTTCCTCGACCTCGCCGTCGCCGGCTCCGTCGTGTCTGGCGCCTTTGCCCAAGTCGTCACGTCGTACTCGGGTGCCTCGTCGGCGAGCCAGCGCGGGTCGAGGGTCGCGACCGTCTTGCCCTCACTCTGGATCTCGAGCACCGGCTCCGCTGTGACTTCACCGATGCGGACCCCATGCAGCTCCCAATGCGCGAAGACACGCTCGACCTCACGCTCGCGGCCGGGGCGCGCGACGATGAGCATCCGTTCCTGCGACTCGCTGAGCATCACCTCGTACGGCGTCATGCGCTCCGCACGGCGCGGGATCACGTCGACGTCGATGCGCATGCCGACCCGGCTTCGTGCGGCCACCTCGCTCGATCCGCACGTGAGACCGGCCGCGCCGAGGTCTTGGATCGCCTCGGCGGCATCCGACTCGACGAGCTCGAGCGTCGCTTCCATCAGGAGCTTCTCGAGGAACGGATTTCCCACCTGCACCGAGGGCCGCTGCTCGGCGTTGCCGTCGCCGAACTCGAACGAGGCGAGCAGTGACGCGCCGGCGATCCCGTCGCGTCCGGTGTCGGAGCCCACGAGGTAGACGGCACTCCCGGCCTTCGCGGTGTTGGCGAAGCGCAGCTGATCGCGGCGGACGAGACCGACGCACATCGCGTTCACGAGCGGGTTGTCGAGATAGCAGGCTTCAAAGGAGATGTGCCCCGCGACGTCGGGAATCCCGACGCAGTTCCCGTAGGAGCCGATCCCGCCGACGACGCCTGCCACAAGACGACGCGCGCGTGGCTCGTCGGCCGCGCCGAAACAGAGCGCGTTCAGCAGCGCCACCGGGCGAGCGCCCATCGCGAAGACGTCGCGAAGGATGCCGCCGACGCCCGTGGCGGCGCCCTGATACGGCTCTACGGCCGACGGGTGGTTGTGGCTCTCGACCTTGAACGCGCAGAGCAGGCCGTCGCCGAGATCGACCGCGCCGGCGTTCTCGCCGGGGCCAACAGCCACGCGCGCTCCGGTCGTGGGCAAAGTGCGCAGGAGCTTCTTCGAGTGCTTGTAGGCGCAGTGCTCGCTCCACATCGCGCCGAACATCGCCCACTCGAGATGGTTCGGCTCGCGGCCGGCGAGCTCGCGCACACGCGACGCTTCGAAGGGTGTAAGCCCGACCTCGGTCGGTATGTCTTCAGGCTTCGCCGTCATCGTCCCCGTCAACATCGGGGACGGACTCATGCGTCCTCGCCCGCTCCCACAAAACTCTCGATCTGATCGGTGAAGGCGCGAAGATCGGCGGTGCGCGTCTGGATCTGCCGGTACACGTCGTCGATGTCCGTCTGCTCGCGGTCGTACGCGAGGAGGTTGCGCAGGTTGGCGAGGTGCTCCAACCGATACGCCAGCTGCTTCTCGATGATCCCGTGACCTGCCACCGCATCAAGTATGTCGTGATACGCCTCGGGCTTGGGAAGGGCGAGCGCCATGACGAGGTACGCGCCCGTTCCGAAGAGGAGCTCCACCGCCTGCTGCAGATACCACTGCGCCAGGCCGTAGAGCTTGGGGTCGGACTTGAACTTCGCGTGATCGATGCCGGACAGGTCCGCGAGCAGCTGCGTGTACTCCCGCAGGCGCGCCAGGCGTGCCTTCACGTACTCGGGGTCGATCGCGAAGCGATCGCTCTTGGTGCGCTCCGCGAGCGCCTTCGACTGGATGTCGTCGTACTTCTGGAACTCGAGGTACTCGAGCACCGCGCGGGTCTCCCACTGCACGCGGCGCTTGGCGTCGCGCTGATAGAGCACGTTCCAGCTGCGGATGACCTGCGCGCGCTGCAGCAGGCTCGCTCGGTTGAGGATCACCACCTCGAGCCCCTGCGTCTCGAGCGTCTTCGAGAGCTCGCTCACGAAGTACACCTGGTAGTCGAAGAACTCGTTGGTCTTCACCTTGTCGAGCAGCAGAAGGGCCACGTCGAGGTCGGAGTAGGAGCCGGCGATGCGCCGGCCCGAGGCGCTGCCCTGCGTGTACGCGGCGTCCACGGGGCTCCGCTGGAACAGCGAGTGGATCTGGGCCTGCTTCTCGAAGAGGTCCATCTCTCTCCTATCTATATATGGCGGGGGCCGCGCCCGCCAGAGAGGGCGAAAGATTGGCCAGAACTCGATACCCGTCGGTGCCGCCCAGGAGCGCTTCCACGCACCGTTCGGGGTGCGGCATCAGCCCAACGACGTTGCCTGCCTCGTTGCTCACACCAGCAATATTCATGAGGCTGCCGTTCGGGTTCGCTTCGAGCGTGGCGGCGCCCTTTGCGTCGGTGTAGCGGAACACCACCTGGCCGTTCTCCTCCAGCGCAGCCAGCGTGTCCTGGTCGGCGACGAAACAGCCCTCGCCGTGGCCGATCGGCATTCGCAGCACCGCGCCACCGAGCCCCGCCGTCCACGGCGTGCGGTCGTTCTCGGCGCGGATGTGGATCCAATCGCAGCGATACTCGAGCCCGGCGTTCCGCAGCAGCGCCCCGGGAAGCAGCCCCGCCTCGCACAGGATCTGGAACCCGTTGCACGAACCGAGCACCGGCTTCCCGTCGTCGGCGAAGCGCCGCAGTGCCTTCGTCGCCGGTGAGATCCTCGCGATGGCGCCGGCGCGCAGATAGTCGCCGTAGCTGAAGCCGCCGGGCACGATCGCCGCGTCGAAGCCGCGGAGGTCGGCGTCCTCGTGCCAGAGGATCTCCGTCTCGATGCCAGGAACGAGCGAGAAGGCGTGCGCGAAGTCACGCTCGCTCCAGGTCCCCGGATAGCGGAGCAGCGCGACGCGGGTCACGCTCGGGCCAGCTCCTTCAACTCGTACTCGTAGTCCTCGATGACGGGGTTGGCGAGGAGCTCCGTGCCCATCGTGCGCACGGCGTCGGCGGCGGCCGCCTCGTCCGTCGAGTCGAAGGTGACTACGATCTCCTTGCCAGTTCGGACGGCCGTTACGTCGAAGCCAAGGGACCGAAGGGCGGCGCCAACAGCTTCTCCCTGCGGATCGCGGACCTCGGATCTCACACGGACATGCAGCGTGGCGACGTATCTCACGGGAGCGGGGCTCCGGTGAGCTTCTCGTAGCACTCGAGATAGCGCTGCCGCGTGCCCTCGACCACGTCGTTCGGAAGCGCCGGCGCCGGTGGCTCCTTGTTCCAGCCGGCCTTCACGACGAAGTCGCGCACGTACTGCTTGTCGTAGGACGCCGGCGTGCCCCCCGGCTTGTACTTCGCCGCGTCCCAGTAGCGCGATGAATCCGGCGTGAGCGCCTCATCGATGAGCACGAGCCTGCCGTCGCTCATGCCGAACTCGAACTTGGTGTCCGCCAGGATCAGGCCGCGGCCGAGCGAGTACGCGTGCGCGACGCGGTACAGGGCGATCGTGACGCGCTCCAGCTCGTGGGCGAGCTCCGTGCCGACGAGCGCCGCGAGCTGCGCGCGCGAGATGTTCTCGTCATGGCCCGTCACCGCCTTCGTGGCGGGCGTGAAGATCGGATCCGCAAGCTGCGCCGACTCCTCGAGGCCTCTCGGAAGCGGCTCGCTCGCGACGGTCCCGAGCGCCCGGTATTCGGTCCACGCCGAGCCGCTGATGTACCCACGCGCCACGCACTCGACGTCGATGCGCTCGCAGAGCTTCACCAGGACCGAGCGACCCTCGAGCGCCGTCACCTCGCGGAAGGCCGGCGGGAAGTCCGCTAAGTCCGTCGCGATGAGGTGATTCGGCACGAGCGAATCGAGGCGCTTGAACCAGAAGTTCGAAAGCTGCGTGAGCACGCGGCCCTTGTCGGGGATCGGGGTCGGGAACACCACGTCGAACGCCGAGAGGCGATCGCTCGCCACCATCACGAGGCGCTCGGCGCCTGCCTCGTAGACGTCCCGCACCTTGCCACGCCGCCACAGCGTGGCGCCCGGGATCTCGCTCTTCACCAGCGTCGTCATTCCGGCAGCACCCCCTTGAGCTTCTCACGCCACATCGCGGTGACCTGGCGCGCGACCTCCGCCGACAGGCCGCGGTACTCCTCGGGCCGCTCGAGGATGCGGCGCTCGCCCGGAGTGAACTTCTTCAGGTAGTCGCGGAGCTCCGAGTCCTGCGCGGCCACCTCGAGCACCGAGCGGCCGACCCGCTCCGCCTCGAGCGTGAGCTTGCGCACGGCCTCGTGCGCATCCGGATGACCGTATTTCGCGAGCAGCACGTACAGCGGCTCGGCCACGATCGCGCCGCGGGACATCGCAAGGTTCGCCTTGAGCCGCTCGTGATCCACGCGCATGTTCTCGAGAGAAAGCGCGAGCCTTCCGGCGGCGTACGCCGTCGCCGCGAGCATCTCGCCGAGGAACCGCTGCGACGCGGAGTTCGTGAGATCGCGCTGGTGCTCGCTGATCTGGTCGAGATACGTGGTCATGACGCGCGGCGCCATGACCTTCCAGATCGACTTCACGTTCTCGAACGACACGGGGTTGCGCTTGTGCGGCATCGTCGACGATCCGACCTGCTCGGCGGCGAAGGACTCGGTGACCTCGCCGATCTCGGTGCGCTGCAGGTGGCGCATGTCATCGGCCAGGTTCGCCATGACGCCGAGCGCCGTGGCGCAGGCGTGAGCCAGGTCGCTCCACGGCTCGGGCTCGACGATCTGCGTCGAGAGCGGCCGCGGATCGAGTCCGAGTGATTTCAGGAATCGCCGCTCGAGCGCCCGTGGGCTCGTCGTCGTGAGCAGCTCGATCGCGTTGTACGCGCCAACGGCTCCCGAGAGCTTCCCGGGCAGCCGCTTCGCGACCATGGTCAGCGCCTGCGTGCGGTCGCCGAGCCGAGAGACGTATCCGGCCATCGCGAAGCCGAAGGTGATCGGCTCGGCGTGGCGGCCGTGAGTCCGTCCGATCTGCGGCGTGTCCGCCTCGGCCTCGGCGATGGCGATCGCTCGCGCCACCAGTCGCGCGAGAGATGGGACGATGACTCGGTCGACGCACTCGCGATAGCGGAGGCTGTTCGCCGTATCGACGATGTCGTACGACGTCGCGCCGAGATGCACGAAGCGCTTGGCATCGTCCGGCACCTTGTTGCGGATGACGTTGACGAGCGCGCGGACGTCATGACGAGTCTTGAGCTCCTCGTCCGCGACCTCCTGCGGCGTGACCTGGTCCGCCGCCCGAGCGATCAGGTCCGCGGTCTCGCGGTCGAGGATCTTCGCGTCGGCCATCGCCAGAGCGAGCGCGCCCTCAACCCGCGCCTGGTAGCGGATGACGGCACCCGCCGAAAGATACGGACCGAGCTCGCCCTGCAGCTTCGCGTCGCCGCCCACGAAGCGGTAGTCGAGCGGCGAGATCGCGTCCCAGCGGTTCAGCATCAGCCCGCGAGCACCTTCGCCGCCATCCCGTCGCGCATGAGCCGCACGCGGACGGCGAGGTCGTCGTCGCCGGTGGCGAGGATCTCGGCGGCGAGGATGCCGGCGTTGGCGGCACCGGCCTCACCCAGGGCGACCGTCGCCACGGGGATCCCGCGTGGCATCTGCACGATCGAGAGCAGCGCGTCGAGGCCATTCGCGACGGAGTTGGGCGCGATCAGCGGCACGCCGATCACCGGCCGCGTCGTGATCGACGCGACGACACCGGGGAGATGCGCGGCCGCGCCCGCACCGGCGATGAAGACGCGTATGCCGCGGGTCTCGCATCCCTGGACCCACTCGCGGAGCGCATCGGGCGTGCGGTGGGCCGAGAGGACGCGGGTCTCGGACTCGACACCGAGACCGGCGAGCGTCTCCGCGGCCAGCTGCATGACCACTCTGTCCGACGCGCTACCCATGACGATGCCGACCTGGATGGTCAAGAGACCGCCACCTCACCCTGCGCTATGTCCGAACGATAGAACTTGCCCTCGAAGCTGACGCGTTCGGCGCCGACGTAGGCCCGCTCGCGCGCTTCGTCGACGGTCGCCCCGCTGGCGACGATGTGCACGACGCGCCCGCCGGCCGAGACGAAGCCGCCGTCCGGGCCGCGACGCGTGGCGCCGTGGAACGCATACACGCCCTCGGGCAGCTGGTCGAGGCCGGTGATCGCCGCGCCGGTCTTTGCCACGGCGGGATAGCCCTCCGAGCAGAGCACGACATCGACGAACGCGCGCTCGGTGAACTTGACCGGGTTGTCGCGCACGTACTGCGCGAGACGCCCCTCGCCGAGGGCGAGCATGAGCTTCGCGAAGTCGCCGACGATCCGCGGAAGCGTGACCTCGGCCTCCGGATCTCCGAACCGCGCGTTGTACTCGAGCACGCGGTACTCGTCACCGGTGCGCATGAGCCCGGCGAAGATGACGCCGCGGAACGGAGTGCCATGCGCGACCAGCGCGCGGGCGATCGGCGCGATCGTCTGGTCCGCGACGCGCTGCGCGTCGTCATCGGGCAAGACGGCGGTGGGCGAGACCGCACCCATGCCGCCGGTGTTTGGGCCGGTGTCGCCGACACCCAGGCGCTTGTGGTCCCTGGCCGGCGGCAACGCGACGACGCACTCACCGTCGACCAGCGCCTGAAGGCTCGCTTCCTGGCCCTCCAGCAGCTCTTCGAAGACGATCGCGCCACCGCTGGTCGGCGGCGTCCCGATCGCGGCCCTGGCCTCGTCCGCGCTCCGACACACGGTCACGCCCTTCCCGGCCGCCAGGCCGTCTGCTTTCACGACAAAGGGGGGCGTCCAGCGGTCGACGGCGGCGCGCGCCGCATCGCCGTCCGCGAAGGACTCCCACCGCGCCGTCGGGACCCCGGCCGCGGCCATGAGCTGCTTCGCGAAGGTCTTGCTCCACTCGATCTTGGCGGCCTCGCGCGACGGCGCGACCACGGCGATGCTCCCTCGCCGCAGCGCGTCCCCGATGCCCTCGGCGACGAGCTCATCCGGTCCGACGATCGCGAGGTCGATGTACGACGCCGCGAGATGCTGTTGCAGGCGACTCGCGTCGCGCGCCGGGAAGTCGAGGACGCGGGTGAACAGGCTCATGCCCGGATTGCCCGGGACGACGTCGATCGTCGCCACGCTGTCGGAGCGGGCGAGCTGCCACGCGATCGCGTATTCGCGTCCACCGCCGCCGAGGACGAGGCAGTTGTACCCGGGCGCGCCCGCCGAGCGCCCCGGGCTCCGATTCGCGCGCTGCTCCCTGATGATCCGCTGGACCTTCTCGCCATCGTTCAGGAGGTCCTTGATCCAGCGCAACACCTACCGGGCCCGCCCTGTCGCGTTCATTCCCACTCGATCGTCGCCGGCGGCTTCGACGAGATGTCATAGACGACGCGATTCACCTCGGGTATCTCGTTGACGATCCGCGCAGACGCGCGCGCCAGGACCTCGTACGGGATCCGCGCCCAATCGGCGGTCATGAAGTCCTCGGTCGTCACCGCCCGAAGCGCCACGAGCGAGCCGTACGTGCGGTAGTCCCCCATCACGCCGACGCTCCGCACCGGCGTGAGCACCGCGAACGCCTGGGCGATGCCGCGATAGAGGTCCGCCGCGCGCAGCTCCTCGAGGAAGATCGCGTCGGCGCGCCGGAGGACGTCGAGACGCTGCGGAGTCACCTCGCCGACGATCCGGACCGCGAGGCCGGGGCCGGGGAAGGGGTGACGCCACAGGATGTCCTCGGGGATCCCGAGCTCCGCGCCGACGCGACGGACCTCGTCCTTGAAGAGCCGCCGCAGCGGCTCGACGACCTCGAGATCCATGACCTCCGGGAGACCACCGACGTTGTGGTGCGTCTTGATGCGCGCGCTGGTCTTCGATTCGCGCGACCGCGACTCGATGACGTCGGGGTAGATGGTGCCCTGCACCAGGAGCGCCTTCGGGGTCCCCTCGCCTCCGGTCAGCCCGAGCTTCCGCGCTTGCGCCTCGAACTGTCGGATGAACTCTTCGCCGATGATCGTGCGCTTGCGCTCCGGATCGTCCACCCCGGCGAGCTGCGCCTGGAAGCGCTCCGACGCGTCCACATGCACGAGGCGCAGGCGCGCGCCGAACGTCGCGACGACCTGCTCGGCCTCGCCCGCGCGCAGCAGACCGTGATCGATGAACACACAGGTGAGGCGATCGCCGATCGCCTTCGCGACGAGCGTCGCGGCGACGGCTGAGTCGACGCCGCCCGACAGCGCGCAGATCGCGTGACGATCGCCGATGGTGCGCCGCAGCTCCGCGACCGCCTCCTCCACGAAGGCGGCCGGGGTCCAGTCTCCCCGGCAACCGCAGACGCGGTAGAGGAAGTTGCGCAGGACCTCCGCGCCGCGCGGGGTGTGCATGACCTCGGGATGGAACTGCACGGCGTACCGGTTGCGCCCGTCGCTCATCGCCGCCAGGGGCAGGCGCTCGGTGGTCGCGATGGCGTGGAAGCCGGGCGGGAGCCGCCGCACCGTGTCGCCGTGGCTCATCCAGGCACGCTCGCTCGCCCCGAGGCCCTCGAACAGCCCCGACCGGTCTTTGATCTCGAGGGTCGCCGGTCCGAACTCGCGCTTGCCCTCGGGCGCGACCTCTCCGCCGAGCAGCTGCGCCATGAGGTGCATGCCGTAGCAGATGCCGAGCACCGGGAAGCGCCCGTCAAGGATGGCGCGCTCGACGGAGGGGGCGTCCCCGTCGTACACCGAAGCCGGACCGCCCGAGAGGATCACGCCGACCACGCCTCTGCGCGACAGCTCGTCGGCGGTGACGTCGTGGGGGAAGATCTCGCAGTAGACGCGCGACTCGCGGACACGCCGCGCGATGAGCTGCGTGTACTGGGAGCCGAAGTCGAGGATCGCGACCGTGGCCTTGTCCGCTGCGCGGCGATCGTTTGCCGTTGGTTTCGGCGCGGACTCCGCCTCAGTGGTCTGGAGGCGGCTGTCCGGCGCGCTCACCGATCGATTATCCGCCGGTCCGCACTCGAAAATCGCTTCGCTCATCAACCATCGCTCGTCCTCACTCCGGACTTCCGAGTCCGGATCTCGTCCTCGCTCGGTTGTAGTTCGGCGCTTCGGCCGTGATCTGGATGTCGTGCGGGTGCGATTCGCGCAGCCCCGCGCCACTGATGCGGACGAACCGTGCCTTGGTGCGCAGGTCCTCGATCGTTGCGGCGCCCGCGTACTTCATCCCGGCGCGCAATCCACCGACGAGCTGATGCATGAACGGCTCGAGCGGACCCACGGACCTGACCTGCCCTTCGACGCCCTCCGGCACGATCTTGGAGAACTCGCTGACCTCGCCCTGCCCATAGCGATCGCCGGCGCGGCGCACGGCCATCGCGCCGAGCGAGCCCATGCCCCGGTACGACTTGCAGCGGCCGCCATTCGTTTCGATGACGTCGCCCGGCGATTCGTCGACACCCGCGAGGAGCCCGCCGAGCATCACCGTGTGCGCGCCGGCGCCGATCGCCTTGGCGATGTCGCCGGACTCCTGGATGCCGCCATCCGCGCAGACCGGGACGCCGTGCCGCGAGGCCGCGTTCGCGCAATCGAAGATCGCGGTGACCTGCGGCATGCCGGCGCCCGCGACGACGCGGGTGGTGCAGATCGCGCCGGGGCCAACGCCGATCTTCACTCCGTCGGCGCCGGCGGCGATGAGCTCCTCGGTGCCCTCCGCGGTCACGACGTTGCCGGCGATGACCTGCACCCGGTGGCGGGTCTTGATCTTCTCGACCATACGGATCACGCCCTGCGAGTGACCGTGGGCGACGTCGATCACCAGGACATCGATGCCGGCAGCCACGAGGGCGCTCACGCGCTCATCGGCATCGCCCGAGACACCGACCGCCGCCCCGACGCGCACGCCGGCGGCCTTGCACTCCTTCACCTGGCGCGCCTGCTCGTCGACGGTGAGATTGCGATGCAGGACGCCGAGCCCGCCGAGGCGCGCGATGGCGATGGCCATACGCGACTCGGTGACCGTATCCATTGCGGCCGAGAGGATCGGGATGTCGAGCGCGAGCTCGCGCGTCAGGAAGGTCCGGGTGGAGACCTGCGCTGGGAGGACATCGCTGCGGGCTGGGATGAGGAGGACGTCGTCGAAGGCCAGGCCTTCAGTTCCGAACTTCTCCTCAGGGGTCAATCCCGCGCCCTCACCCGCCAAGTGTATCGAGACGGGTCATGTTGGCGCGACGAGCCCCTCAGTGAGAGCGCGCCTGTCGCTAGAGCGCGAACCCGTTGACGATCGGGCTGACCGGGCTTGCGTTGCCGGCGTTGTCGGTCGATTCGATGTAGCCGCAGACGCGGGAGATCGCGGGGTTCGTGATGGTCGTGGTCGTCGCTCCGACCCCGAGACTCACGGCGTTCGGGAACGCCGCGGGCGTTGCCGTCGCGGGACAGGCCGTGACACCGCCGGTGGCGACCCAGTGGAGGGTGTAGCCGGCCAGACCACTCAGGGCGTCGGTCGCGGCAGTCCAGCTGAAGCTCATGGTGTACGGGGCGGCGCAGCATGCGCCGCTGGCCGCGGAGAACGCGCCGGGCGTGGTCGGGGCGGTGAGGTCGATCTTCACCGTCGCGTTCGAGGACGCGCTCGCGTTGCCGGCCGCGTCGGTGCCGAAGTACGCGACGGTGTGACCGGCGCTCTGACCGCTCACGTTGAAGGTGGCGCTGGCGCCACCGGTCGAGACCTGGCCGGCACCATCGACGTTGCGGGTGACGGAGCCCATCCCCGTCCCGCCGTCGACACCCGAGACCGTGACCGAGACGGTCGCCGCGTACCAAGCGTTCGTGCACGCGACACCGTTGCAGGTGATCGACATCGTCGGAGCAAGGCGGTCGGAGATCGCCGTCCGGAGGGCGCTGTTGCCACTGGTGAACGCGCCACCACCGGTGACCTTCGCCTGGATGGCGTACTGGTAGGTCCCATCGGACGGAGGTGTATCCGACCCGGTGAGGCCCGCAGACGTGCCCACCTGCACGTAGGGGCCACCCACCGGGCCGCGGAGGATGACGTAGGAAAGGGTGTGTCCGGCGCCGGGCGCCGTCGGCGTGGCCGACCACGACAGGTTCACCAGCCCCGCGGCAGCGGAAGTCGGCCCGTTCTGCGAGGCCGGCGGCTGGACAGTGAGCGTGGTCGTCGAGTTCGTCGGGTTCGTCGACGTCCCGGTGAAGCTCGCGGCGGTCTCGCCCGTGGCAATGCCGGCGAGCGCGACGGTGACCATCAGCACGAACGCCATCGCCAGCAGGCGATCGCCACCGACGAGGCTCAGATTCTTCAACACCTCAGGCCGTCCTCGTCCGAGATTGGCGCCGCACCCAGTCGAGGTGCGCGTTCCACGCGGCGTCCGCATCCACCGTGACCGTCACCAGACGGCGCTGGGAGCCTACCGGCCGGCGCTGGGAAACGGTGATCGGCGCGCGCGCCACGGCGGTCGAGTCGTTCTTGCGAAGGACGAGGGTGCCCGCGCAGCCGAAGAAGGTGATCGCGGCGATGAGCGTGAGCACGAGCCGCCAGTACGCCTGCACCGAGGCCGCGATGTTCCCGGCCACCGGCACCGTCGCCCTGACGATCCCGACCTGGCCGGGGAACAGCTTGTCCTCAGGGTCGGCGACGACGTTCGCGTCGCCCTGGGTCTTGAAGGTGAGGCCCTCCGTGCCACGGCCGATCGCGATGACGCGGTGGGTCGTCGTCTGGTCGTACTGCTGGAAGGTGATGACGTCCCCGACCTTGATCTCCGAAGGCGAGACCGGCTGGACGAGGACGAGCGATCCCTTGTGGACCGCCGGCTCCATCGAGCCGCCCGTCACGATGAATGTGCCGAGGCCCGACACACGGATCGCGACGAAGGTCATGCAGAGCGTGAAGAGCCCGGCGAAGACGATCAGGTTGAGGATCTTGCTGAGGTTCTTCGTCATCACCGGTGCTCCTTTCTTTCTGTTCGCGGGGCGTGGCCCAAGCGGGCCGCGCCCTCCTGTTAGGACGCTGGGCGCGGCCCGAGGGGGCCGCGCCCTTCTGTCCCGCGTGACTTGCCTGGTTACTTGGCCGAGCCGGCGAGCTGTGTCGCCGTGTACGTGACCGTGAAGTCCTGCGCGAGGGTCTGCATGCTGTTGCCGGCCGCTGCCGGGAACGTGAAGTCGTAGGTCAGCGTGTCGGTGGCGCCCGCGGCGATCGTTCCCGATGCCGGAAGCGAGAGCAGCTTCAGCGAGCCGGTGTAGAGGACAGCCGCACCGCGCTTGACCGTGACCTGCAGGCCGTTCACGGCGTCGCTCCACAGCAGCGTGTTGGCGACCGCGCTGACTGAGCCGGTGTACGTGAAGCCGACGTTGCCGCTGTTCGTCAGCGTGACGGTGCGGTTCATCGTGTCGCCGGGGACGAGGTTGGTGACGTTGACGAGGTCACCCGCGTTCGGCTTGTTGTTGCTCAGCGTGAGCGTGGCTGAGTTCGCGGTGTTCGTCGGGTTCGTGCTCGTCGCGGTGAAGCTCGCGGAGGTTCTGTCGGCGGTAGCGGTCAGGCCGATCAGGACCAAGCCCGCGAGCGCCATGCCTGCCAGAAGATTGAGCTTGCGCATCTCGGTTCGTGCCCTTTCTTTGCCGCTCCGCCTCGTTGTCGTGTCCTGGTCGGTGCGGGCTTTTTGCTTTCGGGTGTCAACATCCCATGCGCAGCGCGCCGTGCCATCGGTGCCGAGGGGGATGACGCTGCCTCGTTGGTCGTACGACCAGTGGCCTTGTGCGCGATCCGTGCTCAAAGACGCACGAATCACACCTCTTGGGACGAGAGCTCTGGTCCGCAGGTACTAGGGCTTCGCGGGGCGGGTATTAGAGCGTCGCGGACGATCGGGGGTCAGCCCTGGCGCCTCCGCGCAAGCTGCTCGCCGAAGGCGCTCCCGCCGGCCGCCCACTCGTCGAGCATCTGCATACGGCGGCGGTTCCAGGCGCGCGCCCGCCACCAGAAGACGGCACCGCCAGCGAATGCGACGATCGCGGCGGCCGGGAGGATGGCCGTCTGCAGGTCGATGAAGAGGTCGAGCCGATGGGCGATGATGCCCAGCGCGACGAGCACGAGCGCCTCGATCTCGGCGATGATCACGAGGACGAGGAGCGCGAAGGACGCGAACCCGAACGTCCTCTTCGCTCGATACGGGAACGCGATGTCGAGCAGGCTGCTCACGCGCGGCGAGTCTACTGCCCGTGCTCAGCTCAAAGGAGCGTGGCGGAGCGCTCCGGTCCGATGCCCACCATGCCAACCGGCGCGCCGACGGTCGCCTCGATCTTCGCGAGGTACGCCTTCGCGGCCGCCGGCAGATGCGCGCGGTCGCGCGCGCCGTCGAGCGGGACATGCCAGCCGGTGCAATTCTCGTAGACCGGTGTCGCGCGTTCGAGCACCGTCGTCGGGGGCATGTCGGTGGTCCGCCGCCCGTCGACCTCGTACGCGACGCCGAATGGGATGTTCTCGTATGCCCCCAGGACGTCGAGCTTCGTCACCGCGATCTCGCTGAACGCGTTCAGCCGGTGCGCGTGCCGGGCAGCGACCGCATCGAACCACCCGACGCGACGGGGTCGTCCGGTGGTCGCGCCGTACTCGTTCGCCATCTCGCGCAGCGCGTCGCCTTCGGAGCCCTTCATCTCCGTTGGGAATGGGCCCTCGCCGACGGCGGTGGAGTAGGCCTTGACCACACCGATGACGCGCGTGATGAATCGCGGCGGGATGCCCGCGCCCACGGACGCGCCACCGGCCAGCGGATTCGATGAAGTGACGTAGGGATAGATGCCCCAATCCAGATCGCGCATCGCTCCGAGCTGCCCTTCGAGGAGCACGCGCGCGTCGGTCCGTAGCGCGTCCTCGACCAGAGGCAGCGTGTCCGCGATGCGATCGCCGAGGATCGCGGCGGCGCTCAGGACCTCGTCGGCGACTGCCTTTGCGTCGAGCGGTGCGTCACCGAATCTCTCGAGGATGGCGTTCTTCGTCTCGAGCTCGTGCGCCACACGTTGGCGGAAGCGACGCTCGTCCCGCACCTCGTAGATCTGGATACCGTGGCGCGCCACCTTGTCGGCGTAGGCAGGGCCGACGCCCTGCCCGGTCGTGCCGAGCTTCTGCCGGCCACGCTCTCTCTCGTCGAGCCGGTCGAGCGCGACGTGCCACGGCATGAGGAGATGCGCACGGTCCGAAACGCGGAGGTTCGCCGTGGCGATCCCGTGCGCGTCAAGGTTGCCCAGCTCGTCGCACAGGACCTGCAGGTTCACGACGGTGCCCGGGCCGACGATGCAGAGCGCGTTCGGGTTGAAGATCCCGGACGGCACCAGATGGAGCTTGAAGGTCCCGTGCTGATTCACCACGGTGTGCCCGGCGTTGTTCCCGCCCTGGTACCGGATGACCACATCCGCCTCCTGGGCGAGGAGGTCGGTGATCTTGCCTTTGCCCTCGTCGCCCCACTGGGCACCGACGACGGCGGTCACGGGCACGTGACGAGATGCTAACCGCCAAACACGAGGCTTGCGCCGAGCTTCGCGAGCTCGACGAGCGTGAGTGATCGTGATGGCTCGCGCAGCCACCAGCGGTCGGGATCCCACTGCGGATCCTCGGCCGGGTGGTTGATGAAGACCAGACCGGAGTGACCGAACGCTCGTGAGAAGAGCAGCGCGGCGCGGCGCTGATGGTACGGACTGGTCACGAGGATGGCGCTATGGAGTCCACGATCGATCATGAGCTGCGCGGTGAGCTTCGCGTTCTCATCTGTGGTCGACGCCGTTGGCTCGACCAGGATGGCGGCCGCCGGGACGCCAAGTCGCACGGCGTCGCGCTTCATGAGCTCGGCGGAGCTCACCGATTCCGGGTCCAGCGAGCTGCCGGAGAAGAGCAGGAGCGGTGCGAAGCCCTGCTTCCACAGCGCGACCGCGGTCTCGGTGCGCGGGCCGTTGTCACCGGAGACGGCCACGATCACGTCCGACGTGGCAAGAGGATCCGTGACGGCCAGCGCATGCCCGACGAGCACGAGGCTGCCCACCCCGAGAGCCAGCATGAGCAAGGCGCCGACGAGGACGCCGAACAGGAACGAGCGCAACTTGTTCGCAGAGTACCGGGCGGGTCAGGGCGCGGGTGCGGTCCGCCGGGCCTCGAAACACTCGGAGCAGTAGACGGGTCGATCGGCACGTGGAGCGAACGGGACCTGAGCGGGCTTCCCGCAATTGCTGCAGATCACGTCGTGCATGCTCGTCGCGCGCGCGGCCAGACGTTCGGCCTTGGCGCGCTTGCGGCAGTCGACACAGCGCTGCGGGTCGTGCACGAGACCCTTTTGCTGGTAGAACTCCTGCTCGCCCGCGGTCCACACGAACGCATTACCGCATTCGCGGCACACCAGGCTCTTGTCTGCGAACGCCATCCCCGCTGCTCCGGCGGAATCCTATCAGCCGAGCTCGATCGCCTTTCGCAGCCCGTCGCGGATCGTCGTCTTCGGCTCCCAAAGGCCGTCGCGAGCGGACTTGTGCGGATCGACGCAGGCCCGCTGCGTCTCGACTGGACGCTCGGGGGCGTTGATAACGCCCGGCGGCGGTCCGAGCAGCTCGGTGAGGTACGCGATCAGGTCGTTCACACTCGTGGGAACCCCCGTGCCGATGTTGTAGACGCCGGAATGATTCCCGGCGAACGCCGACGTCACGGCGTCCGCGACATCACCCACGTACACGTAGTCCCGCTCTGCGGTGCCCGGGCCGAAGATCGTGATGGGCTTCCCCCTCTGCCACGCGCCGATGAAGATCGCGATCACGCCGCCCTCGAGGTCCTGCCGCTGTCGGGGACCGTAGATGTTGGCGCAGCGCAGCGTGATCGATGGCACGCTGCCGGCCGCGACGATCCTCTCGGCCTCGAGCTTGAACTTCCCGTAGTTCGAGTCGGGCACGGCGGGCGTCAGCTCGGTGGCGCAGATCGGCGTTTCGCCGTACATCGCGCCGCCGGTGGAGATGTTCACGAGGATCTGGGCGCGGGCCTTCTCGGCGAGCGCGACGACGTTGCGCGTCCCATCGACGTTCACGCGGCGGTAGAGGTCGGGCTTCTCCATGGACTCGACGACCTTGGTCTTTGCGGCGCAATGCACGATGGCGTCAAAGCCCTCGCCCTTCACCGCGTCGAACAGGCCCTTCTCGTCGGCGACGCTCGCGCGACGGAACGCTGTATCCGGCGCGAGATTGGTGCGGTTGCCGGTCGACAGGTCATCGAGCGCCACGACGACGTCGCCTCGTGCGACGAGCGCGTCCGCGATGTTGCTGCCGAGAAATCCGGCGCCCCCGGTCACGAGCACACGCAAGCCGTTGTCGCTCCTTCGGTCGATGTGGATGAGTTGGTGGACGAAATGGTGGACGAAGGTGGTTCCGCTTTGTGCTCATCGACAGTAGCGTTCGCCCTGCGCCGGGGCTTCCTCCGCGCAAGCGAGCAGCGGCGGGAGGACGATCTGGCCACTAGAACACGCGTTCTACACTGCTCTCAGTGAGCCTGGACGCCCGCACCGACCGGCAGGTCCCCTTTGACGAGGCCGCGGAGCAGCACGTCCTCGGCAGCCTGCTCATCGATCGCGACGCGATATTCAAGGTCGCCGACCAGCTCGACACGGCGGACTTCTACATCGCACGGCATCAGCGCATCTACCACGCGATCTATGAGCTCCTGCAGCGCCGTGAGCGGATCGACACGCTCACGGTGCAGGTCGAGCTCGCGCGCCGCGAGGAGCTCGACCGCGTCGGCGGCGCGCCGTACCTGAAGGAGCTCACCGAGCGCGTCCCGACCGCGGTAGAGATCGAACGGTACGCGCACATCGTCCGCGACAAGTCCATCCTGCGGCGCCTGCTCGGTGCCGCGACGCAGATCGCCGCGGACTCGTACAACGAGCCGACCGACATGCCGCTCGCACTGGACCGCGCGGAGCAGAAGCTGTTCGCGCTACGCGACGACACTCTCAACGCGCAGCTCCGACACATCCAAACGGCACTGCAGCAGAACTTCCAGATCCTGACCGACCGCACCGACCATCCCTACGAGGTCTCGGGCATCGCGAGTGGCTTTCGCGAGGTCGACTTCTATACGGAAGGGTTCTCGAGGGGCGATCTGGTCGTCCTCGCCGCACGCCCCTCGGTCGGCAAGACAAGCCTCGGGCTGGCGATGGCGTTCCACATCGCCAAGCGAGGTCATCCGACGCTGATCTTCTCGCTGGAGATGGACGCCAAGCAGATCGTCTCCCGCTTCCTCGCGATGAACAGCCGCAGCGATCTCCTCGCGCTGCGGACGGGCAACGTCTTCGACACGGAGGCCGCGAGCGCGCTCGCCGGCGTGCCGATCCTGCTCGACGACACGCCGGGCCTGTCGATCATGGAGCTGCGGACCAAAGCCCGCCGCGCGACCACGAACGATCGCCTCGAGGTGATCATGGTCGACTACATCCAGCTCATGCGCAGCGACGGCGATGGCGAGAACCGGGTGCAAGAGATCGCTGCGATCACGAGGAATCTCAAGTCGCTGGCGCGCGAGCTGAACGTAGTCGTCATCGGACTGTCGCAGCTGTCGCGCGCGGCAGGCGACGCCGGTCTCGAGCCGAAGCTGTCGACGCTGAGAGAGTGCGTCACAGGCGACACGCTCGTGTGCCGTGCGGATGGAAGGCGGATCCCGATCCGTGAGCTCGTCGGGACGACGCCTGAGGTGTTGGCGATCCACAACGGCCACGTCGTGCGTGCGACGAGCGAAGTCATCTGGAGTGTCGGAGTGCGCCCGGTGTTTAGGGTGCGCCTCGCGAGCGGCCGGGAGATCCGAGCCACGGCGGAGCATCGACTCCATGCTTTCGGTGAATGGAAGGCGGTTCGCGACCTGCGCCTCGGCGATCGACTGGCGATCGCGCGCCAGATCCCTGAGCCCAACCCTATCGCCGCAGACTGGCCCGAGCTGCGTCTGGCTCTTCTGGGTCAGCTGATCGGGGACGGCAGCCATCTCGTCGGTGCGCCGCTCCGGTACACAACGAGCTCGATCGACAACAGCGCGATCGTGGCTCAGGCAGCGATCGGAGAATTCGCATGCACGGTCACCTGCTGCTTCCCCATCGACGGCTGGCACCAGCTCTGGATCAGTGGCAATGGCAGTCGCTGGCATCCAGCCGGCGTCAACGCGTGGCTCCGCTCCCTCGGCATCTTTGGGCAGCGCTCCCACCAGAAGCGAATACCGCGCGAAGTTTTCCATCTGCGGAACGCCCAGCTCGCCGTCCTGCTGAGGCACCTCTGGGCCACGGATGGGTCGATCTACGTAGGCGCTGATGGAAAAGGCTCCGTCTACTACGCGACGAACAGCGCGAGCCTCGCCCATGACGTCGCCGCGCTACTTCTGCGCCTCGGGATCGTCACCAGGACGACAACAGTCGAAGAGCAAGGCTACAAGCCCGGATATCAGGTGCATGTGTCTGGTTCGCTCGATCAGCTGAGGTTCCTCGATCAGATCGGCGCGTTCGGACCCCGTGTGGCGCCGGCGCTCGAGCTCGCAAGTGCGCTTGCCGCCATCACGCCTAACAGCAACGTCGACACGCTGCCGAAAGAAGCGTTTGCGATGGTGCGGGCGCGAATGCGCGACCGGGGAGTGACCACGCGCGCCATGGCCCAGCTGCGCGGCACAAGCTACGGCGGCGCGGCGCATTTCAAATTCGCGCCGTCACGAACGCTTCTTGCCGATTACGCGCGCCTGCTTGCGGACGATGAGCTCCGCGACATCGCGACCAGCGATCTCTTCTGGGACCGCATCGTTGCGATCGAGCCGGCAGGCGAGGAGGAGGTCTTCGACCTCACGGTTCCGGGCCCATCGTCGTGGCTCGCGGATGGGATCGTTTCACACAACTCGGGCGCTCTGGAGCAGGATGCGGACATCGTGCTGATGCTGTGGAAGGACAAGGAAGAGACCGCGGCCGGCGCGCCGCGGCTCATCCACGGCAGCGTGGCGAAGAATCGCAACGGTCCCACCGGCCAGTTCTCGCTGCTGTTCGCGAGCGAGCAGGCGCGGTTCTTCAGCAAGGCGCCCGAGAACGAGACGCCGGTATGACCATCGACATCGCGCGGAACGGCCCGAAGCCGCCGCCCGAGAAGCCCGAAGCCGAAGCGAGCCTCATCGGCGCGATCCTCATCGACGCGCGGATCTACGAAGAGACCGTGCGCGGCCGCGTCGCGCCGGCGGAGCTCTCGCGTGAGCAGCACCGCCTCGTGCTCGGTGCGATCGAGCGCGTGTGGGAGCGCGGCGAGCCACTCGGCTTCCAGACGGTCCAGGCCGAGCTCGCGGCTCGCGCGGAGCTCGATGCCGTCGGCGGCGCCCAATTCCTGGTCGGCCTCATGCAGAACGTCCCGACCGTCGCGCACGCGGAGACGTATGCGACGATCGTCGAGCGCACCGCCCTTCTGCGGCGGCTGATCGGCGCCGCGAACGAGATCGCGCACCTGGCGCTGACGCGGGAGGACGCGAGAAGCGCGGTCGAGGACGCGCAGGAGCTGCTCTTCGCCGTATCCGAGTCGAACCTGCACCGCGATGTCGTGCCGCTCGAGATCGCGCTCCGTCGTTTCGCGGATCAGATCAGCTCACGCGCGGACGACCATCACGAGGGTGTCGCGACCGGCTTCGCGTCGCTCGACGCGAAGACCGGCGGTCTGCAGCCGTCGGACCTGATCCTCGTGGCGGGTCGGCCGGGTCTGGGCAAGACGAGCTTCGCGCTGAACATCGTGTGGCAGGCCGCGGCCATCGAGCGAAAGACCTGCGCGATCTTCTCCCTCGAGATGAGCGAGCTGCAGGTCGTGCAGCGCCTCATCTCGATGACCAGCGAGATCGACGGGAACCGCATGCGCCGTGGCCGGCTGTCGGACGTCGAGTTCAGATCGATCTCCGCCGCGTCGGACGAGCTGCAGAAGGCGCCGATCTACGTGGAGGAATCGAGCCAGCTCACGGTCACCGACATCCTGGCGAAGTCACGGCGTCTTCAAGCGGAGCGCGGGCTCGATCTGGTCGTCGTCGACTACCTCCAGCTCATCGAGGGCGCGGGCGATGACGAGGGGCGCGTGCAGGAAGTCGCGCGCATCAGCCGCTCGCTCAAGGCCATCGCGCGCGAGCTGCAGGTCCCGGTCGTCGCACTGTCGCAGCTGTCGCGACAGATCGAGACGCGCGGCACCGAGCCGATGCTCTCGGATCTCCGGGAATCGGGGGCGCTGGAAGCCGACGCCGACCTGGTGATGTTCCTCTGGCAGAAGGACCGGAAGGACCGCGACGAGAACGTCGTGCGCCTGAAGCTCGCGAAACACAGGAACGGACCGACGGGGGACTTCGATCTGCACTTCCAGTCCGAGGTCACGCGCTTCCGCGACCTCGGGGAGACCCGCGGCGAGGTCTAGCTACGCGGCTGCGCTCACCCGGTTACGACCGGCCTGCTTGGCCTCGTACAGTGCGCCATCGGCCTCGCGGAAGAGCTCATCGGCGGTGCGCCCATCCCCGGGGTAGGTCGACACACCGACGCTCACCGTGGCACGGATCGGCTCGCCCCAGGAATTGCGGAACTCGTGGCTTGCGACTGCGTAGCGCAGGCGCTCGGCGGCTATGA
The DNA here is from genome assembly GCA_041486085.1 of Candidatus Limnocylindria bacterium. Lineage (GTDB taxonomy): Bacteria > Chloroflexota > Limnocylindria > P2-11E > P2-11E > CF-39. The sequence continues at coordinate 17,464 of JBGPKU010000014.1, read as the reverse complement.
GCGCGTCGCGCGGATCGGTGCGCGGCAGCACGACGACGAACTCGTCGCCACCAAACCGTCCGAGCACGTCGGAGATGCGCAGTGACGAGCGCATGACGTCGGTGAGCTCGACCAGGAGACGGTTGCCCTCGGCGTGGCCGTAGAGGTCGTTGACGGTCTTCATGGCGTCTCCGTCGATCACCATCATCGAGACCGACTCCTGGTTGCGGTCGGCAAGCTCGATCTCCTCACGCAGGCGCTGCATCACGTGACGCACGTTGTACGCGCCGGTGAGCTCGTCGGTCACCGAGAGCCGGCGGATCTCCTCGTGAGCCTCGGCCGTCGCGATCATGAGCGCGGTCTGGCTGGCGATGGTCAGCGCGAGCCGGTAGCTGTCGTCGGTGTACGAGGCGATGCCGTGCTTCACCGCGCGAACTACGCCCACCAATCGGTCGTCGACGACGAGCGGGATGACGATCGCCGACTTGGCCGCGAGCGGCGTGCCTTTGACGGCGAGCGGCCTCGGGTCGGCCGCGACGTCGTCGATACGGAGCGCCTCGCGATGCTGCGCGACCCAGCCGATCATCCCCTCGCCCAGACGCAGCCGATGCTCGCGCACGCGCGCGCCGTACTCCGGCTGGTACAGCGCCTGGTCGTAGCTGACGCTCGCCGCCACAAGACGCTCGGTGCGCGCGTCCCAGAGATTGATGGCGACCGAGTCGGATGTCGTGAGGCGCCGGAAGGACTCGCAGACGAGGTCGAGCGTGGCCTCGAGGTCGAGCGCGACGGCGCGGCTCGCGATCTCGCTGACCGCTTGCAGCTCGGCGATGTCCTTTTGACGCGCCTGGTGGATACGCGCATGCATCAGCGCCATCGCGAGAAGACGTCCGTAAGCGGCGAGCAGCCGCTCATCCTCTTCAGAGAATGCGCCGATCTGATCGCTCTGCACGCCGAGCACACCAAGCACCGCGTCTCCCGCGATGATCGGCACGCAGATCTCGGAGCGGCACGTGGTGAGGACATGCATGTAGCGCGGATCGGCGCGCACGTCGGGGACGTTGATGATCTGGCCGCTTCTCCATGACGCCCCCGAGAGCCCCTCGCCGTCGGGCTTGCGGTAGTTGCGGACACCCGGCGTGTCGGCGAGCGCGCCAGCCGCGCCGCCAAGGTAGAGCTCGTGGCGCGCGGCATCGTGAAGCACGACGTAGCGGGCGCCGTAGCCGAACTGCTCGCCCAGGCACTCGGTCGCGACATCGAGAAGCCTCGCCTCGTCGGTCGCGGCGAGCAACAGCGCTTCCGCGCTGCGCATCAGCAGATCCATGTCCGCCCGCCGTGAGGTGGTGATCGTCATTGGTGAAGACGCTAGGGGTGCTCCGATGGACAAACAATGCGTCGCTCGTCCTGAGACGTGAGCACTACCCCGAACGACGTACGCCTGGATGCTGTGTGGGTGAGTTCAGTGGGGAACTCACCCGCGACGGGTGAGTTCACTCACGCTGGCTCGACGGCCACCGTTACCTTCGCCCGCACATCGGGCATGAGCCTGATCTCCACGCTGTGCGCACCAAGCGATCTCACCTGTTCGGGTAGTTCGATCTTGGTCCGGTCGATCGCGATCCTGTGGTCCCGCTTCAGCGCTTCGACGATGTCCTTGCTCGTGACCGAGCCGAACGTCTTGCCCTCGGCCCCCGCCTTGAGCCGGAAGACCAGCGTGATGGTGCCCAGGCGAGCGGCAAGCTCCTGCGCGTCGGCGTGCGATCGGTCCTTCTTGATCTTGTCGGCCTGCCGTTCCTGCGCGAGATGCTTCATCGCTGCGGCGGTCGCCTCGATCGCGAGACCCTTTGGCAGGAGGAAGTTCTGGGCGTAGCCGTCGGCCACGTCCTTCACCTCCCCGGGGCGGCCGAGACCGCGGACCTCGTGTTTCAGGATGACGCGCATGTTCGCCGCGCCTAGGACGCGGGCGGCGTGGTGGACTCCGCGAGAGTCCCGTTCTGCTCGCTCTTGCGAAGCTCCATCTCCCACGCGAGGACCGAAGCCGCCACGGCGATGACACCCATGACGGTGAGCGCGCCGATGATCGCGAGCAGCGCCTCGATGGCGCTGAAGAAACCGCCGCCAGAGTCGCGATCGCCGCTCATTCGCCGCCCCCTTCGCGCTTCGAACGCATCCGTTCCAGCGTAGCGCGAAGCTCGGATGCTCGGCCCCCAAGGATCGAGCCGGCGGCCTCGAGATCCTTGGACAGCGTGTCCTCGTGCTTGGCGATGCGGGTCATGTGCTCGTCCACCACGTCGGGCGGCGCGTTCCGGATGAACCAATCGAGGCCGAAGATGAGAACGGCCAGATCGTCGAGCTGGCCGATCACCGGAATGAAGTCGGGGATGATGTCGATGGGAAAGGCGAGGTACGCCGCCATCGCCCCGAGAAGCAGCTTCTGCCGCGTTGGCACGCGGGGGTCGCGCGCGAGCCCCCAGACGAGGCGAGCGTAGATCGGGAGCTTCCGCGCCGTCTCGAATGCCTCACCCATGTTCCGCGGTCGTTTCATTCCGCTAGCCACTGCGCACCTCCCCTTGCGGGAATCGTGCCCGCACTGCCGCGATCGCCGCCGACGTCGCCGTATCGCGGTCCGCGGCCCAAAAACCGATCGCGTAGTGCGCGCGCCCAGTCTCGACCGAGCGCAGCTCCACGGTCGGCTTTGGCTCCCCCGCGATGGCCGGCACGCCTCCAAGGGCTGCCCGGATCTCGTCCGCGCCGATCGGGTTCTCCCGATCGTCCAGGGTCAGCGAGACCGTCACGCGCCGCACGGGGAAGCGCGTCAGGTTGGTCACCGAGCTCGTCATGAAGATCGCGTTCGGGACGATGATCTCGCGCGCGTCGGGTGTCTTGAGCATGGTCGTGCGGAACGCGATCTCCTCGACCACCCCGGAGTCGCCGCCGATCTCGATCGTGTCGCCGATCCGGAAGGGTCGCTCCACAAGGACCCACACGCCGGCGAAGAAGTTCTTCAGGATGTCCTGCAGCGAGAGTCCGATGACCAAGCCGATCACGCTGAAGGACGTCAGGATCCAGCCGAACGCGTCCTTGGTGTAGATCGCGAGGACGCCGAGGATGCCGAGGATCATCACGAGGACCTGCGCGAGGTTGCCAAGGAGGATGGTGACGTTCGCCTGTGCCCGGCTGCGTGCCAGCACCCGCATCGTCGTGCGCCTCACCGCCCGAGCGACGAGCAGGGCGACCACCACCACGACCAGCGCCCAGACCGTCCGGGTCGCGTAGTCGATCAGCACCGCCGAATCGACCGACATCCGGTCGATTCTGGCCGCTCTTGACATGAGAACATCCGTTCGGTATGGTCCAAGCGTGACCAAGCAAGACCAGCAACGGGCCGAGCGCATCCTCGCGTTCATCCGCGACCGCATCACCGAGCAGGGCTACCCGCCCACGGTGCGTGAGATCGCCGAGGCCGTGGGCCTCGCGTCCACCTCGGCCGTGCACCACCACCTCCTGAAGCTCGAGCGTGAGGGCAAGCTGCAGAAGGACGCGACGCGGTCACGCGCGCTCACCATCCCTGGCTCGCGCGGCAACCGGGTCATTCAGGCCCCGATCGTCGGCGAGATCGCCGCCGGCGAGCCGATCTACGCGTATGAGGACAAGACCGAGACGATGGCCATCCCCGGCGAGCTCGCGGGGAAGGGACGCGACACGTTCGTCCTCAGGGTGCGTGGAAAGTCGATGATCGAAGATCACATCGACGACGGCGATTACGTCGTCGTGCAGTCGCAGAACACAGCGCGCGACGGGGACATCATCGTCGCGCTGCTCGAGGACAGCCGCGCCACGCTCAAGCGATTCTTCCGCGAGAAGGACCGGATCCGCCTGCAGCCGGCCAACGGCCAGATGCAGCCGATCTACACGCGCGACATCCAGATCCAGGGGAAGGTCATCGGCGTCATCAGACGCCTCGCCTAAAATCCCCGCGCCGAGAATTGTGTGGTGCCGTCCGACGCACGCGCGCCTGTTCACATCAGCCTCCGTGAGCTGAACCGCGCCCTCCTCGCGCGGCAGATGCTGCTCGAGCGGCACAAACTCACCGTGGTGAGGGCCGTCGAGGACCTTGCGTGTCTCCAGGGTCAATGGGCGCCCTCACCGTATGTCGCGCTCTGGTCGCGACTCGCGGGATTCGATCGCGAGCAGCTGACCAGGGCGGTCGATCGGCGCGAGGTCGTGAAGACCACCATCATGCGGGCGACCCTGCATCTCGTTTCGGCGCGCGAATACCCGGCCTACCACCTCGCGACGCTCGACGGGCGCTTCGGCGCGTGGCGGCCCCCCGGCGCACCCGACCTGAAGCAGCTGGCGAAGCTGCACGCGCGAGTGCTCCATTTCGCGAGCGCGTCCCCGCGCACCCGCATCGAGATACAGGAACTCATCGCGAAGTCGTCGCCGTCGAAGGACGAGCGCATGAAGAGCTGGCTGGTGTTCGCCGCGATCACATCCGGGAACGGCCTGATCTGGGACCCCGCCGGCGCGCACTTCGAACATCGCAGGCTCGCCCGCTACATGGCGCCGCCGGCGGACCTGCGACGGGCGGTCCCCGAGGACGCCGCGTACGACCTTGTCGTGCGGCGCCACCTCGGCGCGTTCGGGCCGGCGACGGTGCAGGACATCGCGAGCTGGAGCAGCGCTCGCATGCCGCAGCTTCGCGCCGCACTTGCGCGCATGAAAGGCCTTGCACGCTTCACCGACGATCGTGGCCGCGAGCTCTACGACCTCGCGCGCGCGCCGAGGCCGAACGCCGAGACGCCGGCCCCGGCGCGCTACCTCGCGCGCTTCGATGCGGCGATCCTCGGTCACGTCGCGCCGGAGCGGACCCGCATCCTGCCGGAGGCGTATCGGAAGCAGGTCATCTTCGCGGCTGAGGTCTGGGCGACCTTCCTGGTGGACGGATTCGTCGCCGGCCGCTGGACGATCGGCGCGACGAAGAAGGAGGCGCTCCTCGAGCTCAAGCCATTTCGCAAGCTCGCGCGCGCCGACAAAGCCGCGCTCGTCGCTGAGGGCGAGAAGCTGGTTCGTTTCTACTACCCAGACATGCCACGCCATGCGGTGAAAGCGTGACCGCCGGACGGCCGCAGCGAGTGCTCACGCTGCGGGAGCTCAACCGCGCGATGCTCGCGCGCCAGATGCTTCTCGAGCGCACCAAGCTGGGCGTCGTCACCGCGATCGAGCGCCTCGCCGCGCTGCAGGCGCAGTGGGCACCCAGCCCGTACGTCGCCCTTTGGAGCAGATTGGCCGATTTCGACAAGGCCGCACTCTGGTCCGCGATCGAGAAGGCGCGCGTCATCCGCGCGCGCCTCATGCGTGGAACGCTGCATCTGGTGAGCGCGCGTGATTTCTACGCGTATGCCGTCGCGACGCAGGACCTGCAGCGCGGCGCGTGGAATCGTCTTCAGGTCGGCCGCGGTGTCGATCCGAGGGAGATCGCGCGCCTGGCGATCGCGTTCGCACGCGAGCCACGCGCGAAGGAGGAGGTGGTCGCGCACCTCACCGAGCGCGTCGGCTCGCTGGGCGGTCCGTACAAGTGGCTCATTTGGCGCTTCGTGAGCGCCCATGCGGATCTCGTCTCCGCGCCGCCCGGCGGGCGCTACGACTTCGGCGGGACGGACGCTCCGTATGTCGCGGCGCGTCATTGGATCAGCGGGGGTGCGCGTCCGATGGAGGAAGATGCGATCGCGCTGCTCATCCGCCGGTACCTCGCGGCGTTCGGACCGGTCACGCTCGCGGACATCGCGAAGTTCGCCGGTCAGGTCCCTGGGCGCATACGGCCGGTGCTGGACAAGATGACGCCTTCCCTCGTGACGTTCGCGGATGAGCGGCGGCACGTCTTGTTCGACCTGCCGATGGCGCCACGACCGAGTGCCGACGTGAAGGCACCGGTGCGCCTGCTCCCCCGCTACGACGAGATGCTCATCGCCTACCAGCACCGCGACCGCGTGATCGCGGCGCCGCACCGGCCGAAGATCTATTCGAAGAACGCGATCGTCGAGGCATCGCTGTTGGTCGATGGTCTCGTGGCCGGCACGTGGGCACTCGAGCGCGGGAAGACCGAGGCCGTGGTCCGGATCCGCCCCTTCAGAAGGCTCGCACCAGCGGACCGCGCTGCGGCGCTGGTCGAAGGTGAGCGACTCGCGCACTTCATGGCCCCCGAGACGATGAGCCACGGCGCGAAGATCGGATGAACGTTCCCGTCGTCGCCGCCTCGGAGCGGCGCGCGATCCTCCATGGTGACCTGGACGCGTTCTACGCGTCGGTCGAGCAGCGCGACCATCCCGAATACCGGGGGAAACCGGTGATCGTCGGAGGCGGGCCGAACGAGCGCGGCGTGGTGGCCGCCGCGTCGTATGAGGCGCGAAGGTTCGGAATACGTTCGGCGATGCCGCTGCGGACGGCCGGACTGCTCTGCCCCGACGGCATCTTCGTGCCTGGGGATCGCGAGGCCTACGAGAAGGCGTCCGACGGGGTCATGGCGCTCTTCGCCGAACGGACGCCGCTGGTGGAGCCGATCTCGCTGGACGAGGCGTTCCTCGATGTGACGGCGACCGAACATCTCTTCGGCGGCGCCGAGCAGATCGCGCGCGATCTGAAGGCGGACGTGCGTTCAAAGCTCGGTCTTGTGCTCAGCGTCGGCGTCGCGACGAACAAGCTGTGCGCGAAGATCGGCTCGGACCTACGAAAGCCGGACGGATTGGTCCTCGTGCCGGCAGGCGGCGAGGCCGCATTCCTCGCGCCGCTGGAGCTGCAACGCCTCTGGGGCGTGGGCCCAAAGACCCGCGAGCGCCTGGAGAGCTGGGGCATGCGCACCATCGGAGATCTCGCCCGAGCCGACGTCGCGACGCTCGACGTGCGGCTTGGTGAGCACGGGCGTTCGATCTGGGAGCGGGCCAACGGCATCGATGAAGGTACGGTCGAGCCGTTCATGGCCCCGAAGTCGGTTGGCCACGAGCACACCTTCGACCACGACACGCTCGACACGCGGACCGTTGAGTCGACGTTGCTCCGTCTTTCCGAAGGGGTGGGCCAACGGCTGCGTGCGCAAGAGCTGCGCGGCAAGACCGTGACGCTGAAGCTGCGTGTGGCGCCATTCGAAACGCGGTCTCGGCAGCGAACGCTCGCCGGCGCGACCGACGACGACCTCACCATCTATCGGGTCGGCCGTCAGCTGCTGCGCGACGTCCTCGCAGAGGACCGCAGCGCCGGCCGGACGAGCCCGGTGCGGCTTGTAGGCGTCTCCCTGTCCGGCCTCGAGGCCGGCCGTCAGCTCGGCCTCTTCGATCATGCCCGCGTGACGCGCCTCAACGCCGCACTGGACGCGGTCCGCGCGCGATTCGGCGACGATGCGCTCGATCGTGCGAGCGCGCGCAACGTGATAGAGCGACGTCGCTTCAGCGGGCATCGCGAGAAGCGTGCGGGCGAATGATGTGGACAACGTGTGGATATCCCTCGTCAAGGTTGGGGACGAACCTGTGGACCGTTCCGTGGACAACAGACCTTGTGAACGGCGGGTGCACGGTCAATGATGCGGCGGTCGCTAGGGGAGGTCGAGGGGTTGTCGGACGAGCGCATCGCCGAAGTGGCGATCGACTTCATCTTGTTCTGCTTCGAGCGTCGCGGCGCCGGATGGCCTTCCCTGTACGACGAGATGTGCTACGTAGCGGGCAACCGTCTGTTTCGCGGTCTTGGGTACGAGGAGCTCCAGGAGGCGGGACTGGACTTCACACTTGGTGGTCTTGGGAAGACCAGTCGCCTGGTGAATGAGGTCACGAAGCGCGTGAGGACTGGAGCGCTCGCGCCGGCGACGTAGCGAGCGATGACATCGGCCACACCGGCGGGGCGGGGAGTGAAAGGAAGCGCACTCCCCGCCTCTTTTTGTCTCCGCGCACTCGGATGGGCGCCTGCGCCGGCATCCTCTCGTCGCTGCTGCCGCGCCTTGGCTGGCAGTCCGCTCCTCGCTGTTGGCTACACGCGCCCACCGCCGTGCGATCCGCGTCGCGAACGGGCGCGCTGGGCGCAAGCGCTCGTCGCGGACCGCCAGCTACGGCGCCGCCACTCGTCTAGGACTGCCGGTTGCTGCGCCCGCTGACCACGCGATCCGCGCAGACGGCAAAAAGAGACGGGTATCTGTCAGAATGGATGTGCGCAGGGGGAGCGCGAAACGTGCGCTTTTCTTGCGATGGTCCCGTGGTGCAGCGGCCTAGCATACGTCCCTGTCAAGGACGAGATCGCCGGTTCGAATCCGGTCGGGACCGCCAGTCTTGATGCCCCGGTGTGACGTGATGCGCCCTCGCGAAGTCTTTCGCGAGGGCGCATCCATGTACGAGACGCGGAGACGAATGAGCTAATGCATCGCGCAGGTGTTCTGCATCTGACCGAAGCAGTAGGTCGGTGCCGCCGAGGGCGGAAGCAGATTGCCAGCCCCATCGTGCGGGTTCACAGCGAGGCGACCCCAGTGGTAGCGCACCGGGTAGTGCTGTCCGCTGTTGACCCAGCTCGTGAAGTAGACGTGTACGCCATTCGGGCCGAGCCATGAGTCCGGGATGCGGTTGTCCGCACCCGTGGCTGGATTGCTCGCGTACAGGCCCTGCACGTCGAACCACTTCGCTCCGTTGACGAAGATCGTGAGGCTGGTCTTGGTGAGCTCGATGCGGAAGCGATCGCGGCAGAACATGTCCATCTGATTGGAATTGCACACGCGGAAGACGTCGCTGCCGCGCAACGTCGTTCCGGGGATCTGGTAGCCGGGGAATCCGCCGACCACGGTGGGGGCGGTGCGTGCGATGCCGAGGCCCTGCGTCTCCCAGACGCGCCCAGGCAGGCCGTTGTGGCAGTTCGTCCGGTCGAAGTTCGGCGGCTGGTTGCACAGCGGGCCAACGTCGGTCCCTCCGGTGTCGTGAGTGGTCGCGTCGTACATCGCGCAAACGGTGTGACCGCCGTCGGTCTGACGCTCCATGCGACAGCCGATCGCGCCGATGCCACCGAACTGGCCGTACCCGTACAGCGGGTCCACGACCGTCCCGGTCGATGTCGCGGCAGGGGTGATGTCGATCTCATAGAAGACATCGGCGCCACCCGCGCCGTCCTGGCCTGCGGCCGCATCGGCCTCGACGACAAGCTTGCCGTTCTCGAATCGGAAGGCTTGGTTCGGCGAGAGCATCACGCCGCCACTGAGGCGGTAGGGGCTCTCATCGACAAGGTCGACCATCCAGTGGTCGTTGTTGAGGAACGTGCCGCCGCGCATTTGCAGCGCGTTGAAGGCGTTCAGGACCTGATAGCCCATCTCGCCGTTTCGGAGATGGCCCATCTGGACGCCGGTGTTGAAGGCATCGGTCCAGCCACCGCGCGAGTCCACCCGTCGGGTGGTCGGCTCGGCAAACTGGTTGAAGCACCAGATCTCGCCCATCGGCTCGAGCTCCGCGGAAGGGTTCGCCTGGCCCATCGGCACGGTGGTGCCTCCGGCGCAGCCGGGGATCGGTGCGTACAGCCCGGCCGTCGGCGGCGTTGTGCTGGGCATCGGCGACATCGTCGGCATGCTGGTCATGCTGGGCATCGGCGACGCGGTCGGCATGGTGCTCGTGCTGGGCATTGGCGTCATCGTTGGAGCGCCGATCACACTCGGCGTTGGGGTCCGCGTCGGCGCCGTTGTCGGCGTCGGGGTCGGGACCGCGTTTGTCGATGGCGATGTGGTCCCCGCGTATATCGAGGTGAGGTGCGGGAAGCTCCCGCCCACGGTGAATGTGTTCGGGATCGTGGTGAGGAGTGCGCGCTTGTCGACGCGATCGGAGTTCGCCACGCCGGGATTCACCCGGGTCACGAGGTCGCCGCCTCGAGTCGCGAGCCGCGCGATCCAGTAGGACGATCCAGTCGTGATCGTCGTCGCGGCGACGGCGACGGTGTTCCACGCGCCGTTCTGCGCGCCGGTGCGCGAGCCCTGTGCGAGCAGCGTCCCGGGTGCGCCGCCGGCATCGCTGTAGAGACCGAGGGCGAAGCTCGTCGCGCGGTTCGACGCGTCGAGGTAGATCGACAGCGATGTGACCGCGCCACCCGCGGTCGTGACATAGCGCGTGGCTTCGACGGTACCCACGCTCGACGGATCGGCTGAGCCTTCGATGTTCTGGTTGCCGACGAAACCGGCGGCGGAGGGTCGTGGGCTCGACGGAGCTGCGGTCGGAGTCGCGGTCGGGCTGGTCACAGGTGGTACGCGGCCGTGCGCGTCGGCCATGCCCCGAGATGGGTCGTTCGCGCCGAGGACGGCCACTCCGACGAGGCTGACGCCCACGAGTTCTACGACGATCGCGATCGAGACCGCGATCGCTTCGAGACGGCCGCCTCGGCGGCGCCCTTGGGGTTGTGTGTGTGGCTCCGGCGGGAGCGAAGGTAGACCGCCTTTGCGCATCGAGCTTCCTGCTGGCATTTCTTTCGTCCTCCCGCCCTGAACTGGGGGCGCAGAGGGGTAAACAGCACGAACAGGCGCTCGCGACGGGGACGTGCCATCGGTATTCGTACTGCGTCACGAGCCGGTGACCAGCTCGGATGGCCCGAAGATCGCTCGATCTAGGGCCACTTCAACGTGTCAACAGCGACGATGGTCCCATCCGAAGCTGGCGCTCGATCGCTTGATCCTGCAGGCATCCATTCGCCGAGCGTCGGCGAATTCAACTCCCATTCAGGTGTGGACTGACATCGGAGTCTTCCTGACGCCGCGACGAACGTCAGCCCTTTACGACTCCGAGTGGCACGAGCTTCACGACGGGCTTCATCAGATCGCGCTGAACACTCATGGCCTCATCGATGTCCTTATGCGCACACCCGGCCCCGTCGAGCGCGTGGACACCGCGGGTGTCGCGTTCGATGTACGAGCCGGTCTTCATCGACCCGGGGATCGCCACGAGGACACTCGCCTCGCTCGTCAGTCGTGCGCACGGCACCATTTCGATCCAAGAGGACCTCGCGTCCGAATTGGGTCTGCGCTGACTCGCAGTTGTGGTGCGTGTCGATGCGCTGCGTGTCCTCGGCGCCGCTAGCCGCCGGCGGACTCCACATTCGGCATCTCGAGGTCCGCTTCCCACAGGGCCTCACCGCCGCACTCCGGACACCGCCCGGGCTTGGCCGCGGCGTGGCTGATCGTGCCGCACACCTCGCAGCGCCAGTGGCGCTCGCCCCCCGGTCGCGGCCGGACGGTCTGGCGCCGCGCGAGCAGCTGCTTGATCGCCCCGAGCTCGTGCGCGACCTTCATCGGCTCGATCCCGCCACTGCCCTGATCGGCGTCCACGAGCAGCTTGATGAGCGCGTCGATCCGCTGGTTCGCATCGTTCGTCCGCCCCGCGTCGCCGCTGCGCCGTCCCTGATCCACTTATCAGCCTCCCTGCGTGTTCCCTAAAGCATGCCCGCATTGGCGCAGCCGCACCAGCGCGGCGCAGGAGCCGGCGTTACCTGATCGACCCTTGTGGTGGCCCGAATCGGAAGTACACCTATGGCGTTCCTCCGGACCCGCAGCACCGACCGAGCCCCAGTGCCGGCGAGGTGCTCTACAGGCCCCCTGTGAGCCAGCGCCAGATCTCGCGATGCGGAGGTGCGCCATGTCCAGCAAGCGGGGCAAGCTCATTGCGTTCCGCGCCGGTCAGGGGTCGCGCTAGCGGGACCTGAATCCCACGGCCCACGTGAGAACCACCTGACACGCCGTCGCACGCACCGTGGCGCACACTCGGTCCGTGCGCCGCAGCGTCGTCGCTCCGCTCGTGCTGGTCGCGCTTCTGCTGTTCGTCCAGGGCGCGTTCGCCGCGGTGCCGGACGAGGACCACGACAAGTTCGCGTCCCTTCACTGCGTCGAGCGCGTCGCGCTGCCGCTCGTGGAGAACGTCATGGAGGCCAAGTGGTCGCCTGACAGCAACACGCTCGCGGTCGTCTGGTTCGGGCGGCTGCCGTCGCCCCGTTCGGTGACCGGATACCGCGAGCAGGAGATCACCGACACGCTCGACCTGCGGACCGGCGAGCTTCGGCCGCTGGGCGTCGGCGACCAGCCCGAGTGGTCGGCGAGCGGAGCGCTCGTCGCCTACTGGGGTCCCGACGCGGACGAGCTGCGGATCGTGCGGTCGGATCGGATCATCTCTTCACTCACGCCGACGATCCCGCGCGTGCGCTGGACCGGAGAGGCGCTGCGCTTCATCGAGAAGAACGAGATCCGCGAATGGCGCGAGGGCAGCGTGCACACGCTCGCGACGCTCGAGGACCGCTACGTCCCGCAGTATCCGAGGGACGACGTCTATTTCAGCGCCGACGGTGACCGCTTCACGATGACGCGCTACTCGATGGACGGGACCCTCGTCCGATATCTGGGTTCGACCCTGACCGGCGACATCGAGCCGCTCGACACAGGCATCGCGCGCTACATCGAGTGGTCTCCGAAGGGCGCCACTCTGCTCGTCCGCTTTCTCGAGCGGATCGAGCTGCGCGATCTTGCCGCCGGCACGAGTGAGAGCGTCTCGCAGGCCGGCGTCGCCGGCCCGGTCCATGCGTGGGCACCTGATGGCCGCACGCTGCTTGCCGGCCGCGTGTCACCCACCGTGCCCGGCGGCAACGCGTTCGACGCATTTCAGGTGTGGGATTCGAAGATCGGAGCGAGCGCTGCGACGCTGCCGAACCTCATGGGTGAGCGCACCTTCAGCCCCGACGGCCGGTACTTCGTGGGCGTGAGCCGGACCGGCACCCAGACGACGCGCCTCGAGGTCTACCGCTGTCGCGGTACGGCGGATGCCGCGCGTCCGGATCCCGAAGCACGGTTCCGGCAGGAGCGGATCGACGCGAGCGCCGGACGCTTCGTGCGGCCGACCTCGGGCGAGATCACGCAGTTCCTCCAGGGGAGCCACACCGGCGTCGACGTCGCCGCGCCGTTCGGCTCGCTCATTGCAGCGTCGGATGACGGGACGGTGACCGCGACGGGATGGGTGGCGGTCGGCGGCAATCGCGTCTGCGTGCTGCACGGCGGCGGCCTCGAGAGCTGCTACTACCACACCAGCCTGCCGCTGGTGTCGATCGGCGAGCGCGTGGCGCGGGGTCAACCGATCGCGCTGATCGGCATGACCGGTCTCACGACGGGACCGCATACGCACTGGGAGGCGAAGCTCGCCGGTCGCATCGTCGATCCGCTCGCGCGCTGATCTAGATCCTGCGGCGGAGAAGGATGCCGAGCCAGAGCCAGTACAGCGGTCCTCCGACCGCGCCGGCGACGATGCCGGCGTAGGTGACGAGGCTCGTGTCGCCCGCGAGTGACCCGACGAACCCGGCGAAGAGGTCTGCGACCGCGACGAAGCCGAGCAGGACGAGCAGCCTCGGGTAGCGGGCTCTCCACAGCAGCAGGTTCGCGATGAGGAACCAGAGGCCGGTGAGCGCGAAGGTCATGACGTTGAGCGGATCGGTCGCTGTCGCGGCCGGGGTCTGCAGGTTCGGTCGGGTGATGACCTCGCGGATCACCGCCGCTCCGTACAACGATGACGTGATCGTGCCGAGCGACGCGCCGACGCCGACGAGCGTGGCGAAGAACGACCACGCCTCACCGTACTGGCGGATCACCCAGTACACCGCGACGATCCCGAGGAGCGCCCAGAACGCGATAAGCCCGTAGAGCAGCTGGAACACCTGGAGGCCGATCGCGTCCTGTCCTGACTTCGCGACCGTGTAGTACGCGGCGACGGCGGACCACGACGTGAGCGCCAACAGGATGCCGGCAAGACCGCCGAATCGGACGAACGACCGATCGCTCACGACGGCGCACGATACACGCCCGTACCATCGCGGCCATCAGCTCGACCGAACTTGCGCTCCTGGCGATGCACGAGGCGGCCACGCTCCTGCGCGCGCGGAAGACGTCGAGCGTGGAGCTCGTCCGAGCGTGCGTCGAGATCATCGAGCGCCGTGACGGGGAGCTCGTCGCGTTCATCTCGAAGACGCTCGACCGCGCCCTCACCGATGCGGCGCGCGCCGACAGGGAGCTCGCGTCGGGCATGGACCGTGGACCGCTGCATGGCGTCCCTGTCGCGCTGAAGGACCTCTATGACGCCAAGGGCGACGTGACGACCGCCGGCTCGAAGATCTTTGCGAGCAACGTGGCGGGCGAGGACAGCGCTGTGACGGCCAGGCTTCGTGCGGGCGGCGCGGTCCTTTTGGGGAAGACGAACATGCACGAGTGGGCGTTCGGCGTCACGAATCAGAATCCGCATTTCGGCAAGGCCAAGAATCCGTGGGACACCACACGGATCCCCGGCGGATCGAGCGGCGGGACCGCGATCGCGGTCGCGACCGGCATGTGCTTCCTGTCACCAGGCTCCGACACCGGCGGCTCGATCCGCATCCCCGCGGCACTCTGTGGGATCGCGGGCCTCAAGCCGACCTACGGTCGCATCAGCCTGCGCGGCGCGATCCCGCTGTCGTGGAGCCTCGACCACCCGGGACCGCTCGCGCGCACCGTCCGGGATCTTGCGCTCGCGCTCGGCGCGCTCGCCGGCTACGACACTCAGGATCCGGCGTCGGCCGACGTGCCCGTCGACGACTACGTCTCCTCCCTGGAACAGGGCGTGACGGGGATCCGCGTCCTCGTCCCGACGGACCATTTCTTCGACGACATCGACGCCCAGGTGGACCGCGCGGTGCGTGATGCCTCGCGCGTCCTCGCGTCCCTGGGTGCGGTCGTGTCCGAGGGACCGCTGCCGCGCACCGGGGACCTGCGCGAGACGCAACGGAGGATCCTTTCGGTCGACGCGGCGGCGTTCCACCGGGAACGGTTGCGCGAGCGCGAGGCGGACTTCGGCGTCGACGTCCTGGAGCGGCTTCGTGGCGGGGAGAGGATCAGCGGGACCGAGACCGCGCTGGCTCGTCGCAGGCAGAGCGAGATCCGGCGCGAGTGGGTACGCGTTCTCCGAGACGTCGACCTCATTCTCACGCCGACCACGCCGATCCCGGCCCCGCCGCGCGAAGGGCAGGACGCGGTCGCGGCCGCGATGCGTCTGACGGCCAATACCGCGCCGTTCAACTTCACGGGGTTGCCGGCGCTCTCGGTGCCGTGCGGGTTCACACGGGAGGGCTTGCCGATCGGGCTTCAGCTCGCGGCGGGTCCGTGGCGCGAGGCCCTGGTGCTACGCGCCGCGCGCGCGTACGAGGCCGCGACGGGATGGCACGCCCAGCATCCGAAGTAGCGACGGTAGGCCGACGACCGCGACGATCTGCGCGATCGGCTCACCGGGATCCGTCGAGCCGAAGATCATGAAGACGATGCCGCCGACAAGGACGCCGACGAGGATGAGACAACCGCAGCCGGTCAGGGGTCAGGATCCGAGCGGTCGAATAGCGGGGCTCAGTGCCCGCAGGAACAGCCGCCGCCCAGACGTTCGTTGGTAACGACGAAGCCACCTGGTCCGCTGGACTCGTCGAGGTAATCGATCATCGCGCCTTCGCAGTACGGGCTGCTCTGCGCGTCGATCGCGACGGGGATGCCCGCCTGCTCGACGACCGCGTCGTCTTCCTGGGCCTTTTCGTCGAAGGCCAATGAGTACTGATAGCCGCAGCAGGTGCGACCGGCGACCCAGAGCCGCAGGTAGGCGCGGGACGGGTCGGCGCCGCGCAGCTCGCGCAGCTTGTCGGCCGCGGCCGGTGTGAGCTCGATCACGCCGTCGAGCCTAGCATTCCGGCTGCGCGTACGAGGGGAGGCGGCCATGAGACGAGAAGAGGCCTGGGAGCTGCTCTGCGACCACACGAAGGGCGACAGCCTGCGGAAGCATGGGCTCGCGGTCGAGGCCGCGATGCGCCATTTCGCCGTGAAGTTCGGTGAGGACGAGGAGGTCTGGGGCATCACCGGGCTGCTCCACGACTTCGACTACGAACGCGATCCCGATGGGCATCCCCAGAACGGCAAGCCGATCCTCGAGAAGGCCGGCGTCCCCGGTCTCATCGTGCACGCGATCCAATCGCACGGCGATCACACCGGGATTCCGCGAGTCACGGCGATGGAGAAGACGCTCTACGCCGTCGACGAGCTCACTGGTTTCGTCACCGCGGTAGCGCTGGTGCGCCCGTCGAAGGCCGTGCGCGATGTCGACGCGAACGCCGTGCGAAAGAAGATGAAGGACAAGGCCTTCGCGCGAGCGGTGAGCCGCGACATGATGCTCAAAGGCGCCGAACACCTTCAGGTCCCGTTCGATGACCTGGTCGTCGAGATCGTCGTGGCACTGGATCTCGTCGCGGACAGACTGGGACTGGCCGGCGTCACCGCGTGAGCCGAGAGGTCCGCCTGGCCTGACGGCCGCCGCGCACCACCACTGCCACGGCCGCGGCACGTGTGCCGACCCCGAGGGTCGATCTCGCGCGACGCACGTGCGTGTTGACGGAGTGGAGGCTGATCCCCTCGTGCTGCGCGATCTCCTTCGAGCTCATCCCTCGCGCGACCAGCCGGATGATCTCCACCTGGCGATCGGTCAGCACACGACGGCTCCGCACGGAACAACAAAGCGGCCGGGGCTTGCGCCCCGGCCACTCACGTCCGCGTTGCGATAGCGCTCAGCTCGCGCGCTTCAGCGTGCGGCGACTCTGGCTGCGGACGACCTCGTGCTCGAAACGCTCGAGGAACAGCTGTCCGCCGCAGCGTGGGCAGAGCGGCTGGTCGGCCGCGCTCCACGTGGGCGCTTCGCGACCCGGCTGGGAATATGCGACACGGAGCTGCTCGACGGATGGCCGGCGCGCCTTCGTGGGCACCAGCACGTCGCCCAGCCCATGGCCGCAGAAATAGCAGTAAAGCTCGGCTCGTACGGTCATCGCGCGTCCTCCTGATCTAGACAATCCAAGAACGGTGGCAACGTTTTCCTTGTTCCCTATACCCGGAATCTGGCGTGCACGTTCCGTTAACCAGTACGCACTCATACGAAGCCCCGCGGCTGAAGGATCAAGGTCACGGTCGGAGGCGCCGGAACGGCGCCTGGTCACCTTCGCCGGGGGCGTGATCAGGCGGACTCGACCTCGAGGCTCACGAGAGAGCCCGTGTCGTCTTCCGAGAGATAGGTGAGCTTGCGGATCGCGCCTCGCGGAATGATGTGGAAGTCGTTGTGGCGGTAGTCCTTGCCCTCGTTGGTGAGGTCGTAGTCGCCGACCACGACGACGTACTCCGCGGTGTCCCTCCAGATAAGCCCGCAGGTCAGCTTGCGCAGACGGAACGGCTCGAAGTCGTCGGGAATCGCCGTCCGGGAGTACGCCGTGATGTCTTCCCACTCCACCGCTACGAGCCGTGGGGCCGTCACCGCCGCGATGCTGTCCAAACCCGTCCCTCTCCGCCGTCCGCCGTGCGTGCGCGCCGTTCGGTCTTCGGTACACGTGCGCGGCGCATCGTCACGCTCTCGTACGGTTCGCGACGATGGGATTTGCCACCGTCGTGCCAACGGTGGCATCGGCATAGGGG
>JBGPKU010000013.1:0-56770 GCA_041486085.1 Candidatus Limnocylindria bacterium | reverse complement strand
GCGCTCACCGATCTTCCGCTCGGCGGAGCAAAGGGTGGAGTTGCGGTCGACCCGCGCCAGCTCACACGCCGCCAGGTGGAGCGGCTGACGAAGCGCTACACCGCCGCGATCCTGCCGATCATCGGGCCCGAGAAGGACATTCCCGCGCCCGATGTGAACACCGATGAATCCACGATGGCCTGGATCGTCGACACGGTGACGATGATGACGGGGCAGCACTCGCCCGCGGTCGTGACCGGCAAGCCGGTCGAGCTCGGTGGCTCGCGCGGCCGGACTGAAGCGACCGGTCGCGGGGTTGCCTTCGTCACGCTCGAGCTCCTGAAGCGCCTCGGGAGGCGGCCGGACGCGACCCGCGTGGCCGTACAGGGATTCGGCAACGTCGGCAGCGTCACCGCGAAGGCGCTGGCGGAGGCCGGCTGCAAGATCGTAGCGATCTCCGACGTCAGTGGCGGGTACGCCGCGCCCGCGGGGATCGATATCCCCAAGGCGATCGAGCACGTGCGGAGCAGCGCGCAGCGCCTGCTCGACGGCTTCCCGGGTCTCTCGAAGATCTCGAACGAAGAGCTGCTCGCCATGGACGTCGACGTCCTCGTACCGGCCGCGCTCGAGGGTCAGATCAACGCGGCGAACGCCGGCCAGATCCGCGCGAAGATCATCGTCGAGGGAGCGAACGGGCCGGTGACGAGCGAGGCCGACCGGATCCTCACCGACCGCGGGGTCACGATCGTCCCGGACATCCTGGCCAACGCCGGCGGTGTGGTCGTCTCGTACTTCGAGTGGGTCCAGAGCCGCGCCGGCTTCTACTGGGAGCTCGACGAGGTGGAGCGGCGTCTCGAGACCTACATGCGCCGCGCGATGGATCTGGTCCTGTCCACATCGAAGACGTACGACGCCACGCCGCGCGAGGCGGCATTCATCGTGGGTGTGCAGCGCGTGGCGCAGGCCATCGAGAAGCGAGGCATCTTCCCCTAGCGGCGGGGCCTCGGCCGTGCATCGCCCGACTATTGCATAAATATGCGTTCAGTCGCATAATCCTCGACCATGCCGGTGCGGGTCGCGATCGTCGGCGTCACGGGCTACGCGGGCGGGGAGCTCGCGCGCCTTCTCCTGCGCCACCCCGAGGCCACGCTCGTCGCCGCGGTCGCGCGGTCGAAGCAGGGCGAGCCGCTCCGCGAGGTGCAGCCGCATCTTCACGGCGCACCCGCGTCGCTGGTCATCGGCAGCGACGTAGGTGACGCCGAAGTCGTGTTCACCGCGCTCCCGGCGGGCGAGGCCGCGAAACAGGCGCCCCAATGGCTCGCCGAGGGCCGTGCGCTGATCGACATCGGCTCCGACTTCCGGCTGCGCGATGTGAAGGACTACGAGCGCTGGTACCACTACGCGCATCCCGCGCCCGAGCTGTTGAAGGAAGCGGTCTACGGCCTGACCGAGCTGGCACGAGGGAAGCTGCGCGGAGCGCGCATCGTGGCGAACCCGGGCTGCTATCCAACGGCGACGCTCCTCGCGCTCGCGCCGGCGCTGCAGGCCGGCCTGATAGAGGACGATCTCATCGTCGACGCGAAGTCGGGTGTCTCCGGCGCGGGCCACACGGTCGACGAGGCGTTCCTCTTCGGGACGATCGACGAGAGCGTGCGCCCGTACGGCGTGCCCGCGCACCGGCACACGCCCGAGATCGCGCAGCAGGCGCAGCGGATCACCGGTCGCGCGCCGCGGCTCACCTTCACTCCGCATCTCGTCCCGATGACGCGCGGCCTGGTCGCGTCGTGCTACGCGTCGCTGCGCAGCGGCGTGACCGCGGCGCAGGTGAACGACGCGTATCGCTCGTCGTACGCCGAAGAGCCCTTCATCCGGATCACCACATCGTTCCCTGCGACGAAGGCGACCCTCGGCAGCAACTGGTGCCTTGTGTATCCGGTGGTCGATGACGCGACCGGACGCCTTGTCGTTTTCGGAGCGATCGACAACCTCGTCAAGGGCGCGGCCGGGTCCGCGGTGCAGAACCTCAATGCGATGCGCGGTATGCCGGAGACGATGGGCCTCGAATCGCTCCCCATATGGCCGTGAAAGCGCCCTCCGATGCTGCGCGCGCCGACGTGCCCCGTGGCTTCACCGCGGGTGCCGCTAAGGCGGGCGTGAAGACCGGCGTCGCCGAGCGCCTTGACGTGGGCTTGATCGTCTCCGATCGCCCGTGCGTCGCCGCGGGCGTGTTCACCACGAACCAGGTCATCGCCGCACCGTGCGTTCTCACGCGCAAGCATCTCGAAGCCGGGACGCTGCGCGGGATCGTCGCAAACTCTGGCATCGCGAACGCGTGCACCGGCGACGAAGGTGATCGCGCGGCGGTCGCGATGGCGGAGGCCGCAGCGAAGGCGATGGGCTGCGCACCGAACGAGGTCGGTGTCGCGAGCACCGGTGTCATCGGCTGGCAGCTTCCGATCGACCGCATCAGCGCCGCGATCGCCGCGATCCGCCCGAGCGCGAATGGCTTCGACGACTTCTCGCGGGCGATCATGACCACCGACACCAGGCCGAAAGTCGCGACCGCCGAGGCCAACGTCGATGGCGTCACGATCCGAGCGCTCGGCATCGCGAAGGGCTCGGGAATGATCCATCCGAACATGGCCACGCTCCTCGGGTTCGTCGTCACCGACGCGCAGATCGCAGCGGACGACCTACGCGCGATCACGCGTCGCGCCGCGGACCAGTCCTTCAACGCGATCAGCGTAGACGGCGACACGAGCACGAACGACATGCTGCTCGTGCTCACGAATGGCGCATCAGGCGTGATGGGAACAAGCAACGGCGCGATCGCCGCCACGGGCGCGATCATCAGCCGTGTCTGCGAGCTCCTCGCGCGTCAGATCGTCGCCGACGGCGAAGGCGTCACCAAAGTGTTCGAGGTCCGCGTTTCGGGCGCGGCAAGCCGCGACGATGCCAGACGTGCCGCGCGCACGATCACGACGTCGAACCTGGTGAAGACGGCGATCCATGGTGCGGACCCGAACTGGGGACGGATCCTCGCCGCCGCGGGACGATCCGGCGCAAAGGTTGACGATCGCAGGGTGACCATCCGCATCGGTTCGCTCGAGGTCTTTCGCTCCGGGAGGCCGGTGCGGTTCGATCCCAACGCGCTGCGAACGATCTTCTCGCAGGCCGAGATCCCGATCGAGGTCGAGCTCGCGCTCGGCAATGAGACCGCGACGGCGTGGGGCACCGATCTCTCCGCCGAGTACGTGCGCATCAACGCGGACTACACGACGTGACCGAAAGCGACCTGATCGTCCTCAAGATCGGCGGTTCGGTGGCGGGCGAGGACGCCGCCGCGCTCGACGCGATCGCGTCGCTCCACGACGCCGGCCACAGCCTGGCGGTGGTGCACGGCGGCGGACCGCTGGTCGGCGAGTGGGCGGCGCAGCTCGGCTACGAGACGAAGTTCCTGCGCGGCCTTCGCGTCACCGACGGTCCGACTCGCGACCTCGCGCTCGCGGTGCTCGGTGGTCTCGCGAACGCGCGCATCGTCGCGGCGCTCCTCGGCCGGTCGGTGCCGGCGGTCGGCCTGACCGGGATCGACGGCGGGATGCTCCGCGCGCAGCGCGAAGACTCTGAGCTCGGGCTCGTGGGGAACATCAGGCGCGTCGACAGCGCGCTCCTCGAAGAGCTCATCGACGCCGGTCGTGTTCCGGTGGTCGCACCGGCGGCACTCGAGGAGCCGGCGCCCGCTGGCGAGGTGCCGGAGGTGCTGAACGTCAACGCGGACAGCGCGGCCGGCGCCATCGCGGCGTCGCTCGGCGCACGCCTCCTGGTGTTCGTGACCGACGTGCCGGGAGTCCGCGCGAAGGATGGCAAGCTCGTAACGAAGCTCGACCGCGAGCGCGCGAAGGAGCTCGTGGACGACGGCACGATCGAGGGCGGCATGCTGCCGAAGGTCGAAGCGTGCCTCATCGCCTCAGCCGCCGGCTGCCGAGCCGCGATCGTCGAGGCGCGCGCCGGCGACGCCGTGGAACGCCTGCTCGCGGGCGAGCGCGTCGGGACGGTGTTCGAGGCCGCATGAAGGAGCTCGCGCGCAAGCAGCACCGGCAACAGGCGCTGCTGCGTCTGGTGCAGCAGCACAAGCTCGCGACGCAGCAGGAGCTGGTCCGCGCGCTCAAGGGAGCGGGCTTCCCGGCGACCCAGGCAACGGTCTCGCGCGACATCGTCGAGCTCGGCCTGGTGAAGGTCGCGCGCGACGGGAGGCACGCGTACGCCGCGCCGACCGCGATCGCCAACGGCGGCGGGACCGAGCGCCTGCGACGATTCTGCGAGGACTATCTCGTTCAGGGCGGCCTGGCCGCGAACCTCGTGGTGCTGCAATCGCCGCCGGGGACCGCGAACGCGATGGCCATCGCGCTCGACACCTCCGGCATGGCCGAGATCATCGGCACGGTCGCGGGGGACGACACGGTCTTCGTCGCGACCTCCACCGAGCGGCACGCGCGCTCGCTGCTCACACGCCTGACGGCATTCGGCATCACGCGGAAGGAGCGGGCATGACAGAGGCTCCGCCGGCGATACCGGGAACACGCGGCCAGACCTGCGTCCTCGCGTACTCGGGCGGCCTCGACACATCCGTCGCGGTCGCGTGGCTGCGCGAGACGTACGGTCTCGAGGTCGTGACCTGCACCGGCGATCTGGGGTCGGTGAGGGACCTGCCCGCGGTCCAGCGCAAGGCGATCGCCAGCGGCGCGCGCAAGGCGATCGTCCAGGACGCGCGCGACATCTTCGTCGAGTACTTCGTGTGGCCGGGCCTGCAGGCGGATGCGCTCTATCAGGACCGCTATCCGCTCGCGACGGCGCTCGGGCGACCCCTGCTCGCCAAGCTCCTCGTCGACGCGGCGCGCGCGGAGGGCGCGCGCTTCGTGGCGCATGGCTGCACCGGCAAGGGCAACGACCAGGTGCGGTTCGATCTCGCCGTCGGCGCGCTCGCGCCCGACCTGAAGGTGATCGCGCCGATGCGCGGCGGCATGAACATGACGCGCGACCAGGAGATCGACTACGCGCGCAAACGCGGCATTCCGGTCGAGGCGACCAAGAAGAGCCCATACAGCGTCGACGAGAACCTTTGGGGTCGCTCCGTCGAGGCGGGTGTCCTCGAGGATCCCTGGGGCGCTCCGCCGCGCGACGTGTTCCAGTGGACCGTGGATGCCGCTGAGGCGCCGGCGAAGCCGACCGAGGTCGTGATCGAGTTCCGCGAGGGGATCCCCACGAAGCTCGACGGCGAGACGCTCGGCGGAGTCGCGCTCATCGAGCGGCTCAACACGCTCGGCGGACAGCACGGGGTCGGCCGGATCGATCAGCTCGAGGACCGCCTGGTGGGCATCAAGTCTCGTGAGATCTACGAGGCGCCCGCGGCCGTGATCCTCCACGCGGCGCACAAGGCACTCGAGGAGATGGTCCTCACGAAGGAGACGCTGCGGTTCAAGGCCGGCGTCGCTCGTGAGTACGCCGAGATGGTCTACAACGGCCTCTGGTTCACCGCGCACCATCAGGATCTCGCGTCGTACGTCCGGAGCACGCAGCGCTTCGTCAGTGGCGAGATCCGCGTGCGACTCGATCGGGGAGCGGTCACCGTGGCCGGCCGCCGCTCGCCGCACTCGCTGTACTCGACGGCCCTCGCCACGTACGGGAAGGGCGACCAGTTCGACCACCGGGCGTCGGAGGGCTTCATCACGGTGTTCGGGATGTCGCTCCGCACGCAGGCGCGCACCCAGGCCCTCTGGGGAAAGAACACCGAAGCCACGCTCGATGTGCCAAGGAAGGAGCTCGTCGCGGACATCCGAGCGGCGAGGAAGCCCGCGCCAGCGAAGAGCGCGCGCAAGAAGAAGGCGCCATGAGCGAGGGTAAGCCGCTGTGGTCCGGTCGATTCGCGGGCTCGCTCGATCCACGCATTCAGACCTTCACGGCGTCGCTCGAGCTCGACAAGCGGATCGCCCTGCACGACGTGCGCGGCAGCATCGCGCACGCGCGGATGCTCGGCCGCCAGAAGATCATCCCGGCGGCCGAGGCGGCGAGCCTCGTCGCCGCGCTCGAGACGATCGCCGCGGAGATCAAGGCCGGGACCTTCGCCTGGCCGTCCGACGCCGAGGACGTCCACTCCGCGGTGGAGCGCGTGCTGACCGATCGCGTCGGCGCGGTCGGAGGAAAGCTGCATACCGCGCGCAGCCGCAACGACCAGATCGCCCTGGACCTGCGCCTGCTCGTTGTCGAGCTGCTCGACGATCTGGATCGTGCGGTGAAGGGGCTCGCGCTTGCGCTGATCGAGCGCGCCGGGGTCGAGATCGACACGGTGATGCCCGGCTACACCCACCTCCAGCGCGCTCAGCCGATCTCGCTCGCGCACCATCTGTTGGCACACGTCGAGGCGCTCAGGCGCGATCGCGCGCGCATCGCCGAGGCGCGCGAGCGGGCGGCGGTGTCCCCGCTCGGGGCAGGCGCCCTTGCCGGCGTGCCGTATCCGATCGACCCCGAGTCCGTCGCCAAGGACCTCGGGCTCGATCACTCGTTCCGCAACAGCATCGACGCGGTGTCGGATCGCGACTTCGTCGCCGACTTCACGTATGCCAGCGCGCTCTGCGCCGTGCACGCGTCGCGCCTCGGTGAAGAGCTGGTCCTCTGGACGAGCGCGGAGTTCGGATTCGCCGAGCTGTCCGACCAGCACGCGACCGGGTCGAGCATCATGCCGCAGAAGAAGAACGCCGACGTCGCCGAGCTGGTCCGCGGTCGGGCCGGCCGCGCCATCGGCGATCTCGTCGCCGTCCTGACCACGCTCAAGGGATTGCCGCTCGCCTATGACGGCGATCTGCAGGAGCAGCGGGTGCCGCTCTACGACGCCGCTGCGACCGCTCCGGCGCTGGAAGCGCTGACCCTGGTGGTGGCCGGCCTGCACTTCGATCGCGAGGCCATGAAGCGCGCCACCGAGCGCGGGATGCTCACGGCCACGGACCTCGCCGATCACCTGGCACGAAGTGGCGTGCCGTTCCGCGAGGCGCACGAGATCGTCGGACGCATCGTCCGCGAGCGCCTCGCGGCCGGGAAGGATCTCGTCGGGATAACGCTCGAGGAGCTGCGCGCCGTGGATCCGAGCTTCTCCGTTGCGGCGCTCGACGAGATCACCGTCGCGCACTCCCTCGCGTCGCGCAGCTCCCCCGGGGGGACCGCCCCAGATCGGGTCCGCGCCGCGCTCGAAGACGCGCGCAGAACGATGCGCGGGTGAGCATCGGCATTCGCGCGGCGCGGGTGGAGGACGTTGAGGCGATGCGAGGGCTGATCGACGGCTTCGCCGACGAAGATCGCATGCTGTCGCGGTCACGCGACTTCCTGATCGAGCATCTTCGCGACTTCCTGGTAGCCGAGGACGACGGCTCCTTCGTCGGCTGCTGCGCGCTCGCCGTTCTGACGCGCGACCTCGCGGAGGTGCGCTCGCTCGCGGTGCGATCCGACGCTGGGCGCCGCGGCGTCGGAAAGGCGCTCGTGGATGCGTGCATCGACCAGGCGCGGAGACTCGGCCTGCGCCGAGTGTTCGCTCTCACCCTCGTGCCGGAGTTCTTCGAGCGATGCGGCTTCACGCTGTCGAGCCTCGGCCGTCTTCCGGAGAAGTCCGCCTCGGAGTGTCCGGTCTGTCCCAAGCGCGCCCGCTGCGATGAGCACGCGATGCTGATTCACCTCGACGGCACGAGGCCCGAGGCTCTTGCGCCGGGCGAACCGTGGGGCTACACACGGATCTTCCTCGGGCGCGAGCCGGACCAAAGGACCGCCTGATGGGTCGTATCCCGAGGACGATCGTTGCCGCGTTCGACGCCGCGGTGATGGCGGTGGCAGCGTACGTCGAGACCGGTGGCCGTCTCGCGGTCACGCCCGCGCACGTCGTCCTCTGGGGCTCGTCGGCCGCTGCCGCGGTCTGCGCCGTCGTCGTCTTCGCGAACGGCTCAGCGCTGATCGCATGGGCGGCGATCGGCTACATCCTCTACGGCGCACTGCTCGCCGGCCCCACGCAGTGGCCGCTCCTCGCGCTGGCGGCCGCCCTCATGCCCCTGTTGCCTCGGCCGCGCGAGTCATTCTGGTACGGCCTCACGGTCGCCACGGTGGTCGCCTTCGTCGCGCGTCTGGCGATCGCGGCGCTGCTCTGATCCGCCGTAGCATCGAGGGGTGACCACGCGTGCGACGGTCCGCTGCGTGAACGGACTCGTCGCGACGGATCACCATCTCGCCACCGCCGCCGGCCTTTCGGTGCTGCGCGAGGGCGGAAGCGCGGTCGACGCCGCGGTGGCCGCCGCGGCCGTGTGCGCCGTGGCACAGCCGCATCGGACCTCGATCGGAGGCGATCTCTTCGCCCTTGTCTACGACGCGTCGCGGCGCGACGTCACCGCGTATAACGGATCCGGATCCGCACCGCGCGCCGTCGGAGTCGACGTGTTCGCCGGCGGATTTCCCGGTGAGGGAGCGCTCATCGCGACCGTGCCTGGCGTGATCGCGGCATGGGCGGACCTCCTTCACGATCACGGCCGTCTCGGGCTCGATCGCGTGCTCGCGCCCGCGATCGGGTATGCGGCCGAGGGCTTCCCGGTCAGCGATGGACTGGCCGAGGCGTTCGTCGACAGCGGGGCGCGACTCGACGCCGAGGCTGCGCGCGTCTTCAGCCCCCGTGGCCGGTTCCCGCGAGCGGGCGACATCCTCCAGCAGCCCGATCTCGCGGACACGCTGCGGGAGGTCGCCACGGGAGGCGCGGCAGTCTTCTACACGGGCGCCGTAGCGGAACGTCTGGCGCAGTCGATCGCGCGGGCCGGAGGCGCCATCGGGATGGAGGATCTCGCCGCGCACACCACCGATCGACCGGCGGCCGCGCACATCACCTATCGCGGCCTGTCCATCTACGGCCAGCCACCGGTGTCGCAGGGCCACATCCTGCTCGAGGAGCTCGCGATCGCCGAGGGGCTCGACATGGCAGAGCTCGCGTGGGGGAGCGCCGACCTCGTGCACCAGATGGTCGAGATCAAGAAGATGGCGTTCGCCGATCGCGACGCTTTCGCCGGCGATCCACGAGCCGTGCTCTTCGACGTGGGCCGGCTGTTCGAGCCCGCCTTCGCCGGCGCGCGACGCAAGGCCATCCCCAGCCGGGCGAGCGAGCGTACCGATCCCGGCGTCATGGCGGCGGACACGACCTATCTCGCCGTGGTCGACCGCGACGGGAACGCCGTGTCGCTCATCGAGAGCGTGTTCAGCGAGTTCGGGTCCGCCTGCGTCGTCCCCGGCACCGGCGTTCTCTTGAACAACCGGATCGTCGGCTTCTCGCTCGACGCGTCATCGCCCAACGTACTCGCGCCCGGGAAGCGACCTGTGCACACGCTCAACACCGTCATCGCGCTCGAAGGACGAATGCCGCGCTTCGTCTTCGGCACGCCGGGCCGGCATGCTCAAGTCCAGACCAACTTCCAGCTGGCGGTCGGCCTCATCGACCAGGGCTTCGACGTCCAGCGCGCCATCGAGGAGCCGCGCTGGTATCACGAAGTCGGCAAGGCGCTCAAGGTCGAGAGCCGCTTCTCCGAAGCGACGCGCAAGGGGCTCGCGGCGAAGGGGCACGACGTCGTGCTGCTCGGCGACTGGGCCGAGGTCACCGGTGGCGCGCAGGCCATCGCGATCGACGGCAACGGCGTGTTCAGCGGCGGCGCCGACCCGCGCCGCGAGGGCCACGCGGCGGGGTACTAGCGGAACGGGCCGCCGCGTGAGACGTTCATACCGGTGATGCGCGTTCTTCCCGCAGCGCTGTTGGCGATCGTCTCGGTGCTCGCCGCCTGCGAACCCGCGCAGCCGCAGCCCGATGCCGTCGCGAAGACGTATGCCGAATCGTGGCAGAAGGCCGACTACCAGGCGATGTGGGGGCTGCTCTCCGACGGGGCACAGCAGCGTGTCGGGACCGAGGGGTTCATCGACCGTCTGCCGCGGATCGCTCAAGAGATGGGACAAACGTCGCTCGAGGTGAAGGTCGGTGCCTCATCGCGCCCGCTGGTGAACGGGTCGCCGGACGCGCACAACGCGACCGTCCCGGTCGACGTGACCTTCCACACCGCGCGCGTCGGTGATGTGCGGCGCACGACGACACTGTCGCTGGTCTACCTCGGCGAGAAGGACAAGGGCGTCTGGAAGATCGACTGGACGCCCGAGGCGATCCTGCCGAAGCTCACGCCCGGCCGATTGGTGCGCATGACCCGTATCAACACCACACGCGGCCGGATCCTCGCGCGCGACGGTAGCGAGCTCGCGACGTTCACCGACGCCGGCGTGGTCGGCGTGGTCCCGGGCCAGGTGCGTTCGCAGCCGGGCCTGCTCGCGAGCCTCGCGCCCGCGCTGGGCGTTACCGCGGACTCCATCAAGGCGAAGCTCGCGCAGTCCTGGGTGACGGACGACACCTTCGTGCCAATCCGAACGCTCGCGGGTACCGCGCTCGATGCCGCGCGGCCGAAGCTCTCGGTGATCGAAGGCGTGCAGATCCAGGCGGCGCGCATGCGCAGCTACCCCAGTGGCTTGGCCGCCCAAACCCTGGGCTACCTGGTAGAAGCGAGCGAGAGTGACGCCGCCAAACCTGATCGCGTCAAGCGCGGCGTGCAGGCCGGCGATCTCATCGGCAAGGTCGACAGCGGTCTGGAGGCGACGCTCGACGACGTGCTCGGCGGAACGTACGGCTTCCGCCTCACGATCATCGAGCCGAACGGTGCGGTCGTCGAAACGCTCGGCGAGACGGCCCCGCTCCCCGGTCAGGACGTCGTGCTGTCGCTCGACATCGCGATGCAGCGCGCCGCCGAGGCCGCCCTCGGCGATCGCAAGGGCGCGCTCGTTGCCGAAGATCCTTGGAGCGGGGAGATCCTCGCGATGGCCAGCCGTCCGACGTTCGATCTCAACGCCTTCGTGAACGGGGACGTGGCCGCGATCGCGAGATACTCAGCGGACGCGAACAAGCCGCTCTTCAACCGCGCGACCTTCGGCCAGTACGCGAGCGGGTCGTCCTTCAAGCCCGTCACCGCCGCCGCCGCGCTGCGCGAGGGCCTGTACAAGTTCGGCGACAAGATCGACTGCCCGGCGCGCTGGACCGGCTACGGCCCGCAATGGGTCCAGCTGAATCACGAGACGAGCAACCTGGGCCTCATCGACATGCGCACCGCGATCGCGCGCTCGTGCAACTCCTTCTTCTACGAGCTCGGGAAGCGGCTCAACGACCGCAGCCAGGATCTCCTTCCGAACGCGGCGAAGAGCTTCGGACTCGGGAAAGCAACGGATATCGACTACGTACTCGAGGCTGAGGGTATCGTCCCGAGCCAGGCTTGGAAGCAGACGTACTTCTCGAACTCCGCCGACAGGACGTGGAACCCCGGTGACGCCACGAACCTCGCGATCGGCCAAGGTTTCCTGCTGGTCACGCCACTGCAGATGGCGAACTACGCCGCCGCGCTGGCCAACGACGGCATCGTGTGGAAGCCGCGCCTCGTGACCGAGATCCGCGATCGCTCGGGGGCGAGCGTGAAGAAGTTCGAGAAGACGATCGTGGGTCACGCCAACGCGACGAACACCGAGCTATCGCTCATCCGCGACTGTATGCGCGCGGTCGTCTCGGATCCGGACGGGACCGTCTACTTCCCGTTCCGCACCTTCCAGGTCAGCGTGGCCGGGAAGTCCGGCACGGCCGAGACGCCGTCCGGTGATCCGAACGGCTGGTTCATCGGCTTCGCGAACTTCGAGGCGCCATCGGTCGCGTTCGCAGCGGTGTTCGAGCAGTTCCACGAGTCGCCCGGCAACTTCGCCTCGCAGGTCGCCGGCACGGCGGTCCGCACGACGCTGGCGGCTAGGTTCGGAGTCAACTAGCCGCCCCGCGAGCGCGACAGGCAGCGCCTAGCGGGTGGATAGACTCTTCATATCCCCTACGTCGACGTCCCGCTGACGCGTCGCCTCGATAACGGGCTCGTGATCCACGCCCTCGAGGCGCGTCACGCGCCCGTGGTGTCGCTGTGGGTCTGGTACCACGTGGGCGGGCGCAACGAGGTTCCGGGCACGACCGGCATGAGCCACTTCCTCGAGCACATGCTGTTCAAGGGCACGCCCGCGCATCCCAAGGGCGACCTCGACCGCCTGCTCGCGCGCTACGGCGCCCAGTGGAACGCCTTCACGAACGAGGACGTGACCTGCTATTTCGAGACGATCCCGAAGACCCGCTACGGGACCGCGCTCGAGCTCGAAGCCGATCGCATGCGCAACGCGCTGATCTCGGTCGAGGAGACCGAGGCCGAGCGCACGGTCATCGTCTCAGAGCGCGAGGGCCTCGAGAACGACCCGAGCTTTCTACTGGGTGAGGAGCTGCAGGCAGTGGCCTTCAGCCGCCATCCCTACGGCCAGGGCGTCATCGGGAGCAAGGACGAGATCAAGCTCATGAGCCGCGACGGCCTGTACGCGCACTACCGCCGCTTCTACGCGCCGAACAACGCGTACGTGGTGGTCGTGGGTGACGATGACGCGGCGCATCTGGCGGACCAGGCCGCGCGCGCGTTCGGCGGCCTCGAGCCATCGAAGGATCTCGGCGAGCCGCCGAAGGCACCCGAGCCGCCGCAGCGTGGCGAGCGCCGCATCGTGGTCCGCCGCGCCGGTGGCTCGCTGCCGATCGTCATGATCGCCTTCCGCGTACCGCGCGCGACGGATCCGAGCGCGCCCGCGCTGGTCGCATTGGCGGTGACGCTCTCGGGCACCTCCGGCGGCAGCGACGGCGCGACCGGCCGCTCGTCGCGGCTGCACCGCGCCATCGTCGAGAAGGGCCTCGCGGCCGACGTGGACGCGTCGTTCCGGCTCACGAAGGACCCCAGCCTCTTCTGGATCGACGCGACGCTGCGGCCCGAGATCACGCACGCGCAGGTCGAGCAGTCACTCCTCGCCGAGCTCGAGCGCGTCGCGACCGAGCTGGTGACGGATGCGGAGTTCGACCGCGTGCGGCGGCAGCTGATGGCCGCGACCGCGTTCGGCACCGACACCGTGACCTGGCGCGCGTATCGCTGCGGCGAGGTCCTGTCGACCGGAGCCGCGGCGTCCATCGCCGACTGGTACCAGAAGCTCGCATCCGTGACCAAGGAGCAGATCCGCGATGCGGCCGCGGCGACGTTCAGCGAGCGCTCGCGGAACGTCGGCTGGTTCGTCCCCGAGGCCGCGGATTGATCCGCGTCGAGCGACGGCGGCTCGACAATGGCCTGCGTCTCGTCGTCGCCCCGATCGCCGATCTGCGATCAACTTCGGTCCTGCTCACCGTCGAGGCCGGGCAGTGGTTCGAGCCGGTCGGCAGGCCGGGTATCGCGCGCCTGGTGGCACAGACGATGTTGCGGGGGACCGCGAGCAAGAACGCAAATGAATTCGCGGACGCGATCGACGCCCTTGGCGCCGTCGCGCGCCTCGATGTCGGCTCGCATGCCGCGGTGTTCAGCGCCCAGTGCCTGGGCGACGATCTCCCCGCGCTCCTGGCTCTCATGGGCGAGACGCTCCGCACGCCGGCCCTGGCGGGGGAGGACCTCGATTTCGTCAGAGGCCAGACACTGGCGCAGCTCGAGCGCGACGAACGGGACACGCGCGCGGTCGTGGAGCGCGTTTGGCGCGAGCTCGTGTACCCAAAGGTCCATCCGTTCCACGCGCCGGGCATCGGCGACGCGAACGTCGTCCGCACCGCCACGGTCGAGGACATCCGCGAGTACCACGAGAGCGCGATCCGTCCCGACGGCGCGATCCTCATCGTGGCCGGTGCGGTCACGATGGACCGTGCGGTCGACGCGGCGACGCGCGCTTTCGGCGGCTGGCGCGCGTCCGGCTCGCGCATCGCGCGCGACGTACCGGAGGTCGCGCTCGCGGCAACGGTGCGCCGCACCGAGGTCGTGCCCGACAAGACCCAGTCGGACGTGCTGATCGGATGGCCGGGGATGCCGCGGACCGATCCGCGCTTCGTCGCGGCCAGGGTGACCAACATGGTCTATGCCGCGGACACGTTCGCGAGTCGGGCCGGCAACGTCATTCGGGACCAGCTCGGGCTCGCCTACTACGTGTTCAGCGGGATGGGCTCGAGCCGCGGGCAGTCCCCGTGGATCGTGCGGATGGGCGTCAACCCGACGAACGTGCGGCGCGCGATCGAGGTCGCGCTCGACGAGCTCCGGAAGGTCATCCTGGGCGAGATCGAAGATGACGACCTGTCGTTGGCGAAGGACAAGCTGATCGGCGAGCTCGACGTCGCGCTCGAGAGTCCCGGCGGCGTGGCGTCGATGGTCCTCGAGGCCGAGCTGTTCGACCTCGGCGCGGACCACTTCGAGCGGTACCCCCGTGAGCTGCGTGCGGTCACGAAGGAGCAGGTCGTGGAGACGGCCCGAACGTTCCTGCCGCCGGAGCGGCACGCGGTCGTCGTCGCGGGGCCGCCGCTGCCCGACATCGCGCCGTGACCGCTCCATTTCCCGACCTCCTGCTCGCGCGCTTCGACGTCGCGAAGGAGGTCGATATCGAGACGCGCTCGCCCGAGGGCAAGGTGCACACGGTCACGATCTGGATCGTCGTCCACGACGGCGTGCCATATGTGCGCTCAGTTCGAGGGAAGACCGGCCGTTGGTACCGAGAGCTCCTCGATCGCGGGGAGGGCGTCATCCACGTCGGATCGCGCAAGGTGCCGGTCCGCCCTGTTGCCGTGCGATCGCCCGAGATGATCGATCACGTGAGCGCCGCGCTGTGGCGGAAGTACCCGAAATCCGCCTCGCTGTTCTCGATGCTGCGCCTGGCGACCCTGGACACGACGCTCCGGCTCGATCCGGCGTAGGAGAGCCGCTGACCTGGAGACGTGGCCCTGTTACCCGGGCAGGCCGATCCTCGTCCCGCGTCTTTCCACGAGTCCCTCGTGCGCGAGCGCGATCACGAGGCGATCGACCCGCTCGCGCGGCTCGTCGCTGATCTGGAGCCGCAGGGTCGCGAGGCTCATCCCGCGATGGCGCAGCAGCGCCACGATGCGGCCGCGCAGGCGGCGGTCGCTCGTCGCGAATGCCGCCTGCCTCCGCTTCGGTGAGATCGCGACCCGGCCTCGGCTTCTGCACAGCGGGGCGACCGGGCAGATCTCGCACCGCGGAGCGCGCGCGCCGCACACCGTCGCGCCGAGATCCATGAGGGCGTGATGCCACGTCTGCGCGTCGCGCGGCAACAGCTCGCGGTCGATGGCGACGGCCTCAGGCTCGGTCGCGATGCGCCCGAGGATGATGCGCCCGAGCACGCGGCGGATGTTGGTATCCGCGAACGCCACCCGCGCCCCGTGCGCGAAGCACGCCACCGCGCCCGCGGTGTATGCCCCGATCCCGGGCAGCGCATCCAGCGCGGCCGGATCGGATGGCAGTCCGCCGGGATGAGCACGCGCGATGCCGTGGAGGTCACGCGCGCGGCGGTTGTAGCCGAGTCCGCTCCAGGCGCGGAGCGCGTCACCGAGCGATGCCCGGGCCAGGCTCGCGAGGGTCGGGAATCGGCTCAGGAACGCGGCGTACGCCGGCATGACGCGGGACACCTGCGTCTGCTGCAGCATCACCTCCGACACGAGGATGGCGTACGGATCCTTTGTGCGTCGCCACGGAAGATCGCGTTTTTCGGCCGAATACCAGCCGAGGAGGCTCCGTCGGAGCGTGCGCCGGGCCGCCGCATCCGTGTACACTTGCCCGCGAAGCATAAGAAGCCACGAAGAGAGTGCTGAGGGCCAGCCGGCCTTCAGTTCTTTTCTTTTCAGGCCAGGGCGCGCCAGACGCGCCGATCCAACCGATGGAGGCCACCTGTGAACAACCTCGACAAGCCCCAGTACGTCTCTGCGGAGGGCCTCAAGAAGCTGCAGGCCGAGCTCGACGAGTTGCGCACGACCAAGCGCGCCGAGGTCGCCCAGCGCATCCACGCGGCCATGGAGTTCGGCGATTACAGCGAGAACTCGGAACTCGAGCAGGCGAAGAACGATCAGGCCTTCCTCGAGGGCCGGATCATGACGCTCGAGCAGATGATCAAGAACGCGCAGCTCATCGACGAGAAGTCGAAGCACGACATCGTCGAGGTCGGCAGCCACATCACCGTCGAGGCTGACGGTCGCAAGGAGAGCTACGTCATCGTCGGCTCCGCCGAGGCTTCGCCCGCCGAGGGCAAGATCAGCAACGAGTCGCCTGTGGGCCGCGCGCTCCAGGGGCACAAGGCCGGTGAGACGGTCAAGATGTCGGTACCTTCGGGCGTGATCGAGATGAAGATCCTCGCGATCCGTTGAGCCAGACGCAGGAAGCGGCTCGCGGCGCGTTCTGGGCGGACGAAGAGGCGAGCCTATTACCGCCGGATCGCCAGCACGTCATCCGCGACTCGAAGACGCCGTCGGGAGAGATCCCGATCTCGTCCCTGCGCGGGCCGATCATCACGGACGCGCTCTACCGCACCTTCAAGCGGCACGGCCTGAAGGTGCGCTATGTGTTCACGATCGACGACTACGACCCCATGGACTCGCAGTCGATGCGGCAGCAGGCCGGGATGGGCGAGCACATGGGCAAGCCCTTCGCGGCGATTCCGTCGCCGGATCCGGCCCTCCCGGACTTCGCGAAGATGCACGCGACCCGCTTCCTCGAGACATTCGCGACGCTCGGCATCCGTCCCGAGGAGATCCACTGGATGCGCGATCTGTATCGGTCGGGGAAGCTGGACAAGCAGATCGACCTCGTCCTACGAAACGCCGCGACGATCCGGGACATCTACGCCAAGGTCTCGAACGTGATCAAGGATGAGCGCTGGCTCCCGATCGGGGTGATCTGCGAGAACTGCGGACGCCTTGGCACCACCTTCGCGCACGACTACGACGGATCGACCGTCGCGTACGAGTGCCGTCGCGACCTCGTCGAGTGGGCTGAGGGCTGCGGCCGCAGCGGCCGCCGGTCCCCGTTCAAAGGCGGCGCGAAGCTCTATTGGAACCTGCAGTGGTGCGCGATGTGGGACCACTTCGGCGTCACGTACGAGGAGGGCGGAAAGGACCTGTTGACGGCGGGCGGCTCACGCGATCGCGCCAACGAGGTCTACCGGCAGGTCTGGAAAAAGGAGCCCCCGATCGGCCTGGCACACGAGTTCCTCAACGTCGGCGGCCGCAAGATGTCGACCTCACGGCCGGATGAATGGAAGGACCTTGGCGCGACAGCGCACGAGTTCGTGAAGATCTATCCGCCCGAGCTCATCCGCTTCCTCATGCTGCGGACGCCTCCGCACCGGCACATCGATTTCGATCCGACGGGCAACAACCTTCCGAAGCTCTGGGACGAGTACGACCGCTGCGGGGATGCGTACCTGACCGCCCCCGAGAGCGACTTCGCGAAGACCTGGTCCCTTTCTCAGGTCGAAGAGGAGCACGCGCCGCCCGGATTCCGCGTCCGCTTCAGCATCATCGCGGACTGGCTCCAGATCCCCAGCGTCGAGCCGTACCGGGAGGCCGAGGAGCGCAAGGGTGCCCCGCTCAGCGCGCTCGAGCGCGCGGAGCTCGGACGGCGCAGCGCGCTCGCCAGAATCTGGCTCGATCGTTGGGCGCCGGCCGAAGCGAAGTTCAGCGTCCTGACAGAGCAGCCAAAGGATCTCGCGCTCAGCCCGGCGCAGAAGGCCTACCTCGTCGAAGTGCGCAAGCTCGTCGGTACGGTCACGGACCCCGAGGCGATGCAGGAGGAGCTGTACGAGGCGGCCAAGCGCGTGGGCCTGACGAAGGACGGCAAGGTCACGCGCGACGCGTTCTCGGCGATCTATCTCGCGTTCCTCGGCAAGCCCAACGGGCCGAAGGCCGCGTGGCTCTTGACGACGCTTCCGGCGGATGTGGTGCGCCGAAGACTCGACGAGGCGGCGCGATGAACGGCAAGCTGCCCGTCGCGATCATCTGGCACATGCATCAGCCCTACTACCGCCACCCGCAGACGAGCGAGTTCGTCCTTCCCTGGGTGCGTCTGCACGCGTCGAAGGACTACCTTCACATGGCACGGCTCCTCCAGGAATTCCCCCGCGTGAAGGCGAACTTCACGATGGTCCCAAGCCTGCGCGATCAGCTCGAGGACTACGCGCGTGGAGCGGACGACGAGGACACGCGCGTCACGATGCGCACGGTCGACGGCGCGCTCACGCTGGAGGAGAAGCAGCACATGCTGCGGCGCTTCTTCTCGATCCACCACGGGAACGTGATCCATCGCCACGAGGAATACCGGCGCCTGCTGCAGCTCTCGATGGCCGCGCAGGACCGGGCCGAGCTCCTATCCGACGACTACTTCGTCGACCTCGCCGTCTGGTTCAACCTGGCCTGGATCGACCCCGACGACGTGAAGTCCGACGCGCGGCTGCTGGCGATTCAGGACGCGGGCAGGCGCTACACGCGTGAGGACGTCCGCTACGTCATCGGCCGTCAGCGGCTCATGGCATCCGGAGTGCCGCACCTGTACCACCGGCTCGAGCACGACGGTCAGATCGAGCTGCTGACGGTGCCCTACTACCACCCGATCCTCCCGCTCATCATCGACAACCGCAGCGCGCTCCGCGCCGATCCGGGCGCGATCCTGCCCGATCCGCCGTTCGCCTATCCCGACGACGCGGCCTTCCATCTCGAGGAGGCGATCGCCTCGCACCAGCGCGCCTTCGGGAAGAAGCCTCGGGGCGTCTGGCCGTCGGAGGGCTCGGTCTCGCCCGAGACCGCGCAGGCGATCGTCAAGTCGGGCCTCGAATGGTTCGCGTCCGACGAGGGCGTGCTCGCGCGCTCCGCCGGCGTCGACCTCCGGCGTGACGACATCGGCGCGCTGCTCGAGCCCGCGCTCCTGTACCGGCCGTACCGGTTCGCCGGCGGCAGCGCGATCTTCCGGGACCGGGAGCTCTCCGACAGGATCGGCTTCATGTACGGCGACATGAGCCCGCACGATGCCGTCGGAGACATGATCTGGAAGCTCGAACGGGCACGGGACCGTCTGCCCGACGACGGCGGTCCGTATCTCGCGTCGATCATCCTCGACGGTGAGAACGCCTGGGAGCAGTACCCCAACAACGGCAACGACTTCCTGCGGTATCTGTATGGCACGCTCCAGAACGACGAGCGCTTCGAGACGGTCCGCGTGTCGGAGTTCCTCGATCACACTCCCGCGCGCATCGATCTGCCGAGCCTGCACACCGGCTCCTGGATCGATGCGAGCCTTCGCGTCTGGTCCGGCGAGCCGGCGCACGCGCGCGCCTGGAGCGCGCTCGAGCGCACACGGCGCTTCGCGCAGGAGCAGTGGGGCCCGCTTCGGCACATGCCCAAGAGCGTGCGCCAGCCGCTCATGGTCGCCGAGGGCTCAGACTGGTTCTGGTGGTACTCCAGCCGCAATTCGAGCCCCGAGGATGCGGTGTTCGACGCGCTGTTCCGCGCCAATCTCGAGGTGGTGTGGTGGTACGCCGGCGCCGAGCCGCCCGACGACATCCGCCAGTCGCTCATGGATTCGAACCGTCAGGCGGCCGTCGCCGGACGCGGCGGCGCCATGCTGCCCGGCGCTCGTGAGCAGTATGGCTAAGGCCGGCGTCGGCAGACACGTGCCGGCCCTCTCCTCGGCGCTGCGTCCGCTCGCCGCCGACGAGCTGCGCCATCACGGCGGTCCCGCGCTGCTGCGCGGCAAGCGGGTCCTCGATCTTGGATGCGGCGACGGCCGTCTTGCGCTGGGCGCGGCGCGGTACGCCCGGTCCGTCGTCGGCCTCGATCCAGACGCTGAGCTCATCGCAAGCGCGACGAAGCGCGCACGTGCGGAAGGGCTGCGAAACGTTCGCTTCCTGGTCGGCGCCGGCCAGTCGCTCCCGTTCGCGGAGGGTTCCTTCGACCTGGTGATCCTCTCGTGGACCCTCTGATGCATCGCACCAGAGGGCATGGTCGATGCCCTTCACGAGGTCCACAGGATCCTCGCCCCGCGCGGCATCCTCGTCGACGCGCGCCCTGACTCCCGCGTGCTCGCCTACGCGGAGCGGCGGAAGGCGAAGGGCGTTCAGCGCTTCGGGACCATCCGCACGTCGCGCGTCGAGCTGGTGAACGACCGAGCTTCAGATGATGCGGTCGCGCAGGTGGTCAGTGAGGGGCTCTTCCGGCGCCGCAGGCACGGCCGGTTCTGGCACCCGGTCCCGTTCGACAGCCTCGCCGGCCTTCGCAAATACCTGAGCGAGCACCTGCGCTTCGTGAAGCGCGCGGAGTGGACGGTCGACGCCGCCACGCGGCGACGTCACTCCGACGAGCCGTTCGTGATCCGACGCGCGGTCCGCTACGAGCTGCTCGTGAAGCGCGGGGATACATGGAGTGTCGAGCGACCGGGGATCTGAGGCATTCTGCGTTCAGCTGATTGCCGAAGGGATGTCGGGGCCACCAGCCTGGCGAGCGCGCTACGCGTACCGACGCCGCGCGACGGCTTGGCCAAGCGCCCAGAGCGCGGTCATGAACGGCAGAATCCAGGTCAGGTCGATGCGCGGAAGGTCGACGTCCTCGAGCAGTCCGTAGGCGAAAGTGAGCAGCGCCGTCGCGCCGAACGCGAATACCACTGCCTCGAACTGGATGCGGCGCTCCAGTTCGTCCAGACCCTGGATGCGGCGCAGGATCACGACCAGCCCGAGCGCGATGGGCAGCACCGGTGCGAGCGCGATGAGCGCCTTCAGCGCGGCGTTGTCCACCGATCGGTACGCGAAGATCGAGAGTGGCAACAGGATTACGTATGCGAGCATCGCCCCACCGAACCCCTTGACGAAGCTGTTCATGGTTCCCTCCTCATGGTTCGAAGATCTCTTCGATCGGCCGCTTGAAGAAGCGCGCGATCTGCAGCGCGAGCGGGAGCGACGGCGTGTACCGCTCTCTCTCGATCGAGTTGATCGTCTGGCGCGACACGTCCAGCTTCGCCGCCAGGTCACCCTGGGAGAGCCCGCGCTCCGTTCGAAGCTCCCGGACCGCGTTCTTCATGCTGTCAAGCTAGCTTGTCAGGCGGCGGGTGTCAAGTCCGCTTTCCATCCTGCCCGGAGTGGGCGGCGTTGGCGGCCGCCTATGAGAACGTGCAGGTCTGTGAATCAATGCCTGATTGCGGCTCGACAGCGACTGTCTGATCCGGGCAAGGCGCCAGCGAGGCGCGGTTCGCTAGCCGCGGAGCACACGACATTCCCGGCGCTCGCTCATGCGCTCAGCGCGAGTGCGGTCTCCCAGAGCACCTCGTAACCCTCGAGGATCCGCGGCCAGGCGAAGCGCCTCGCGGTCGCGCGTCCGTCCGCACGGATCGCGGCCGCGAGCTTCGGCTGCGCCAGCAGGCTCTGGTGCGCGGCGATGAGCTCGCGCGGGTCGTCGCTCTGGATCACGACCGAGTTTCCGAACGGCACCGCGTAGTCCTCGCCGGTGCGACCGACGTAGGCGATGCCTCCGCACGACATCACCTCGAGACCGACGAGACCGAACGGCTCCTTCTCGGAGTTCGCGAGGACTCCCGCCGCGGAGGCATAGAGGGCGCGTAGCGCCCGCTCGGCGATGAAGAAGTCCAGGAACACGACGTCGCCGGTGGTCGTGGCGATCGCGGCGGCGAGATCGCGTGGCGTTGCCGTGGGCGGCAAGACCAGGCGGTCTACGCGCAGCCCCTGCGCGCGGATGCGCGCGCCGACGACGTCGGCATAGTCGCTCCGACTGCCTCGCATGACCAGGCGCGGCCGGAGGCCGGCATTGCGAAGCGCGGCGGTCGCGTCGATCGCCCAGAGCCAGCGCTTATCGGGATCGAAGCGCGCGACCTTCACGAAGGTCGGCCGATCGCCGAACGCCTTGCGAAGCGCGGTGGTGTCCGACGGTCCGATCGGCGAAAGCCAGCGATCGGCGATCCCGTTCGGGAGGATGGCCGCCTCGACGTTCTCCTTCAGGAGCTCCATCCGCATGTAGCGCGAGATCGTCGTGATCGACGCGACGCGCCTCAGAATGGGGAAGTCCACACGGCCGAAGCCATAGGTGTTGTTGGCGTTCCAAAAGACGGGAACGTGCATGCCCCGGGCGGCGGCGATCGTCGCGGCACCAATTGCGGCGCCCGCCGTCTGCCAATCCTCGAAGAGCATCACGGTCCTCTCGCCACGACGCTGGTCCTCCGCGGCGAGATCGGCGAGGTGCGGCGGGACGGTGCGCGTGAAGTCCAGGTATTTGCCGTCCTCTCCGTCGTACACGTCCTTCGGGTGATGGATGCTGATCCATTGACCCCAGCGCTCCAGGACGAGTCCCGATTCCTTCACTTCGACATGGGCTGCGGTCGGATCGCCCACGAAGAGATGCCGCACGTGGTGACCGCGGGCGACGAGCGCCGCGGCGAGGTCGTTCATCCTCGTCGCCAGGCCGCCCACGAAGGAATAGCGGTCGGGTCCCTCGAACGCGACGAGCACCACGTTCCACACGAGTGCCGATAATGGCACGACTGTGACAGCGCTCCAGCGGATCCGCGAAGACCCCGAACGCGTGCGCGCCATGCTCGCGGCGCGGCACTTCGACGCGCCGCTCGATCGCCTGCTGGAGCTCGACGCGCAGGTGCGCCGTCTCCAGAGCGAGAAAGAGGAGCTCCAGGCGGAGCGCAACAAGGCCAGCAGAGGCGGCCCGCCGAGCGACGCCGTGAAGGCGCGCATGCGCGAGGTGGGCGAGCGCATCAAGGTCATCGACGTGCTCCTCCAGCCGCTCATAGAGGAGCGCGATGATCTCGCCCTCTGGATCCCCAACGACATCGCGCCCGGGGTTCCTCCCGGGAGGGACGAGCACGACAATCCCGTGCTCCGCGAGGATGCCAAACGCGAGCTGGGGTTCGAGGCGAAGCCACATTGGGAGATCGGCGAGGCCCTCGGCATCCTGGACATCCCGCGAGGAGTGAAGCTCTCAGGCTCGCGGTTCTACGTGCTGCGCGGCGCCGGTGCTGCGCTCCAGCGCGCGCTGATCCAATGGATGATCGATCTGAAGCTGGACGCCGGCTTCACGGAGATCTATCCGCCGTTCGTCACGCGCAAGGAGACCCTTGTCGCGTCCGCTCACCTCCCGCACTTCGATGAGAACCTCTACCGGGACGAAGACGATGACATCTGGCTGATCCCGACCGCCGAGACCCAGCTCATCTCGCTCCATCGGGACGAGACGCTGCCGCTGCAGAAGCTCCCGATCAGGTACGTCGCGTACACGGCGTGCTTCCGCCGCGAGAAGATGAGTGCGGGTCGGGACGTGCGCGGCATCAAGCGAGGGCACCAGTTCGACAAGGTCGAGATGGTCGTCCTGACCAAACCCGAGGAATCGCAGTCCGAGCTGGATCACCTCACCGACCTGGCGGTGCAGGTGCTCGAGAAGCTCGAGCTGCCGGCGCGCGTCGTGGAGCGCTGCGCCGGCGATCTCGGCTTCGTGGCGATGAAGGGCTACGACGTGGAGACGTGGTCGCCGGGCGTGAAGGAGTGGCTCGAGGTCTCATCGACCAGTGATGGCGGCGCGCTGCAGTCCGAACGCGCCGCGATCCGCTTCAAGCGCGAGGCTGGCGGGCGCGTGGAGCATCCGCACATCCTGAACGCGTCGGGCCTCGCTCTTCCGCGCCTCATGATCTCGGTGATCGAGAACTACCAACAGGCCGACGGATCTGTCGTGATCCCCAAGGCGGTCCGGCCGTACGTGCGCGGTCGCGAGCGCATCGCGCCCGGCGAGTTCAGCCTCTAGTCCCTGTGCAGGCGGTGAGGCATGCCGGGCCGCCCGCCGACGGACGACGAGCGACGTGGGATCCGGAACGGTCTCTGGCGCGGAGTGCGCTCGGCCGAGCGGCCTTACGGCTGAGGACGTGGGGGAACCAACCTCGGGCAGCCGCTGTACTGCCTGACGTGAGGCTCTGGCGATCGGCAGCGGTCGTGTCGATCGCGGCCATCGGCGCGTGTGTCACGGCCACGGCTCCCCTGACGGAGCCGACCCCCTCCGCGGTCGCACCGGTGTCGGTCGGGGCATCGCTCCGGTCGCTGACGCTGACCACGCCACGCGCAGTGCACACCGCGACGAAGCTTCCAGACGGACGCGTCCTGATAGCAGGCGGCTTTGACGCGGCGGGAAGAGCGCTCTCGTCCCTGGAGCTCTTCTCGCCGGTCGCCGACGCATTCAAGGCTGCCGGTGTGATGACTATCCCGCGCCACAGCCATACCGCAACGCTGCTGGCGGATGGTCGCGTCCTGATCGCCGGTGGATACGACGGAACGAACACGCGTACCGCGACCGCGGAGATCTACGACCCGCGCACGGACGCGATCGTTCAGACGGGCCGTCTGCTCGCGCCGCGGGCCGATCACAGCGCGGCCCGACTCGAAGACGGGCGCGTCCTGATCGTCGGCGGCACCGGCCCAGGCACGTCATTTCTCGCGACCGCCGAGGTCTTCGATCCGGCGACGATGCTGTTCGTCGCGACGGGCCCCATGACCGAGCCACGCGAGAGCAACACGCTCACCACGCTCAGTGATGGCCGCGTGCTCGTGGCCGGCGGCCATCACGGACGCGCCCCGAGCACCGTCGTCCTGTCGACCGCGCTGCTGTTCGATCCGAAGTCGGGGGAGTTCACACCCACGGGCGCGATGGGCGTCCGCCGCCACAAGCACGACGCCGTGAGACTGGCCGATGGCAGTGTGCTCGTCATCGCGGGAAGCGACGAGCGCGACGATCGCGGCGCATACGCGACCGCCGAGCGTTACGACCCGCGAACGGGCACGTTCGGTCCGGCTGCTCCGCTCGCCGAGTCGCGCTACAAGCTGCGCGACACGACCGTGCTCATGCGAGACGGCCGCGTGCTCGTAAGTGGAGGCGCGTCGCGGCCAGAGCTGTATTCACCCGTGGGCGGCTCGAGCACGACCGGGCTGTCATTCGGGCGTGCGCCACTCTTCGGCACCGCCACACTCCTCGACGACGGTCGCGTGCTCGCGGCCGGTGGCTACTCGCTGACGGGTCCCGCGTCACGAGCCGCCTGGCTGCTGTCACTGCCGTAGGTCGGTTGGCGCCTCAGCGGCATCGATGCGGGCTGCGGGACCGGCGAGAACGCTCTTCAGGTCGCCCCGCTGGGATTGTCGGTTCCGGGCGTTGACGTGGCTGATCTTCAGCTCCTCGGTCGTGCGGACCGCCGCCATTCTCTCGCGTGACGATTCGGTCATCCCCTGTCCAGCGGGAGAGGCCACCATCTGACCGACCACTCAATCGGCTGCCACGCGCACGAAAGAAACGGTGGCCACAGCGGTA
The DNA here is from genome assembly GCA_041486085.1 of Candidatus Limnocylindria bacterium. GTDB lineage: Bacteria > Chloroflexota > Limnocylindria > P2-11E > P2-11E > CF-39. The sequence goes on along the minus strand of JBGPKU010000013.1, from coordinate 31,482 downwards.
TGAACGTCCTTCCCGAGATCGAGCGGGAGCGCCTGGAGCGCGCGATCAGCGCTGCCCGGATCGTCGGAGGCAGTCTCTGGCTCGCGGTCGGTCCGTTCGTCCTGAACATCGGGCTCGGCTTCGTCCTGACCTTCGGCGTGATGCTGATCGCCTACGGCCTCGTGGCACTTCGGTTCGACCGGACCAGTGGCAGCCTCCGTTCGGAGCGGCGGTTCGCGCAGATGGTGACCGCAGCCGACGCGTCCTTTGCCCTCCTGGCGTTGCTGCTCTTCTCCTCCGACCCCGCGTGGACCGTCGCGCCGGTGATGATGCAGCTCGTCATCATCGCGGCGTTCCGGCTCGGAGCCGGCGGAGCATACGCCGCCGCCGCGAGCAACACGGTCGGCTACCTCGCGGGAACGTGGCTGCGCGTCGTCGCGTACGGTTATCCGCTCGGGATCCCCGATGTGGCGCTCCTCATCGGGTTCTCGTGGATGACCGCGGTGTTGCTCGCGGGCATCCTTCGCGAATCGCGGGCACTTCGACAGGCGCGCCAAGACCTGTACGAGCCGCTGCTCGCGGCGCAGAGCCAGCTCGGTGAGCTCATCGTCGTGTCGGAGGGAGGCTTGCCCGCGTACGTGAGCGACGCCGTGGCCGAGCTCACTGGGTATACGGTCAGCGAGCTCAAGCGCCTGCCCGTGAGCGCGCTCTTCAGCACGATCGTCACCGCAGAGGCGGCACCCGTCGAGACGGACGCGGTCGGTGTGGCGCGGCATTTCGAAGCGTCTCTGGCGCGCCGCGACGGCGCGACCGCACACGTCGAGGTGTCGGCGACGCACCTGCCTCCGACCGGCGGGCTGCAGCGATCGCTGTTCATCGCGCGAGACATCACCGAGCGAAAGGTCGCGCAAGCCGAGCTCGAGCGTCTTGCGATCCACGACGGGCTCACGGGCCTTCCGAACAAGGCGCTGCTTCGTGACCGCCTCGAACGCACCATCCTCGCGTCGACCGACGAGTCCCCGATGGTCGCCGTCCTCTACATCAACATCGATCGCTTCAAGGACTACAACGACGCGTTCGGGCACGCGGGTGGCGATGAGCTGCTCGCGGGCATCGCCTCCCGGCTCCTCGAGACGCTCGGACCCGGCGACACATTGGCTCGCTACGAGGGCGACGAGTTCGTCGCGGTGCTGGGCGGCGCTGAGCAGGCCGCGGACCGCGCGGAGGAGCTGCTGCGACGACTGGCGGAGGGCATCGTCGTCCGTGGACGGACGGTGCATCCTCAGGCGACCGTGGGCATCTCCCTCGCGCCGCAGCACGGGCACGAGGCTGAGACGCTGGTGCGCCGCGCGGAGGCGGCGATGTACACCGCGAAACGGATGTCGATGCCGATCGGGCACTACGCCCCCGCGGACGACAACAACGGCGGCGAGCGCATCGCGCTCCTCAATGACCTTCGGCACGCGCTCGAGCATGGCGAGCTGCGCCTCGCGTACCAGCCGATCATCGCGATGTCGACGGGCGAATGCGTCAGCGTGGAGTCTCTGGTGCGCTGGCAGCACCCGACTCGCGGCGCGGTGCCGCCGATGGATTTCATCCCCCTGGCCGAGGAGAGCGGTCTGATCAGGCAGATCGGACTGTGGGTGCTCGGCGAGGCCACACGGACGTGCGCGAGCTGGCGTGGCGGTCCGGGCGTGAGCGTGAACCTCTCGATGCGCAATCTTCAGATGCCGGGACTCGGGGCTGCGATCGCCTCCGCGCTGGAGATGTGGCGGATCCCGCGCGGCGCGCTCACGGTCGAGATAACCGAGAGCCTCCTGATGAGGGAGCCCGACCGAATGATCGAGCTGCTGACCGAGCTCGAGGAGATCGGCGTGCGCGCATCGGTCGACGACTACGGCACCGGCTACAGCTCGCTCGCGTACCTGAAGCGGCTGCCGGTCCGCGAGGTGAAGATCGACCGTGCGTTCGTCGCCGACATGGCGACGAACGCGCATAGCGAGACGATCGTGCGGTCGACCATCGACCTGGCACACGATCTGGGTCTTTTGGTCGTCGCGGAGGGGATCGAGGACCAGGCGACGTGGGACACGCTGTGGGCTCTTGGCTGTGATCGAGCGCAGGGCTACTTCATCGCTCGACCCATGCCGGCCGAGGAGGTCCGCGCCTGGCTCCGGGACCGGCCGAGCGCCGGCCCCGCGGATCGCGGCGCCCGGCCGCACGCCGTCGCCCAGCCGGGTCGGATCAGTGCGTGATCGAAGAACGACGTTAATAGCGCGGAACGCCGTCCATTCCGCGTAGACGGCGAGTGATGACGGAGTCGTCACGCCGACAGGGGTCCCACCCCTTAGGTTCAGAGATGCTTTAGCGACTAGAGGGGGGAGCCATCGATAAGCGCCGGCCTGCCCCGCGCCCTGTGCCCACGTTCGTCGCGCCTCCGGACGACGGCGTCGCGCTGGTCGCGACCCTGCGGTCCGAGCTGGCTGAGAGCCGGGGCGCCGAGCAGGCTGCGCGGCGTCTCGCCTCGATCGTCGAATCGTCGGTCGACGCGATGTCCGGCGCGAACCTGGACGGCGTGATCACGGATTGGAATCCGGCCGCGCAGCGCCTCTTCGGCTACACGTCGGCGGAGGCGCTCGGCCGACCCAGCTCGATGCTGTCGCCGACGACGCAGGAGGCCGAGGTCGGAAATCTCCTGCGACGTGTCTCGCAGGGCGAGTTCATCGAGAACGTCGAGGTGGCTCTTCAGCGCAAGGACGGCACGCCGATCGAAGTCATGCTCAGCATCTCGCCGATACGAGACGCGGTCGGGGACATCGTCGGCATGGCGTCGATCTCGCGCGACGTCACCGAGCGCCGTCACGACGAGCGCACCATCGCCGCGCTCCACGCGATCGCGTATTCGGCCGGTCACATCATGGATGCGGCGAGGCTGGTCACGCTCACGACAGCGCAAGTGCGGGACGCCTTCCGCGTAGATGCGCTGTTCATCGATTGGTGGGACGAGGCAAGCCAGACGCTCCGGCCGATCGGCAACCCCGGCGAGATCGCCGCGATCCCGCTGGCCGGGTCCGAGCTGCGACCAGGCGAAGGGCTGGCTGGCGTTGTCTTCCAGGCGCGCTCGCCGCTGATCGTCGAGGACTACGCCTCCTGGCCGCAGGCGCAGCTCCAGTTCAAGGGTGGGGTCGGAAGCGCGATGGGCGTGCCGATGTACGTCGGCGAGCAGGTCGTGGGCGTCCTGACGGCCGTCGCGATCGCGCGCCGCTCATTCACCGAACACGACCTTCAGCTTTTGACGCGTTTCGCCGCTGAGGTCGCGCCGGCGATCGCGGTCGGGCAGCTGCTGGCCGATGCGCAGGCGCGCCGCGAGGAGGCAGAGGCCTTGGCCGCAAGAGTCTCTGTCTATTTCCGGGCGAACCCGGTGCCCGGCCTGATCGCGCGAAGGGTCGACAACACCTTCGTCGACGTGAACGACGCATTCGTCGAGCTCCTCGGTCATAGACGCGGAGAGCTCGTCGGAAAGACGCTCTCGGAGACCGCGGTGTTCGCCGAGCCCGAGGAGCTCTCGACGCTTCTGGCGACGCTTGACCAGATCGGTCAGTCGCGCGCGGAGGTCACGCTGTGCACAGGCTCGGGGGAGCGGCGGTCCGTTCTCGCCTTCTTCGAGCTCACGGAGATCGCGGGCGAGGCCTGTCTCATCGTCGGGTGCGTCGACCTTACCGAGCAGAAGCGAGCCGCGGCGATGGACCAGCGCCAGCAGGTCGTCGAGGAGGCCAACCGAGCCAAGTCGGAGTTCCTGGCCAACATGAGCCACGAGTTACGCACGCCACTCAACGCGGTGCTCGGCTTCTCTGACCTGCTCTTGGAGCAGCTAAAACTGGAAAACCCGGAGCTTCGCTACCTGCGGAACATCCGTCAGGCGGGATCGCACCTGCTCGATCTGATCAACGACGTCCTGGACATCTCCAAGGTCGAGGCGGGGAAGATGGAGCTGCGCCCCGAGGTCGTCTCGCTCGCCGCGCTGCTCGCGCCCGTCATCGCGTCAGCGAGCAGCTCGGCCGGCGCGAAGACCGTGGCGTTCGCGCTCGATACCGTCGAGGCGCCCGTGCTCTTCCTCGATACGACGCGCGTGCGGCAGATCCTGTACAACCTGCTTTCCAACGCGGTGAAGTTCACCGCGGCGGGTGGCTCGGTCCACCTGCGGATCTCGCTCGAGGGCGCCGACCTGGCCATCGACGTCGCCGACACCGGGATCGGCATCCCCGTGGAGCTGCAGGGTCGAGTCTTCGGCATGTTCGAGCGGCTGCACGAAGGTCAGTCGAGCGCGCCGGGCACCGGACTCGGACTCGCGCTCACGAAGCGTCTGGTGGAGCTTCACGGGGGCAGCATCACGTTCGAGAGCGCCGTGAAGAAGGGAACGACCTTCCACGTGATCCTTCCGGGCGTACGGAGCGAGGTCATCCACGGCGAGCGCATCCTCATCGTCGAGGATCATCCGCACGACGCGGACCTCGTCGTGGCGCTCGCCGGCAAGGCCGGGCTGCGCACCGAGGTCGTTCGCAGCCTCGCCCAGGCGCGTGAGGCGCTGGCGCGCAATCTGCCGCTCGGCGTCGTCGTCGACCTGCACCTGCCCGATGGACGAGGCGAGGAGCTGGTGCTCGAGATCCGCAACCTTGCTCGCGAGCCTGCCGTGCCCGTCATCCTCATGACCGTCGACGCTGAGCCAAGCGGGCTGCTGCCGCTCGGCGCGGTCGATGACCACCTCACGAAGCCGATCGACCGGCCCCGCATGGAGCGCTGGCTGGAGGTGGTCGCGCGCGCGGCGCGAGGCACGCCTGGGGAAATGGGAGAGCTGCTTGCGCATCCTGCTGATTGACGACGATCAATTCAACGTCGAGCTGTTCTCCGCGACCCTGCGCGGCGACGGACATGAGGTGTCCATCGCGCGTGACGGCGAGGAAGGCGAGGCGATGGCCCTCGCGGAGACGTTCGACCTGATCCTGCTCGATATCCAGATGCCGCGGCGCAGCGGCATCGAGGTCTGTCGAGCACTGCGCGCCGGCGGGATCCGCACGCCGATCATCGCCAGCAGCGCGTCGGTGCTCCCCGACGAGATCGCGCGGACGAAGGCGGTCGGCTTCGATCAATTCCTCGGCAAGCCGACCGCGCCCGCGGATCTGCGCGCCGCCGTCCGCGCGTTCGCCCCGAGGCCGGAATGACAGCGATGTTCGCTCCGCCGGTGCGCAAGCCGATCATCCTCATCGTCGACGATGAGCAGGTCAATCGCGAGCTTCTCGAGGCGCTCGTGGTCGGACTCGGATACGACGTGCGCCTCGCCATCGACGGTGTCGAGGCGCTCGAGGCGATCGCCCGAGAGGAGCCTGACCTGATCCTTCTGGACATCGAGATGCCGCGCATGGACGGCGTCGCGTTGTGCGCACGCCTCAAGTCCGATCCCGTACGTCGGTTCATCCCGGTCGTGATGGTGACCGCACACTCCGAACGCGAGGTCCGCCATCGCGGCATCGAGGCCGGCGCCGACGACTTCCTGACCATTCCGTTCGACTCGAAGGAGCTGCTCATCAGGGCTCGGGTGCTCATCCGCGATCGGGAGCTCAACAAGCGCCTCGACGCGACGGAGGGCGTGCTTCGATCGTTCGCTCGCGCCGTTGAGGCGCGCGACCGCTACACGATCCACCACGCCGAGCGGGTCGGGCTCTACGCGCGACATCTCGGAGCCGCACTGGGCTTCGACGAGCGGGCTTGCACGGTGCTTTACGACGGAGGGGTCATGCACGATCTCGGGAAGATCGGGATACCCGATGCGATCCTGCTGAAGCCGGGCCCGCTCACGAGCGAAGAGCTGGCGACCGTGCAGCGGCACCCGGTGGACGGCGAGCGCATCGTCATGCCGCTGCGAAGCACGCGACTGTTCCTACCGATCATCCGCCATCACCACGAACGGATCGACGGGGCAGGCTACCCCGACCACCTCAGCGGGCTGGGCATCCCGGCCGGCGCGCGCATCGCGGCGATCGCCGACGCCTGGGACGCGATGGTGAGCGACCGTCCGTATCGCGAGGCGCTGTCAGTGGACGAAGCCCGTTCGCGCCTCGCTCACGGCGCCAGCACGCAATGGGAGGAAGAGTACGTACGGACGTTCGCGGGCCTCCTCGACGGTGGGCTGCAGGCGCGTGTGACCGGTGCGCAGGCGACCCTTCCGATGCGCGATATCGCGCTGTCGCCAGCGGACTGAGACCGGTCCTGTGCGGATCCTGATCGTCGAAGATCACGGCCCGACCGTCGAGTTTCTCGCCGCGATCCTCCAGAAGGACGGCCATCTGATCACCAGCGAGCGGGATGGCCTCGTGGCACGCGATCGGGCGCTCTCGGAATCGTTCGACCTGATCCTTCTCGACATCGGCCTGCCCAGCATCGACGGCATGGAGATCGCGCGGGCCATTCGCGCGGCGGGCATCGATGTGCCGCTGCTCGCACTCACCGGCCACACGAGCGATGACCAGCGGCTGCTGGGACTGACGGCGGGGTTCGACGACTACCTCACCAAACCGATCACCGCGACCGCGCTGTTGCGCGAGATCGCGGTTCTGGACGCGAGTCGGGGCACGAGGCATGCTCCGGGGCTGGCGTACCTCGGTACCGCCACGGCCGCGCCTGCCGCGGCGGCCTCGGTCGCCGCGCGGCCCGGTGTCGCATCACGGCCGCGCCCTCGTGGCGTCCTCGGCGGACTGGTCGTGGTCGCGATGGGCCTTCCCTTCGTGCTCCAGCCGCTCGGCATCCCCAACGCCGCCTCGTATCTCTTTCTCGCGATGGGCATCGCGTTCCTGATCTCGTATCTCCGCGGCCACCAGTACGTGTACCTGATCCCGATGGTCACGCTCTCCTCCTTCGGCATCGCCCTCTTGCTGCCCACATGGATCGCGATGCGTCCCGAGACCGTGGCGCCCGCGTTCGTCGCGATCGTGGCCCTCGGATTCGTCGCCGCGTTCGTGCTCGCGCCGACTCGCCGCTGGCCGCTCGTGCCCGCGGCACTTCTCGGGATAGTCGCGGCGATCCGTCTGGTCACCGGGTCCTCGCCGATCCCCGCGCCGCTGGAACCGTTCCTGGTCCCGGTCGTGCTCGTGGGCGTGGGTCTTTACCTGCTCGTCGAGCGGCAGGACTGACGCTCCGGCGCGTCCTCGCGATCCTCGTGCTCTTCGGCGGCGTCGCGATGACGATCGGCTGGCTGCGGCTGACGCCGACCGGCCCGGCGTCCGAGAGCCCGGGCGAGTGCGACGCCACGTCGTCGTTCGCCGTTCGGTTCTGCCCGTCGCTCCCATCGTTCCGTCCCAGTGATGAGGCGCCGATCCGCCTCACCGACCAGGTCCGACCCTGTGAGGACGCGACCGCCTTCCGGCCGTCCTTCTGTGTAGCGCTACCGGCCGCGGGTGTCGACCACGCCACGCTGGTGACCCAGCGACAGGACGCCTGCGCGCAGCTCACACGCAGCGACGCGCCGGCATTCTGTCTCATCGTCCCGTCGAGCAGCGTTGCGGACACGACGCTCGCGCGCGAAGCCGCGCTGGTCCTGCTCAGGCAGCGGCTCGGCTCCGAGTTCCGTCGCGTCAGCGGCGGCGAGCTCGAGCTCTGGGCCGAGAGCGGGGTGTCGAGCACGGACGCCGACCGCATCGACATCGTCCTGCGTGATGACGCCGCGGCCGTGCAGGCGTACTTCGCCCGCCGATTCAGCGAGGTTCCGGCCGTGTTCGTCTTCGCCTCTCAGCAATCGTTCGCCTTCGCGCTCGAGCGCCAGTTCGGCTACTCGTCCGGGATGGCCGCACAGCTCTCGAGCCAGTACGGCGGCCTTCTCATCAGCGCCATCGGCGCGATCGCGATCAACGGCAAGAACGTGCTGAGCGGCGGGCGGCCAACGATCTTCCGCCACGAGCTCACGCACGTGATGGTCCACCAGGTCGCCGGATTCGAGCTGCCACTATGGTTCGACGAGGGGCTGGCGACCCTGGCCGTGGAGACGGACGACTCGGCCTTCGACCAGAGCCGCGCGACCGCGCTCTCGATCCTGGGCGACGAGACGATGCGTTTTACGACGTTCGACGAGGAGCGATCGTGGTTCGATCGCAACGCGGCACTCGGGGGGAACGCGTACGGCGTTGCCGTCGAGGCGGTCCGCCTGATGGTCGTGCGACTCGACCGAGCCGGCGTCGTGGCGATGCTCGAGGCGGTCGGTCGCGGAGCGACGCTCGACTCCGCGTACTCGGCGGCTGCGGGAGAGTCGCTCCGGCAGTTCGTCGAGGGCATGCCGGGCCGCGTCCTGGCAAATTGCCCCCGTGGGATCACCCTCTCGGCCACACGGCCGGACGGCCTCGTTCTGTGGCGGATCTACGGGTTCGGGCAGCAGCGGAACGTGACGATGACGGCGGACGGGCCGGCCCACTACGCGTTTCAGGTGATGACGGACCGCTACGGCGTCTACTCCGGCACGCTCGGCGCCCCGATGCCCGGCGGCACGTATGCGCTCCGTGCGACCACGAGCATCGCAATAACGGCCCAGATCTCGGTCGCCTTGGGGAAGACGACCACGTTGCCGAGCCGGGCGTGCGGCGCGTGAAGCATGGCCGCGCATCCTGATAGCGGCAGCAAGCGATACTTGGTGCGACTGGCCGGGGCGGACTGCCACTCCACAGGTCCGCTGAATCCGTAAATTCTCTGATACTTGTGAACAAACACCGGAGCGCCTCTTGTAACGCGACGCGGCAACTCACTACCATCCACGCGGCCTTGCCGCGGCGGATCCGGTGCGCGACGCGCGATGGGGATGGTAGTGGCAGAACGTTTGGCGATGAGACAGCGCGACACCGTGCTCTCCGTGATCCTCACCCGGCCCTGGCGCTGCTCGACGTGCCTGCAGCTCATGATCAAGGGAGAGCAGGCGATCGTTCGCATCAATCCAGGAGTCCGGGACAACCGGGTGACGCATCCACCATGCGACAGCACCGAGCCTGCACGCCAGCAATAGGTCGGGTCCGCGGGAGGCATGTGTCGCTACAGGGGTTGGACGACGCTCGTCGTGATGCCGACCTTCGCCATCGCCGGCCCCGAAAGAGCGTTCGGTAAAGGCCTGCAGGTATCCATTTCTCTGCTGAGTTAAGCGCTTGAGTTAACCCCTGTGCGGAAACATCGCGCGCGAGCCGCGCCTATCCTTTTTGCGATGGCCACCCGAGTGCGCTCCAAGAGGCGAATCGTCCGACAGCGCGCGAAGGGACCGATCGATCCGAGCATCGGAGCTCGGATCCGCGAGCTGCGGACCGCCCGTGGCCTGACGCAGGCGGACCTGGCCGGACCCGATTTCACCAAAGGCTTCATCAGCCTGCTCGAGACCGGTCGTACGCGCATCTCGCTGCGCGCGGCCGAGATCGTCGCCGCGCGCCTGGGCACTTCGGCCCCGGAGCTGCTGGCCGCTGTCGACAGCGGCAACGGCGAGCTCGAGCTCCTTCTTCTGCGCGGCGACCAGCAGAGCGCCGCCGGGCTGCCCAGGGCCGCTCTCGAGTACTTCGACCGCGTGCTCTCTCAGGCCTCCGGCGGGCTCAAGGCGAGGGCGATGCGAAGTCGCGGGCGTACCCTCGTCGAGATCGGCCGGGCGCGCGAGGGCGTGGCCGTGCTGGAGGAGGCCGGCAGGGCGTTCGAGATGCTCGGTCAACGGGAGCTCGAGATCAGGACGATGTACGACCGTGCGCTCGCGCACGGTCACCTCGACGAACCCGGCAACGCACTGGCGCTCGCGCTCGAGTGTGAGTCGGCGATGCGCATGGGTGGTCTCGTCGACAAGACGCTCGAGCTGAAGCTGCGCAGCTTCTTGGCGGCGACATTCGCGAGGGCCGGCGACCTCGAGTCGGCGGATCTCCAAGCGCGGCAGGCGCTGCGCCTCGCCGACGACGTCGTGGACCTCGAAGCCCTGGGTACTCTCTACTCGACGCTTTCGGACTCGCGTCAGCGGCAATCGCAGCTCGCTGAGGCGCTCAAGTATGCGCGGAAGAGCCTGGGCGTCTTCGAAGAGTTGGGACGTGATAGGGCCATCGGCCAGATGTGGCACAACCTCGCATCGATCTACCTCTCTCGCGGCGACTTCGGTGAGGCTGAAAAAGCGATCGAGCGCGCGGAGCGCGTCGCAAAGGAGTCGAGCAGCCCGGCGCTCGAAGCGCGACTCGTCGGGCTCCGCGCGGAGCTTGCGGCAGCGCAACGGCGTTGGAAGAGCGCGGAGGAGCTGGCGCTCGCCGCGGAAGAGCACGCCAGTGCCTCAGCGGTCACGCGAGGCCGCGCGCTGTTGGTCCGAGCGCGCGCGCTGGCCACTCGTCGGGCTCCGTTGCGCGCCATACGCGAATGCATCGTCAAGGCTGCAGAGGTGCTCAAGAAGGAGCCGGCCGGACAGCGAGCCGAGGTCCACGATCTCTATGCGCGCCTTCTCGCCGATCGCGGCGAATGGAAGACGGCGTACGACGAATCGCGCAAGGCGGTCGAGCTCATCCAGCCACGACTTCGCTGACCTGGATCGTTCGCTCGGTCTGCGTTACTTCCAGGCCGCCGCCTTCACGCTCCACTTCGTTGTGGGCTTGGCGAAGAACATCAGGCGGCGGTTGGTCTTGAGGTGGCCAGGGAGAAAGTCGCTGTCGGTCCACTTGTCGGTCTCTTCGAGGTAGATCGACTTGGTGTCACCCTTGCCGTGCAGCTCGTTCGCCACATCACGGAAGTAGAAGTGACGATTGATGCGGTCGAACTCGGTGAGATAGATGTCCGCGACTCGAGTGTCTCCGCGGATGAACAGCATGTTCTCGTCGTTGGCGAGAAGCGACCCCGGCGAGAAGTTGGCCGATCCGGTGCAGACGAGCGGGTCATCCGAAAGCGGGTCGATGAGGAGGAACTTCGTGTGGACGAAGAACACGTGTCCACTGGATCGGAAGTGCTCCTCCTTGAAGAACCACTTCTCCAACTCGAATGGCTTGATATGCGCCCGCGTGGTCACGCGGCCGTTCTTGATCTTGTAGAGCTGACCGAGCGGCACTCCGTACGTGACCTGGAGGTGGGTCAGGTCGCGCTTGAACTCCTTTTGCTGGGGTGCGGCGGCCGGCTTCTCCATGAGGACGAAGCGCATCTCATTGCGCGGCACGCTGATCGGCGCCATGAGCTTCGCGTTGACGCCAAACGCAGCGGTGAAGCAGACGGCGCTCGCCGCATCGAGCATGCGCCGTCCGTACCAGCCGAGCATCTCTGACTTCGCGCGCGGCGAGAAGAACCGCACGATCGACTTTCCCGCGATCGCTTCCGCCGGGTCGGGCGTGAGCTTGAGCGTGCCGGCGCGCGCCTCGCTGGCATCGGGGTCGTCCTTGAGGAGGCTCCAGTACGACAAGTAGTCCTTCGCGGTCGCCGGATCGGCCACTCGATGTCCGACATTCGTTTGGCCGAGGAAGCCAGACGCCGTGAAATTCGTCGAGCCGGTCCAGACTTCGACCGGGGTCGTCCCGTTCTTCAGCCGGACGATGAACTTGTTGTGCGGGATCTTCGGTTTGCTGCGGCGGAATGTCACCTTCTGATCGTTGACCGGAAGACCGGCGGCCTTCATCGCCTTCTCGTTGGCGTCTTTCTCGGAACCCGTCAGCTTCGTCGTGTCGTGGTAGACGATCCGCACGTCGACACCGCGCTTGCGTGCGCTCTGCAGCTCCTGAAGCACCGGCGCATATGTGAACTCGTAGGCGGCCACGCGCAGGGCGTCGCCCTTCGGCGTCTGGCGGATGTAGTCCAGGCACGCTTCAAGGAGTCCGCGTGAGAGCCAGACGACCTCAGGGTCCTTCGGGTCTTCGATGTTCTTCGGCGCTTTGTTGTGGAACTCTTTGGCGAAGTACTGACTGGCGATCGCGCCACGGTTGAACCAGACGCCGTGCTTGCCGTCAAATTCCTTCTCGGTCCGGATCGCAACGCGGACCTCGTCGTCCGGATCGGTGGTGAGGTGGTCGGGCGTGCCGTACATCGGCGTGAGGCGGTACTTGTGGAGCGTGGCCGGTTCGGCGAAGAAGTAGTCGCTCCAGATGAAGCTCTGGATCGGTAGCACGCTCGTGTCGCGCTTCCCGCTGTAGGTCTTGGGAGTTTCTTTCCGCTTGTCGAGGACGGACTTGAAGAACTTCCCCGACGGCAGCCACCGCGCCTTGCTCGCCGGCCCCGTGACCTCGCGCTCGATGGCGAAACCTAAGAGACCTCTCCGACGGGCATCCGGGCAGTTGATGGCCAACATGACGCATCGCGTCCCGCTGATGGCCAGGACCTCGAAGTCGCGTTTGGCTTTCGCTAGCACCCTCATCCCACGCCGACCTCCTCATCCCGTGCGACCCCCGGAATGTCCTGGATAGTAATACTGAAGGACGCGAAGTGCGTAGAGAGTCGCGATCAGGTAGATCAGCGGGGCTTAGCCGGCTCCGTCGATCTCGGCGATGCGTGCTTTGACGATCTTCGTGACGAGCCGGTCGGGCAGGGGCCTGTCAGCGGTGAACCGGAGTGTGCCTTTACTGCTGAGGCCGTGCGCCCTCAATTCATCGGCGTGCGCGTCGATGAAGCTGCTGCTGAATCCATAGAGCGCGTAGTGGCTCTTCCAGTAGCCGAAGTAGACGAGCGCCTTTCCGTTGTACTTCAACCCGACGATCCCATAGCTGACGCTTTCGTTCGCCTTCGGCGCGGCTGCCTTGATGATCCTGCGCAGCTTCAGCAGCGTTGCGCGTTTTTCCTTCGGCGCCGCCGCGATGTAGTCGGCGACGGTCTTTGGGTGTGTGGTCTTCGCGCCCGGCTTCTTCGCGTTGCGAGTCGTCATGCCGCTAGCCGTCGGCCTCCTCGAGTGTGCGGAATTGCAGGCACGTCCACGTCTTGTCGAACGAGACACTGGAAACTCCGCCGAGCTCGTCGTTCTGTAGCGCGGCGTGGAGCACGTCCTTATCGAGGTCCGTGCCGGCCGGCGTTCCGCCCTCCGGATAGCAGACCCACAGGGCCGCGTCCTCTTCAAGAGTCGCGAATCCGCTCTGCAGTCGCTTGAGCTCGCCGGTGTCGCGCACAAAGACGATCGCGACATCGGACGCGGTCTGGCTCCTGCGGTCGGTGATGGTGACGCCTTCGGGCAGAGGCTGGAGCTTTTTCGCGTAACCGACCGGTGCGTTCAGCAACAGCACGCGCGATCGAGGTTTGATGAGTAACTGTTCCGCGAGGACTGCTGCCACCTCAGAACTGTAGCAACGGCTAGAGGTCACGATCGAGGGCGAGCAGGATCTTGGACACGCGCTCGACGCGGCGGCGCGACCAGCCCGGCTCTCGCTCGTGCGTGTCGAGTCCCGGTGCTGAATTCACCTCGAGCACGGTGCACCGCTTTGGCGGCGCATCGGATGGCCGGCTGAGGACGAGGTCGACACTGGCGAGGCGCAGGCCCATGTCGGCGGCGACCCGGATCGCCAGCGCTCGCAGCTCGGGATGCAGCACGTCGGTCACGACCCGAACGTCGCCACCCACGCCGAGGTTGCCGCACGGCAGCAGGTCGACGCGCTCGCCTGCTCGCGCCACCGTTTCGAGCGTCTGGCGGCCATGCGCCAGGTGCCTGCCCACACGGACGTCATCGACGCGCAGCTCGGTCGGGGTTCTCGTTGCCAGGCTGCGTCGGTGCCTCGACGACATGAGCTTCCGAATGCTTGACCGGCCATCGCCGACCACGTACGGCGCCCTCTTCTCGCTCGCCATCAGGACTTCGCCGTCGAGCACGACGATCGAGCAGTCGACGCCGCGGGCGATGCGCTGCACCAGCAGCTTCTTGGAGCTGGCGAAGACCTCACGGGCGGCCGCGTAGAACTGGGCGCGGGTGTACGCGACCGACACTTGCTGGTCCGAGGAGCTGTCGTTCGGCTTCAGAAGGACCGGCAACCCGAGTCGCTGCGCGTATGCGTACGCGGGCCCGATGTCGCGCGCCTCGCGCAGCCGCCCGTCAGAGGAGAAGCACCGTCCGGTCGGGACGGTGTGCCCGCATCGCCTCAGCACGCTCGCGGTCGCATCCTTGTCGATCGCGATCGCCGCCGCGCCCAGGGTGTTGAGGTCCCAGCGCAGGCGGCTGAAGAAGCGCACGCGACCCGACGGAAGGACGATCCTACCGGTGTTGTCGGTCGCCGAGATTACCTCGAGCTTGGCACCGACCATGTCGCACGCATCCTGCAAGCGCCAGAGGAACGGTGTCTTCACGTTCGCGATCTATGGTCGCCTGAAGCGGTCGAGCTCGCGGCGCTCGCGCTTGGTGGGCCGGCCGGAACCGGGCTCGCGCACCGCGACCCGGGGCTGTCGCTTGACGACGGGAACGGGTGGGCTGTGGTCGATCAGACACGTCGCCGCCATCGGGGCGCCTACTCGCTTGTCGATGACCGTCCTCACCTCGAGGATGCGTTCGCGCTCAACGAACGCCTCGACCCGATCGCCGACCTTCACCGGCGTCGACGCCTTCGCTGCGGCTCGGTTCACGCGGACGTGGCCGGCCCGGCAACCATCCGTCGCCGCGGAACGAGTCTTGTAGATCCGGACCGCCCAGAGCCAGGCGTCTACGCGCGTCTTCCCGCCCGCGCTCGGTGTCGGTTTCGCGATCGCGATGCGGATCACGAGCATGTCCCCCTCACGGGTTCACGCTCAGCTCGTCTGCCATGGCGTTCGTCTCCTCGTCTCTCTGGATCCATCATCGCGTGTCCCCTGGTGATCGAGAGGATCGTTACGCATGGCGTCCACCGGCGATACACTCCCGCACGTACTGGGAGGTTGCCATGCTTGGTTTCGCAGGTGGTCCTCTGCGGCTCTCCACGCTCGCCCTTGCCGCCGCGCTCACCGTCTCCGCGTGCTCGGCGAGCACTCAGCCCGCGGGATCGGCGGCTCCGTCCGCCGGCGGCCCGGTGGCCGGAGGGACGGTGACGATCCCCATCGGCGCGGATCCCACTCTCAACCCATGGAGTCCGAACGCGTTCGTCGAGTCCCTCTTCATCAACCGCGTGATCTTCGAGGGACTGACCAAGCCTGGCAAGGACCTCGCGCCCGCGCCAGACCTTGCGGAAAGCTGGACAACGGCGACGGACGGCCTCAGCTGGACGTTCAAGCTGCGCAGTGGCGTCAAGTGGAGTGACGGCCAGGCCTTCAGCGCCGACGACGTGGCGTTCACGTTCAACAACGTCGTGCTGAACAAAGATCTCGGTGCGCAAAACGCGGCGAGCTACGCCGCGGTGAAGACGGTCACGGTGATCGACCCGAACACGATTCGCTTCGACCTGTCCAGAAAATTCGCGGCGCTGCCGTCGTTCCTCGCTTACAACGCGGGCATCCTTCCCAAGCACGTCCTCTCCGCGGATCCGCTCAAGACGACGTCGTTCAACAAGGGCGTACCCGTGAGCACGGGCCCGTTCAAGGTCGAGAAGTACGCCTCGGGCCAAAGCGTTTCGCTCGTTCCCAACGAGAACTACTTCGGGCCGAAGGCGTTCCTGGACAAGGTCGTCTTCACGGTCGTGCCCGATCCGAACACGCAGATCGCGCAGGCGCTCTCAGGCGACATCACCATGATGATCCTCGACAACAAGGCAGCCGTTGACCGCATCAAGAGCGCGTCCGGTCTGGTCGTCGCGGCGCGTCCGCTCGTGCAGTACTACTGGCTCGCGCTGAATCAGACCGATCCGCGCTTCACCGATGTGAGGGTGCGGCAGGCGTTCGTCGACGCGATCGACCGCCAGGCGATCATCAAGTCGGTCGAGCTCGGCTACGGGTCGATCGCGAACTCTCCGATCACGCCGGCCCTCTCCGCGTATTACGACTCGTCGCTCGCCTCGAAGTATCCGTACGACCCGCAGAAGGCGAAGGACCTCCTTGCGCAAGCCGGGTGGACCCCGGGCGCGAATGGCGTCCTGCAGAAGGACGGCAAGCCGTTCCAGTTCACCATGGACGTCGGGCAACGCGGCGTCCTCGAGCCGGTGAACGCGCTCATCCAGCAGGATCTCAAGAAGATCGGCGTGATCGCCGACCTCAACACCATGGAGTGGAACGCGTACATCCAGAAAGTGGTGGTGCGCCGCGATTACACGGCCACCGTGAACTGGTGGACGTATCCCTCCGATCCGGACGTCTTCCCGTACTACCACTCGACCGCGGCGGGGAAGGGGTTCAACATCCCCGGCTACCAGGACCCCAAGCTCGACGACCTCCTGGTGCAGGGACAGGCCGCGAGTGACGTCGAGGCTCGCAAGGCCGTCTACAAGCAGCTGCAGACGTACACCTCGGACACCCTTCCGTACCTGTTCCTCTGGTACCCGCAGGAGATCGACGTGCTGAGCTCACGGCTCAAGGGAGTTCCGGAGCTCGGCCTGCGCGATGCCGTGCAATACATCGGCGAATGGTGGTTGGCAAAGCAGTAGCTCGATTCCTCCTCCAGCGGATCGCGTCGGGGGCGCTCGTGATCGTGTTCGCGAGCGCCCACACGGTCTTCTTCGTGAACCTCGCGCCCGGCGGTCCGGCGTCCGTCATGCGCTTCGACGTGACGGCGGAGCAACGCGAGGCGCTGATCCGCGCCATGGGTCTGGACCGGCCCGTACCGCAGCGCTACCTGGAGTGGGTCGGCGGCGCGCTGCGGGGCGACCTCGGGAGCTCCCTCCTCACTGACGAGCCGGTCTCAAAGCGCATCGGTGATCGGCTCCCGAACACGTTCATCCTCGCCGGGGCCGCGCTCGTGGTCTCGATCGCCCTGGGCATCCCGATCGGTGTCCTACAGGCCCTTCGCCGCGGGCGGCCGATCGACCACCTGCTCTCGCTGCTGACCGCCATCGGCCTTTCCCTGCCGGTGTTCTGGCTCGGCATCGTTCTCATCCTCGTGTTCGCCGTGTCGCTGCAGGTCCTCCCATCGGCCGGAGTGACCTCGGTCGCGTCGGATACGCTCGGCGACCGCCTCGCGCATCTTGTGCTTCCCGCCGTCGCGCTCGCCACGACGATCCTGCCGACAGTCGTGCGATTCACGCGCTCCGCGACCATCGAGGTGCTCCACGAGGATTACATCCGCACCGCGACGTCGAAGGGGCTCGCGCCGGCGATCGTCATCACGCGGCACGCCCTCCGGAACGCCCTCATCCCGGTCGTCAGCGCGATCGGAGCGCTCGTCCCGCGGCTTCTGGGCGGCACGGTGGTCACCGAGGCGGTCTTCGGCTGGCCGGGCATGGGCCGGCTCGCGCTCGAAGCAGCGCAGGGCCGCGACTACCCACTGGTCACCGGTCTCACCGTCGTCGTGGCGGCGATGGCGGTGTTCGCGAGCCTACTCGTCGATCTCGCCTACACGCGGATCGATCCGCGGATCCGGCTGACGTGAGCCGGCTCGCCGTCGGCGCCCTTATGGTGCTCGCGGTGACGGCGCTGCTCGCGATCGCCGGACCCTTCCTCTGGTCGATCCCGCCGGAAGCGACCGACCCGCTGCACGGCCTGGCCGGGACCAGCGCGGCACATCCTCTCGGCACAGACGATCTCGGGCGCGATGTGCTGAGTCGCCTGCTGCACGGCAGCCGCGTCACGCTCCTCGTCGGGGTCGCGGCGATGTTCGCCGCGGTTTCCATCGGCGTCGTTGTCGGAGCGATCGCGGGCTTCAACGGTGGCTGGATCGACGCCGTCCTGATGCGCTTCACCGACGGGATGCTCGCCGTGCCGACGTTCTTCTTCATCCTCGTCGTCATTACCGTGCTCGGCACGGGCGTGGCGACGCTCGTTCTGGTCATCGGTGCGCTCTCTTGGATGCCGGTCGCGCGGGTCGTGTATGGCGAAACGCTCCGCTGGAAGACCGCGGAGTTCGTCATCGCGGCGCGGTCGCTCGGCGTCGGGCCGGCGCGCCTCCTTGCGCGCCACATCCTGCCGCAGGCGATCCCGTCGCTCGTGGTCTCGGCGACACTCGGCGTGGCCTTCGCCGTCCTGACCGAGTCGGCGCTCAGTTACCTCGGGCTCGGCGTGCAGCCGCCCCTTCCATCGTGGGGGAACATGCTCCAGCGGGCACAGCAGTACGTGTTCACGGCGCCAGCGCTCGCGATCTACCCGGGGCTCGCGATCACGATCGTCGTACTGGCCTTCAATTTCCTGGGCGACGGCATTCGTGACGCACTCGATCCACGGCGCCGACGCTAGTATCGGCGACCTATCCGAGGGGAGGATTCACCGTGAAGAGCGCCGATGTCGCGAAGCGCGCGAAATACGACGGCTACCGCAGCTTCGAGTATCTCGAGCCGGGGACCGACTACCGTGAGTTCAAGCTCGCCAAAGAGCTCGACCGAGTTCCCTCACGGCGGGTCGAGGTCAGCGATGCGCAAGAGCAGCGTGTGCAGCGCGTGCTCGACGAGCATCTGGCCATCTCGCTGCACGATCACTGCTTCGTCGTGCCAGAGGATTTCGGTGACCTCGCCGAGTACCGGCGCCAGGGCCGCGACTTCACCGGCTACGCGGGCATGGCGGTCTCGGGGCTCGATGCGGTCTTCGACTGCCTCATGGACGGCACGGCCACGATCACCTCGAAGGCCGGCTGGAAGTGGGACGACACCATTTACGACCTGGGCATGCGGCTCTCGGACATCGCGCACCAGGACTTCATCGTCCGCGGCGAGACTCTCGAGGACATCCGGCGCGCGAAGGAGAACGGGCAGCTCGCCTTCATTGCATCGCTCGAGGCGGCCACCGCCATCGAGAACGAGGTCGATCGACTCGACATCCTGTATGGCCTCGGCATCCGCTCGTCCGGGATCGCCTACAGCGAGGCGAACACGCTCGGCAGCGGCCTGAAGGAGTCACGCGACGGGGGGCTCACCGAGTTCGGCCGCCAGGCGGTTCGCCGCATGAACAAGCTCGGGATCGCGATCGACATCTCGCACTCCGGCGATCAGACCTCGCTCGATACGATCGAGGCCAGCGACAAGCCGATCTTCATCACGCACGCTGGGGCGCGCGCTCTTTGGAACACCAAGCGAATGAAGCCCGACGAGGTGATCAAGGCATGTGCCGCGAAGGGCGGCGTCATCGGGATCGAGGCGGCGCCGCACACGACGCTCACCAAGAACCATCCCAAGCACTCGATCGAAAGCTACATGGAGCACTTCGCGTACTGCGCCGACCTCGTCGGTATCGAGCACGTCGCGTTCGGTCCGGACACACTCTTCGGCGACCACGTCGGCCTGCACAGGTACTTCGCCAAGCAGCTCTCGATCCGCGCGGCGCATGGCCAGACGCAGTTCGAGGAAGTCGCGTTCGTCGACGGGATCGAGAACCCGGCTGAGGCTTTCCCCAACATCGTCCGCTGGCTGGTGAAGCACGACTACTCAGACGGCGATATCGCCAAGGCCGTCGGTGGCAACGTGATGCGCGTGCTCGAGGAGGCGTGGTTCCGGTAGCTGAGCACCGTGCCGCGCGTTCGACGGCCTCGTGCCCGTCGGTGGCGCTATGGCGCCGGCGCGGCGACGGTGGGAACGACGATCGCGTCCGCGAAGAGCGACGCGCGTGTATTCGCTTGCAAGAATCGCAGGACACCATTCGCTATGCCCGCGGCCGCGACGTCCGCATGCTGCGTCAGAAGAGCCCGATCGCCGTCGTACGATAGGTATCCCATCTCGATGATCGCGGCTGGCGTGTGCGGCGCGAGTGCGTGCTGGTAGCGGAACCACGCGAATGCGTAGTAATCGGTCATCGAGTCCGTGATGTCGTCGTTGAGCGGCAGCGCGGTCGCCCTCGCGAATTCCTTCGTGAGCGCATCGACGAGCGCGTCCTCGCGCGGCCCACGATAGAACCCGTGCGCGAGCTTGAAGCCCGTGGCTGTGCCACTGCCGTCGTCATCGGCATGAAGTGAGACGAAGCCGTCCGCGACGTAGCTCGGCGGGATGGTCGCGGGCAGCACATCGACGACGATGCCCTTCGCGCGCAGGATTTCGGCGACGCGGTTGGCCACGTCGAGCGTCACCGTGACCTCATCGACCCCCGCAACGGATGCGCCGGGTTCGAACCGCAAGTTCGGGAATTCGCTGGGGGCCTCCTCGACCTTCCAGTGGCCCGCCTGGATGGCGACGCGCCGCGGTCCGGCCAGGACGGGCGGGGGAAGGAGACGGACCTCGCCTGGCATCACGATCGCGCCGGTCGCAGGGACGTGTGCGCGGATGGGCGATGGATCGCCGGCGATCGGCGCCTCCACCCAGAACGGTGGCGGCGCGGACGTGGAGGGAAGGGGAAGCGCTGCGGCGCGCGGGGACTCGACGCCGGTCGGGCTGGCGCCGGGCCCGCACGACACGGCAGAGATCGCGGCGACGAGCAGGACGAAGGCGCGGAGTCCCATCGCATGAGCATGACGCGCGCCGGGCCTTGTTCGTTACTGCTCGCTCGGTTTCTCTACTCGAGTCCGTTCCAGCTCCAGCGCGGCACCGGCAGTCCGCTCCGGCCCCTGGCCGGCGTGTATGGCGAGCATCACCGAGTGACCACCGTGCGATCGCGAATAGCGCTCCGGACCACCGAAGACCTCCGCCCAATACGCGGCCCGGTGCTCCACGTGCTGCGGATCGCCGGTGTGGGAAAAGGGATGACTCAAGACGGGTCCGCAAGGCTCCGCTCGTGAAGGGCGGCGGCCAGTGAGAGGAAGGCGGGATCGCCGCCGGCGAACTCGAGTATCGGTCCGCGGACCATGAGTAACACTCTCGCGCAGATCTCCACGTCCTATCGTCATCACCTCGGAGGTGACGCCGGAATGGCGGATCGTTTCGAGTACACGGTCGAGGGCGTCGGCGACTTTCCCTTGGACATGCTGCGGCACGACGCCGCGTATCCGGCGGATCGGGAGAGTGTTGCGACGATCATGGCTGGCCTCGCCTGGGCGGCGTCGCGAAAGCGCTCCCGCGACAAGCTGCGCGTGCGACTCGTATCGGATCGTGCGCCGACACCGGAACGTTGGCGTACCTACGGCTGGACCGTCACGGGGCCGCTGCGGGAGCCCGAGAAACGCGGCATTCCCTGAAGGGCTCGCGAAGATCGCGATCGCCCCGCAAGCTCGCAGGGGTTCTACCCCTTAGGGATGAACTTGAGGGAAATCGAGTTCACGCAGTGCCGCGTGTTCTTTGCCGTCAACCGCTCACCGACAAAGATGTGGCCGAGATGGCCTGCGCAAGCCGCGCACTCGATCTCGACGCGATCCCCATCAGGATCGGGCAGCCGCCGCACGGCGCCCTCGATCTCCTGATCGAACGACGGCCAACCGCAGCCGGAGTGAAACTTCGCATCCGAAACGTAGAGTGGCGCTTCGCAGCGGCGACAGACGTAGATGCCCTCAACGAAGAAATCGTCGTACTCGCCGGTAAACGGGCGCTCCGTTCCCTTGTTCACGATGACGCGCGTCTCTTCCGGCGTGAGCTGTTTCAGCGTTCCCATCACCTGATCTCCGAGAGATGAATGCAGCCATGTTCTCACGGCTCTATGGAGGGACAGACCCTGAGGGCATTAGATACACCTTGGTGAGGACGGCTGGCGCGCCGCGCTCGGCCATCCGCAGGTGCTGGCTCGCGCTGGCCGTGTCGCTCGCCATCGCCGCCGCCTGCACGTCCGCACCGGCGCTCGAGCCCACCGCGATCGGGTCCGACGACGCTGCCGTACAACGCGCGTTCGAAAGACACGCTGACGGAGTGGAGCTCACGATCAGCGGGACGGTCGACCGCGTGCTGTCGGACCAGAACGGCCCGTCAGGCCCGCACGAACGGTTCATCGTCCGACTCACGAACGTGCGCATGACCGTGCTGATCGAACACAACCTGTCCATCGCGCCGCGCGTCCCCGTCGCGGTGGGTGAGACGGTCGTGGTGCACGGTGAATACGTGTGGAATGCGCAGGGTGGTCTCGTGCATTTCACGCATCACGACCCCGACCGGTCGCACCTGGGCGGCTACATCATGTACGGCGGCAAGCGCTACGACTGAGCGTGGCGCCGGGCGCGTTGTAGCGAGGGCTGCCGACCTGCGGATGGAGCGAGACGCTCGGTGAGCGCCGGGATGTCGAGGGCCGGCTCCGGGCAGGTAAGCGGCTAGGCCGGCGCGACGGTGCTCGGCGCCCCGCCAAGTGGTGGATGCGCGCATCCGCCAGCTGGCGCGAAGACTCGGACCTCCTGGTCGATGTGCGATCCGGCCGCGACCGCGAGTCTTCACCGCATGAAGAACGTTGCACGAATGTGACTGTCAACAATCCGGCTCCCGCATCCGGGTCCGCGTCGCGGTCGGCTACTACAGGTGGCAGCTCCGCCCAGGTCTCGACGCCGACCCAGGCGGCTGCTCAGGTCTCGACGCCGACCCCGAGTGCTCCGCGGACTGCCACCCCGCCGCCAGCCGCCACAACGTCGTCGCCGACCGCGCCGGTCACCCTGAGTCCCGGGGACTTGGGTGATAAAGATGGTGACCTCGCGGGGCAACTCGTTCTATCCGCGCCTTGAAGTGAACTTCCTACAGTCTGGTGGGCTCCTGCAAGGCAACGGCAAGCACACGTATTCAAGTGGAGGGACCACGCTTCAGACGTGGGTATCCGATCCCACGCCAGCCTTCAGACTTCCAGACAGCACCGTGGATGGTTCTGGCAACGTGACGCTCATCTTCAACGTGTATGAGGGAACGTCTCTGCGTGCCAAGTTCACGTTTACCGGGAAGGCAGGGGCCGCCCCTCCGGAGCTGCGCAACAAGATCAGTGGTGATCCTGATCCCACGGCTTCCGGTGAAACGGCCTTCCAGCCGTGCACGCCTGGCTGCGGGTATGTGGCAGAACTTGCGTCGGGGGGCAAGGAGACCGGCTTCTTCACCATGCGATCCAACTGAATTCGAAGGAGCGGCTCCGAGTGGAGCCGCTCCTGCTGCGTCGCGGGGTACGACCCGGTTTAGTGAGGCATGTGCGGGATGTCCGTAGCCTCCGTGGTCTCCCCAGCGTCTGCGTCGGTCGTCACGTCGTCCGTGTAGCCGACCGTCGGCAGGAAGCCTTCGTCGGTCGACGCGTCGGTGAGCTCGCTGCCGCTGAGCGCGTGAGTCGCGTCCGACGGCATGACGTTCGACAACGCCTCGTTGTTGCCGATGAAGTTGCGGTCCGCGGCGTCGGGGCTCTGCACGGCGCCGCTCGCGCCGGCGTCGGCCGTGCCGTAGGCGAAGTTGCGGTCCGCGGCATCGGGGCTCTGCACGGCGCCACTCGCGCCGGCGTCGGCCGTGCCGTAGGCGAAGTTGCGGTCCGCGGCATCGGGGCTCTGCACGGGGCCGCTTGTGGCGGGGTCGCCGATGCTGTTCGCGAAGTTGCGGTCCGCGGCATCGGGGCTCTGCACGGCGCCGCTTGTGGCGGGGTCGCCGATGCTGTTCGCGAAGTTGCGGTCCGCGGCGTCGGGGCTCTGCACGGCGCCGATGTTGCCCGTCGCGAGATCGCTCGACGAGGGCAGGCTGCCCGCGTCGCCCGCCGCGAGTGTGAACGCCTTGCTCATGCGCTGCTCGACGCCGAGCGCGGTGAGCCGCGCCGAGTCACCGTGGCGGATGGCGGCGGCCTCATCGGCCGTAAGGTCGTATCGGCGAAGCGCGCCGGTCGGGTCGGTCGCGAGCTGACGGCGGAATGCCGCGTCGCTGATCGAACGCTGGACTACCTTTGCGAGAGCTTCCTTCGACATGGTTCTTTCCTTTCCGATCCCTGCGTCGTTGGGCCGAGCCTCTACCCACGAGCCGTGCGGGTCCGCCATCTCGTTCGCACGTGCCGCGTGATCGTGGTGACAGTGGGCACCGGCACCAAGTGAGGGAGGGTACTCGTTCCACGACGGACCTGCGCGTGCAGCTGTGCTCGAGCGCACATCAAGCGCCCATGCTCACTGGTCGCGAGGGGTGGCAGCGGTCTAGACCCCGGTCACCCGCACGCACCGGCGCCGACTGGCGATCTCGCCCGACAGGACGCCCGGCGACCTTTCGCCGAGCGCCCTGCGCGTGGTTGCGAGCCGGTTAGCGGCCCGCGAACGCAGGTTGCTTCGCTGTCTCGGGCATTGGGACGACGCCGATCTGTTGCATCAGGCTGAGCTGGTCCCAGAGCGACCAGGTCTCGACGACCTTGCCGTTCTCGAACTTGCTGATGATGACGCCGGTGACGTTCGTCTTCTTGCCGGTGGCGGGGATGTTGCCAAGCGGGCCGGTGTGCGTCCCACTCGTGCTCAGATACTGGACGACGTAGTCGCCTTCGGCGATCTCGCGCTCGATGGTGAGCTTTGCGTCCGGGAAGGCTGTGCTGTAGACGCGCATCGACTCGCGCGCGCCCTCGGGTCCGCGGCCGAGGTTGGGCTGCGACGGGTCGTGACTGATGGCGTCCTTGGCGAAGGTCTCGTCGATGAGCTTCAGGTTCTGCTTGTTGAAGCCCTCCTCGACAAGGCGGCGCACGGTGAGCTTGTTCTGGTCAGCGGTCATGGTCGACCCTCTTTCAATCGCGGTGAGACAGGACGGGGTTCGCTGGGGCCTGGTGGGCACCCCGCCGGCACTGGGGCTCGGTCGGTGCACTTGGTCCGGCGAGAACATCCTCGTCCACGAACTTCAGGTCGTGCTTGAGTAGCCCCCGTCAACGGGGCGGCGTGCAATCAGCTCGCCCTGTTTGCTAGACATGGCCGCACCCCCTCAGTCGCGGATCGGAACGCTGGCTCACAGGGGGCCTGTGGGGCACCTCGCCGGCACTGGGGCTCGGTCGGTGCGTCGGGTCCGGAGGAACGTCCTAGGTGTACTCCCCATTCCCAGGAACACAAGAGCCGATTCGTGCGCGCGTTCCCTCTTGCAGATCCGGCTCAATGGAAGCGGCTCGTCATTCCGCGCACAGCGCACGCAAGAGAGGCGATTCGACCTCGCCCGTATGAAGGATCTGCGTAGCGCCACTAACAACACGGCGCTGGGCGTACTTAGAATCAGCACCAGTGTCGCAATGGGTGCGCGTGCTCAGCCGAGTCACTGGCGCGTCAGCGGAGTGGCATGTCCCGCGGACCAAGAGCTTCACCACGACCACGTACTGCCGCAAGGAGCTCGCGGGGACGCTCGAGGTGGCGAGCGATGACAAGGCCGAGCGGGGGGAACGCTGCTCGGCCTGCATGACCCATCTGGCGCCCACCCAGGCGATCGCGCCGCAACGAGCGTCCCGGCCGATGGAGCAGGCGCGCTCGACTCCTGCAAAGAGAGCGGCGGCGAAGAAGATCGCCGCGAAGATGACGGTCAGGAAGACGTCGCGCGTAGTTCGGTCCGGCAAGGCTCCTGTCGCGAAGGCCCCCGCGCGCCGTCCGCGGCGCGGAAGAGCCTAGGTCCGAGTCGGCGAATTCGAGCCGGCGATCGGGGAAGGGGATTTCGCCGCGGCCGTTTGGGCGTAGAACTAGAACGCGAAGTGCAACTGCGAAAGCGGATGCTCACGGTCACGCTCCGCGGGCTGGAGCGCGACCGGGTCCGTAAGCCGCGCCGTCCAGGCGCTCATTCCGTCTCGCGGCGATTAGTCGGAGCGAGATCCCGTACAGCGCCGCTCGAGCGAGGCCGCGTCGCGACTGACGAACTCCTGGTGCGGGACTACTCGAAAGGAGCCTCCTCATGGGTCTGGATCCTGAGCTCGAATCGATACGGCGCCGGCTGTTTCGCGACTTCGACCGGGTGGCGGAGACGCTCGACGGACTCGATGACGATCAAGTCGCGTGGAGGCCGCTCGGGACGGGAAGCAGCCTCATCGTGCTGATCACTCATGTGGTTGGCTCGGCGCAGAACACTGTGCTGCAGCTGGTTGGAGATCAGTCTCTTCGCGACCGTGATAGCGAGTTCCTTGCGCCGTGGACCGCCCGCTCGGCGAAGGGCGAACTGGAGGCCGCGAAGGCTCGCATCGTCGCAGCACTCGAACGGCTCGATGCACGGACCCTCGGGGCCGAACATGCCCCGCCGCGCGTGAGCAACGCGCCGCTCTTGGTGCCGGCGGTTTCCACCCAGTCGGCTGGAGCGACCACCACTCGCGATTTCCTTCTGCAGATGATCGCGCACACTGCCGAACACGCCGGACACGCGGAGCTTACGCGCGACCTCGTTCTCGGCCCTGCTCAGGATCGATCTCGCTAGCCCGCTTCCCAGGCCGCAGGCATGACGACAGAGCCCATACTTATTGCCTCGGAGGGGTGGCAGAGCGGTCGAATGCGGCGGTCTTGAAAACCGCTGAAGTCGCAAGGCTTCCGTGGGTTCGAATCCCACCCCCTCCGCCGCGCGACGGACGCGACACGGACGCGACAAGGAGGCAGACTCGATGGCCGACGAGCTCACGGTGACCCGCGAGGGCGACATGCTCGTGATCCGCATCCCGATCAAGGAGCCGACGCCGAGCGCGAGTGGGAAGACGCTCGTCGTTGCCTCGACCCGCGGCAACCAGAAGACGGGCATGCAAATCGATGGCAAGGACCTCTATCTGGGAGTCAACGCGTACGTCTACGCGGAGGGGAAGAGGGCCAAGCCCTAGAATCCGAGCCGCTTCCTGTCGGACCTTCCCGCGTGCCGGTGTGACCTCGACCTGGAGGTGTCACGACCAGCACGGCTTGCATCAATAGCAAGGGAGGGAAAGATGGCAGCAGGAAGCAGCGCGATGCGCGCTGAGAGCAGCTGGGTCGAGCGCCGTTTTCACGTCACGGCCGCGGGATCGACGGTCGGCACGGAGATCCGCGGCGGACTCACGAACTACCTCGTCATGTCCTACATCCTCGTCGTGAACGCGGTCGTCCTTTCGACGGCCGGGATCCCGTTCCCCGCGATCGTGGCCGCGACGGCTCTCATGGCCGCGCTGTTCACCGCGGGCATGGCCCTCTGGGCGAACTACCCGTACGCGGGCGCCGCGGGTCTGGGCATCAACGCCGTCGTCGCATTCACTCTGGTCGGCGGCCTGCACCTCTCGTGGCAGGGCGCGATGGGCGTCGTCGCTCTCGAAGGAGCGGCGATCTGCGTGGCGATGGCGCTCGGCGTGCGCCGCGCGCTGCTCGACGCAGTACCCGTACCGATCAAGCTCGGCATCGGCGCCGGCATCGGCGCGTTCATCTTCGCGATCGGCGCATTCAACGGCGGGCTGGTGCGAGCGACCGGCATCCCGGACGATCCGCTCGCGCTCGGCAACTGGAACAGCGGCACCGCCATCGTCACGTTGGGCGGACTGCTGCTCACCGCCTTCCTCTACGCGCGCAACGTCAAGGGTTCGCTCATCCTCGGCATCATCGGCGCGACGGTCATCGGGATCGTCGTCAATGCAGCGACCGGTGGCGCCACCTACAAAGCGTTCCCCGGCGTCGCCGTGATGCCCACGAATTACACGGCGGTGCCGGACTTCTCGACGATCGGCGCGGTCTTCACGACCGTGAACGGTCAGTTCGCACTTCTGGAAGTCTTCAAGCTCGGCTTCTTCGTCGCGATCCTCACCGTCTTCTCGCTGATGCTCTCGGACTTCTTCGACACCGCCGGCACGGTCGTGTCGGTCGCCTCAGAGGGCGGCTGGCTGCGGCCGAACGGCACGATCGACAGGGCCGACCGCGTCTTCTGGGTCGACTCCCTCGGCGCGCTGTTCGGAGGGGTCTTCGGCACGTCCAGCAACACCACGTACATCGAGTCCGGCGCGGGCGTCGCCGAAGGAGCAAAGACAGGGCTCGCGAGTCTCGTGACGGCGGCTCTGTTCCTCGTGTCTATCTTGCTCGCGCCGATCGCCGGCATCGTTCCAAAGGAGGCGACGGCGCCAGCGCTGATGCTCGTCGGCTGGTTCATGTTCCGTCCGATCTTGGACCTGAACAAGGTCGGCAACATCGATTTCGCCACGGGTTTCGCGGTCCTGTTGACCATCTTCGTCATGCCGCTCACGTACTCGATCACGAACGGCATCGGCGTGGGCTTCATTGCCTACGCGCTGCTCAAGCTCGCGAGCGGAAAGTCCGGTGAGGTGAGCCTCTGGATGTGGATCGCTTCGATCGCATTCGCGGTCTACTTCGCCGACCCGTGGCTGCGGCAGTTCATCAAGTAGCTAGTTCTCGTCCGGCACCTTTCGGGGAGACCCCGTCCGCGAGGACGGGGTCTCTCTCATTCAGCCTGCCGATCCCGCGTACGAGGCCGAAGCACCCCGACAGCATCATCGCGCCGTGCGGCGCGGCGAAGTACCAGCCGAGCGGCTTGGCCATCGCGCGGTTCGGCCCGGTGACCGCGATGAAGGTGAATGGCTCCGCCGCCCGGTAGCCGTCGAGGACCAGTGCGCCGTGTCCGTCGTCGTCGAAGACCTCGTCGTGCGTGATCGCGCCGGCGACGAGCCGTGTCACGAGGCGCTCGAGCTTTTCGGTGTTCATCGACTCGGTGTGGTGCTCCATCACGCCGAACAGCTCCTCGCCGCGCACGAGCAGCGCGAGGGTGTGCTGGTTCCCGACGTTGACGATGCAGGCGCCGCGATCGGCCTCCGCAGCGACCCGCTCATCGTCAAGCGCGCCGAGCACCGCGACCGGGCCGGTGTCCGCGACGATCGCTCCGGGCGCGTCGGCCTGGATCGCACGCAGCCGCGTCATGTAGTCGGGTGGCGTGGTCCAGATGTGATCGGCGAGGCTGCTGCCCGGCACGAGGAAGCGCCGCCAGTGCTCGAAGCGGAAGAGGCGGTTCGACGCCTTCGGCGAGAAACCGTGGTCCTGCGCCGCGACCGCCACCGTCGCCGGCATGGTGACGTCGTACGTGCCGAGGACCTTTCCGATCTTCGCGAGGTCGAGATCGCGCAGCTCGATGGCGACCGCATCGTCCGGTGCGCGCTCGGCGATCCTGATGCCCTTCCGGACGAGCAGGTCCAGATCGTCGTGCACCGTCCGCGCCGCTCGCTCGGTCGCGTAGACGCCAAGTCCCGCTTCGAGATGTCGCCACACCGCGTTGGTCGTGTGGTAACCGCCCATGAGGTTGCCGTGGAGGAACACGGCGTGGCCCGCGCGTCGCGCATTCTCGATGCGGCGTCCGACGAGCGCCGTCGCCGATGGCAGGACAAGCTGGACGGCGTTCTCCATCGGCTGCGTCGGGTCGTGGAGAAGGACGTCCATCGTGCCTGCGCCGATGTCGATCGCGAGGATGCGTTCGTCGGGCACGGGTCGATGCTAACGAGCGAGCCGTTGGGAAGATCGACAGGTAGACTGGTCATCGACCACTATGGGGAGGTCGCATAGTTGGTCTAGTGCGCGGGTTTGCTAAACCCGTTCGGATGCAGTGATGCGCCGACGAGGGTTCGAATCCCTCCCTCCCCGCAGCGCTCGCCACGGCGTCGCGGAAGTCGCTCGCGCGCCAGCCATCACGGACTCGCTCACCGTCAACTGGGGCGGCATCGGCCAGCTCGCCCTCGAGGCCGTCGGCGTGCATGACGCGGCCGGTTTCGTCTTCAGCTCCGTCGCCATCGCTGGACTCTTCGCGACCCTGTCAGCGCTCGGCGATCTCTCGCGGCCGCGCGCGCTCTACCGCGCGACCTGATCGTCGTCGAGCGTGCGGATGACGAGACCCGAGGGCACCTTCGGGTAGAAGTACGTCGTCTTCTGCGGCAGGCGCTCGCCCGCGTCGGCCACGGACCGCAGCGTCGCGGGCTCGACAGCGCGGATCAGCACGGCACTTGCGTCGTCGCGCGCCGCGGCGATGGCACGGTCGGTGTCGTGCTCGTAGCCGATCTCGGCGCCACCTTCCCGCGCATTCTTCAGCAGCAGCTCCTCGGCGATCGCGACGGGTAGCTCGCGCCAGGCCGCCGGCATCGCGCTGCGGTCTACGCCGGCGCGCGCTTCGAGGCGCGTGAACCGGCCATCGCGCACCAGCACGATGCCGGGCTGGACCTCACCGAGCGCGCCGCGGTCGATCGGGGATGCGTCGAAGGAGCGCGCGATGGCCGCGTCGAGCGCCGCTCGGCCGCCGCGGACGATGCGGTGCGTTCCAAGGATGCGCAGCCCCGGGTCGTCGAGCGCGGAGAGCGAGACCAGCGTCGATCGTTCCGGCGCGTCGGCGGCGCGGCGCTCGTTCGCGTAGGTGAGCGCCGTCTCGAAACGGTGGTGGCCGTCCGCGATGTAGACCCGCTGGCTCTTGAGCGCGGCCACGAACGCGGCGATGGCGTCGGGCTGCGTCACGGCAAGGAGACGATGGGCATCGCCCTCGGCCGTCGCTATCGCGACCTGCCGCCCAGCCGCGGCAAGCGACGCGATCGCGGCCGACGCGTCGGCCATGCCGAAGACCGGGCTGGTGTTGGCGCGCGTCGCACGAAGCAGCTCGAGCCGATCGGCCTTCGCCTTCGGGAAGGTGCGCTCGTGCGGGAGGACCACGCCCTCGTCGGGCTCGTGCAGGCGGAGCGCGACGAAGACGCCACGACGCGTCGCGCGAGTCCCGCCGAGCGAGAACTCGTGATCGTGGACGTACAGCGACGCGGGCATGTCCTGCCGGAGCACGTGCCTCGCGCGCCAGTCGCGAAGCGTCTGGGCGGCGTGGGCGTAGCCCGCGACCCCATCGGACGGAAGCTCGATCTGCACGAAGTTGTAGGGGCTGCGGGAGAGAAGCTGTGTGCGCTGCTCGGCCGAAATGACGTCATAGGGCGGGCAGACTACGTCGTCCAGCCTCCCGGCGACGCGCTCGTCGTACCGGAGGGCGCGGAACGCGCGGACGTCTGCCACGCTGCCGATTCTGCGTTATGTTCCCGCCGTGCCGCTCCCGCTCGAGACGCCGCGCCTGCTCATCCGCTCGTTCGTGCCGCAGGACGCGCGGGCGCTGCACGAGCGGGTCTTCGGCGACCCCGAGGCCATGAAGTTCATACCCCGTGGCGCCTCGCCCTCGCTCGAGCGCACACGCGCCTCGGTCGAGCGCTTCATCCGTCACGAGATCGAGCACGGCTTCGGGCTGTGGGCCGTCGAGCTCAAGCAGACGGGCGAGCTCATCGGCGACTGCGGCCTGTTCCACGTACAGGGCACGGGCCCCGAGGTCGAGGTCGCCTATCACTTCGGGAAGCCCTGGTGGGGGCAGGGGATCGCGACCGAGGCGGCGATCGCGTGCCTGCGGTTCGGCTTCGCGGAGTGCGGGCTCGACGAGATCATCGCCATCTGCTTCCCGGAGCACGTGGCCTCCCGCCGGGTCATGGAGAAGGCCGGCATGCGCTTCGTGGGCCCGGCGCGCTACTACGATCTCGACGTCGTGAAGTACACGAAGCACCGATGATCCCCCTCGAGCAGATCCGCTCCGCGCGCGAGCGGATCGCGGACGCGATCGTGCGGACCCCGCTGGTGCGCCTGAACGTCGAGGACGCGCCGGCCGAGATCTACCTGAAGCTCGAGTGCCTTCAGCCGATCGGCTCGTTCAAGATCCGCGGCGCGAGCAACGCGATGGCGCTCGCGCGCAAGGAGGACCTCGCGCGCGGGGTCTGGACCGCGAGCGCGGGGAACATGGCGCAAGG
>JBGPKU010000012.1:0-59180 GCA_041486085.1 Candidatus Limnocylindria bacterium | reverse complement strand
CGGCACGTTCGAGTTCCTCGTCGACGCGGATGGCCGCTACTACTTCATCGAAGTCAACTCGCGCATCCAGGTCGAGCACACCATCACCGAGGTCACGACGGGCATCGACCTCGTGAAGGAGCAGATCGCCCTCGCCTCGGGCCAGCCGCTGTCCTTCAGCGAGGAGCAGATCTGGGTGCGCGGGCACGCGATCGAGTGCCGGATCAATGCCGAAGACTCCGACCACGACTTCGCGCCGTCGACCGGCGTGCTGACCACCTGGCTGCCGCCGTCCGGTCCGGGGATCCGTCTCGACAGCCACTGCTTCCAGGGCTACGAGGTCCCGCCGTACTACGACTCGCTCCTCGCGAAGGTCATCGCCTGGGGACGCGATCGCGCCGAGGCCGTCGCGCGGATGCAGCGTGCGCTCGACGAATTCACCGTCGTCGGCGTGACGACGAACATCCCCGCCCACAAGAAGATCCTGGCCAGCGATCTGTTCCGCAGCGGTCAGGTGACGACGCACCTGATCGACGCGGTCGGCGTGGACGCGCTCGCTGGTTGAGACATGGTAAGAGTCTTTACCGGCTGGTAACGATAGTTTCCATCCGGTAGAGGAGTGGCACCGCAATGCGACTGTCTGCCCCGCTAGACGACGCACTTGCGACCGCCAGTCACGTGCGTGTGATACGCGCCCTGTGAGGAGATCGCTGGCGAGTCCGAAGAGACCAAGCGGCACGCGAAACAACTGCGGCTTCTCGTCAACAAGAAGAACTTGGTCGAATACGAGTCACGACGCACCACAGCAGCAGAGGCCAGAGAAGGAGTCGACCGCGGCCGTCGGCTCGTCGATTGGGCAGGCGTCGTCGTCGACAAGGCGAGGGTCTGACTAGACTCGCGTCGTGACCGTGCTCAACAGGCAGGCGATCGAGGCGCTCATTCCGCACCGCGAGCCGTTCCTGCTCATCGATCGCATCACCGAGCTCGAGCCCGGCGTCCGCGCGGTGGGAGAGCACGACTTCGACGGCACCGAGTGGTACCAGCCGGGGCATTTCCCGGGAAATCCGATCGTGCCGGGCGTGATCCTGGTCGAATCGATGGCGCAGACCGCGGTCGTGATGGCGATGAGCATGCCCGAATACCGCGACGGCCTCGGCCTGTTCGCCGGCATCGAGGAGATGCGCTTCAAGCGGATCGTGAGGCCGGGCGACACCGGGCGGTTCGAGGCGGCCGTCGACAGGATGCGCCGCGGCTTCGCACGCGTGAACGTAAAGACGTTCGTCGGTGATGAGCTCGCGGCCGAGGGCGTGATCCTCGCCGTGTTCCAGGCGAACGCGACGACCCAGCGAAAGGACTCCCCGTGAGCGAGCGGTTTCCGACCGATCCCGAGCGCATGCGGCGGATGCAGGAGCGGCCGATGGTCGAGATAGTCGGTGTCCCGATGGATCTCGGAGGCAACCGGCGTGGAGTGGACATGGGCCCGTCGGGCATGCGCTACGCCGGCCTGTCCGAGAAGCTCAGCGACATCGGCTATCGCGTGCGGGATCGCGGCAACATCCGGGTGAAAGATCCCGACGAGGGCCGCGCCACGCATCGGTACGAGAAGATCGATCGTGTCGGGGGCCGACCGAAGGCGCACAACGTCGAGGAGATCGTGCGCGCCTCGGAGGAGCTCGCGAAAGTGGTCGAGGAGATCGCGAAGTCCGGGAACATCCCGGTCGTGCTCGGCGGCGATCACTCGATCGGGATGGGCACCATCGCCGGCCTCGACCGAGCCGGAAAGCGCGCCGGCGTCATCTGGATCGACGCGCATGGCGACATCAACACCCCCGAGACCTCGCCCTCGGGCAACGTGCACGGCATGCCCTTCGCCGTCGCGCTCGGGCTGGCCGGTGATCCATTTCCCGCGACGCTCCGCGGCACGACCGATGGACGGCACGCCGTGCTCGTGGGGATCCGGGACATCGACCCAGGCGAGAAGGACAACATCAAGAAGGCCGGGGTCACCGCGATCACGATGGCCGACATCGACCGAATCGGGATGGCCGATGTGATGAAGAAGGCGATCGCCGTCGCGGGCGAGGCGGCCGGCGGAATCCATGTGTCGCTCGACATGGACGCGCTCGACCCGCGTGAGGCGCCGGGTGTCGGCACGCCGGTGCGCGGCGGTCTCACGTACCGCGAGGCGCAGCTCGCGATGGAGATGCTGGCGGCTTCGGGCAAGCTGCGCTCGATCGAGATCGCCGAGGTGAACCCGATCCTCGACAGCAACAACGCCACCGCCTCGCTCGCCGTCGAGCTCGTCGCGAGCGCACTCGGAGAGACCATCCTGTAACGGGCGCTCGTTTGCCTCGCCGGAGCGGGCGGCATGACGATTGCGTCACCGGAAGCGAGCAGCCCCTGACTACTGTGTCTGCGTGGTGAAGCCGGTGGACCTTCGTGCGCTCTCGCGCGGCCTGACAGTTCTTGCGCTCGCTGCTGGACTAGGAGCAGCCGCCTGCTCGACGCCGAACGGCGCCACGGCAATCTCCGCCGGTGCGGCCGCGTCCGCGGACGGTCAGATCGCGGCCAGGTTCACCGCCGATACGGCG
Source organism: Candidatus Limnocylindria bacterium (assembly GCA_041486085.1). GTDB lineage: Bacteria > Chloroflexota > Limnocylindria > P2-11E > P2-11E > CF-39. The sequence goes on along the minus strand of JBGPKU010000012.1, from coordinate 56,610 downwards.
CGGCGGCTCGAAGCGCTCGTCGCGGCGTTCCCGGGTCGCGCCGGCATCTGGATCGCGGATCCGGCCACGAGCGCGCCGTTGTATTCACATGACGCCGAAGCGAAGGTCCTCTCCGCGTCGCTGTACAAGCTCGGCGTCCTGATGGAGGCGGAGCGCCGCATCGACCGCGGCGAGCTTCACTACAACGACACCATCACGATCGGTCCCGAGGACGTCACCGAGGAAGGCTCGGGCTACGAGGTCGGAGCCGTGCTCGCAGTCGATGACGCGCTCGAGGCGATGATCACGGTCTCCGACAACGGAGCCGCGCTCGCACTCTGGCATCTGTTCGGCGGCGACAACATCGACGCGTCGCTCGCACGGGCCGGTCTGTCGGACTTCCGCGTCACTCTGGACGCCGCGGGCGACAACACCGCGACACCTCACTCGATCGGGACGTTCTTCACTCTTCTTGCGAAGAAGGAGCTCGTGTCCGCCGGGGCGTCAGCACGAATGCTGGCGCGTTTGGAGCGGCAAACGATCAAGGACCGCCTCCCGGCCGCGCTTCCAGAGGGAGTCGTGGTCGCGCACAAGACCGGCAACCTCGTCGGGCTGGCCCATGACGCCGGTGTCATCTTCACGTCACACGGCCCGCTCGTCGTGGTGGTGATGACCTGGGACGCGGACGACGCGACTGCCAACGTCTTCATTGCCGATCTCGGCGCGCTCGTGTACGGCGCCGTTGAAGGAGGCCCGGTCCGCTAGCAGCCGCTCGCTTGCGAACAGGTCAGACCCCGGCGGCGTCCTTGCAGCGTGACCTTGTCGATGGCAAACACACGGCCGCTGGGCGATCCGGTCGTACGGGCGGCACGATCGGGCGACACGCGCGCCGTAGAGGAAGTCGTCCGCGCGCTCGCGAACGAGCTCATGCCGCTCGCATCAGCGTTGACCGGCGGAAGCGGCGACGCGGACGCCCTCGTGGGCGACACGGTGTCCCGGGTGTACGAGAAGCTGGACCAGCTTCGAGAGGGTGGCGCGATCGTGCCCTGGGTGCGTCGCATCCTCGTCCGGCGATTCCTCGATCAGCGGCGCTGGTCGCTCCGGCGGCCGCAGTGCTCGATCGAAGGTATCGAGGGCTCGACCTCCCTGGGCACGGGCGCGGAGCTCGTCGATCTCCGCCAGGCCGTTGGTCTGCTGCCGCGTCAGGATCGCGCGCTGCTCGTGCTGCACTACTGGCAGGGCCTGTCGATCGCTGAATGCGCGCAGGAGATGGACGTGCCGGAAGGCACCGCGAAATCTCGTATCAACCGCGCCCTCGGACGACTCCGCGAGCGCGTCGGGGAAGGTGAGCGATGACCGATCTCGAGCGGCAGTTGGTAGAGCTCTTCATGTCGGATTCCCGTTCGCGTCGGGTCGATCGAGTGAACGTCGGCGCCCGCCGGCGCAACGGCCTCGGCTCGCTCGCCTTCATCGGCGGCGTCGCGGCCGCGGCGCTCGCGCTCATCGTCGCGTTCTCGCTGCTCCGCGGCGGACCCGAGCCCGTGCCCGCGTCCAGCCCGTCGCCGACCGGCTCGGCGGGCACCGTCGCGAGCCCGGGTCCGAGCGTATCGGCCGCGCCGTCCCCTTCGATCGAGGCGGTCCGGCCCGACGCTCAGCACGGCATCATCACGCGAGGCGGCCCCGGCGGCATCGTGAGGACCGAAGCCAATCCCGCGCCGCTCGCCTCCATGTGGCCGATCCAGCAGCTGGCCGTGACGAAGGATGGCCGGCGCGTGGCGTATATCCGGCGAAGCTTTGCGGCTACCGCCACACCGGCCGATCAGCTCATCGTGTTCGACACGGCCACGCCGGACGTCCAGCGGACGCTCATCGACTTCCAGGCCTTCGAGACCACCGGAGGTCTTGTCTGGTCATCCGATGCGAACGACGAGATCCTCATCGAGGTCGACAAGCGCAGCCAGACGATCCCGCTGGCGGTGGACTTCTCGAGCCTGCGGGCCGTAAATGCCGATACCGGAGCGTCGCGGGAGATCGCCCGCGCCACCAACGCATTGCTGTATCCGATCGTCTGGCACGGCACGACCAACACGGGTGGGGCGGTGGAGACGGGAGACGGCGGTTACGCGACGAGCTACGACTACATCAGTGGTGGCAACCTCAAGCGATCGCCGTTTCCGCAGCCCACCGGCGCGTTCGCGATCAGCGCCGACGCCGAGGGCCAGCGCGTACTCGCACTGGGTGGGATCACAACGCCGCGCGGCGTCATGTGGTGGCCGTTCGATCGGTTCGAGGACAAGCATGAGCTGAAGCCGGCCGACGGGTGGGACGTGAGCACCGCATTCTGGCGTGCGGGTACGGATGAGATCGTTCTCTTCGCGTCACCCACGACGAAGAGCGCATCCGGTCTCGGGCCGCGGATCGAAGCTTGGACCACGAGCGACCAGCGCCGGACGGTCGCGGAGGTCGCTGGTCCGCTTGCGACGGTGCGCGTCGATGGCACGGCCGCGATCACGACGAGCTGGAATCTCGTCGACCTCGTGACCGGCACCGTCACGCCGCTGCCTGCGGGCGATGGGACGCAGACACCGCAATGGGCGGTGAAGTTCTAACCGGCTCCGAACTAGCCGGAGCTCTGCTTTCCGAGGACCGCGTCATGCAGGATCGCCGCGGCCTCGCTGTGTCCCTTGTCCCGTGCGTAATCGAGGGGGATGTGACCCTTCTTGTCCGGCGCGTGCGGATTGCCGCCCGCGGCGAGCAGCATGCGCACGACCGGGACGTTGCCGGTGAATGCCGCTGTGTGCAGCGGCGTGCCGTCGCTCGCGCTGCGCGCGTTCGGATACGCTCCAGCCGCCAGCAGCATGCGCACCAGGTCCTTCACCTCGACGCCCTCGTCGTCGGCGACGGCGGAATGTAGCGGTGTGAATCCCGCGGGGCGCGAGGCCATCGTCGGATCGGCGCCGTGGTCGAGGAGCACCCTCGCGACCTCGGGTCGCTTGAAGAACGCCGCGAGGCCCAGCGGGAAGAACCCGTCGGCGGACCACGCGTTCGCGAGCGATCGGTCGACGGAGACCAGCTCGCGCACGCGGACGACATCGCCGACGGTCGCCGCCTCGAAGATATCGAGCTCCGGTCCCCGCGCGAGGAGCGCCATCGCGACATCGGCCCTGCCGTAGTAGTGGGACAGCAGGATCGCCGATGTGCCGTCCTCATCGCGCGCCGCCACGAGTGACGGGTCGGCGGCCAGCATCTTCTCGACGACCTCGCGATCGCCCTTCTTGACGGCCTCGATGAACTCCGCCGACATCTCTACTCCCTGCCCACCACGAATGTTAGGCAGGCGCGCTGGCTAGGGTACGGCGGGCGCGGTCGTAGGCTGTGAGCGGGGGAGGCCTGTGCTCCAACTCTTCAACACGCTGACGCGGCGCGTCGAGCCCTTCCTGCCGCTCGTTGGCGGCGAGGTCCGGATGTACACCTGCGGTCCGACCGTCTACCGGGCCGTCCATCTCGGGAATCTGCGCTCGTATCTCTTGGCCGACTGGCTCCGGCGCGCGTTCGAGCTTCGCGGGATGCGCGTCCTGCACGTCAAGAACATCACCGATGTCGGCCACATGCGGCAGGACGCGGTCGACCGCGGCGAGGACAAGGTGATCGCCGCCGCGCTGGCCGAGGGCAAGACGCCGATGGAAATCGCGGCGAGCTATGAGGCGCAGTTCCGCGTAGACGAGCATGACCTCAACATCTTGCCGGCGACCGTCTACCCGCGCGCCAGCGGACACGTCGACGAGATGATCGCGATGATCGAGCGGCTGGTCGCGCGCGGGCTCGCGTATGCCGCCGACGGCGGCGTGTATTACTCGGTGCGGCGCTTCCCTGGATACGGTCGTCTGTCCGGGAACGTGCAGGAGGCGCTGAAGCAAGGCGTCCGAGCGGAGGTCGATCCGGCCAAGCGCGATGCGTCGGACTTCGCTCTCTGGAAGCGCGCGGAGGCCGGCCGCGCGGCCCTCGTGTGGCGGTCGCCGTGGGGCGACGGCTACCCCGGCTGGCACATCGAGTGTTCGGCCATGAGCACGCGCTATCTCGGCGAGCGCTTCGATCTTCACACCGGCGGCGTCGACAACATCTTTCCGCATCATGAGGACGAGATCGCGCAGTCCGAGGGCGCCCTCGCGCACCAGGTCGTCGGGACGTGGGTGCACGGGCAGCATCTGCTCGCCGACGGCGTGAAGATGGCCAAGTCGGCGCGCAATGCGACCGAGGTCGCCGAGGTGATCGCGCTCGGCATCGATCCGCTGGCCTTCCGCTATCAGGCGCTGCTCACGCACTACCGCACGCGCATGCAGTTCACGCTCGCGGCGCTGCGCCAGGCAGCCGAGGCGCTCGACCATCTCCGCCAGCGCATCCGGCACCTCGCCCAGCTGTCGCCCGACTCGCCGCCCAGCGCGGCGCGCGACGCGTGGCTCGCGCGATTCGGTGAGCGCATCGACGACGATCTCGACCTCCCAGGCGCGCTGGCCGTCGCGCAGGCGTGCATTACCGACGCCGCGACGAGCGCCCACGACCGTCTCGAGGCGCTCGCAGTCATGGACCGCCTTCTCGGCCTCGACCTGGTCGCGGTGGCGCGCGAACGCGAGGAGGCTCCGGCCGAGATCCGGCAGGTGGCCGAGGAGCATGGCCGCGCGCGCGCCGCGCGCGATCACGCCTCTTCCGATGCGCTTCGCGCCCGGCTCGACGGTTGGCGCGTCGACGATGTTGGCGGGTCGCGGGTGCTTCTCTCGAACGGCTCGCGGCGGCTCGGCCCGCGGGGCGGCCGGCGCATCTCCTCGGGCGCCGAGCTGGCTGACGTCCGGCGCGAGTCGCCGGTGCGCTCGTGGAGCGTGTGCCTGGCCTCGCGTGAGTTCGCGGATGACCTCGAGCGCGCTGTCGCGTCGGTCCTGCGGTGGCTACCCGCGGAGAGCGAGGTCCTGATCCTCGATCAAGGCTCGAGCCGGGTGGCCGCCGATCGCGTGGCGGACCTGGCCGTTGACCCGCGCGTGCGCGTCGTGCTGGCGGACCGGGACATGGGCGAAGGCGCCGGCCGCAACGTCCTGCTGCGCATCGCGCGCGGGTGCTACCTCCTGCAGCTCGACCCATCCGTCGAGCTCAGCGGCGACCTCTTCGCGCCGCTCGGCGAAGCGCTCGCGCGGGAGTCGATCGGCGTCACGGGTCCCTGGGGCCTGCGCGCGGTCGACCACCTGAAGGAATTCGCCGAGGTCGCGAGCGGGGAGTGCGACGCGATCCAGGGCTACTGCTTCGCGACCCGGCGTGAGGACCTGTTGGCCATCGGTGGATTCGACGAGCGCTACCGGTTCTACCGCAACCTCGACATCGCAACGTCGCTCGCGCTCCGGGAGCGTGGTCTTCGGGCGGTCGCCACCGGCGCCGGATCGGCGGTGCGTCACGCGCACCGCGCGTGGGAGCGGCTGGCCGAGGACGAGAGGCAGAAACGCAGCCGGCGGAACTACGACAGGCTGGTCCGCCGTTTCAACGCGCTCGGCGTTGGGACGTGACCACCGGGCGTCTGGTCCTCGCCGGATCGGGCGAGTTCACCGCGGCGATGGACGACGTCGATCGCGAGCTGCTGGCGGCGCTCCCGCCGCACGCCCGAGTCGCGATCGTGCCGACCGCTGCTGGCCGCGAGGACACGCCGACGCGGTGGGCCGCGATGGGCAGCGAGCACTTCAGGGCGCTCGGCGCGGAGCCCATCTCGGTGATGGTCCTGACGAGGGAGGATGCCCTGGCCCGGCGGTGGACGGAAGCGATCGCGGAAGCAGATTGGATCTACTTCTCCGGCGGCGATCCGGGACACCTTGTCGACACGCTCGCCGGCTCGCCTTTCTGGGCGGCGGTCCTCGCGCGCCACCGAGCCGGCGCGATCCTCGCGGGCTCCAGCGCGGGCGCGATGATGTTCGGCGAGACGACCTTCGTGCCGCTGGCCCGCGGGCCCGATGGCTATCCGACGAAGATGAGCGTCCGGCCCGCGCTGGGCCTCGTGCCGAGAGTGATCGTCGTGCCGCACTTCGACATCCTTCCCAGGCGCTTGCTCGGTCTCTGGTCGGACCTGTGGCCGGAGGGGCACCGCATGCTGGGGATCGACGAGGACACCGCTCTCGTCCGCGACGACGGTCGTTGGACCGTCCGTGGAAGGGGCCGAATGCTCCTCTTCCGGTCACTGGATGACGGGGACGCATACCCCTGTGGCGCGAGCGTGGACGCGCGAACGCTTCCCTAGACTCAGGCCATGGGGACTCGTGCCACGCGGCGCGTCGTCGTGACGGGACTCGGGATGGTGTCGCCGCTCGGTCTGACCGTCGCCTCCACCTGGGAGGGGATCGTCGCGGGAAGGAGCGGGATCGGGCCGATCACGCGCTTCGACACGACCGGCCTCCAGACGACGATCGCCGGAGAGCTGAAGAACTTCGAGCCGACCGTATACATGGATCGCAAGGAAGTGCGGCGCGCGGACCGCTTCGCGCAGATGGCGGTGGCGGCGGCGGGTCAGGCCCTCAAGGACGCCGGGGTCGAGATCACGGCCGAGAACGCGCCGAAGATCGGCGTCGCGTTCGGCTCGGGCATCGGCGGGGTGAGCACCGTCGTGGACAACGTGCTCACGCATTGGAAGGATCCGCGGAAGGTCTCGCCCTTCATGATCCCGATGATGATCGTCGACATGGCTGCCGGCGAGATCGCGATGAAGTTCGGCGCGAAGGGCCCGAACATGGGGCACGTATCCGCCTGCGCGTCGAGCGCGCATTCGATCGGTGAGGCGGCCGAGACCATCAAGCGCGGCCAGGCCGAGATGATGCTCGCCGGCGGGTCCGAGGCGGGCCTTATCAAGATCGCGATCGCGGCGTTCAATCAGGCGCGCGCCCTCTCGACGCGCAACGACGCGCCGGAGCAGGCGTCGCGTCCGTTCGACAAGGACCGGGATGGCTTCGTCTTCAGCGAGGCGGCCGGCTGCCTCGTGCTCGAGGAGCTCGAGCATGCGCACGCGCGGGGGGCGAAGATCATCGCCGAGGTCGTCGGCTACGGTGCGTCTGCGGACGCGCATCACGTGACCGCTCCGGCCGAGGGCGGAGAGGGCGCCGTCCGGGCCATGCGCATGGCGATCGACAGCGCGGGCGTCGCTCCGACTGACGTCGGCTACGTCAACGCGCACGGCACGTCGACGCAGGCGAACGATGTCTCCGAGACCGCCGCGATCAAGAGCGTGTTCGGGCCGCACGCCTACAGGCTGGCCGTCTCATCGACCAAGTCGATGACCGGGCACACGCTCGGCGCGGCAGGCGCGATCGAGGCGATCTTCAGCATCCTCGCGATGCGCGACGGCGTGCTGCCGCCGACGATCAATCTCGAGACGCCCGATCCGGCGTGCGACCTCGACTACGTCCCGAAGGTCGCCCGCAAGAAGGCGGTCGAACTCGCGATGTCGAACTCGATGGGCTTCGGCGGGCACAACGCCTCGCTCCTGCTGCGCAGGGGAGCCTCGCTATAGCCGATCCAAAGAAGCTCCGGGCCGACGCCAACGCGCTCGTCGCGGAGCTGCTGCAGCGACTGGGCGGCGCCGAGGTCCAGGAGCTTGAGATCCGCCGCGGGCCCCTGCGAGTTCGCGTGACCAAGAACGGTTCGCGGGCGCAGGCGGGCGCCGAGCCCGTCACCGGGAGTCCCGCGGGTCCGGCGGTGAGCACCACCGCGCCCGAGGCTCCCCGGGCCGATCGGCCGACGCTGAAGGCGCCGCTCACCGGGATCTTCTACCGCTCGCCGACGCCGCAGGCGCCGGCCTTCATCCAGGTCGGCAGCAAGGTCGCCGAAGGCGATGTCATCGGCCTCATCGAGGCGATGAAGCTCTTCAACGAGATCCGCGCGACCGCGAGCGGGACCGTCCGGCGAATCATGATCGAGAACGGTCAGCTCGTGCGCGCGCACCAGCCGATCATCGAGCTGGAATGACCGAGGTCACGCAGCAGCCGTCGGCCCCGCGCGTCTGCGTCGTGTGCAAGCAATCGTTGGGCCAAGGAGCCCTCCGTCTGCGCTACGAAGGTCGGCTCTATGACTTCGACAAGACCCGTTGCAAGCTGATCTTCCAGGAGAACCCGGACCGCTGGCTCGATGCCTTCGGAGGCGTGCTCGAGAAGCCGCGTTGAGAGAGTGACCATCCGCGGCGCGGCGCTGGCGGCGTTGCTCGGCCTCGTCGTGTCCTGCACCACGCCGCCGAGCGCCTTGCCCTCGCCGACGGGCACGGTCGCGCTCGCTACGAGCACACCGACACCCACGCCCACGGCGACCGCATCGCCGAGCCCATCACCGACGCGACCGGGCATCGGTGTCACCGCGGTCGGCCAGATCCCCGCCGATCAGGCGTACCTCTTGAGCAACGAGCGCGTGCTCCTCTTCGACCTGACCGCGAAGCGCACCCGCGAGGTCGTGCGCTTCGACCGGCCCCAGGTCACCACGCGATCCGTCGTGATAAGCGCGAGCGCCGATGGCCAAACGCTCGCGATCCTCGAGCGCATCGATGCACTCCTGCTGCTGCACATCGTGCGTCCGGCCACCGGCGAGCTGAAGACGATCGTCGAACCCGATGGCGTCGACAGCCTCAACCTGTCACCTGACGGGAAGCGCGTTGCGGTGTCGCGCGCCTCGACCGACCCCACGATCAACGGTCTCTGGCTCCTTCCGATCGATGGCAGTCCCGGCACCCGGCTGATCGCGGAGGATCCAGGATTCGCCGGGTCGCCGCCGAAGCCGCGCGCCTGGTCGATCGACAGCCGATGGCTTGCCGCCTACGGCGCCGTCGGTGCCGGCGGCAACCAGATCCTCGTCGTCGATACTCTCGGCGCTTCGACGACCTATGTGCCCTCGAGCGGACTGTCGGGTGGCGATGGGCGCGTGCTCACCGGCATCGATGCGGTCTGGCGTGGGAGCGAGGTGCTTGTCTGGAACACACACGCCGCATTCGGTGGCGTGCCTGTCGTGGCCAGCTATGACATCGGGACGCGGGCGACCACGACGGTCTTCACCGCGGCAGCCGATCAGACCATCCTCGACGTCGTCGCCCGTCCGTTGTCCCGTCAGGCCGCGGTCCAGGTCATGCCGCAGACCACGGTCACGCCGTCGACCCCCCGCACGATCCTCCTCGTTGAACCGGGCGTCGCGCCGCGCGCGCTCCGTGAGAGCCCGTTCCTTTCGCGCATGTGGTGGTCGGCGGACGGTGCGCGCCTCTACGCGCGGCTCGGCGGCGACGATTCGACCGGCACGATCGCAGACGTGTTCGGCACGTGGGGCTCGATGCTGTTCTGCAGCCGTGGCGGCGACGCGCCGGCGTGTACCTAGCGGCCGAAGATCGTCACCACGACGAGCGCGATCGAGAGCGCTGAGGCCATGACGGCGGCCCCGGTGCCGACGACCTTCGCGAATGTTCCGTTGCGGTATTCGCCCATGACCCCTCGATCGTTCGCCAGCTTCAGGACGAAGACGAGGACGATCGGCAGCAGCAGACCGTTCACGTTCTGCGACACGAGGATGAGCGGCACGAGTGGGATCCCCGGAATGAGCACGACGATCGCGCCGAGTACCAGCAGGAGCGTGAAGAGACCCATGAACACCGGCGCATCGCGGAAGTTCTTGCTGATGCCGGACTCCCAGCCGAATGCCTCGCAGATCGCGTACGAGGTCGAGAGGGGCATGACCGTCGCCGCGAGCAGCGACGCGCCGAAGAGACCCACCGCGAACAGCAGCTGAGCCGACGGCCCGGCCAGCGGCAGCAGCGCTGCGGCGGCGTCGGCGGCGGTCTCGACGTGGATGCCGGCGGGGAAGAGCACCGCGCCGGCCACGACGATCATGAAGAACGCGTTCACCCCCGTGAGCAGTGCGCCGAACAGCACATCGATGCGCGCGAAGCGGTATTGCTCCTTGCCGATCCCCTTGTCCACGGTCGACGCCTGGATGTAGAACTGCATGTAGGGCGTGATCGTGGTGCCGACGAGCGCGAGCGCCGCGATGAGCGCGGCCTGTTCGGTCGGGATCGTCGGCACGATCAGTCCGCGACCGACGGCTCCCCAATCGGGATGCACGATGAACGCGCTGATCGGATAGGCGACGTACGCGAGCACGAGCACGAGGAGCGTTCGCTCCACGACGCGGTAGCTGAAGAACACCACCAGCGACCAGATGACGATGCCCGCGGCCGGCACCGAGACGATTCGCTCGACGCCCAGGAGCTCGAAGCTCGCGGCGATGCCGGCGTACTCCGCCGCGACGTTGCTCCCATTCGCAATGAGTAGGGCCAGCATCGCAACGGCCGTCCAGCCGACGCCGAAGCGCTCGCGGATCAGATCGGACAGCCCCTTCCCGGTCACCGCGCCCATCCGCGCGCACATCTCCTGGATGACCATGAGCCCGATCGTCGAGAGGACGAGGAGCCACAGCATCGTGAAGCCGTAATGCGCACCGACGGCCGTGTACGTGGTGACGCCGCCCGCGTCGTTCCCGGCGAAGCCCGTGATGATGCCGGGCCCCATGACGGCGAGAAAAGCGAGGATCGCAGCGCGCCGGCGGTTCGCCTGGCGGCGCACCCTCGTGCGCACTCCGGTCATGACGGGCTTCACCGCGCGATAGACCTAAGCGACCTCTTTTTCCAACCCCGCGGCATCATGATCTCGACGACGTCGTCGATGGTCACCGTGCCGAGCAGCTTTCGGCGCGCGTCCACGACCGGGAGTGCGAGCAGATCGTACTTCGCGATGAGCGCGGCAACCTCCTCCTTCGGCGTGGTCGCCTCGACCTTCAGGACGTGGGGGTCCATCACGTCGTTGAGCTTTTCATCCGGCTTGGCCACCACCAGGTCACGGAGGCTGATGACCCCATCGAGCCGGCCCTCAGCGTCGACGACGTAGAGGTAGTAGGTGAGCTCGGGGTCGGGCTTCAGCTCACGCAATCGGTCGATGGCCTGCGCCGCAGTCAGCTCCGCCGGCAGCGAGATGAGGTCGGTCGTCATGATGCCGCCGGCGGATTCCTCGTCGTAGCTGAGAAGCTCCTCGACATCCTGCTTCTCGTCTTTTTCCATGAGCTCGACGAGCTCCTCGCGCCGCTCCACGGACAGGTCCTGAAGCAGGTCGGCCGCCTCATCGGGCGCCATCTCCTCGAGGATGTCCGCGGCGCGCTCCTCATCGAGGTCGCTGACGATCGATGCCTGCATCTCGGGGTCCACTTCGGAGAGCGCTTCGGCGGCGGTCTCGACGTCGAGCTGCTCGAACACCGCCTTCCGTTCGTCGGCGGCCATTTCCTCGACGATGTCGGCGATGTCGGCCGGGTGAAGGAGCGCGAGCTTGGTGCGCGGCACCGTCACGCGCACGGTCGCGTCCGGCTTGGTCGAATCGAGTGGCTCAACGAGGTGCCACGGGATGATGCCGCGCGGCAGCTTGCGACCGGCCACCGCGAGCAGGCGCTCGGCCATGTTCTCGGCCCCGACGCGCCGCAGCAGTCCGCGCAGTCCGACGTCAGCGCCGACCAGGCGCAGCTGGCCGTCGACCTCCGACAGTTGAAGATCGTTGACGCGAACGACCTTTGCGCCGTGCGTGTCCACGATCTGCTTGTCGAGGAGGTCGCGGGACAGGCGGAGGGCCTCGGGCGGCAGCGTCGCGTCTGGGACGGCCTCGAGTCGGGCGCGCAGGCGTAGGTGGCCTATCTCCTGCGCGACGTCGGACCAGCGGATGATCCGCTCCCCACTCCCGGTGCCGATGATGGCCCACTGAATCGCGGGGAACTGCCCCTGCGGTACGACAGCGAGGTCCTTGAGCGTGCCGACCTCATTGCCATTCGGCTCGATGACCTTGCGGTGTTGGATCTCAGAGAGATATGGCATCGTCGCGCGAAGGGTAGCGCTATGTGGGACAATGAAGACCCAATGTCGCCCTCACCCGACGCCGGCCTGCGCGTACGCGCCCTCGCGGATCAAGCGGTCGCGGCCGCCCTCGACGCGGACTGGACGCGCGCCGCGGACCTGAACGCGAAGATCCTCGAAGCGTCCCCAGACGACGTCGAGGCTCGGAACCGGCTTGGCCGGGCCTATGTGGAGCAGGGCAAGCTCGAGGAGGCGAAGGCCTCGTTCGCCGAGGTCCTCAAGGCCGAGCCGTACAACTCCATCGCCATCCGTGGCACGCAACGCACGACTCAGCTGCTCGAGCACAAGTCCAAGCCGGTCACCACGAACTCCAAGACGCAGCCCCGGCTCTTCATAGAGGACATGGGGAAGACGGGCATCCTGCGGCTCATCAACCCCGCTCCAGCGCACATCCTGGCCCGTTACAGCACCGGGGCTGAGAGCCAGCTTCGCGAGCAAGAGGGTCTCTTGGCGGTGCACTCCCGCGACGGCGAGCTGCTGGGCTTTCTCGAGCCGAAGGTCGGGCGCCGGCTCATCGATCTGATCCGAACTGGCAACCAGTACGTCGCGGCGATGGTCAGTAACGACCAGGCGAACGCCCGCGTTGCGATTAGAGAGGTCTTCCAGAGCGCCGAGAACGCGAGCCGCATCTCGTTCCCGGGCCACCACCGCCCCGCCGAGACCAAGGAGCGGGCCTATATCAAGGGCAACTTCTTCCGATTCGGGCGGGACGCCGACGAGGAGACCGACGACGAGTCGCTGGAGGCCGACGAGGTCGAGCCGACCGGCGCTGACGAGGTCCTCGACGACGCCGAGGCGGGCGCCATCGAGGAGCCTCTGGTGGACGATGACGATGCGGAGGACGAAGAGGACGAATAAGGAGTGAGCTGAATGGGACGTGCCTGGTGGGGAGCGATCTTCTCGATCCTCATCGTGGCGGCGGCCTCGTGCTCTTCTCCGCCGTCCGTCAAGCCGGAACCTTCCCACGACATCTCCGACGCGCGTCCGATCGCGCGCGAGATGGCGAGCATCCTCCTCAACTTCTCGGCTTACGACTACGCCGTGGTCGGCTCACTCAACGCCGAGCGCGTCCGATCGGTGGACGCGGACCGGTACGCGGCGGTGGCTCGTGCCCAGGCCGGGCTGATCAGCGACACCGCGACGAAGATCATCGCGGAGGTCGTCGACACGGCCGGTCCGATCCACGACCGCCTCGTCACGCTCGCCGACGCGGTCGGCGTCCTGCGCGCCGACGCCCTCGCGTACGCCGACTCGCGACAGAACGCCGCGCTCGCGCGCATCATCGATGACGTCGCGAAGGGCTGGACGCTGCTCCGCGATCTCGAGAGCCTGCTGAAGGACGATGGCGCGCTGGACAAGACGGTGACGCGCGGCCTCTCGATAAAGACCTCGGTCGCTCCGGGGAAGCTCGCCCTCGTCACGGTCGGTCCGTTCGCCGGCGCGGCGGAAGCCGCGGAGCAAGCGCGCGCGCTCGGATCCAACGCGGTGCCGACCACCACGAGCCCGTTCGTCGTGCGCATGTCGTACCCCGAGCGTGCCGCCGCGGACGCCGCCGCCGCGGCCCTGCAGAAGCAGGGGATCCCGGCGCTGGTGATCGACCAGACCGCGTACGCGTTCGGCCGTGCGGGGGCGTCGCCCGACGCCGAGCTGTGGCGCGAGCCGGAGCGCTTCATCGACACCCGTGCGGGGGCGCGCAAGGTGGCGCTGTCCGCGAACGCCGGATACGTCGCGACCGGCGGCGACGACGGAGCGATCGCGATCTTCACGAACGACGGCGTCCTGCGTGCGCTGCCGCGCTTCAACGCCGGCGTCAATCAGCTGGTCTTCACTGACGACGGCCGGTTCCTGTTCGGCGGCGGCCAGCAGATGGTCACGTGGGTCATGCCGCAGCCGACGTCCTACGTCGGCGAGCCGATGCGCCTCACCGGCGCCGCGATGTCGGCGGTGTTCATCCCCCGCGCCTACGCCTTCGCGGCCGCATCCGGCGGTGACGTCGGCATCATCGGTGGCCGTGCACCCGACGGCGTGCCACTGCCGGACCCGTTCCCGATCCAGGTCGGCGCGGCCGGCGCGTTCCTCGATTCGGCGATCACTGGTGAGCTCTTCATCGCGGCACAGGTGCCCGGCGGCTTCGAGGTGCGCGTGCTGCGTGTCGGTCAGGAACGGTTCCCGCAGGGTGTTCTGCGCCTGCCCGGCGTGGGGAAGGCCTTCGCCGTCGATCCGACCGGAACGTACGGCGCGGCGATCACCGACCAGGGCACGTTCCGCTTCTCGCTGAAGACGGCGGACCCGTCCAGGAGCATCACGAAGGTGGGTCTGCTCGCGCGCGAGGTCGAGTTCGGCAACGACGCGGTGCTCTACATCCTTGAGCCACAGAAGATCACGGCGGTGTCTGTCGAGGGCACGGCGAAGTGGACGCAGCCCCTGGTGGACGGCCGTCGCCTGGCCGTTGGCCTGCGGCCGGTGGTGCTGGATGGCACCGATCGGCTCCTCACGTTCGCGCCGGCGGACGGCGCCGTCGACACGCTCGCGCCGATCGGTCCGATCCAAGACCTCGTGGTCTCGCGCGATGGTCGCTGGATCGGCGTCATCGCGGATGCCCGGAGGGCCGTACTCTTCAAGCTGCAATGAGCAACCTGCGAGAGCGGGTCTTGTCGTTCACACCGATCGAGACGACGCCGCTCCCGCGACCATTGCATCGCTTCGGCAGCGCGTTCCCATCGGCCGTCGCCCTGACGTTCGCGAGCGCATACGCGCCCGAGCGGGGCGTCGTACTCGATCCGCTCGCGTATCCGTGGTCGGCGGCGGATGCCTCGGAGCGCGCCGGGCGACGTGGCGTGGCACGCTCGCGCGAGCCACTCGGGGAGTGGGCACGCGGCGCGGTCGCCGCCGCACCATCGTCGGACGAGATCCTCGCGGCGTTCGAGCGCGTCGCGGACAGCGCGCTCATCGGCACGCCGCACCGCGTCGCGATGCGCGAGCTCTACGGCTCGCGATGCGCGACGTGCCGCGCGCCGGTCGTCGTCGAGGCCTTCCTGTGGGAGCGCGACGCGCCCGTCCCCAGCAAGAAGGCCTTCCGCTGCGGCGTGTGCGCGCGTGACGGCCGGGCGTTGCTCATCGAACCCGTCGATCAGGAAGACGAGGAGCGCACCCGGCGGCTCGAGCCTCGCGGCATGGCCTACTGGCAATTCGTCGAGCGATTCGGCCAGGACCCCGCGGCGCAGGCGCTCGGCGAGTCCGCCGCGGCGATGTACACGCCCCGCAACGTGACCGCCCTCATGGCGACGCTGCGGGGCATCGAGACCGCGGTCGAGGCGTCGCCCGAGGCCCAGGCGCTCCTGAAGGTCGCGCTGCTCGAGGCGATCGTCTCCGGCAGCCGATTGAACGCGGTCGCGGGCCATGGCGCTCCGCTGCGGATCGAGAAGGGCCGCGCACGGCGCGGCCACGCGGCGCAGACGCGCGAGCTGAACCTCTGGCTCGAGTATGAGCGCACGGTCCGCGAGCTCGTCGCGTGGCTCGCCCAGCAGCCGACGCGCACGCGCAACGTGGTCGCCCTGGCACAGGGGGAGGCCGATCTCGTCCTCTGCCAGGCGCCGGTCGACGATCCGCTCGGCGGGTGGTCGACGATCGCGAGCGCGCTGCTCCTTGGAGCGAAGACGCTCCGCCCTTTCGAGTCCGGGGAGGGGCGCCTCGCCTCGCGCGAGCGCGTCCTTCGCCAGCTCCGGGCCGCGCTGATCGATGGGCACCGGTCGTCGCGCCCGGGCGCCGCCGCGGTGGTGTACGTACCGCATGCCGACGCCTCAACGCTGGCGGCGACCGTTCTCGCCGGCGCCGGCGCCGGCTACCGGCTTCGCACGATCCTCTATCAGCGCGACGCGCTGCCGGGCGCGTTCGGCAACGGCGCCGCGGCCGCGACGTGTGACTTCGACCGCGACGTTCCCTTGCTGCGCGATCAGACGAGCGCGGACGGCGGGGCCATCGAACAGGCGATCCGGAAGGGCGTTCGTGACGCGTTCCTCGCTCGGGGCGAGCCCGTTCGCGAGGATCTCGCGGCCGTTGCCGCGCTGCAGGCGCTGTCGGCCGAGGCGCTGCTCGCGCCGCTCGCGCTCGCGCGAGCGGGTGGCGTGTCCGAGCTCGAGCTGTTCCTCGATCACTTCCGATCCGCGCTCGCGGATGGAAAGCGCGACGGGCTCGCAAAGATCTCGCTGTCGACCGAGGCCGACGATGTCGCGTACACCACGGGGGATGGGCACGAGGCGGCGCCATTGGACGATCGTGTCGAGTGGGCCGTGTGGGGCGTGCTGTCCGCTACGCGCGAGGTGGACACGCGCTCGCTGCTTCGGCGGACGTACGCGCTCTTCCGCGGGATCGAGACTCCCGACCGAGATCTCATCGAGCGCGTCATCGCGTCGTATGCGGTCCAGTCCGAGGATGGGGCCTGGCGGCTCGGCGACGCGGATGCCCTGGTCGCGCGTCAGGCCTCACAGGCGCAGGTGGTGGCCGAGCTCGTCGACGCCGGCCACCGTCTGGGATTCAAGGTGCATGTCGGCCGCGACCTGCAACGGCGCGCGGCGCCGGCGTCACATGCCGATCGCGGTCGCACGCTCGTGGAGCTCATGACCGACGCGGAGCGCCTGGAGGGTCCGTCGAGGACGGTGCGCGGACCAGCCGACGCGCTCGAGTTCATCGACTGTGTCTGGTACGACAAAGGCCGCATGGTGTTCCTGTGGCAGGTCGAGTGGACAGCCCGCCTGCACCGCAGCCTCGTGTCCCTGGGCGAGGCGATCCCGGACGACGACCGTGTATTTCGTTTCATTGCGGTGGCCGACGAGCGGACGATCCTGCTGCAGGAGCGGCTCGCGCGGTCCCCGGTCCTCGCCGAAGTGGTTCGACGCCGCGGCTGGCGCTTCGTAAAGTGGAGCCCGCTGCGCCGTTTCCTGGCGGACGGCGAAGCAGGCCTGGATGGGCTGGAACCGGTCCTTGGCCTCGAACCTGCCGTGGAACAAAGCGGACATCAGTTAGCGTTCAAGTGGTGACGAAGTCGTCCGACTGGGTCGGATGCCTTCGGGCTCCACGCCATCGCGTGTAGTGAGACATGAAGAGCCCTGGAGGACGACATGACAGCACCAAAAGTGGTCACTGACCCGACGTTCGAGACGGAGGTCTTGAAGTCCGATCAGCCCGTGCTCGTTGACTTCTGGGCGACGTGGTGCGGACCGTGCCGTATGGTCGCACCGGTCCTCGAGGAGATCGCGAACGAGCAGAGCTCGAAGCTGCGCGTCGCGAAGCTCGATGTCGATGCGAATCCGATCACCGCGGGCCGGTTCGGCGTGCGGTCGATCCCGACGATGATCCTCTTCAAGAACGGACGTGAGGCGCAGCGCCTTGTCGGCTATATGCCCAAGGAGAAGCTGCTTCAGATGTTGAGCCCGCACCTCGGTGCCGCCACATCGGCGGCCTAGTAACGCCAGGGTGATCAGGGTTCATCGTTCACGGTGAAGGACAGCTCCGGGGTAATCGGACCCAAGATCCTCGATCCGGTGTGCGACATGATCGTCGCGGTCGATGACGCTCGTGAACATGGCCTCACGCTCGAGATGCCCGAGCGCGAATACGCCTTTTGCTCGCAGGGCTGCATGACGACCTTCGCGAAGGCGCCCCACCGTTTTCGTTCGAAGGTCGATGCCTGGGTGGCCGCCAACGCGAAGTAGAGCCGCCGCCGCGATCTTCCACTGCGACGACCAGCTCCCGTTCCCATTTTCCTTCTGGTAGTCCCATGAGAGTGCGTTCGCGGTGATGTCGCCGAACAGCACCGAGGATCTTCGTGATGCGATTGATCGCGCTCCCAACGCCTCCGAGCTCGCAGTCCCGGTCACCGAGCCAGAAGGCGAAGCCACTCGCACCGCCGTTCGACGCGACCCGGAGTCGGCTGGATGTGGCCATCGTCACTGGATACCGCGCGGGGCAGGCCGCAGCTCGACGTCAGGACGTATGTCGATCGGAGCGGCGGATCACGAAGCGCATCGCCGTATCGGTCTCGGACACCGAGCAGATCTTGTTATCGACCAGCCCGGCCGCCAGGCCGAGCGGGATGACGTCACTTCCGAGATACGGTCGACCGGGACGCTCATGGCCGCGCTTGGCGCTGATGACCCAGATGCCCGCGCTCAGGGTGATCCGCCCGCACAACGCAACGAGGTCGCGCGTCACTTCGCCCGAGCTCTTTGGCCAGTACAGGACGACGTCCGCGCGCTCGGCCGCGCGCGCAGGTGCACGTCCTGCCTTCCTCCGCGCGCGGGCAATGAGGTCACGGTCGCGCGTCGTCCCCGCGGCGAGTACCGCGCTCCCGGGGGTCACGCCAAGCTTGTCGAGGACATCCTTCGCCGCGTAACGGGCGGCGCGCTGTCTCTCGGTCTCCACAGCGCAATGATGCCCGACGATGAACGGCCGCCCGGGCGAAATAGACTCGGCTGGCGGGGGCCGTCCGTGGTCGCCTGACACGCGATTGGGAGCCGAGTGGTGATCGAAACGGACGAGAAGGCCCAGATACCAGAGCCGATCGAGCGCCGATTCATGGACGCATCCACGCGGCCGTGCGACGACTTCTACCAGTACGCCAACGGCACCTGGCTTCGGGAGACCGCGATCCCTGAAGACGAGGCGGGGTGGGGCGGGTTCAGCGAGCTGCGCGATCGCAACTTCGCCGTGCTGCAGAGCATCCTCGAGGACGCGGCGAAGAGCCCGAGCGGCAGCCGCGAGGCGACGCTCGTGGGCGACCTGTACGCGACCGGCATGGACGAGGCGGCCATCGAGCGCGGAGGACTCGGATCAGCGGCCGAGCTCTTTGACCGCGCGAGAGCGCTGGCATCGCGCGCGGAGCTGCCCGCGCTGCTCGGTTGGCTGCAGCGCCGAGGCGTGCGTGCCGGGCTCGGGTTTCGCGTCATGCCCGACGCGTTCGCAAGCACGCGCAACATCATTCACCTCGCGCAGGGTGGGCTCGGACTGCCGGATCGTGACTACTACCTGAAGGACGACGAGAAGTCGCGCGAGCTCCAGGAGAAGTACCGGAAGCACCTCGCGGCGATGTTCGCCCTGCTCGGTGATGACGGCTCGCCGAGCGACGCGAATGCCAGCGCGGTCTACGACCTGGAGCATGCGTTCGCGAAGGACTCAATGCCGCGTGTCGAGCAACGCGATCCATACAAAGTGAACAACCCCACAAAGATCGATCAGCTGGACAGCATGGCTCCCGGATTCAATTGGGGTGCCTTCTTCCGAGAGATCGGCGCGACGAATGTGAAGGATCTCAACGTATGCCAACCGACGTTCTTCACCGCGCTGGCCGCCGTCGTTCTGGAGCAGCCGCTCGAGACATGGCGCGCGTACCTCCGCGCGCGGATCGCGAACGCCGTCGCGCCGTTCCTCGGCTCCGCGTTCGAGCAGACGCGCTTCGACTTCTACGGGCGCACGCTCATCGGTCAGGCCGTGCAGAAGCCGCGCTGGAAGCGCGTGCTGGAGGTGGTCGACAACGAGCTGGGCGAGGCGCTCGGCAAGCTCTACGTCGCGCGGGCATTCCCGCCCGAGGCGAGGCAGCGCATCCTCGAGCTCGTCGGAGACCTCCGCGCCGTGCTGCGGGACCGCATCGACGGCCTCGAGTGGATGGGCGAGGAGACGAAGGCGGCGGCGCGCACCAAGCTCGACGCGTTTGCCGTGAAGATGGGCTATCCGGACACGTGGCGCGACCTCTCGGCGCTGCGGCTCGACCGCGGACTGTTCGTGGACAACGTGCTTCACGCCACGGTCTTCAACTTCGACTACGACCTCGGCAAGCTCGACCGCCCCGTGGACCGCGGCGAGTGGCTCATGAGCACACCGACGGTGAACGCGTACTACTACCCGCCTCGCAACGAGATCGTGTTCCCGGCGGGCATCCTTCAGCCGCCCCTCTTCTTCGCCGGGGCCGACGCCGCTGTGAACTACGGTGCGATCGGCATGGTCATCGGACACGAGATGACGCATGGATTCGACGACCAGGGCAGCCAGTTCGACGAGATCGGGAATCTGCGAAATTGGTGGAACGAGGCCGACCGCGCGGCCTACAGCTCACGGACGGATCTCGTGGTGCGGCAGTACGACGGCTACGAGCCGCTTCCGGGGACGCACATCAACGGGCACCTTTGCCTCGGCGAGAACATCGCCGATCTCGGCGGCCTCCGGATCGCGTACGCCGCGTTCGAGCGCTACCTTGCGCGCGTTGGCGTCCCACCACCGCTCGACGGTTTCAGCGCGCATCAGCGGTTCTTCATTGGGTACGCGCAGGCCTGGCGCTCGAAGTTTCGCGAGGAGGCCCAGCGCGTGCGGCTGACGATCGATACGCACTCGCCGGCGCGCTACCGGGTGCTCGGTCCGCTCGCGAACTCGCCCGAGTTCTTCGCCGCGTTCGGCTGTGACGGCGGCGCGATGGAACGGCCGAAGGAGCTGCGACCGGCGATCTGGTGACGGCCGATCGTTCAGGCCGGCCGGGCGCGTTTGATGGCGTACATCGCCGCGTCGGCCGCGGCGAGCAGGTCGATTGCTGTCATCCCTCGCCGCCACTCGGCCAGGCCGATGCTGACCGTGAAGGCCCGCGCCGGCGACCGCTCGTTGTCTTCGGCAATGCCCTCATCGAGCCGTTCGACCACTCGCGTCGCCTGCTCCTCGTTCGTCGCGGGCAGGAGGACGACGAACTCATCACCGCCGGTGCGGATGGGCACGTCCATGCCACGCAGCTCCTTGCGCAGGAGCTGGGCGAGGCCGACGAGCGTCGCGTCGCCGGATGCGTGCCCGCGCGTGTCGTTGATGCCCTTCATGTCGTTGACATCCATCGCCAGAACGCTGAAGCGCTGGCCTCGACCGGCGCCGGCCACAAGCTGGTCGAGCATCGCATTGCCGTGATGGCGATTGAACAATCCGGTCAGGGAGTCGGTGAGCGCAAGCCGCCGCGCGTCCAGCTCGGCCCGCGCGAGCTCGGAGGCCCGGTGTGACTGGTCGCTGCGCGCTGTTCGCAACGCCCTCGCGATGACCCAGGTGAAGGCGGCGAACACGAGCGTCGCGACGATGTTGTTCCCGATCCAATTCACGTGCGTGGACTCGGAGTAGCCGGCGCCCGTGAGCGCGGCAATCACCAGGATGCTCACGACCGTCAGGGCCGCGGCCACGGGCGTGTGCCACCGCCGAGCCGAGTACACCGTGATGACGACCGGCAGCAGCAGGTAGGGGAAATAGACCGAGCTGATGCCACCACTGAGGACCAGTAACATCACGACGATCGGCAGGACCAGCACCGTGAAGATGAAGACGCGGTGTTCCGCGAACGCTCGTGTCGGGACGACGTGGAACCAGAGCGCGATGAGCACGACGAAGCCGACGGCCGTCGCGAGAACGCCCAGGCGATCGTTGGAGGACGTGATCGGAAGAAACGTCATCAGGGCGAAAGCCCCGGCGATGCCGATCGCGAGGCGCTCGTTGGTGCGCCGGAGCTGGTCGGCGTAAGCGGTCACCGACCGCGCAAGCTCTGTCGCAGCGGCGTGGTCACTCTCCGGCGCAGGTGAGGCGATCACGGCGTCAGCTGTGCTCGTACGGCACCGCCGGATGCGCCGCGAGCCAGATCGGAACGTCCGACTCCGGCATGGGTCGCGCGATGAAGTAGCCTTGCGCGTGATCGCAGCCCAGCACGCGCAGCGCGAGGAGCTGCCGTTCCTCCTCGACACCTTCCGCGGTGACGACCAGGCCAAGGGCGTGCCCAAGCTCGATGATGGTCTTGACGATGGAACCGCTCGCGTTGTCCTTTCCCAATCCGGTGATGAACGTGCGGTCGATCTTCAGTGCGTGGACCGGCAGGCGGCGCAGGTAGGCCAGCGATGACTGTCCGGTGCCGAAGTCGTCGATCGCCAGGCGCACGCCGATGTCGCGCAGGCGCGTGAGCACGCCGCGCGTTCGATCGGGATCCGCCATCGCGACGGACTCGGTGATCTCGAGGCAGACCCGGGCAGGGTCCAGCGCGTTGTCGGCGATGTGCCGCGCCAGGCTGTCCGGCAGGTGAGGATCAAGGAGGTTGCGCATCGAGATGTTCACGTTGATCTCGAGTGGGTCCTTTCCGACGCGCCAGTCGCGACCCCGTGCGATCGCCCGGCCGACGACCCAGTCGGTGAGAGGCTTGATCAGCCCACTCCGCTCGGCCGTCGGGATGAAGTCCCCAGGCGGGATCAGCCCGCGGCTCGGGTGCGGCCAGCGGACCAGCGCCTCGACGCCGGTGCGGCCGTCGGCCCTCAGGGCGACGACGGGCTGGTAGTGAAGGATGAGCTCGTCAGCCGCGATCGCGCGCTGCAGATCCGCGGTAAGCGCGACGCGCGCGGGGCTGTGGGCGTCGAGGGCGGCGGCGTAGACCATCGCGCCGCCACCGATGGCCTTGGCGGCGTAGAGGGCGATGTCGGCGCACCGGAGAAGCACGCTCTCCGTCTCGCCGTGCTCCGGGAAGAAGCTGATACCGATGCTGGCAGACACGCCGATGGCGTGACCCTCGAGCTCGACCGGCGCGACAAGCGAGCGCCGCACGCCGTCCGCGACGCGAAGCGCGTCCGGCGCGCCGGTCTCGAGCATGATCGCGAACTCGTCGCCGCCGAGACGCGCGACGGTCTCCTCCGGCGGCAGGGCCGCACGGATGCGGGCGCCGACCGCGCGCAGCAGCCCATCGCCGAAGCGGTGGCCGAACGTGTCGTTGACGTCCTTGAAGTGGTCGACATCGATGAGCAGCACGGCCACGGGAAGTCCGAGCCTCGCCGCGCCGTGCAGCGCCTCTTCGACCTTGCGCGCGAAGAGGTTGCGATTTGGGAGACCGGTGAGCACGTCGTAGAGGGCCAGTCGCTCGTTGTCGAGCGCCGCCTGCTTGGCATCGGTCACCTCGGTCGCCGATGTGACGATATGCGGTGCGCCGCCGATGTCCGCGGGCTCTGACGACACGAGAAAGTGACGGGTGGTCCCGCCGAGCAGATCGGTCTGCACGCTGATGGCGTTCAGCCGTCCCTCCCTTCGGAACCGCTCCGCCACGTCCGCCTGGGTCTGGGCGTCGATCAAGCCGAGCTCGGTGGTCGTGCGACCGAGGACGTCCGTGCGCGGGCGACCGGTCAACGTGAGGAACGCCTTGTTCGCGTCGACGATCTTGCCATCGGGCAGCCGGCTGATGATCAGACTCGACGGCGCCGCGCTGAACGCCGCCTCGAATCGGTCGGTCGCGACACCGAGCTCGTGCTTGCGTTCCTCGCTGCGAAGCGCGATCGAGGCGTGGCCGGCGAGAACGCGCATGATCCGCACATCGCTCGGCGTGTACCGCGACGGCGCGTCGTCCTCGAGGTAGAGGATCCCGCGCCTCCGGCCATCGCGCACCACCGGAACGGCGAGGGCTGAACGTGAGGTCGGCACCCAGGTGATGTGATCGGGGTCGCGCCTGACATCGTCGACCAGCTGGATCTTCTCGGTGCGCCAAGCACGACCACTGATGCCCTCCGTCGCGGGATAGATTCGGCCGATCCGACCGGTGGGGCCGCCGAGGACCGCGGCCACACGAAGCTGCTCGCCACCCGGTTCGGGGACGATGAAGGCGGCGAGCGAGGAGGGCACGACGCCCATGGCTGCGCTCAGGATGCCCTGCTGCGTCTCCTGCGCTGCGGCCCCCGCGACGAGGACGGCGGTCGCACCGATCAGCGCCTCGGCCTCGCGTGCGCGCTGCGTGAGCTCATCGCTGAGGCCTCGGAGATGGCTGATCGCAACCGCGACGATGACGAGGAGCGCGGCTTCAGGGAGCTGGCCCTCGTCGACGATCGCAGCGGGGCCGGCGATGCCGAACGCGTTGAGCGCGACCGTCACCATGAGGAGCTGCAAAGCGGCGACGAGGAGTGCGACACGGGCGCGTAGCACCCACGCGGCGAGTCCGACGGGAACGATGGCGAACGCGACGATCTCGGCGCCGAGGCGCTGGTAGAGGAGCGCGAATGCCAGTGGGAAGCCGGCCGCGACGAGCGCCGTGGCGATCGTGAGCACGCGCTGCTTCAGGCGCGTTTGCGCGAGGACACGGACGGTCAGGACGGCTTCTTGCGCCATCAGCCGGGGTCTGTCAGGCGCCTGTCAACGAGGGAGCGGCGGACCCGCGCTGAGACATCACGACGGGGAGCGCGAGCGTGTACACATGGCACGACGCTAGGGAGCGGACGGAGGGCGCGCATGACGCGCTCGTCATGGCGACGCATCGTGTTGAGAAGGCCCTTGCGTGCCTCAGATACGCACGTGGGCCAGCGTAGCGGTCCTCAGCCGATCGACCAGGAGTCCACCGATGACGGCCAGGAGGACGCAAAGGAGTGTCATATCCACGGCGCACCGCTGCGCCGGGATCCGCTGAGGTCACTCATGTCGCCCCGCGCGATGTCTTTCGGCGTTGCCGCTCCGTGGGATGGACCGAATCTTCATTCATCACCACTGGTGCGAGCCGCTCGGTGACACGGAGCCCGAGGTAAGGTGTGGGCACCGATGACCAGCGAACGGCGTTCGCCCCCCGTCCGACCTGACCTCGCCGAAGCCGTCCGCGACGGCATCGTGATCTTCGATGCGAATGGTCGCATCCGTTTCGTCAACGCCTCAGCAACGACGATCACCAGCTGGAGCAGCCCCGCCGACCTGGCGCGGCTCCTGACGCTCACGCCCGGTCTGGTGGAGCTGCGCTCCGGAAAATGGATCGAGCTGCGCTTCAGCGACGTCGCCTTCGAAGAGGGACCATGCCGGGCGGCGGTGTTCACCGACGTGACCGCGCAGGTCGAGCTGGGCGAAGCGCACCGCAAGCTGAGGGACATCGGCCTCGTCGATCCGGTCACCTGGCTGGTCACCGCGCCGGTGCTGGAGGACCATCTGCGGCGATCGCTCGCGCTCGCCGCCCGCGACGAGCGCTGGGTCGGCGTACTGTGGCTGGACCTCAAGCGGTTCAAGCGCACGACCACCGACGGCCCGCAGGTCGCGAACGAGGTTCTTCGCCAGACCGCGCGGCGGGTCGTTGCACTGATCCGCCCGAGTGACCTCGCCGCCCGCGTCGATGATGATGCCTTCGCCGTCGTGCTCACCGCCATGCGCGCACCGGGCGACGCCGAGATCGTCGCCGTGCGGCTGGTGCTCGCGATGGCTCCACCGGTCCTGGTCATGGGGCGCGAGCGCTCGGTGCAGGTCCATGTCGGCGCGGCCACCGCGTCGGATCGCGCCGTCGATGCCGGTGAGCTCTTGATGCGAGCGCGTGACGCGGCGGCCGAGACCGCGAAGGGTCACCTCGCGGTCGGTGGTGTGCGCGAGACATAGGCCGCGACGACCACTCGCTCGCGCGCGAGGGCGGGACGCAGCTCCTTCTCCCAGAACGCGATGAGTCCCGCCTGGTCGGGACCGATCCGATGGAAAGCGACGTGATCGAATCCCGCGTCGACGCATCTCTTCACGGCGCGGACGCACCGACGACGAGGTTCGTCGTCGCCGCGGCGCCGCAGACCGATCTGCACGCCGGCGCCGGGTGCGGACTCTATGCCGCAACAATCATCGCAGGATGGCAACGCGTGGGCACGCTCCCCGGACCGTCGAGGCCTCGGCGAACGGCCGGGTGAATCTCGTCGGAGAGCACACCGACTACAACGACGGCCTCGTGTTTCCGACCCTCATTCCGCAACGCACGGTGATCGCGGTCCGGACGCGACCGGATCGGGTCGTGCGCCTCGACTCCGACGCGTCGGGAATGGGATCGACCGAAGCATCGCTGGACGAGCTGCGACCACGCGGCTCCTGGTCGGATCACCCCCTGGGCGTCGTCGACGTGCTCGGGCGACGTGGTCACGTCCTCGGCGGCTTCGACGCCGAAGTGCGCTCGAACGTTCCCATCGGTGCCGGCCTCGCCTCCAGCGCCGCGCTCGCGGTCGCGACCGCGCGTGCGCTACGCGGTGCATTCCATCTCGCGCTCGACGACCGCGAGATCGCGAGCGTCGCCCACGAAGCCGAGCACACGTTCGTCGGTGCGCGCGTCGGGATGATGGATCAGCTCGTCTGCAGTCTCGGCCGCGTGGGCGAGGCGCTCTTCGTCGATACGCGGAGCCACCAGACGCGACACGTGCCGCTGGCTCAGCTCGACATGGACCTCGCGGTCATCGACTCGGGCGTGCGGCACGAGCACGCGACGGGCGGATACAACACGCGCCGGGCGGAGTGCGAAGACGCGGCGCATCGCCTCGGCGTCCTCTCACTTCGTGACGTTGCGATCGACGCTGATCTGTCTGGGCTGCCGCCAACTCTGCAACGGCGGGTGCGTCACGTCGTGAGCGAGAACGAGCGCGTGCTGGAGGCGCTACGTGCGATCGAGCGGCGCGATGCCGTCGCGTTCGGCGCGATCGTGAGCGCCGCCCATGTTTCGCTCCGCGATGACTTCGAGGTATCGCTGCCAGCCATCGACACGATCGTGGCCGCGGCTCTCGACGATGCCGAGGTCTACGGCGCGCGGTTGACCGGTGGTGGCTTCGGCGGGAGTGTCCTCGTGGTGACGCACAAGGGCGTCGCACGCGCCGTTGCGCTCCGAGTCGTCGCGGCGTCGGGTACCACGGCTCGAGCCGTCCTTCCGCCAGAGGCCGGCGGTAGCGCCCGAGTGGTAGGTTCGCGCGCGTGACGCGCACGGGGCGCGCCGCCGACACGCGTCTTGCGGCCGCCACGTGGGTGCGGCGACTTCACGCGGACTACCGCGTGCTGACGAGTCGACTCGGCGCGTCGACGGCCGACGCCACACTCGCCGCGGCGGCGCCGCGCCTTGCGGATTCGCGGTTCGCCGACGAGCTCGATGGCGTGCTGGAGCGAGTCAGGCGCGACGGCCAGCGCCCGGGGATCGCTCTCGCGATCGGCCGTCGCGAGCTCGTGCATGACCGCCCCGACGAGGCGCTCCGCTGGCTGGCGCAGGCGCAGTCGCGGGCGACGGCGCAGACGCCGGCACTGGTCGCGCGCGTCGCGTTCCTCCTTGGCGGTATCTACATCGGCCGTAACGAGCTGATCGCCGCCGACGCGGTGTTGGCCTGGGCCGAGGGCATGCTCGACCGTCGGTCACTCGACAGCGGCGACGTTCTCCACCTGCGCGCCCTCATCGCCGAGGCGCGTGGCGACCGCGACATCGCGATGGCGCACTACCGCCGCGTGCTGCAGCGGGCGGGCGGCTCGCTCACACCGATGACGCGCGTACTGGCGCTGCGCAACCTGGCGGAGGCGCTCGCGCACTCGGAGCCGCAGGAAAGCGTCGGTCTCTATGGCCTGGCGCTGGCGGTGATCGACGCGGACGAGCTGGATCCCGCGATGCGCTGCGCGATCGACAACGGGATGGGCTACGCGCTGCTCTGTTCCGGCGACATCGAAGGCGCACGCCTGAAGCTTGGGCAGGCGCTCGCAGAGGCGGAGCGCGTCCGCAGTCAGCGCGTGCAGCTCTATGCGAGGTTCAACCTCTCGATCGTCGAGGAGCTTGGTGGCCAGCTCGAGGCAGCCGACACACGCCTGCGTGCGGTCGAGGCGGATGCGAGGCGTCACGGCCTCGAGGAGCTGGCGCGATGGGCGCAGATCCGCCTGGCGTGGATCCACGTCAGATCCGGCGCCCCCGCGGAAGGGGCGGCCGCGTTGCGCGACGCCTTCCCCTCGTCGCCGGGCCGGGCCTACCGCGAGGCGGTCGCAACGCTTACCTCGATCCTGCGCCTGGATGAGAAACGGGCGTCGTCACGCGCCGAGCTGTCGAAATTGGCCGCCACATACCGGGCTCGCGGTGACGCGCTCATGGATTTCACGCTGACGCTGTGGCTCGCACACGCCGACGCCATCGCGGGGCGCGTCGGCGCGGCGCGGCGGAACGTCGCACGGGCGTGCGCGCTCGCGTCGGCGCGAGGATTCAGGGTCGGCACGAGCTGGTGGGCGCCCGAGCTCGCATCGGTCGCGCGGGCGCACGCGACATCCGAGTTCGCCGATCTCGTGGATCGCCTGATCACCCCTCCGGCGGCAGCCCACGCGGCGCGCGAACGCGACGTCCTCATCTCACGTGACGACGGCGCGGTGTCCGTCGACGGCGAGCTGCTGGACGAGACGGTCTGGCGGGTCGGCCGCTCCGGAAGCGGCGTTCTCCGCCGCTACTTTCGAGCGCTTCTCTCGGCGTATCCCGCGGCATTGCTGCGCGACGGGCTCGCCGATCTCCTCTGGCCGCAGAGCGAGGGCGACAAGGCGGTCCGGAACCTCTACACGTCCACGAAAGACCTGCGGCGAGTGCTCGCAGGCATCCCGGGGACCGGACTGCAGGTGGGTGACGGCCGCTACTGCCTGACCCTCGCGCCCAACGTGCGCGTTCGCTGACACGCCCCCAACCCGTCCCCCCACCGCGGCGCCCACGCTTGGGGGACGGCGGGCCGCCCAGTGGGCAAGCGTGGCCGCGCTTGGTATAGGACGTGCTATCAACCAATGGCCAAGCAAGGGTTCCGGACCGATCTCGAGGGCTTGCGCGGCGTCGCCGTCGCGCTCGTCGTGCTTTTTCACGCGCAGCTCCTCGGCGCCGTCGGCGGCTTCGTCGGGGTCGACGCGTTCTACGTGCTGTCGGGCTTCCTGATCACCGGCCTGCTGCTGCGGGAGCTCGCGACGACCGGGCGCGTGGATCTCATCGCGTTCTACGGACGGCGCGCGCGCCGCATCCTCCCCGCCGCGACCATCGCCATCGTCGCGATCCTTGCAGCTGCGGCGATCATCGTCGCGCCATTGGACCTGCCCAGCGTCGCTCTCGACGCGACGGCGTCGGGGCTGTTCTTCGGCAACGTGCTCTTCGCGATCCGTGCGACGGACTACTTCGGGCTCGCGACACCGTCGCCGTTCCTTCATTACTGGTCGCTCGGCGTCGAGGAGCAGTTCTATCTCGTGTGGCCGCTGCTGCTCCTGCTCGCGTTCCGCGCACGCAGGCTCTCGGCCGCGCTATTCGCCGTGTTCCTCGGATCGCTCGCTCTCTCGGTGGCGCTCACGTCCACTGACGCGCCCTGGGCCTTCTATGGCCTGCCCACACGGGCATGGCAGCTCGCACTGGGCGCGCTGCTCGCGATGCACGGGACCAGGATCGCCCGCATCCCGTCGCCACGCCTTGCGTTGGGCGGCTGGCTCGGTCTGGGTCTTCTCGTCCTGGCCGCGGTCTCCCTCGATCCGGCCACGAGCTATCCGGGTTTCGCGGCGCTCCTTCCCACTTTCGGCGTCGCGTTGCTGATCGTCGGCGGAGGACGACGTGGTGGTCCCAGCAGGATGCTCGCGATCGCTCCGCTCCGCGCGCTGGGACGGATCAGCTTTTCGCTCTACCTCTACCACTGGCCGGTGTTGGTGTTGGCGCCCATCGTCCTCGGAGATCTGACGCCGGCGCTGCGCTGGGCACTCGTGGGGCTCTCGGTCGTCATCGCGACCGTAAGCTGGAAGCTGATCGAGCTGCCGTTCCAGCGCGCTCGCCTGCTGCTGCGGGCGCCGAAGTGGTCGCTCGCCTTTGGCGCGAGCACGATCTGCATCGTCGTGCTCGCGGCGCAGCTGGTCGGTCTGTTCGGCGCGTCGACGGTGGCCGCGAGCAACGCCGTGCCGCCGGACCCGGAGCCGCAGGCCGCCGCCCAGATGCTGCCGCGCGTCGCGCCATCATCATCGGCGGCACCGGCATCGCCGAGCGCCGAGCCCGTTGACGTCGCCGCGCCGGCTGCTGTAGGCGCGCCGCCACGCGCCGCGCCGACGCTCGCTCCAATTGCTGCGTCAGGCCCGCGCGAGCTCCGGCCGCGCATCGGCGACGCGCGCAACGACGGCGACGGGCTCAATGAGCGCGGTTGCGGCCTCTCGCTCGCGGGCACCACGCCGCCGCTCTGCGTGCTGGGCGACAGCGACGGCCACATCACCGTGGCACTCGTCGGCGACTCTCACGCGGCGCAGTGGTTCCCGGCGCTCCAGGTGATCGCCGTCCAGCGCGGCTGGAAGATCCTGCCGTTCACGAAGGACTCCTGCATCTTCCTGGACATGCCGATCATGTCGCTCCACCTCGAGCGCGAGTACACCGAATGTGCTCGCTGGCGGGAGAACGTCGTCTCGACGCTGAAGCGGCTGCGGCCCGATCTCATCGTGACGTCTTCGAGCCGCTGGGTGCATCCGGTCAACGCCGCCGACGCGGACTACGGGCGCCAGGCCGACGCGATGGCGCGGCTGCTGGATCCGCTTGCGAACCGCATCGTCGTGATCGCCGATACGCCACTCCCTGCGTTCGATGTGCCGGCGTGCCTGTCGAGGAGAGACCGCACCATCGACGCCTGCGCGACGGCGCGCAGCTACGCGCTCACGGCGCATCTGTTGAGGGACGGTCGGGTCAGCGAGAAGCTCGGCGCAGTACTGATCGATCCTTCGGAGTGGCTCTGCGGCCCGCAGATGTGCCCGGCGGTGATCGACTGGACCGTCGTGTATCGCGACGACCACCACCTCACTGCCACGATGGTGCGGCGTCTGGCTCCGCTCCTGGAGCCCGGTCTGCTCCGTGCGCTGACGTCCACGGCCGCGGGCGCGCCGCTTCCGGCCGGGGAGTAGCGGCCCCTACACGCGCATCATCGTCAACGACAGGGACGCGACGAACGAGCGCTCGATACGCCACGCACGGATGCTGAGATTGATCGAGCGCGCCGCGCCGTCGGAGCTCGCGCTCACGGTGATCTTGATGATCTTCATGTCGCAACGCCAGGAATGCCGACTGATGCGCGACGTCGCGCCAACGCCACGCAGATCGCTCGTCGTGAGAGCTGCCATACCGGGAGACTCCCGTACGGCGGGCTGTACGGCCGTGGCGACGTGGTCGAAAAGCGGTTGCGAGCCCTCGCCGGCGTCGACAACTCGAGTCCGAGCCGAACTAAACGGCCTCTCAACGGACGGGCCGTACAACGGCCATTCATCGGGAGCCTGTCCTCGGGTATCAGGACCAGGTGGGCGACAGAAGGGGAGTGCCGTGAGAGACGCAGAGCTAAGGGACGACAAGGGCGAGCGCGTCGCCGAAGCGGTGCGCCGAGCCCTCGCGCTCGTCGGGCCGGCCGACTCGACCGCGGAGCGCGCCTCGGATCAGCGTATCGCGGAGCGACCCGTCGGCTAGCGCCCGCCCACGCCGAACGACTTGCGGACCGCCGGGTCGACCGGCTGCATCAACCCGAGCATGTTCCCCTCACTGTCCTTGAACCACGCGACCTTCATATCGCCGCGATCCGCGATGGCGCCGACCGTCTTCAGCGATGGCAGGTCGTACTCCTCGAACACCACACCCTTGGATCGGAGCTGCTTCACCTCCGCGGCGAGGTCATCGACGAGGAACCCCATCTGCGTGTGTCCCCCCGGTTTCGACCCCATCCGTGAGATGACGAACCTCGTGCCGGCGCCGCATTCGAAGAAATCCCCGTCGGGCTGCGTCGGCGCGAGGCCGAGCTTCTCGGCGTAGAAGGCTCGCGCCCTTGCTGGGTCCGTCACCGGCAGAGTGGTGTAGACGAGGCAGTTCCTGAGCATGGCACCCTCCTTAACCCTGACTCGGAGGATACGCAGGGTGAATCGCGCAGTCAGCGCCTCTTCGCGCGCTGCGCTTTCCTGATCTCACGCGCTGGCTGGCGTGGCTTCTCGGTCCGCCGGCGAGCCCGTGCCGCGCTCATCACGCCGTGCGACGGCGTGAAGGCCGCCGAGCGCCGCCGCCAGTGCGGATAGGCAGAGTCCGAGGCTCCCGACGCCGCTCGACTGCATGACCAGCCCGATGAGCGCCGGCAGCATGGCGCCACCGATCATGCCTGCGGCGACCTGATAGCCGATCGCGTGCGGCGCCGCTGCGCGGCCGACGCGCCGTGGCGTCAGGTAGAGGAGGAGCGGAACGAATACCGACAGTGAGAGGCCGATGCACGGCAGCGCCACGAGCGCGGCGATCGGTGGTGGGAGGATCCAGAACGCGGCCGCGCTCGCGAACGCGCCACTGACGCTGAGGTCGAAGAGCCGCGCCGCCGCGATCCGGTCACCGAACAGCGCAAGCCCGACCCGACCGGCCGCCAGTGCCGACCAGTAGAGGAAGACCGCGAGACCGGCGAGCGCGTCGGTCAATGCGCCCTCGACGGTGAAGCGCGTGAAGCTCCACTGGCCCGCGCCCAGCTCGATGCCGACGTAGACGAACATGAGTGCCGCGCCCATGACCAGCGTTCGTCGCGCGCCCGTCGCTGCAACAAAGACGTCCCCGCTCTCCGGCGCCGACTCGAGCTCCGCGCGCACGAGATACGTCGCGATCCCGAGGGCGACGAACGCGAGAGCCGCGACCGCGTAGCCGAGCCGCCACGAGCCGGCCAGGACGAGGCCGAGGCCGATGAGCGGCGGTCCCAGCGTCGCACCGATCGCCCACGAGGCGTGCAGCGCGCCCATGAAGCGGATGCCACGCTTCAGCGCCGCCTCGATGTTGACCGCCGCATCGAGGAGGCCGATTCCGGCGCCGAGCGCGGCGGAGGCGGCGATGATGATCGGCCAGGTCTGCGCGATCGCGAACAGGGCCAGGCCGCCCGCGGCGAGCACGGTCGGCAGAAGGAGCAGCGCGATCGTGCCGAATCGCTTCCGGACGGCACCGGACAGCGCACTGGAGCCGAACTGCGTCACCGTCATCGCCGCGAGCAGCACACCAAGTCCGGCCAGCGGCGCGTCCAAGTCCGCCCGGATCGACGGCCACGCGACTCCGAGCATCCCCGTCGGCAACCCGAGGACCACGAAGCCACTGAACGCGATGGTGGCGGTGCGAACGCGCAGTTGGCCCTCTAACCCGTGAAGGTGAAGCGCGCGGCCGAGGTGTTGAACTTCTTCACGTCGAACGCGATGAGCTTCACGGGACGTGCGCGGAAGACATGGCCCTTCTCGTACTGCTCGGGCTTCGGCCGGTACTTGAAGCCGCGCCCGTACTTCGCGGCGTACTGCTTCGCGATCTTCGTCGCGAGCTTCCGATCGACGCCGCGCACGATGTCGACGATCGCCTCGCCGTAGGCCGCCCTGTCGGCCTTCTGCACCCCGAAGGCGAGGCGCGGATCCCGCTGCAGATTGCGCGCCCAGCGCGTCTTGTCGCTGCCCTCGAAGTAGAGGATGCCGTCGACCCACACACCCCATTGCTGGACGAGGTGCGGGCCCGCGTCGGCATCGGTCGTCGCGATCCAGAGGTAGGGGAACGTCTCGAGGATGCGCTCGACCGCGGCCCACGGGAGCATGCCTTTCGGCGCGCGGGAGATGTAGCCCTTCGGCAGCTGCGGGCGGTCGCGGACCGGCGTGGCCATCGCAGCCATCGTACGGTCGTAGAACCGGCGGTGCGCGTCGTCGTTAGCGCGTGCCGTTCGCTACCGCCCGCAGGAAACGAGACCGCGCGCCGCCTTCACACGCAGAACGCGCATGGCGGCATCATCGACGCGGCTGCGGAACGCCGCGTCCGTCGAGGCGCGCGAGCGGATCGCCGCCGCCATCGCGAGCGCAGGCGCGACCGTCTTCGAGATGATGAGGTCGCCTCCGGCGACGAGGAAGTTGATCGCCCGATCCGCCGGCGCGATGTTGGCGACGGCAACGGTCGCACCGAGGTCGTCCGAGACGACCACACCATTGAACGCGAGCGAGTCGCGCAGCAGCTGCCGCATCACGACGGGCGAGAACACCGAAAGGCTGGATGGGTCGATCTTCTGGTAGGTGGCGAGCGCGACCATCACGAATGGGATCCCGCCCGCGATCGCGTCCCGGAACGGCGCGAGGTACGCGTCGGTCGTCGTCGTCTCCGTGTCGACGACGGACGCGGTGAAGTCGGTGTTGCCCTTGACGCGGCCCAGGCCCGGGAAGTGCTTCGCGGTGGTCGCCACGCCGGCATCGTCCATACCGCGCACGAACGCGACCCCATGCGCACTGACCGTCGCGGGATCGTGGCCATAGCCACGCTTGAGCACGCCGATCGGCTCGTTCTGCGCGTCGGCACCAGGTGGGACGACGTCGAGGACCGGTGCGAAGTTCAAGTTGACGCCGGCGTTCACCAGCTCGCGTCCCCACTGCGTGGCCTGTGCGCGCAGCGACGCAGGATCGATGACGCTCTGGTCGAGCGCGCTCGGGATCGTCGCGAACCCGGGACCCGACAGCGACTGGATGAGGCCTCCCTCTTGATTGGCCGCGACGAAAAAGCGCACGTTGGCCGTCGTGTCCGCGGCGGCGAGCGCCTGCACGGCATCGGCGACCGAGCGGATCGCCGCGACGCCCGCTCCGCTTCGCTCGACGAACCAGACGGAGCCGAAGTGCTGCGATCCGATCGCACTCGTCTCGGCGGCGCCGAGCTGGTCATTCGCCAGACCGAGGAGGAACAGCTGCCCGATCCGCTGGTCCACGGTCATGCTCGACAGCACCTGCGCGGCGCACTCGAGCGTCGCGGTCGGCGTTGGCGACGGGCTCGGAGTGACGGTCGCCGTGGACGTCGCGATCGTCGGACTGGAGCTGGCGCTCGGTGGCGAGATCACGCCTGGCTGGGCGGTGCACGCCGCAAGGACGCAGACCGTGACGATCGCAAGTGCGCGCCGAACCGCGGTTCGCGGACCCATGACTTCACGTTACCCGCTGTTCAGGGACCGGCGGTCGCGATCCACGCATAGGTGTCCTTAGCGCCCCTAGCCCTCCCGTAGACAGCATCGGCTTGCGGGTGCAGACTGCCGCGCGGAATGCTGAGAGCACTGTCGAGACTCGTAAGGATCGCGCGCCTGCTCGATCGCGTCGTCGAGGACGAGACGGCCCCACCCGAGCAGCTCCCACCCATCGGCGTGGTCTTCGTCCACGGCATCGGGAGTCAACCGCAAAGCGCGACCGTGCGTGAGTTCGCGCAGCCGCTTCTGGATTACCTGCATGAGTGGCATGCCACGCGTGGCATACCGGACTGGCAGCCGGAGTCCGCTGATCTCTCGTACGGCCAGACGCTCGAGGGCCCCGCCCGCGTTTCGCTGCGCCTCCCGCGGTACACGCGCGGCGACGAGACGTGGGAAGCAAAGCGCCTCATCTTCGCCGAGGCCTGGTGGGCAGCGCGACTGGATCCGCCACCTCTGAACACGATGATCGGCTGGAGTCTCCGCACGCTCGTCGAGGTGGTCTTGAAGCTCATGAATCAGATGGCGCGGCGCATGGAGTTCCTGCTGTTCCGCGGCGGCAGGAGCACGAGTGATCCCGGATGGATCGCCGCGCTCGTCGAGGTGCTCAGCGGCGCCGTGTTCATCATCGTGTACTTCATCGCGGCGATCGGTGGCTACATGCTGCTCATCCCGCTCCTGCTCATCGGGCAGATCCCGATCAAAGAAGTCCAGGAGTTCATCCTGGTCAAAGCCCTCAAGCCGTTCTTGGTCGAGAACCTGGGCGATCACGAGACCTACATGTACGACGAGGTCCAGGCCCTCCACATGCGCGCGGCCCTGGCGAACACGGTCCGCGCGCTGATCGGTATGGGCTGCGAGAAGATCTGTGTGGTCGCGCACTCGCAGGGTGCCCTCGTGGCGTTTGACGGCGTCTGCGCGCTCGCGCGCGAGGATCCCGCGGCCGGAGCGCACGTATACAAGCTCATTACCCTCGGGAGCGCCCTCAACCGCGCGTTCTCCCAGAAGCGATGTCCGCCTCGCCTCCAGGCGACGCTTCCTCCGCACGTGTTCTGGCTGGACATCTGGTCCTACTACGACCCGGTCAGCGCGGGCTACCTCCGGCGCGAACACTCGGTGAACAAGATGGTCGATCCAACCGACGCGTTCCGGCAGCGCATGGGCTGGACGGCACGGGGCGCGGATGGGAAGTTCTTCGACGGGCCGATGCCGGACCAGGTCACGAACAGCCTGAATCCGCTCGTCGACCACGGTGGCTACTTCCACAATCCCGAACAGTTCGCGAACCGCGTGTTGGCGGAGATCGATGATCCCTCGGGCTACTACGAACGGTCGCGGTTCTACCAGCCTCGGTGCCGCGCCACGCGAGTGCGCAGGCGACGCACGCGCATCGCCACGCTCGCGGGGTGGCGGCTCGCGGCCATCGCCAGCGTCCCGCTCGTGCTCGCGGCACGCGGCTTTCGCCTGCGCGATGACGTGCAGGCGGTGCTGCAGGCGTTCGGCACCCTGTCGCCCATCAGAGATGCGCTCACCGCACCGGGCGCGTTCTTCGACGGTGTTGGCGCGGTGCTCGACCGAGTCGGAAGGGAGATCGCGCAGCGAGCCGGCACCGGTGTGGCAGACGCCATCTCGTCGTTGCGCAGTGCGTGGAGCGCGGTGCTGTGGAGCGACCTGCTGCTCGCGGTCCTCCTGTATGCGGCGGTCTGCGCGATCCTCTATTGGGCGCTGCTCCAAGCGCTGTACGAACCCTGGGACGGACGCGAGCGGCGCGAGGCGGTGGGGGAGGACCTGCCGAGGGCGCGAGCGCGCGGCCTGCTGATCGCCGCGCGCACCGTCGGCGTGCTCTTGGTCTTTGGGGATGCGATCCTCGCGGCCACCGGTTGAAGGTGCACATGGACCCGCTCGCCGCGTACGCGCTCACGGATTTCGAAGGCCACCGCGTGTACGTCCGTGGGACCGGCTCTGCCGTGCTCGTCTTCCACGAGATGCCCGGACTGCACCCCGGCGTTGCCGCATTCGCGGATCGCCTCGTCGATCACGGGTTTGCGGTCTACCTGCCGTCGTTCTTCGGCAAGGACGGGGCCGTCGTCGGCAAGGGGCCGCCTGTGCTGCGCATGGGTCGGGCGTTGTTCGAGATCTGCGTGCGGCGTGAGTTCGCGCTGCTGCGTGACCGCACCAGTCCCGCCGTGAGCTGGCTGCGGCGTCTTGCCGCGCACGCGCATTCGCAGAGGGGCGGGCCGGGCGTTGGCGTCGTCGGCATGTGCATCACGGGCGGTTTCGCTCTGGCCATGGCGATCGAGGACACGGTCGTCGCGCCGGTGCTCAGCCAGCCATCACTCCCCTGGGTGCTGCCGTTCCGAGAACGGACGCTTGGGATCGACCGTGACGAGCTCGCCCAGGTGCAGGCGCGCGCGGCCGAGGGCCTCGACGTGCTGGGGCTGCGCTTCAGCGGCGATCGGCTGTGTCCGCGCGGACGCTTCGAGCGTTTGGGCGAGGAGCTCGGCCCACACTTTCAGTCCGTTGAGATCGACTCGTCAGCGTGCAACGCTGCGGACATTCGCGAGCGCGCGCATTCGGTGCTGACCGGTGACCTCGTTGACCGACCTGGCCATCCGACGCGTGAGGCGCTCGACCGGGTCATGACGTTCCTCGAGGAGCGTCTCAAGGCCGCGCCGCCACAGCCCGATCGACGCGACTAACTGGCCGCCGAACTCGCAAACACCTTCTCCACCTCGATCGTCGGCGGTGCTGGGACGTAGCCGAGCCGCTTGTTGATGCCGCGCATCGGTGCGTTCGCCTCGTCGTTCGTCGTGCCGAACTGCTTGGTGCCGCGGCCCTTCAAGCGGTCGAGGATCGCGAGCTTCATCGCGAGCGCGATGCCTTTGCCGCGCTCGGTTCGATCGACGCCGGTGTAGACCGTATAGGCGATGCCGGTCGGGTTGATCGTCGTGATCGAGATGCCCACCGTCCGGGCGCCGCGCATCGCGACGACCGAGCAGTCGTGCGCGAACGTATCGCCCTCGAAGTAGACCTGGCGCACCGCCTCGAACGGCGGCATGGTCGGCATCGGTTCGGGCCGAGGGATATCACGCTGCGTCGCCGCGAGCGACTCGTAGACGCCGCGTTGGAAGGCTTCCCGATCCTTGGCCTCCCCCTCGAGCACGTCGTACCGCTCGATACGCACGCCGGTGCGAGCGGCCACCGCCGCCGGCTCCTCGAACGCGGTGGCATCGAACGCCTGCACGCCGATGTAGGAGTCATAGCGGCGGTGGAACTCGCTGTAGCCGTGGAGCTGGGCGAAGCGAAGTCCCTCGGTCTCCTCGCCTCGGACCGCGCCCTGTAGCTTTGGCGCCCCCTTTGCGCGGACGTGGTCCTCGAGCCGCTGCAGCAGGTGCGCGCCAAGGCCCCGCCCGCGTTGTTCGGGAGCGACACGGACGTTCGCGTGAAAGCGGTTCCCCCCGCCGCCCAGCACGCCCCCATCGGACGTATTGCCGATCCCGACGATCGCGCCGCTCGCGTCCTCGGCAATGAGGAGGAGCCGGTTCGGCTCGGGGTTGGCGGCCTCGAAGCGGCGCGCGAGCTCGATCGATTGCACGAACGCTGGCCGGGCGTACTTGTTGGAGAACGCGAGGGCGTGTTCGAGGTCCGCGGACGTGCCCTCGCGGACGAAAACGCCGACGATCACGCGCGGAGTCTATGTCGACCGGAGGCGGGGATGTCCCTCGGTGGCAGCCCTCCCGCGACGCGGAGGTCGTCCGAGCCCCCTTTGTCCGCCCGCTTAACTAGTATTACTTTAGCAGTGTGAATAGGCTCGCCCCGGCAGCGGGCCCAGCAAACGCCAAGACGGGCCCCTGCGGGAGGCGACCATGGCTCGGCGACTCGTGCTGATCCTCGCGCTACTCGTCGCGTCCTTCGCACTCGGCGGCAGTGAGGCAGTCGCGGGAGGCGTGGGCGCTCGGCCAACTCCGCCCTGCATTCCAGGTTGGGGCTGCTGAACGGGGTTGTGGTGGGCGGCCGCGAGGCCGCCCACCTTCGTCGTCGGTCTCCTGTCGATATGCTGGCGACGATGGTCGCCACCAGCACTGGACGTCGCCGGGTCAGGCAGAAGGCCAAGGGTCCGGTCGATCCGGCGTTTGGTGAACGGTTGCGAACACTGCGGCACGCCCGCGAGCTGACCCAGGCCGCGCTGGCGGGAGACGACTTCACGACGGGTTTCATCAGTTTGGTCGAGACGGGTCGCACCCGCGTGTCGCTCCGCGCAGCTGAGATCCTCGCGCGCCGTCTTGGCGTGAGTGTCTCCGAGTTGATGGGACCGACCACGTCCGGGCCGGCGCTCGAGCTGGACCTGCTCGTGGCGGAGCGCGCTCTCCGCGCCGGCGAACCAGCGGCCGCATTGGAGGCCGCGGAGCGGGCGGCGCGCAGGGTGAAGGGTCTCGACAAGGCGCGTGCGCAACGCGCGCGCGGTAGGGCGCTCCTCGCGCTCGAGCGTCCGGAGGAGGCGCTTGCGGCGTTGGACGCTGCCGCGCGCGAGTTTCGCGTCGGGAAGAAGCACGATCTGGTGGCGCGTGTGCTGCTGGACATGGCCCACGCCTATCAGGCGCTGGACGCGCCGGGCGAGGCGCTCCGCGTCGCGGTGCAGAGCGACACCATGCTCCAGACCGGTCAGATCGTCGATCGCGCCCTGGAGCTGCAGGTCCTGCTGTTCCTGGCGAACGCCTTCGTGCGCATGGGCGATTACGCGGCCGCGAACGCCTCGGCCGAGCGCGCGCTCGGCGTCGCCAAAGATGTCGGCGAGCCCGCCACACTGGCCGACCTCTACGCCGGCCTCGCGATCACCCGACAGAATCAAGGGGACTCCGAAGCTGCCGTGACCTACACCCACCGGAGCCTGGCGCTCTACGAGCATCTGGGTCGTGAAAGATCCGTCGCCGAGGCCTGGAACACGACGGCCTGGGTCGCGATCGGTCGCCGTGAGTTCCGTCGCGCGAAGGGAGCCCTCGATCAGGCCGACCTTCTGGCGGCTCGCATCGGACACGACGAGCTGCGCGCCCTGATCTTGGCGACGCGCGCTGAGCTCGCGCTCGCACAGGGTAAGCCGCAAGACGCCGTACGCCTGGCTGACGAAAGCGCAGGACATCGCCAAGCGACCCGATATGCCCGCGCGAACGCGTCCCTCATCCGTGCGCAGGCACTCGCGGCCGCGGAGGCGCCTTTGCCAAAGATCCGTGCGGCCTACGACCAGGCCGTTGCGGCCAATACCAGCGAGCCACAAGCGCGCCGGGCGCAGGTTCACGAGTCATATGCCGACGCCCTGGCCTCGCGCGGTCAAGCGGTTCCGGCCTTTGAGCAAAGCAAGAAGGCCCTCAAGCTGACGCGAGTGAGCTCGACCTCCTAGCCCCGCGCCGCCGGGCGTCATTCCGATCTACGCGTCGATCCGCGAGTCGCCGGCATGCGTGAAATTGGCTCTGCTGAGTGCGAGGATGAGCGCGCAATGCTCTTGAACGTCGACGATCTGCGTCGCGAGGCTCGCCGGCGCCTGCCGCGCGCCGTATTCGATTACATCGACGGCGCGGCCGAGGACGAGGTCACGCTCGCGCGGAACGAGCACGTCTTCGATTCCTGGGCGTTCGCGCCGCGCGTGCTGGTCGACGTGGGCACGATCGACGAGTCGGTCACCGTGCTGGGACGGCGCCACAACACGCCGCTCATCCTCGCGCCGACCGGCCTTTGCGGCATGGCCGCCCCGCGCGGCGAGATCCTCGTGGCGCGTGCTGCGGGTCGTGCCGGCGTTACCTTCACCCTGAGCTCGCTCTCGGCCGTCTCGATCGAGGATGTCGCCGCCGCGGCGACCGCACCACTCTGGTTCCAGCTCTACGTCTGGCGTGACCGCGCACTCACGAACTCGCTGGTCGAGCGCGCTGCGGCCGCCGGATACGAGGTGCTGATGGTCACGGCGGACGTGCCCGTCTTCGGCCAGCGCGAGCGCGACCATCGAAACGGCGCGACGATCCCGCCGCGCATCACCGTGAAGAATGCCCTCGAGGTGCTGCAGCGCCCGGCCTGGTTGCTTCAGATGCTTCGCAGCCCGCGCATCGAATTCGCGAACGTCACATCGAACCGCGGCGCGGCCGGCCGTCCATTCGCGCTCTCGCGGTACATCAGCGAGCAATTCGATCCGACGCTCACGTGGAGGGACCTCGCGGCGCTTCGCTCGATCTGGAAGGGTCGCATCGTGGTCAAAGGGATCATGAGCGCTGAGGACGCGGTGCGGGCGGCCGACGAGGGCATCGACGGCGTAGTCGTGTCGAACCACGGCGGCCGTCAGCTCGACGGCCTGCCGTCATCGCTCGAGGTACTGCCGGAGGTCGTCGACGCGGCCGGGGCGCGCATCGATGTGCTGTTCGACGGCGGCATCCGGCGCGGCGGGGACATCGTGAAGGCGCTCGCGCTCGGCGCCCGTGCATGCCTGATCGGAAGGCCGTACCTGTACGGGCTCGGTGCCGCAGGGGAGCGCGGGGTCGAGATGTCCATGTCCATGCTCCGCGCCGAGATGGTGCGGGCGATGGCTCTGCTCGGTCGGCCGCGCGTGGCGGACCTCGATCGGTCCGCGCTGAGGCCGGCGACGATGTCTCTCTGATGCGCTGCGGGCGGCTTCGCTGGCGTCTACCTACGCGGTCATGAGGAGTGGCGGCCGGAGACCGATCTGCCGGCCGCCACTCTCGATCGGGCCCGGGGTCATCTGCCCGCCATCGCCGACTGCTCCGCATCGTCGTCAGCGGCTCGCAGCATCTCCGCGCAACGTTGCGCGAGCTCGCGGGCGTCATCGGAACCGCAATCCGAGCGTGCCGCGAGCCGCAACGAGTTGAGCGCATGCCTGTACAACGACCGCTGAAGCGCGTGACCCTCGCAATGGCTCCGAAGT
Organism: Candidatus Limnocylindria bacterium; assembly: GCA_041486085.1. Classification (GTDB taxonomy): domain Bacteria; phylum Chloroflexota; class Limnocylindria; order P2-11E; family P2-11E; genus CF-39. The sequence goes on along the minus strand of JBGPKU010000012.1, from coordinate 15,065 downwards.
GCGCTCTGGCTGGCCATCGGTCTCCTCCTTTCATACGAAAGCTCTCCGGGACAACAAAAACGCCACGGGCAAACCCGTGGCGACAAACGACAGCGCGTCGCGACGTGCTAACCCGAGGTCTTCTCCTGGTCCGCGGTGATGACTGCGAACATGCTCGACTCCTCTTTCGTCGCATCGGCTCATGCGCGAAGCAGAATTTCTATCAGAGCAACGCCTCGGGCGCAAGACCTTTCTCCACAGTGGCGGGCTCCCCACCCTGAGCGCGTGACGAGAGGCGGTCTGGTCGTGCGCCCACGTGCTACCTACAGGACTCTTCACGGCGAATGGCGCGCGTCGGAGAGGCGTCGGCCATGCGCTGATCGAAGGGGTCTACGCGCGCGCCCGACGCCACGGCGCGCGACGCGTGTACTGGCACACGCACCGCACGAATCGCACAGCGAAGCGCCTGTACGACAAGGTGGCAGAGAGCTCGGGCTTCATCGTGTACCGCAAGCAGCTCGGCTGACCGCCGCGTCGCCTTCAAAGAGCGTGACAACGGGCGAGTTCTGACCCGAATTCGCGATCCGTTTGCCAAAGTGGCCACTTCCGCTTGCCGATCGCGTGGACTCAGGTGGACAGACGCGGCTTCGAGCGGGCCGGCAGCAAGCGACGAGCCGTCGGCCGTCCGCACCTGAGAGACGACTCTACGCCGAGTCGTTCCCGCTCAGCGATGCGCTACTTGGGCTTGGGCATCGTTGGCTTCGTCGTCGCGTTCGCGCAGCAGGCGCCACAGCAGCTTCCGCACGCGCAGGCCATCGCGCACCTCCTGACTTGTTCTGTCGTTGACCGTACACGACTCACGGGAGGCAGGCGCGTCCGGCAGTACTTGCTGCTCACGCCATGATGTGCGCCGTGGCCCCCCATCGACGGCTGCCGTGGGGCGCGTTTTCCGCGGTGGTCGCCCTCGTGCTTGCGGCGTGCGCTGTCGGATCGTCCGCTCAGCCGGCATCCTCCGACACGCACGCACCAGCGACGCCGAGAAGCACGACAGCCTCCGCGACGCCGTCATCATCACCGATCGTGATCAGCGGCGCTGGCCCCACGACGGTGCCCGCCGTTGCGCTCCCTGCTGCGATCAGCGTCGCGCACGTTCGGCATGAGGGACGCGGGAGGTTCAGCGTGCAGTCGTTCTTCGGCGCGCAGGGCGATCTAGTGATCAGCGCGGTCGGTGCCTACGACGGATACCGGCCACTGTTCGAAGGCTCACCGGTCCAGCTGATCATCGAGGCCGACGGCCCGTGGACCGTGTCGCTCGCGGCGATCACCTGTTGCAGTGCCACGAGTGAGTTCGCCGGCCGAGGCGACGCGGTGAGCATGCTGTTCACCCCGCCGACGAAACAGACGTTCGACTTCTCGAACGAAGGCCAGCGCACCTACGTGGTCTACGCCCATTGTGTGAACGGCGACCAGATCGTGCTCACTCGCGTCGGGACGGTCAGGGCGACGATGGCTGTCCAGTTCGGTCCGGGACCGTGTTGGTGGGAGGTGCTCTCCGACGGCTCATGGTCGATCAAAGCCCGGTGATGTGGACGGCGGCTCCGGCGGTTCAATCCGACGCGCGACGCTCGGCCGTGATGACCTGGCACGCCCGAATGCGAGCGGCATTCCGCTGGAGGTGGCGCTCGCCGAGTGTGGGCAGCTGTCGCAGCTCGGGATCGATCAGTTCGTACCAGACGTTGCGCCCGTCGCGGCGCGCCTCGACGTAGCCGCAGAAGCGCAGGCAGGCGACATGCGCTGCGACGCTCGCCTGTGGGCGGCCCAGGTGCCGGACGATCTCTCCAGCGGTCTTCGGTCCGTCGTGAAGGAATTGAAGGATCTGCACGCGCGCGGGGTCCGCTAGGCCGTGGAAGAAACGCGCGAGCGTGTCCGTTCTCGTCGCCGCCCGCGATGCCCACGCGTGTGCGGAGCGTGAGCCCCCCGCGCGGGGGACGCGTGCGGGCCCTCGTCCGCGAGGGTCCCGAGGCTTAGGGGGGCGAGGTCTGCGACGACCAGGCTAGGCGCGCGCGGCGACCCTCATCGGTGAGGCTGATCGCGTGGCGCTCGCTGTCGCAGCGGTCGGACGCCCCTCCGCACGCCACTCCGGCCAACCGCCCTCCAGGCGGATCGCGTCGAAGCCCTTGCGCAGCAGAACCGAGACCGCGCGATCCGCGAACTGGCAGTAGGCGCCGCGGCAGTACACGACGATGCGCCGATCCCGCGGCAACGTCGCAAGTCGCCTAGCGAGCTTGTCGACGGGAATCGAGATCGCGCCCGGCAGGTGACCGCTCGCGTATTCGAGCGCGGGGCGGACATCAAGGACCAAGAGCTTGCCTCGGCCCAGCGCCGCGGCGAGTGCGGCGCGCGTGAGCGGCTCGCTCTCGACTCGATCGGTCGCGAGCTCGTCAACGACCTGCGCGACCTCGCTCAGCTGACGCTCGGCAACGGACCGCAGCGCCAGCCAGAGCGTGAGCACACCCTCGTCCGCCAACCGGTAGATCACCCGGGTTCCCTGCCGCTCGGTCTCGACGAGCCGCGCCGCGCGCAGAGCCTGCAAGTGCTGTGAGACGTTCGCCACCGGCATCTCCAGCTCGGCCGCCAGGGCATCGACGTGTCGCGGCGCCTGGGCGAGCAGGTCGAGGAGCTCCAGCCGTTGACGGCTCCCCAGCGCGGCGCCCACGCGCGCGAACTGCTCGTAGAGCCGCTCTTTGAAGATCCGGTCTGCCACGTGCCCACGGTACGCGTCAAGCGGCGCGAATTCAACTATTCAATTGAGAAGTTGACAATCCCGTGGCACAGGGCTTAGCGTCGTCGCCTATGCCGAGTCGGGCTGCTCCGTGCAAGACGAAACCATCGGCCATCGGCGTCTCGCTCCTCGAGCGAGCCCGCGTGGGCGATCTCATCCACGTAGCCGATGGTCTCGCGGGCTGGCAGGCCGCGGGCGGACCCGTCGAGGGCTTGCGTGGGTGACCGCGATCACAGCAACCCTCGGCGTGCGCGTGAATGGGACGCAGCTCGGGCTTCTGGTCGCGGTCAACGTCTTCGTCGGCGCCATGGTCGGTGTCGAGCGCAGCGTCCTGCCGTTGGTCGTGCGGGATCCCCTCGCGGCCGGCGCCTGGGGTGGCGCTGCCCTTGTCGCGATCTTCGGCGCCGCCAAGGCCGGCGCGAACCTCTCCACGCACACGCTCGTTCAGCGCTTGGGTCGGCGCAACACGCTGCTCCTGGGCTGGGCCCTCGCCCTGCCGGTGCCGCTGCTCCTCGGCACGGCGTCCTCGCTCACTGGCGTCCTGGCGGCCAATGTTCTGTTGGGCGTGAGCCAGGGTCTGACCTGGTCGATGACGCTGCTGATGAAGGTCGACCTCGCCGGTCCTCACCACCGCGGCTTCGCGACCGGTGTCAACGAGTTCGCGGGCTATCTCGGCGTGGGGGTCGCCGCATACGTCTCGGCTGCTGCGGCCACGGCGTTCGATCCACGCCTGGGGCCGACGCTCATCGCGGGCGCCGTCGCGGCCGCCGGCCTGCTGCTGTCGCTGCGCGTTCGGGACACCGCCGAATTCGTCGCCATCGAGGGCGCCGAGCTCGCCCGTCCCGCTCAACTTTCCGAACGCGCCGCCGTGTACCAGGCGGGCTTCGTCAAGAACGCGAATGACGGCATCGTGTGGGCCTTCGTGCCCTTGCTCCTGGCGCAGCGCGGCGCCGATCTGCAGGTCATCGGTGTCGTCGCCGGCATCTACCCGGTGACCTGGGCGGTGCTCCAGCTGGCGGCGGGTTCGCTCTCCGACCTCATCGGACGCCGGATGCTCATAGCCGGCGGCATGTTCGTACAGGCGACCGCCATGGTGCTGCTGCTCGTCGCGACGACACCCGTGCTCTGGGTCGTCGCCGCGGTCGCCCTCGGCGCCGGGACGGCGATGGTCTACCCGACGCTTCTTGCCGCCGCAGCCGATCTCGCGGCCCCTCGCCATCGGCCGCGCTCACTCGCGGTCTACCGCTTCTGGCGCGACAGCGGCATCGTCGTCGGCGCACTCTCGGGTGGCCTGACGGTCGTGCTCAACGGCCTGGGCGCGCCGCTCGCACTCGCGGCGACGGCCACGGCCGTTTCCGGTCTGCTCGCATTTGGGATCCGTGATCGTGCGCCGACCCTGGCGCAGAGAGGATGAGGAGATGAGCACAACAGAGGTCGGCGTCGCACGAGTGGACCGCGACGCGCTCCGTCGGGCGATCGCCGAGAAGTACGCGCAGGTCGCGACGACCCCGGAGATAGGCTTCCACTTCCACACGGGACGGCCGCTCGCATTGCGCCTGCTGTACCCCGCGTCCGCGATCGACGCTCTGCCGCCGGCCACGGTCGAGTCCTTCGCCGGCACCGGCAACCCCTTTCTGTTCGGTGACCTGAAGGCAGGCGAGCGGGTCGTCGATGTCGGTTGCGGGGCGGGACTCGACACGCTGATCGCCGCTGGGCACGTCCGTCCGGCCGGTCGCGTCATAGCGGTGGACATGACCGCCGAGATGCGGCTGAAGACGACCGAAGGTGCCGCCGCGATGCATGTGACCAATGTCGACGTCCGCGAGGGCTTCGCCGAGTCGCTGCCGATCGAGGACGGCTGGGCCGACGTGGTCATCAGCAACGGCGTCGTCAACCTCTGTCCCGACAAGCAGGCGGTCTTCCACGAGATGTTCCGCGTGCTGCGGCCGGGCGGACGGATCCAGATCGGCGACATCCTCGTCCACAAGGAGGTGCCGCAGAGCGCCAAGGATGACATCGCGCTCTGGAGTGGCTGAATTGCTGGTGCTCTGCTGGATGCAGAGTGGCGCGTGCTGTTGGAGCACACCGGTTTCGTCGACATCGTGCTGTCGAACGAGGTCGACGTGTTCTCCGGTAGTAAGCACGAGAGCGACGCTCGCGACTTCGACACACGCGGGGTCACCGTCTTCGCGCGACGACCATGAGCTCCGAGCGTGGGAGGTCCCTATGACTTCGAAAATCCGCGATGCGATCACCGGCGCGCGCGCGTTCCTGAGCGCAAATCCCGCCGAGGCGCGCTCCACCGACTCTGCTGCTACCGCGACGATCGAAGCCGGACTCCGGTGTCGGGTGAGCGGACCGAATGGCCAGGTTCTGGTCAGTGACATGACGCCCGGCGTCGGCGGGGATGGCAGCGCCCCGTCTCCGGGCTGGCTGATGCGCGCCGCGCATGCCTCGTGTGATGCGACGCTGATCGCGATGAGGGCCGCCGAAGAAGGCGTTGCGCTCTCCCATCTTGAGGTCGTGGTAGACAGCGTGTCGGACGACCGCGGGTTGCTTGGGATGAGCGACGACGTGCCCGCCGGTCCCATGTCCACACGCGTGCGGATCAACGTGGCTGCGACCGGCATCACCGAGCAACGCTTACGGGAGATCGTCGAGTGGGCGCGCGAGCATTCGCCCGTCGACGACGCCATCGGGCGTGCCGTCCCGGTGACCGTAGAGATCCAAGTGCTGGCGTGATCGGGGTTCTTCCCGTCCGTACCCGGCGGGGTTGACGTGCTTCTCGCCCTCGTCGACGACATCGCAAGGAGGGTGAGCGGACCCGGTGATGACACCGAGGTGCGCACCCAAAAGACGTTGCTCGTGCTCTCGGCGCTCCTGTTCATCCCACCGAGCCTGGTGTGGTCAGCGATCTACTTCGTCTTCGGCGAACGCCTGTCGGCGGCGATCCCGCTCGTGTACGTCATCGTCACAGCGCTGGGGCTGGCCAGTTTCGCGTTCACGCGCCGCTTCGCGGTCCTCCGGTGGATCGAGCTCGCGCTCATCCTGGCCCTGCCGTTCGCCCTGCAGCTCACCTTGGGCGGGTTCGTGCCGTCGAGCGGGGTCGTGCTGTGGTCGCTCCTCGCGCCGATCGGCGCGCTGGTCTTCGGCGCACCGCGGGCCGCCTTGTGGCTGGCGGCGTTCCTCTCGCTCGTCGCGGCCGCCGGCCTTCTTGAGGGCACCCTGCGCGGCTCGAACGCGCTCCCGGACTGGCTGCGCACGACCTTCTTCGTCCTCAACATCGTCGCGATCAGCACGCTCGCCGTCACGCTGCTGGCCGTCTTCAACCGCCAACGCGATGAGGCCATGCACCTGTTGGCCGGGGAGCAGGAGCGCTCGGAGGGTCTGCTGCTGAATATCCTTCCGAAGCAGATCGCGGACCGCCTCAAAGCCGGCGAGCGTCGTATCGCCGACTCGCACGAGCACGCGACCGTGCTCTTCGCGGACCTCGTCGGCTCGACCGCCCTGGCGTTGGAGCTCGCGCCGGATGAGCTCATCGGCGTCCTGAACGATGTCTTCTCCGCCATCGATGAGCTTGCCCAGCGTCACGGCGTCGAGAAGATCCGCACCATCGGGGACAACTGGATGGGTGTGAGCGGCGTGCCGCGCTTCCGCCCGGACCACGCGCAGACAGCGGTCCGCATGGCGCTCGAGGTGCGGGACTTCGTCGAGCGGTACCGCACGCCTGAGGGGCGCAGTCTCGCGGTGCGCATCGGCCTCAACTCCGGATCACTGGTCGCGGGCGTGATCGGGAAGCACAAGTTCGTCTACGACATCTGGAGCGACACCGTGAACACGGCGAGTCGCATGGAGTCCCAGGGCATCGCCGGCCGCGTTCAGGTCAGCGAGGCGACGTACGCGCTGGTGAAGGACGACTTCGTGTGCGAGGAGCGGGGTCCGATGGACGTTCGCGGCCGCGGGCTGCTGACCACGTACTTCGTGCTTGCGGGGCGCTGAACCGTGGCGGGCATGCCGCTCGTCGTCCTACTCACTTGCCTGAGCGGGTCGGCCGGTGGTTCAGTAGCCTGGCGTGAAGCGCGACATCGACGATCGAACCAAGCAGGTGCGCGCGTACTACGAGAAGACCGCGCCCTCCTACGAGACCTGGGTCGCGGTCTTTGAGCGCGCGATGCTCGGCGACGGCCGCCGCTGGGTCTGCGGACAGGCGCACGGCAACGTTCTGGAGATCGGGGTCGGCTCCGGCCGTAATCTTCCGTTCTATCCAGCCGGTGCCCGCCTCATCGGCATCGACCTCAGCCCTGCGATGCTGGAGATCGCCCGGGGTCGGGCCGCGCAGCTCGGTCTTGTCGCCGACCTGTCGCTGGGCGATGCGCAAGGGCTCCGGTTCGCAGACTCGGCCTTTGACAGCGTCGTGTGCACGCTGAGCCTCTGCGCGATCCCCGACGAGCGGCGCGCGATCGCGGAAGTCCACCGCGTGTTGCGGCCCGGCGGCAAGTTCCTTGTGCTGGAGCACGTCCGCAGCCCGATCGGGATCGTCCGCATGGGTCAGCGCCTGCTGGATCCGCTGATGACACGGATGGCGTGCGACTCCCTCTTGCGGGATCCGCTGGACCACCTCGGGGAAGCGGGTTTCCAAGTCGAGCGGTGCGAGCGGACGAAGTTCGGGATCGTTGAGCGTTTGGTGGCGCGTAAACCGATGGGTGACCGCCGCCCTTAAGTCCGTGGGGACGTAGGAGCATCCTCGCTACGCTTGGATGTCGGTCGTTGCCGCGCCCGCCTCCATCCGGCGGATGACCTGCCAAAGGCTCGCACCGACCATGTATGAGCGTGCGGTCGGGTCGAGCGTGATCCGTAAGAAACAGATGCGGTCGTCGCCGCGCCGCTGCATCGCTCGATAGGCCGCGAGGATGCGGCGTCCCAGGAAGAAGCCACGGAACACACGCGCGCCACCGGGGTCGTCTTGCGACAGGAGCTCGGCCGTCCCTTGCAGTTGCATGGTCGCCGGCGGCAGGAACCAAAGCAATCGTCGACGGATCGGGATGACCAGGGAGATCCTCGGCTGACGGGCGATGTCGCGCGCCTTGCGCAGGTGCCGCCGGGTCATGACGTACAGCACGAGCCGGCCGCTCTCGATGATCCCGCCATAGCTGACCCCCGCAGAGTCCGCCCTGCCGTCTTTGCCGGTCGTCGCGAGCACGGCGAAGTGTTGGGACCTGATCTGGCGACGCAGCGCGTCCGCGGACACCCTGGCGCGTTCGGCCAGCCTCACGCGGGAACTCGTCTGCGAGGCTATCTTCATCGTCAGAGCACCTGCTACTGGACGACGACCGTGGCACGCATGCCAAGATCGGCGTGTCCGGGCACGCTGCAGTACGCGTCATAGCGTCCGGCGGCGAGACCGCGCAGTCCGACCGTCTGCGTCTCACCGGAGTTCGCTGAGATGTGGATGCCGAGCGCGGGAACGGTGAAATCGTGAACGACCCCGGTGTTCGCTGGATTCACGAACGTCAGGTTCACGTCCGCGCCCTTGGGCAGCCGGATCTCACTTGGCGCGAAGCTGAAGTTCGCGGCTTGAACGCGGACCTCGGGCGCGCTCGGGATGGCCGGGGCCGCCGGGCTGGAGGAGCCAAAGCCCATCATGCCGGGGCCCATTCCCACCATGCCGCTGCCCATGTGTCCTGTACCCATCATTCCGGAGCCCATGCTCCAGGCGGCGCCCGTGGTCGGGTTCGCCAGCACGGTCGGACCCACAAGGGCAGACACGGCGAGCGTGACCACGAGCACGAGGCCGGAGGAGACCGCGATGAGCCCGGCGATCCGTTGGACGTTCATCGGACAACTCCTTCGATCGCGGTTCGGCGTGTCCGGAACTCGTCCGCGTCGATCTCGCCGCGGGCAAGACGTTCCTCGAGGATCCTCAGGGCGCTGCTCCCGCTGTCGCCGAGGCGTGTCTGCGGTCGGCTCAAGGTCGAGACCAGCCAGACGATTCCGGCCACCACGAAGACCAAGAAGAGGATCCAGAAACCCATCATCAGGACGCCACCGAAGCCGAAGCCATAACCAGTCATCATCGTTGAGGGACCTCCAGTCGGCCCTATCCGAAGGCTCGCGCTATGGACTGAGCCCCCGCTTGAGCTTCGCTGCAGGCTGGCTGAGAAACTTTTCTCAGCGTATGTCAAGGTCCGCCCAAGGTTCGGCCCAACGAACTGCTTAGGCTCGGCCGCAAAGCGAACGCCCCGTCGGCGAGAAACGGCGGTCGAGATGGATACCACGTCGGTCACGCGACCTCCGACAGCAGCGCGTCCGAGCGTGCTCGGCCGGACCTGGGACTGGATCTACGATCGTGCGGGGCTTTCTGCGCTCAAGTACCCCGTGCCAGCGCACGCGAATCGCCTCGGCTACACGCTCGGGGGGATCAGTTTCGTCGGGTTTGTCGTCCTCGCGCTCACCGGTTTCTGGCTGGCGCAGTTCTACGATCCGATGCCCGACCACGTCCGCGACTCGGTCGCGTTCATTCAGAATTACGCGGCGCTCGGCGCCTTTGTGCGTGGCATCCACTTCTGGGTCGCCAACATCGTCATCATCACGGTGTTCCTGCATATGGTCCGGGTCTTCGCGACCGCTTCATTCAAGCGTCCGCGCGAGTTGAACTGGGTCGGCGGGGTGCTGCTCCTCGGCATCACGGTCGCGTTCGCGTTCACCGGCTCGGTCCTGAAGTGGGACCAGGAGGGCTGGGAGGCGCTCGGCCACAACCTCGAGATCGCGGCCATCCTCGGCGGGCTCGGCACGTTCTTCTCCGAGTCATTCACCGCCAACGTTCCCGTGCTCGCGCGCCTGTACGCCGCCCACGTCAGCGTGCTGCCGCTGCTGGCGACGGTGCTCCTCATCGCGCACTTCTTCCAGATCAAGCACCACGGGATCTCGCCGCTTCCCGAGCTCGCAGATCGTGATGAGGCTCCCGAAGGCAGGGTGCCGACCGCACAGCTCACCGCGCGTTACAACACGCACCTCAGGTGGATGCTCGGCGGCGGTCTCGTCATCGCGGCCGTAGCGGCCGTGCTCGGTGTGGTCTTCCCGCCCACGCTCGGCGAGGCGCCGGATCCGGCGATGGAAGTCACGAAGCCACCGTTCTTCTTCTACTGGCTCTACGCCTTCGAGGACTGGTTCGGCGTCCGGGCGATCCTGTACGGTGGCGTCGCCTTCTTCCTCGCTCTTGTGCTCGTGCCCTTCGTTGACCGCTCGCAGTGGCGGAGCCTGCGGCGGCGTCCGGTCTTCGCGGCGCTCGGGGCACTCGCACTCATAGCTCTCGTCGTCCTGTCACTCCTCGTGTTGTTCTCACCCGTGAAGGCGCACCTGGACTAGCGGTCCGGATCGTCGGCCCCTGGTTCTGCCTCGCGGTCGCCGCGGACGACCGTCGCGCGCTTTCTCAGACCACCCTCAGGGATGGTCAAGGCGCTTGTCAGCCAGCGACGCGACGCTGTGCTGGACCCTGTTGGGGACGCGTCGACGCACTGGCGTCCGCACGGAACCACGAAAGACAAGGAGAGCGTGCATGCCTCGTAAGCGACCGCAGAGACGTTCATCGAACTTCGGTCTACGCGTTGCTGTCTTCGTCGTCCTCGCGTTCGCGGTCGCCGGCGGGGCGGCGTATGCGCTGTGGCCGAAAGAACTGGCGACCACGGACGCCGACCCGGTCGACGTGACCTTGCGCATCGACATGGGTGGCTTCACGCCTCCGACGATCTCGGCGCCGGCTGACCGGCTCGTGCGGGTGCGGATCGTGAATCCCGACAGCAGCCATCACAGCGACGGCGGCGGCGTGCACGGGTTCACAATCCTGAAGCTTGGCGTCGACGCGAAGATCCAGCCCGAGACGACCCAGGTGGTCACCGTCCCCCCCGCCGCCGCTGGTGACTACGCCTTCTACTGCGACACCTGTTGCGGTGGCAAGGAGAACCCGTCGATGCAGGGTCTTCTGAAGATCAAAGCATGAGCGGCATCGATCTCAACCTCGCGACCGTCGTCCTCGCGGGTTTGGTCGACGGGATCAACCCCTGCGCCATCGCGGTGCTCCTCGTGTTCGTCTCCGCGACCCTCCTCGCCGTCGGCGCCACGATGAAGGGCGGGCTTGCCGAGAGGCGGCGCGCGCTATTCAAGGGCGGTGCCGCCTACGTGACCGGGATGTTCGTCACGTACCTGCTGATCGGCCTGGGGCTGATGGGCTTCGCCGGCGCGCTCAGACAGGATCACCTCGGCACGAAGATCTTCGCCGTCGTCGCGATCGGCTGGAGCGTGGTCGCGCTGCAGGAAGCCTTGCTGCCGGAGCTCGGCGAGCGACTGCGCATGCCGGCGATGTTGCACAGCCGCGCACAGAGCTGGGTCTCGCGCGCCACGCTGCCGGGTCTGTTCGTCGCCGGTTCGCTCATCGGTCTGTGCACGGTCCCATGCTCGGGGAACGTTTACATCGCGGTGCTGGCGCTGCTATCGAGCCGCAACGACCTCGGTCAGGCCCTCGGATACCTCGTGATCTACAACCTCGCTTTCGTCGTCCCGCTGATCGCGCTTCTGGGCGCGGCCGCGACGCCGGCAGCGATGCGCTCGCTCGCGCGCTGGCAGCTTCACAGCCGCGCCTCCCTCAAGCTCGTGCTTGGGCTGACGACCGCGCTCGTGTCGCTCGCGGCGCTCGCGGTGGTTTAGGCCGTGACGATCGACGTCGATCCCGTCATCGCGCATCTCGGCCCGCTCGCGCTTGGCTGGTACGGCCTCTTCGTCGCTCTCGCGGTCGGCGTCGGTATGTGGCTCGCGTTGCGCGAGGCCGGCCGCAGGGGCCTGCCGGCAGCGCAGGTCGAATCGCTCGCGACCTGGGTCTTCGTCGGCGGCATCATCGGTGCGCGGGCGCTGCACGTCATCGATCGTTGGGACCTCTACGCCTCGCACCCGCTCGGCATCTTCGCGATCTGGAACGGCGGGCTCGCGATCATGGGTGCCGTTCTGGGCGGCACCATCGGCGGCGTGACCGTCGCCTGGCGGCGTGGCCTACCGGTGCGCGCGATCGCCGATGCGGCCGCGCCGGGGGCGATCCTCGGTCAGGCCGTCGGCCGCTTCGCGTGCCTCTTCACCGGTGATGCGGTCGGGCGCGCAACGAGCGGCTTTGGCGTGACTTACTTGAACGCGGGCGCGATGGTCCCGCAGCTTGGCGTGCCATACGAGCCGGTGTTCCTCTACGAGATGGTCTGGGACCTCGGTGTCTTGGCTGTGCTCTGGTGGCTACGCCCACGGCTCCGTATCGATGGTCAGCTCTTCGCGCTGTATCTCGCGCTGTACGCGATCGGCAAGTTCGCGCTGTCGTTCCTCCGCACCGAAACGGTGTGGTTCGCGGGCTTGCGGGAAGCGCAGCTGCTCTCGATCGCCGCGCTCGCGCTGGCGGCGCTCTGGGCGTGGTGGACAGTGCGACGGTCGGTGTCAGGCGCACGGCGTGTCGAACCAGCGTGAGTGCGCAGCGACGCCTCCCTCGCTCGTAGGCAGACGGAAGTGACCTTCGACCCTGATACGGAGGGCCGCCCGGAAGCGGTCAGCGAGGGGCAAACACTCCTACGGTCTTCAGTGATGGCTACAGACACAGCGCCGGCGCCGAGCGTTCGTCCCGAGCGTCCCGGTCGGCTCCTCGTCGTCGACGACGACGAGAACGTGACGAACATGCTGCGCCGCGCGCTCTCCTTCGAGGGCTATGCGGTCGCCACGGCGCGTGACGGCGGCGAGGCGCTCAAGAAGACGCTCGAGTTCGCGCCCGACCTCGTGGTGCTCGACATCATGATGCCGGGGATCGACGGGGTCGAGGTCGCGCGTCGCCTGCGGGCTGGTGATCCGCAAATTGCGATCCTCATGCTCACGGCCAGGGACGCGCCGGCCGATCAGGTCGTCGGACTTGATGCGGGCGCGGACGACTACCTCGTCAAGCCCTTCACGCTCGAGGTGCTCACGGCGCGAATTCGCGCGCTGCTGCGGCGCCAGGAGCCCCACGAGACCGAGGTCCTTCACTTCGGCGATCTCGCACTGGACACCGGGACGCGCAGCGCCCGGCGAAGCTCTCGGGAGATCGCGCTCACCACGACCGAATACGAGCTGCTCCTGCAGTTCCTGCGTCACCCACGCCAGGTGCTCGAGAAGGAGCAGCTCACCGAAAAGGTCTGGGGTTACGACTTCGGCGGAAACTACAACGTGCTCGAGGTGTACGTGCGCTACCTCCGCCAGAAGCTCGAGGCCGCCGGCGAGCCCAGACTCATCCACACCCTACGCGGCGCCGGCTACGTCCTCCGCGAGCCGGCTGGCTAGGACCGCATGAGCATCCGCATGCGCCTTGCGCTCTGGTACGGAGCGCTCTTGGCGCTCGTGCTGGGCGTCACCCTGACGGTCGCGTTCGCCGTCCACGTGCGCACGCACGAGTCCGACGTGGACGCCTCGCTGCGCAGCTCCTGGGAGCATGCCGCGACCGAGCTCAACGGTATGCCGATCACGATGATGATGGGGATGACCCTTACTGCGCCGACCGAGGCAGCGAGCGCGCCGACCGCGACGTGGCTGCTCCTCCCCGGGTCTGCGCGCATCGCGGTCGGCGACGTGAACGACACGCTGCTCTCGCGGTTCGATGCGAGTGCGGTCGGCGAGGGTCTGCAGGACAGCACGCTCGACAGGACCCGTGTGCGCTCTTACGCGGGGCGCGTGTCGGGCGCGCGTCTCGTGGTCGCCGCGTCGATGTCTGCCTTCGATCGGTCGCTTGGGAACCTCGCTCTCATCCTTGGGCTCATGGGCATCGCTGGTGTCGTCCTTGCAGCGACCGGTGCCTGGGCCATCTCCGCCGGCGCGCTCCGTCCGATCGCGAAGATGACCGAGACCGCCGGCGCGATCGCACTGTCTCGTGGCTTCGCTCGACGCATCGAGGTGAGCGATGGCAGCCGGGACGAGCTGTCCGAGCTCGGGCGGACCTTCAATCAGATGCTCGCAAGCCTCGACGACGCCTACCGGCGCCAGCAGCGATTCGTCGCCGATGTCTCACATGAGCTGCGCACCCCGCTCACCGCGCTGCAGGGCGACCTCGAGCTGCTCACCCGCGGGAAGCTCCCGGCGGACGAAGCGCAGGCAACGCTCGGCGAGGCACAGCAAGAGACGCGGCGTCTGGCGCGGCTCGTCGACGATCTGCTCGCCCTCGCACGCGCCGATGCCGGCCCGCAGCCGCTCGTTGCGAAGCCGGTGCCACTGGACGAGGTTGTCATGGAGGTGTTCCGCGAGCTGCGCGGACAGGCTGGAGCGCGCCTGCGCGTCGTGGATCTCGACGCAGCGCTGATCCAAGGCGAGCGCGACCGCCTCAAGCAGCTCGTTCTCATCCTCGCGGACAACGCGCTCTCGTACACGCCGGCGCCCGGTGAGGTGCGCGTCTCGCTGCAGCGTGAAGCGAGCGAGACCGTGCTGACCGTCGAGGACGAAGGCATCGGCGTGAGCGTCGAGACGGCGGCTCGGGCGTTCGAACGTTTCTACCGCGGCGATGAGGCCCAGCGGCTCGACCCGGCGGGTACCGGGCTCGGCCTGTCGATCGCGAAATGGATCGTCGAGCGCCACGGCGGGACGATCGCGCTGCTGCAGCGCTCGCCACGCGGCGCGCGCGTGAGCGTGCGTCTTCCGGCGCTCGCCGGCGATGTGAAGGCGGACGCGACCGCGGCCTGACCTTTTCCTAAGCCTCTTCTCAGCCCGACTCCAGAACACCGCAAGCCCCAGAAGCCACGATGCGATGGTGATCTGGATGGTCGCATTCCTGCTCGTCGAGTTGTCGATCGCGGTGCTCGTCGTGATTTTGGCCATGGAGCGTCGTCGGTCGCAGGGCCGGCACGCACGCCGTCTCGCCGACGGGACGCAGGAAGCGCGCGTCGTCGTCGATGGAGGGTATCGGCCCTCGCGTATCGATCTCGATGTCGGCGTCCCGACCACCCTTCGTTTCGAGCGGCGCGAGAACGATCCATGCACCGAGCTCCTGGTTTCCGACCTCTGGCCGAGCGCGCATCGACTGGTCGCGAATGGCGAGACCGAGGTGCGCTTCACGCCACAGCGCGTCGGACGGTACGCCTTCACCTGCGGGATGGGCGTGTACTCCGGCGAGCTTCTCGTACATGGAGGGAGAGCGTCCTGATGGAAGCACTTCTGGGACTTCTGCCGTTTGCGCTGCTATTCCTTCTCTGTCCTTTGATGATGCTGTTCATGCACCGCGGCGGGGCGCACGGCAGCCACGGCGATCACGCGCAGCACGCAATGG
>JBGPKU010000011.1:0-59609 GCA_041486085.1 Candidatus Limnocylindria bacterium | reverse complement strand
CTTTGTGGCGGGCGTCCTGCTCGCCGCGGCCTTCGGATACGTCCTCGACGGCACGGTCGGCGCCGCGATCGTCTGCGTCGCGGTGGCCGCGGTCCTCGTCGGGCACGGCATAAGCCAGAGGGACGCCGCGAGCACCTGGCTCGTCGGGCTCGGCGTCTTCAGCTCGCTCAGCAGGCTCGATGTCGGCGCGACGCAGGCCTCTCTCGGCGATCTGCGCGTGCCGATCATGGTGGTCGGTGTCGCGGTCGCCCTGCTGGTCGGCATCGTGACGGAGCGCGGGCGCCCGCCCGATCCAGCTCGTTCGAGCTGACCAACCCGGACGGTCAGCCGTCCGCGAGCGCCGTCCTCCGACTGAGGCCCGCGGCCCGGGTCGCCGCGGCGACCGCGCGCGCGATCGTCGGTACGACCTCCTTGTCGAACATCGACGGCAGGATGTACTCCGCCGACCTGACCTGCGAGGGCACCGTGGCGGCGAGCGCGTTCGCGGCGGCAAGCTCGATGTCCGGTGAGACGCCGCGCGCGTGGGCGTCCAGCAGCCCACGGAACACGCCGGGAAACACAAGCGAATTGTTGACCTGATTCGGGTAGTCACTGCGGCCGGTCGCCAGGATGTCGACCTCCGGCGCGGCGAGGAGCGGGTCGATCTCGGGATCGGGGTTGGCCAGCGCGAAGACGATGCGCGGACGGGCCATCGTCCGAAGGGCGTCGAGTGACAGGAGGCCCGGGCCGGCAAGGCCAATGAACACGTTCGCGCCGCGCACGGCGTCCTCAAGACTGCCCGCGCGGCTCGTCCCGAGCTCCTTCGCGATCCGGATCTTCTCCGCGTTCTCGTCGGAGCGCGCCGCGTTCACGATGCCATGGCGATCGCTGAGCACGATGTCGCGGACCCCGGCCAGATGAAGCAGGCGCGCGGTGGCGATGCCCGCCGCGCCCGCACCTGCGATCACGACACGCAGGTCCCCCAGCTCCCGCCGGACGACCGCGGCCGCGTTGCGCAGAGCGGCAAGGACAACGATCGCTGTTCCGTGCTGGTCGTCGTGGAAGACCGGGATGTCGAGCCTCTCGCGGAGCGTGCGCTCCACGATGAAGCACGACGGAGCGGCGATGTCCTCGAGATTGATTCCGCCGAACGCCGGCGCGACGTGGACGACCGTGCGAACGATCTCGTCGGGATCCTTCGTGTCGAGGCACAGCGGGAACGCGGTGATGCCGGCGAATTCGGCGAAGATGAGCGCCTTTCCCTCCATGACCGGCATCGCGGCTTCGGGTCCGATGTCGCCAAGGCCGAGCACCGCGGTGCCGTCGGTCACGACGGCCACGCTGTTCTGGCGGATCGTCAGCTTCCAGGCCTTCTCCTTGTCCTCCGCGATCGCGCGGCAGATGCGGGCGACGCCTGGCGTGTACACGAGCGACAGGTCGTCTCGCGTGCGTACCTGCACGCGGCCCCTCGTCTCGATCTTGCCGCCAAGGTGCATGAGGAAAGCGCGATCCGAGACGGAGCGCACGTTCACGCCGTCGACGTGCTGCAGATCCTCGTAGAGAAGCTGTCCGGTCCTCTCATCCGGCGCATCGACGGTGACGTCGCGCACGTGCGTCACCGGCGTCGCCTCGACGAGGTCGATCGCCCCGAGGCTGCATCCGCGCGCTCCGATCGTGCTGGCGACGCTCGCGAACATGCCGGGACGGTTCGCGATCTCGAGGCGGAAGACAAGACGGTAGGCGGGACTGATGACGGGGTGCGATTGCACTGCGGTCAGTATGCCCACGAGCCGAAGGCTAGGGTGGGGACCCGTCCGGCGAGAGGGCCATTCGGCACCATCACCGCGTCGCTCCGGTCACCGTCATGTAGCAATGCCTGACCGTCGCCCGTTATGCGTGACATGCACTTCGTCCTCGCGCTGCTCACAGCCGTCCTGCTCCTGCCGCCGGTAGCGCAGACGCCCGCATCGCCGCTGTTCGCGGGCCCCTGCACCTCTTCCACCGGACCGGGTATCCCGCCGCCGACGGCCCCTGTGGCGGGGATCCCCGGCTTTCACGCCTCCTGGTACGGACAGTCCGGTTACATGCGGCTCTGTCCCGGCGAGCGCGCGACCGCGACCGTCGCCTACTACAACTCCGGCTCGCGCGGTTGGGTCGCCGCGCGCATGGGCGAGGTCGCGTATCTCGGGGCGTGGGACGTCGAGCCCGGTCAGGACCAGCCGAGCGTGCTCGGTGGCGACGGGCAGCGCGGCTCGCCGGCAACGGGGTGGCCACGCTACGACCGTCCAGCGATACAGCCCGCCGCATATGTCGGTCCCGGCCAGGTGGCCTGGTTCCAGTTCACCGTTCAAGCGCCGGCCAGATCCGGTACGTATCGGCTCGGGATCCGGCCATTGGTCGAGGGCGCGACGTGGATGGAGGACTACGGCGCGTTCTGGGAGATCACGGTGCTGAACGGCGATGGCTCGCCGCCGGTCGCGACGCCGCCCTCACCCGCCGGCTTCTTCTTCGGCGCGGGGCCGGGCCTCAAGGCGACGGACATCAGCGACGTACACGAAGGAGTCGAGTGGGCGGCGAGCTATCTCGCGAGAAGCGTCGGCGGCGACCGAACAAGACGCGCGAGCGTGCGGATCGTCCTCGGCGACGGGACGGAGCGTTTCTGCTGCCTCACGTCAGGGTCGTCGTTCGACATCGTGACGAGCAACCGCGCATGGGCGTCGCCGCAGGCGGCCGCGCCGGACACGTGGGGGCCGGACGACGAGCGCGCCGAGCTCGCCGCGCACGAGTACGTCCACGTCTGGCAGTACGAACTCGGCGGGACCGCCTGCATGCTCGGACCGCGCTGGATCTCGGAAGGCATGGCCGAGTCGCTCGCGTATCGCTCGCTCGTCGCGGGGGGACGGATCGCGCCGGCGAACCTCGACGTCTTCACGAAGCGTCAGCTGCGGAACGGACGCTACGTCACGCTGCGCTCGCTCGAGACACAGTGGCCGTCCGACGCGAATCCGTATGCGGTCGCCTACCTGGCCATCGACCGGCTCCTCGCGTCACCCGATGCTCTGTCGCTCCGACGATTCTGCACGCGCGTCGGCGCCGGCGAGGCATGGACAACGGCGTTCGCGGCGGCCTTTGGCACGGACGTCGAGTCCTTCTATTCGCGCTTCGAGGCGTACCGCCTCCAGTACGAGGGCTCCCAGCTGACGTCCCCCTAGCGCGTCGGGGCGAGCACGGCAGTCCGCCGGCGATATTCGTCGGCGTCGATCTCACCTCGCGCGAGGAGCTCGTCGAGCACGTCGTGCGCGTGCGTGTCGGCCCTCGAGATCGTGAGGACGAGCCACACGAGCGCGACGATCGCCGCGAGCGCGAGGAACGACCACAGGAAGGACGTGATCGCCATCCAGGACATGTCCATGTGCCATTGCGGGAACATCATTCGCGCACCTCCGTCATGCCGCGGTCCAGCCGCCGTCGACGTACACCTCGGAGCCGGTCATGTACGAGGCCTTCGGGCCGGACATGAAGGCGATGACCTCACCGATCTCGGCCGATGTGCCGAGCCGGCCCATCGGCGTGTTCTGCACGATGGTCTGCTCGGTGGGCGTGCCCTTCACCACGGCGATCATCGGCGTGTCGATGAAGCCGGGGTGCATCGAGTTCACGCGGACGCCTTCCTTCGCGTAGCGGATGGCCGCGTTCTTCGTCATCAGGCGAACGGCGCCCTTCGAGGCGTGGTAGGCGATCGATCCGCCGAATCCGCCGACGGCGCCGAAGATGGACGAGACGTTGACGATACTGCCGCCGCCGTTCGACTTCATCGCGGGCACGGCGTATTTCATGCCCAGCCACACACCCATCTGGTTCACCGCGATGACCTTGTCCCAGCCGGCACGCGTCTCCTGCTCGACGTCCTCGAATGTGCCGATCCCGGCGTTGTTCACGAGGATGTCGAGGTGTCCGAACTCGCGGACGATGTCGTCGACGAGCTTCTTCCACTGCGCTTCGTCCGTCACGTCGAGCTTCACGAAGCGCGCGCATTTCCCTTCGCTGGCGATCCGCTTCGCGAGGGCGTCGCCCTCGTCGAGCAGGTCCGCGACGAACACGAACGCGCCCTCGCGGCAGAGGGCTTCGACGGTCGCGCCGCCGATGCCGCGCGCGCCGCCGGTGACGATGGCAACCTTGCCTTGGAGCTCCATGGCTGCACCCCTCTTTCAGCCTCCACGCTCGGTCCACGGGAGGGCCCTGGCTAGGGCCGAACGACCATGGCGGGTGCGTCCTTCGCCCCAAGCGGGACCTGGTCCTCGGTCGCGATCCGCTTCGCGAATCAGCCCAGCCCTGGATCCGATGACCAAATGGCCCAGCGCGACCACGTGGCCGCGCCAAACACGCCGAGAGATCTCTTCACGAACCGGAGACCGCCGGCGACAGGGCGCCGGCGGTCAGGAATCGCGAGGGGCGAGGCGAAATGCGCCTAGGCCAGGGCCGGACTCTCGATGGCCCGGGCGATGGCCTCGACGATCGCACCGAGCACGAGGCCACCGATAACCGCGGGGATGACCAGCAGACCATCGAACTGTGGGCCGAGGTCCGTGAGACCGGTGAACCATTGCGTCCACGTGATCTCGCTTGCCAACCACGCGCCCACGCCTGCCCCGACGCCCACGATGAGCCACTCGTACCCAGTCTTCGGCTTGAGGTACATCTGCACCAGGACGCCGAGGATGAGAGCCGCGACGACAACGACGGCGAACGCTCCGATACCCATATCGATCTGCATCACATTCGCCTCCTTTCCACGCCTCAGCATCGTCCTCGGCATGCCCGGGGGATAGGGTCGTTCGACGAGCGCGCCGCTTCTCGCGTCAACTGCCGTGTCGGGTAATTGCCGCCCGCATCGTCACCGCAAGAGTTGCTAGAGGCCGAGTGTTCGTGGGGAGGCCGCCGTGGTCATTGCGTGTCCCGGGTCGCGCGTCCGGGACGAACTTCATGCGGCGGCCGTCGAGACCCTGCGAGCGATGGCCGCTCGGCGAGCGTCGAGCTCACGACGCCAGGGCGCTCTCATCGCGGCGTCGTAGCCTCGGTCGTAGGCGCCGAAGGCGAGGAAGCCGATCGCGGTCGTTCCCAGCGCGACGCCGATGACGAGCCCCGCCAGGAAGATCACCCGAGCACCGGCCGGCGCGGAGGACGGAGGAGCATCAACGCGCCTACGAGCATCAAGGCCAAGCCGAGCGCGATGAGACCGATCACGACGCGACGCTATCCAAAGTTGGCCAGGGCGCCTAGGGCTGGACGTCCCGAGTCCGATGACCGAATGGCCCGCCGCATCCAACAGGCATCGTGCGCGAGCGGTGCTACCGGATGATCGAGTGACGCCAGATGCGCGCAAGCGTGTCGGCGTACGCGGGTTCGCTCGGCGCGAGCAGACGAGGGCGGTAGAAGTCGTCGATGATCGTCGGACGTATCCGCACCGCGACCAGTCGAGCTCCGTCGAAGAAGACCTGGTGGATGCTGCCCTCGCGTGTCTCGGCCGACCACATCTGATCGAAGACGAAGTTGCCGACGCCGCAGGCGATGTAGGCGCCGCGGTATGTCTCCGCTGATTGCACCCAGTGGGGGTGATCGCCGATGACGAGCGCCGCTCCAGCCTCGACCATCGCATGCGCGGCCGCGACCACCTGCGGCCGCGGTGCGTCCTCGTATTCGACGCCCCAGTGGGCCATCACCACGACGACGTCCGCGCCGGAGCGCGCCTCCGCTATGTCCTCGCGCAGCGAGCCATACGACGGGTCGCCGTGGGAGAGCCACGCGCTCCCGGCGCCTTCCGGAGATGCCGCGTAGCTGTGCGGCCCGACGTCGTTGTACGCGACGATCGCGATACGCAGGCCCGCGATGGCCACGATGGCCGGCTGGCGCGCGACGCTCGCATTCGCGCCCGCCCCGGAGTGCGCGAGGCCCTGCTCATCCAGCGCACGGATCGTGTCGATGACGCCAGCGCTTCCGGCGTCGCCGATGTGATTCGCCGCGATCGACAGCACGTCGAAACCGGCATCGGCCACCGCCGCGGCGTAGCGCTCGTTGCCGATGAATCGCATGCAGCTGTCGCACCAGCGATTCGCGTCGCCGGAGAGGGGCGCTTCCATGGTGGCCACCGCGAGGTCCGCCGACCGCACCAGATCGCGGACCTCGGTGAAGACCGCGCGGGCATCGCCAGAGTGATGCGCCTCGATGCGCTCTTGCACGCCGCGCCCGAAGATCATCTCGCCGGCCGCGAGGAGCTCCCATCGCTGATTCACACGCTCCTGCGCGGTACCGGCGATCCATAACGGATGGCGCGCGAGGTCGAGGCCGGGATCCCAGAAGTAGCACCCGTTCACCGCGAGAGTCTTGACGCGTGCATCCACAAGCCATGGCGGAACCAGCGCGATCACCGCGCCGTCCTTCGCTCGCCGAAGCGGGTCGTCCACGCCGATCACGTCCGCGCCCGGGAGAACGGCGCGCACCGCCGGGGCGAGCGCGACGGGGACGAGCACTTCACGCAGCTCCTCCAGCGTGATGCTGTCGCGAGGCGACGTGAAGGCGATCACGGGCACCAGGGGCAGTCGCTCGGCGAGCGGGCCCCTGTTGCTGCCGGAGCCTCGATGTCCACAGGCACGTCCGCAGGCGCGGGTGCCTCCGGGTGGCCACGTGGCGGCCCACACGACGAGGCGACGATCAGGAACCCGAGGCCGACCGCGATGCCGGCGGGCCGAAGGCTCACGCGACGGCGAGAGCGATCAGCGGTACGCCGGGCCAGACGCTCGATGTCGTTGTCGTCCGCGTGATCAGCGAGCGACCTCGCTGAGTCCGGCGAGCTCCTGCAGGCCCCGCCAGTTCGCGAGACGGTCTTCCTGCGTCGCGCGGATCTGCGCTGTCGCGGTGCCGTCGGCCGCGAAATGCGGCGCGAAGCGGCCTTCGGTCCGCGCGAACGCGAGGAAGTCGACGGCCGATCCGTCGGGCAGCTTCGACCAGTCCTCCTTCGGATCAGGGTTCCCCTGAAGGCTCAGGCGCTCGGCGATCGTCGCGCCCTTGCGCGGGTCATATGTGAACAGCGGGAACGCGCGCGAATCCACGGCAAGTCGCGCCTGGCGGTTCGATGCATCGTCGGCGATGCCGTGCTCGGGCTGGCAGGGCGCGTACGAGATCACGACCGCCGGTCCCGGGTAGCTGTTCGCGTCGAGGATCGCTCGGTAGAAGTGATTCACGTGCGCTGGCGTGGTCTGTGCGACGAACACGTCGCCGTGCGCCATGAGGATCCGGCCGAGCTCCTTGCGGCGCTCGGGACGGCCGTGCAGCGCCTTGCCGTACGCCGAGAGCTTCGTGACCTGACCTCCGAACGATGCGGTCGACGCTTGGCCGCCGGTGTTGGAGTAGACCTGCGTGTCGAGGACGAGGACTTTGATGTCCATTCCGCTCGCCACCATGCGCGAGAGCGACTGGAACCCGATGTCGTACATCGCGCCGTCCCCGCCGATCACCCAGAGCCGGCGGCCGGCATGGCCGGCCTGCTCCCAGCGTGCGCGGATCCCCATCGCGTCGGCGGGCGCGTTCTCGAAGAGCGAGTTCGTCCACGGAACGAGGTATGGGTTGTACGGGTAGGTGCTGCCGAACACGGTGTTGCAGCCCGTGGCCGCAACGATGCCCATGCCTTCGGTGCCGTACGTCTGCCGCGTCGCCGCGACCATCATGCGGATCGCGGTCGCCTCTCCGCATCCGGAGCAGGAGCCGGCGCCACCGACATAACCGATCGCGTTGTCGCCGAGCATGAGGTCCGCAAGTGCCTTTTCGTTCCGGTACTCGGCCGGTGTGGGCGGCAGCGTCCTGAAGAAGCGCATGTCACGTCCATAGCGCGCGAGCGTCGACTCGCGATCGGGTGTTTCGGGGACCTTGTCGACCATGCGCAGCGCGTCATGACCGAGCGCGGTGCAGACCTCGACGCACTCGCCGCAACCCTTGCAGTGCACGGGATCGACGAAGATGCCGAACGACGCTGGCTCTAGGCCTCGCTTCGCGGGCACGTCGCCGTACTTGCGCGTCTTCGTGAAGTGGGACGCGGCCGTTTCCCGCGCGTTCGAAGGCTGCTGCTCCGCGGTCGCGAACGCGAGGAGGCGCTCAGCGACCCGCGACTCCTGCAACGCGATACCGAGGATCGCCGTGTCCGGACAGGCATTCACGCAGGCCATGCAGCCGACACAGCGGTCGGCCGTGAGCAGAGGGATGCTCGGCGCGAGGTGGCTGAAATCACGGGACGCCGCGGTGCCCGGCGGGATGACGCTTCGCGCCGCCGTGGCATCGGCCTCAAGGCTGACCCCGTCGCGGCCGCCGGCGTAGGCATCCACGACGGCGTCGTTGAAGTCGTCGACGTAGGCATCGACATCGAGCAGGTGTGAGAGGGTCACGAGCGCTCCGGGCCGGCCATGACGTGAACCAGATCGGTCACCGAGAACACTCCGACGGGCGTCTCGCCATCCGGTCCGAGGACGACGAGCCGGTGGACGTGGTGCCGCTCCATGAGATCGGCAGCCTCATCGAGCGGCGCGTTCAGCGAGACGGTGACCGCCGGGGCCGTCATCAGGTGCTGTACTGGGAGAGTGCCAAGATCGAACCAGAGGTACTCATCGACCTTTGCGCGCAGCAGATCTGTTTGGCTGAGGACGCCCACGACCTGACCGCTGCCGTCGAGGACCGGCAGGCCGTGGACGCGATGCGCATCCATGAGCTGCGCGGCTTCGTGGAGCGGCGCGCTCGCGCGCACCGTGATCAACCCCCGCGTCATCGCCTCACCGACCGATCGCGCCGTCACTGCGTTCATGCCACTGCCTCCCGTTGTGCCGCTGTCGTGCGATCCGGTGCCAGTGCGCCGGTCACATCGATCACGCCCTCGTATGCCTCGCGGATGAGCGCCAGGTTCGCGTCAACGACGAGCTCGCCACGCTTGCCGAAGAAGCGCAGCAGCCGGATGCGCACCTCGCGCATGAGATCCTCGCCCTCGAGCGAGGCGCGCGCCGCGAACGGCGTCAACCGAAGGAAGACGCCGACCAGGGCGATGCCCTGCATGCGAACGATGAGATCCGGTCGCGGTGAGTGGCGCCGGGCAAGGCCGGCTGTGTCCAGCGCAGCGACGCGAATGCCGCGAGCCGTGATCCGCGCCCGGACGTCCGGCGCGATCGAGCTCCAGAGCGCCTGAGGGTCGGCGACGGTGCTCTGAACGAACACCGTGCCGCCGTCGACGAGCCCCCGAAGCGGATCGCCGTGGCCGAACGCCGCAGCATCGTAGAGGGCGACGAAGTGGACGCGGTCGAGCTCCGCATGGGTACGGATGCGCTCGTCGGCGAGCGTGAGGAAGTAGCTGGTCGGCAACCCCTTCTTTTCAGAGCCGTAGCGCGGATAGGCCTGCACGCTCACTCCGAAGAGGTCTCCGGCGAGCGCCGCGATGAGCTTGTTCGTCGTCACTGCGCCGAGCCCACCGATCGAGTGGCCGCGCAGGCTGTAGGCGCCTCGGGGCGTGACGTCGATCGCGAGCGGCTGCAGCGCGAGCGGGTGACGGACGCCGAGGACGGCGAAGCGGTTGCCCGCGGTCGCGGGCTGCTCGAGCCAGCGGTATACCGCGGCGATGTCGCCGGCGCTCACGTCACGAGAGCCCAGACCCGCGCTCACCGAGAACACGCGTGGGATGGCGATCTGATCGCTGGCGAGGTCGGCGAGCGCGGCCTTGATCTCGCGCGTGAGCGGGTTGTCCGCCGCGGCCGGCTCATCGGTGCGCTCGATGACCGCGATAGCGCGCGCACTTCGCAGCGTCGCCGCCAGCCGAGCGCTGGGGAAGGGACGGAACGAGAGAAGACCAACACAGCCGACGCGACGGCCGGCTGCGCGAAGTGTGTCGACGACCGCGATGGCGGTGTCAGCGATCGTCCCCATCGCGACGACGATCGTCTCGGCATCCTCGCAGCGATAGGCGTCGATCAGCGAGTAAGGGCGCCCGGTCAGGCCGGTCCACTCGTGCATCGCGAGGCGGACCTCTTCGGCGAGGCGGTGATAGAAGCCGCGCTGTCCGATGCGGCCTTTCATGTAGGAGTCCTGGTTCTGGACGACGCCGGTCATGAGCGCGTCCGCCGGCTCGAAGTAAGACCGCACGCGCTCACGCGGCGGGCCGAGGTACTCGCGCAAGAGCTCGTCCTCCGGAAGGAGGACATTCTCAAAGGTGTGCGTCGTGAGGAAGCCGTCCTGCGCGACGATGAACGGGATCTCCGCCGACTCGGCGACGCGTCGGGCGATGGCCGCGAGGTCCACGACCTCCTGCGCGTTGCGTGCGAAGAGGATCCCCCACCCCGTGTCGGCGACGCCCATCACATCGTCGTGACCGCAGTGGATGTTCAGCGACTGGCTGGTGAGCGCCCGGGCGCCGACATGGAACACCGCCGGGAGGCGCTTGCCCGCGATGACATAGAGGACTTCCTTCATCAGGATGAGACCCTGACCGGCCGTGAAGTTCGTGACGCGCCCACCGGCGAGCGCGAAGCCTTCCGCCGCTGAGGCCGAGGAGTGCTCCGACTCCGGTTGGACGAACCGGAGGGCGGTGCCCCAGAGGTCGGTCTTGCCGTCGGCGACGGCTGCCTGATAGATGGCCGCCATGGTGGTCGAGGGGGTGATGGGATAGGCGCAGGCGGCCTCCGCCACGCGCGTCTCGACGTGCCCCACGGCCTCAGAGCCGTCCGCGACCGCCGGAATGCCCGGATACCGCACGGTTGTCATGGAGACACCATGCGCTGCGTCGCCGGCGACGCCCATGGCCGAAAGACCCTAGTGAGGGGTGCCCTGCGTCAGGTATTGCCCCACAGGCAGGTGAGCTAGGGATGCTGTCGGAACTGGCGGATCCGGCGGTTCGAGCGATGTATCTTCCCGCCCTCTTTGGGGATGATGCTGATGGATCCGTCGGGCTCGAGGATCGCCTCGCTCACCTCTCTGAGGTCGGCGATGCCGTGCTCTCGCGCGGACATCTCGATGTCCTCGCGCGAGATGTGCTCCCCCTTCGCCGCGGCCTCGAGCAGCTTCCCGTCCTTCATGAGGAGCGTTGGCTCTTCGATGATGAGGTGAGACAGAAAGTGCGGAAGCCGTCCTGCCACGCGGCTCACGAGGAGGTTCATCCCGACGAGCGTCGCCGCGGCGACGAGGCCGGCCGTGAGGGAGTTGTCGCCCCCGTTCATGGCGTTCTGAACGGCATTGGCGATGACGAGGATCACGACCAGGTCGCTGACGCTCATCTGGCCGAGCTCACGTTTGCCGGCGAAGCGCAGCAGCGTGAGGACGGAGATGTACACGACCGCGGTGCGCAGGACGATCTCCCAG
Source organism: Candidatus Limnocylindria bacterium (assembly GCA_041486085.1). GTDB lineage: Bacteria > Chloroflexota > Limnocylindria > P2-11E > P2-11E > CF-39. Next base: position 48,251 of record JBGPKU010000011.1, on the reverse strand, counting down.
AGAGGGACGCTGGGCACGAGCACGATCACATGTTGCAGGACGTGCCCGTGCCCGTCACCTCTCGCCTACGCGGCCCGCTCTAGACAGCCGCCTGGTCGATCACGTCGTCGCCGAACAGCTCGTAGATAGGGTCGTAGCCGGTCAGGGACGTGAGCAGCATGACCGATGCGATGACGGCGGCGAGGATGCCGGCGACGGTCGTGATCCCGCTCGATATCAGGACGATAAGCGCGAGCGGCAGGACGACCGCGATGCGGACGTCACGGTCGAGTGGCGACAGATTCTTGCGCATCACTGCACCTCCTTTCGATCGATACCGCGCCCTGCGCCGGACGCGGCAAGGGCGGGAGCGCTGTGGGCCTCAGGTTCGACGAGGATGGGCTTCGCGTGCGCGACAAGCACCGAGCAGGGAGCGTGGAAGAGAACGCTGCGCGCGACGCTGCCGAGCACCAGGCGCATGAGACCGGTCCGGCCGCGGCTGCCGATGATGATGGCGTCGGCGTGCAGCTCGGCGGCCGCGGCGATGAGCTGCGACGCCGTGTTGCCCTCGCGCTGATCGGGCTTCGCCTGGATCCCGAGGCGCGACAGCGCGCCGGCGCGGTCGCGTGCGAAGGTCTCGTGCTGGCTCCGCAGGCGCGGCAGCGCCTCCTCGAACGAACGGAATGCCTCGACCGCGGTGCCCGGTATGCCTGGGTCGGCGAGGACGATCGGGAACGCGGCGTCGACGACGCTGACGACGCGGACCGCGCACGAGGCCAGCACCGGCAGATCGGCGATGACGGCCGCACCCGCCGCGGCGTCGCGCGAGCCATCCTCGGCGAGGACCAAGCGTGCCAGTCTCGTGGTACGCGCCACGAGCACGGGGCACGGCGCTCGATCCACAAGCTCGGCTGAGACCGAACCGAGCACGGCCGACCGAAAGTCTCCCCGGCCGCGGCTGCCCACGACGAGCAGGTCCGGCTGGAACTTCTCGCACTCATCGACGATGACATCGGTGGCGCGGCCGAAGGTCACGACACCATCGACGTCTCGGCCGTCCGCAGCGAGGAGCGTGACGGTCTCCTGGACCATCGCACCGGCGTAGCCCTTGGCGGCATCGTTCATCTTGAGGAGCGCCGGGGAAGCGAATATCGCGACGGTCGTGATCGGCTCGATCGCATGCACGACCCGGATGCGAGAACCCGGTGGCATCGTCATCGAGTTCACCAGCGAGCGCGCGATATCGGCGTACGCCGAGAAGTCGGTGGCCATCAGGATCCGCATCGGCGACACCTCCGTCGGTCTGGCCAAAGCCTCATCCTCGGTCGCTGCCCTGACGTGAGGCGAACGGCACGCTGACGCCGGCCGAAAGACCCAGGGGAAGCGGTGAACGTCGTCAGGCGACCCTCGAGACGATTGCGCGGCTACCCGACTGTCTGGCCGCGGCTTCGGACCTAGCGTCGTGCCGAAGCGACCGGAGGCAGGGCCATGAGAAGCACCGTTCCAAAGAGCGATTCGCGTATCCGACAGGACGTTCTCGAGGAGCTCGAGCGCCACTGGCACTTCCGCCCCGCCGAGATCGGCGTCGAGGTGGACGCAGGTGTCGTCACGCTGACCGGCACGGTCTCGAGCTACGCCAAGCCTCTCGCCGCCGCCAACGTCGCGGCGGGCGTCGCGGGCGTGCGCGGCCTCGCGAACGAGCTCAGCGTGCACCTGACCGGAGCCGGCACTCCGCTGGACAGCGACGTCTCGTCCGCGGTGAGCGCCGCGCTCCGCACGGATCCCGATGTGAACGACGAGGCCGTCGTGCGCGACGGCGCGGTCACGCTCGGCGGCACGGTGCGCTACTGGTACAAAAGGATGAGGTCCGCGAATCGCTCGAACGATCGCTCCCGATCGCAGCCGAGCAGATCCAGGTCGCCGTGCTCGACGGCGTCGTGACGCTTCGCGGCAACGTGCCGTTCTACGGCGACAAGATGCACGCCGAGCGCTCGGCATGGATGACCGAAGGTGTTCGCGATGTCGTCAATTCGCTCGCCACGACGTGGTGAGAGAGAGGAGAAGATCGATGGGCCTCAATGCATTTCTGACAATCGCGGCCGTCGCGATCCTCGTAGGGATCGCCCTGCAATACGTGTCTGGGGACAAGCTGCGCCACGAGTGGCTCGTCGTCGCGCTCGCGGGCGCGTTCGGCGCGTACTTCGCAAGCGAGAGCTTCCCCGGCAGCGCGGCGTTCTCGAGCATCACCAACTGGGGACCGGAGCTCGACGGCCTGGCGATCGTTCCGGCGATCATCGGCGGTGCGCTGCTCGCAGTCGTCGCTGACATCGGGCTCCGCGCCATCCCCGAGGTCAGATTCGCATGACGATCGCGGCGAAACGACGTGGCCGCCGGCGCGCGAGCGCCGGCGGTCCACGGCCGCTCTTCGTCACAAGTGTCGAGCTTGCCTGCCTCGCCTGCGGTCACGCGTACGGTGGTGTTCGCGTGCCGTTCGGACGCCACCACACCGACGCGGAGCCTCGCAGGACGACGTCCGACGAGAGCGCGCAGCCGGTCTGGGACGCGCACGGGAAACCTCGCTGCCCTCACTGCCAGGCGAGACTGTTCATCGAGCACTTCGAGCGTCGGCGCGTGTACGCGGCGCCCGCTGCGCACCCGCAGCGTCGGCAGCGGCCCAGCGCGGCGATGTAGGGAGCCGTGCGCCTGCGACTACCTCATCCGCCGGCTACCCGACACGGCGAGGGCTCAACGACCCGTGGGGTGCGGGTCATCCGGCCCTTCGCAAGACGCCGCTGACGGCGCACGTTCACCACCGTGATCACGGTCATGAAGCGGCTCGAGGCGATGCGGGCGGACCTGCGTGAGGATGTGCACGCCGACGCTGCCGTGCTCGCACGCTCGCTCGACGACAAAGGCGAGGACATCACGGTCTCACAGCATCCGGCCGACGTGGCGTCGGACTTGTACGCGCGGGAGGAGCTGGTGTCCGAACAGCGCGCGCTCGAGGAGGAGCTCGCCCTGATAGAAGACGCACTGGAGCGCGTCGCCCGCCAGACGTACGGCATCTGCGTCGACTGCGGTCGCGCGATACCCGCGGCGCGCCTCGAGGCGCGCCCCCATGCAGCCCGGTGCCTCGAGTGCCAGCGCCGCTCGGACCGCGCGCCGCGCCGCTAGGAGAGCCTCAACCGACCCTCGGCATCGGCGCAACCAGGACGTTGCATGCGGCGCGTGTGACGACGTGCTCGGCGGTGCTTCCCCAGATCAGCCGCCGCGGCCCGTCGAGTCCGCGTGTCCCGAGGACGACCAGGTCCGCTCCGATCTCGCGCGCGCGCGCGACGATCCTCTCGCCGGCGTGGCCACGCTCCAGATGGACGCGACTCTCGAGGCCGCATGTGAGGAGGGAGCGTCCCTGGGCCAGCAGCTCGCGCCCGTGATCCTCCTGCGCCCGATCGTTCGACTCGCGCAGGCTCAGCAGCTCCTCGTCAAAGATGCTTGGGTCGTCATCGCGGGACGGGAGGACGTGCAGCAGCTCGATGTGGGCCCCCTCAGCCTGGGGCAGATGGACGAACGCGTCGATCGCTGCGCGCGCCGGACCGGAGCCATCGGTGGCGACGATCACGGTCCGTGGGACGCTCGGCGCACGCACGACAAGCACCGGCGCGGGGCTGTCGATAACCAGCGCGCGGGCCGTGCTTCCGAGCAGGACGGTCATCCATGGCGCGCGGCCGCGAGACCCGACGACGATCAGATGGGGTCGTTCGCGCTCGGCGACGCGCAGGAGTGCGTCGGTGGCGCTCTCACCGTCGCAGATCGTGCCGCGCACGCGCACATGGGCGGACTGGAGGCGCGCGACCGCGCTGTCCACATAGGATCGTGCCCGTCGTTCGGCCGCGGCCGCGAGGGCCGGCGCGATGCCGGCCCCGTCAGCGCGCGCGGCGAAGAGGTACGGGGGGTACGACGTAACGACCACCTCGTCGTGCGGTCGTACGGGAAGCCGCGCGAGCAGCTCGAGCGCACGGTCGGAGGCGGGCGATCCGTCGACGCCACAGAGCATGAGGTACCGCTCGCGGGGGCTAGTCATCGGCGTCCAGAACGAACGCGACCTTGAGGTCGACGCGGTACCCGGAGATCTTCCCGTCCTTCACCGCCACGGTCATGTGCTTCACGTCAGCCCCGGTGATGTTGCGGAGCGACGACGCCGCGGTCTCGATCGCGACGGCGATGGCCGCATCGAAGCTTCGATCCGAAGTGCCGATGACCTCGATGACCTTGACGACCGAGGCCTCCCCGGTCCGGTCATTGTCCCCGTGCTCGTGATGCCTGTCCTCGTGCCTATCCTCATGCTTGTCCTTGGCCTTGAAACCGAGCATCTCTTCTCTCCTTCGCTGTATCGCGCGCGTCAGATCGTCACGCCGAAGGCGACGGCGTCCGCCGGGGCACGGACGTCGACGAGTCGCGGGCGTACCGGTGACTTCGCGACCAGAACGGCGCAATGCGCGTGGGCCAGGATGTGATCGGCGACGCTGGTGTTCAGCAGCCCGGCCCCCTGCGTCTGGTCGCGTGAGCCCAGCACGATGAGGTCGGTGCCACGCACGATCGCCGCGCGCAGCACCTCATCCCCGATGTGCCCGCGCTCGATGAGGATCTGTTCGGTGATGCGCTCGGCGAGGCTCGTGCGCGCGTATTCGACGGCGTCCACCTGCGGGTGCTCGCCGGTGGGCGCGCCGAGGATGTGCAGGAGCGCGATCTGGCTCGCCTGCGGCAGTGGCAGATGCAGGAGACAGTCGACGGCGGAGCGGCCATCGGTGGAATCGTCAATCGCCAGCAACACGTGCCGGGGCGCCTCCCGCCGCGAGCGCACGACCAGCACCGGCATGGGCGCTGTGCGCGCGAGCGCGCGTGCGACGCTGCCGAGGATCGCGCCGGCGATCGTGCCGAGGCCGCGCGACCCGATGACGATGAGCTCGCAGCCACGCTCGAGGGCGGCGGACTCGACCGCCTCGGCGGGCGGTCCATGGCGGACGAGGAGCGTCGTGACGGGGACCTGCCGCGCTGCCAGAAGCCAGCGGCACTCGGAGATGACAGCGTGAGCGTCGCGGTCGCTGGTCGTCGGAACGGACACGACCGTGACCTCGTCGGCGCAGGACAGAGGCAGTGCCAGCAGGAAGTCCAGCGCCACTCCCGCGCCGCGCGAGCCATCGGTCGCGAAGAGGATGCGCATCGCGACCTCCAGCGTCCGCGCCCGATCGACCGTGGTCTGTCGGGCGCTCCTCGCGAGAGCGTGCGCCGAGGCCGTACGGCGCGCGCGGGTCGAACGGACCCAAGAACAGGGCCGAGCGGCGGATTTCGAGGCCCCGTGCGGGGCTTAGGTTTGCATCGATGACCGGATCGGTCGCCGAGCTCGAGGTCTATCGGAGCGGCGCGCGAGCGCTCGCGGCACGCATCCTGTCGGCCCAGGAGGCGGAGCGGGTCCGCGTCTCCCGTGAGCTCCACGACGAGACGGGCCAGGCGCTCACGCTTCTGCTGGTCCGTCTTCAGCTCATCGAGGATATGACCGCCGACGTGGCGATTCGGCACGAGCTGGCCGAGCTGCGCGCTCTGGTGGTGGAAACCCTCGATGGGGTGCGCCGCCTCGCCGAGCATCTCGGGCCGAGCATCGTCGAGGATCTCGGTCTTCGGTCGGGCATCGAGTGGCTCGTCGACCGGATCCGCGCGGACACCCGCCTGGTCGTTTCGCTCGACATGAGTCGCGATGATGCGGAGCCGATACCGGCCGACGTGGCCATCGCCATCTTCCGTGTGGCACAGGAGGCCCTGACGAACGTCGTGCGGCACGCACGCGCGTCGAGTGTCGATGTGGCCCTGCGGTCCGGCGATGGCCGGGTGCAGCTCGAGGTCTCGGACGACGGAACGGGCTTCGACGTCGCTGCGGCTCGCGCCAGACCCGCGGCGAGCGTGGGGCTCTTCGGCATGGCAGAGCGGGTCGCGCTGGTCGGCGGGACCATCGAGATCGGTTCCAAGAGGGGCGCCGGCACACGACTCGAAGTCCGCGTCCCGCTGAGCGAGGAGGTCGCGCCGTGATCCGTATCGTGCTCGCCGACGACCACCAGATCCTGCTGGACGGACTCCGCCGGCTCATCGACGCGACCGGCGACATGCACGTGGTGGCCACCGCCATCGACGCGTCGTCGGCGATCGAGGCCGCGCGCGCTCACAGGCCCGACATCCTCGTGCTCGACATCAGCATGCCCGGCGGCGGAGGGCTCGAAGTCGCGCGCCGGGTTCGGGAGATGGAGCTACCGACCAAGATCGTCGTTCTCACGATGTATTCCGAAGACCGCTACGTCATGGAGGCGGTGCGGCTGGGTGCGGCCGGATATGTCCTGAAGCGCTCCGCGGACAAGGATCTCCTCGAAGCGATCCGCGCCGTCGCAGCGGGTGAAGCCTACCTGACGCCGGCCGCCGTGCGACTGCTCCTCGCGACGCAGCAGCGGGACATCGGCCGGCCCGAGCCTGCGCTGTCGGCGCGCGAACGAGAGGTCCTCCGCTTCACGGCGAGAGGGTTCTCAAACCTCGAGATCGCGGAGCGGCTGTTCGTCAGCCCGAAGACCGTGGACACGTACCGGTCCCGCCTCATGGCGAAGCTCGATCTGCACCGTCGCTCGCAGCTGGTGGACTACGCGCTTCGGCACGGGTTCATGGAATGAAGATCGCGCACGGCGTCGCCGATGGCAGCGTCTACTGCTCCCTTCAGGGCAAGACCGTCGACGTCATGGGCTGCTATGGCTGCGATCGCGTCGTGACGATCGATCTCGACTCCCGCCATCCGAAGGTCGTCTGCGTGGTGCCCGAGCCGGGCGAGCCAGGGCCCGCCCAGTCCTAGGAGTCCTCTTCGTCCGTGTGCGCGGAGGTCGCATCGAAGAACACCCGGGCGCTCAGCGTGCCTGCCAGCACGGCGAGGCCGACCGCGACGGCTACTCCCGCGCAGACGATGAGCGCCGTGAGGAGATCGAACGGCGGCATGGGAGCGAATGCTGCGTTCCTCGGAGGGGCCGCAGTAGGGCCAAAGGTCCCGGCCGGCGCATCCAAGCGGCCGGGCGAATGGTCCGCCGAACCCTGTCGTTCTGGTCCGCCTGCGGCAGAATGCCTAGCGAAGGAGGCAACGGAAGTGGCCACAACGAAGATCATCAAGGGAACGGTCATCGCCGACCCGCCGCTCGCGAGATTCCTCTTCTCGGACACGCGCATGGCGATCGTCTGGCTCCTGGCCCGGGTCTATGTCGGCTGGGCCTTCTTGGAGGCAGGCTGGCACAAGGTCGAGGACACCACCGCCGCCGGGAACTACATCATCGACGGCGCCGGCATCTTGGCCTTCTGGAAGCGCGTCGCCCTGGTACCGGCCGCGCCGGCCAGGCCGACGATCACCTACGACTGGTATCGCGGCTTCATCCAGTTCCTGATCGACAACCACGCCGAGGCGGTCATGGGCAAGGTCATCGCCTTCGGTGAGACCGCTGTCGGGCTGGGCCTGATCGTGGGCGCCTTCACCGGCATCGCCGCGGTCTCCGGCGCGTTCATGAACCTCAACTTCATGCTCGCCGGAAGCGCCAGCACCAACCCCGTGCTGCTGCTGCTGGGCTTCCTCATCGTGATGGCCTGGAAGACCGCGGGCTACATCGGGCTCGACCGCTACCTTCTCCCGATCCTGGGCACCCCCTGGAGGGCTCCGCGGCCGGCCAGCACCGCCAAGGTCCCACAGCTGGTGTAAGCGTTCCTTCTTCACGCGCGATGGGAGGAGCGGAGCGATCCGCTCCTCTGCCCTTCTCTCCATGTGTCCTCCCGTCGTGATAATCGGTGCATGAGCACCAGCGCGGACCCTGGGTTCTCTCGCCGTCTGCGGATCGCCGCGGTCGTACTCCCCTCGCTGCTGATCGCCGGGCTCGTCGGGCTCGACTACTTCCTGCTCGAGCGGCTATTCCCAACCGGTCTGTCGCACCTCGTCACGCTCGTCATCGGCGTCGCCGGGGTCCTCGCGTTCTCGACGGCGGTCTTCAACCAGCTCAAGACATTGCAGACGCGCGATCACGCGAATACGCAGAAGCTCAGAGCACTCGCCGACGCGCTCGAGCAGAAGCGGCAACAGCTCCAGGCGGTCAACACAGCCGGGCTCGCGCTCACCTCCGAGCTTGAGCGCGATGAGGTCCTGCAGCGCGTCGCGGACCAGGCCCGGCTCGTCGCGAACGCCAAATACGCGGCACTGGGTGTCTTCGACGAGGAGGGAATCGTGGAAACGTTCACGACGTCCGGCATCAGCGATGAAGAGCGCGCACGCATCGGCCCACTTCCACGCGGCCGCGGCCTGCTCGGACACCTCCAGGCTGAACGCAAGCCCCTCCGCCTCAAGGATCTGCACACCCATCCGTCGTCGGTCGGCTTCCCGGCCGGTCACCCGCGGATGACGAGCTTTCTCGGCACGCCGATCCTGCTGCGCGGGGAGCCGCTCGGCAATCTCTACCTGACCGAGAAGCAGAACGCCGACGAGTTCACGCCCGACGACGCCGAGGCGCTCGAGACCCTCGCGGCGCAGGCGGCGGTCGCGATCGAGAATGCCCGACTCTACGAGCAGGCCGAGCGCGTCTCGGTAGTGGAGGAACGGCACCGCATCCGCATGGACCTGCACGATGGCGTGATGCAGTCGCTCTACGGCGTCGGCCTGCTGCTCGAAGACGTCGCGGAACGGCTCAGCGAAGACCCGGAGCGCTCGAAGGCACAGCTCATGCGGTCGGTCGACCGGCTGAACGCGGCGATCGCCGACCTGCGCGGCTACGTCCTGGGCCTGCGCCCGATCGCGGCGAGCGATCTGTCACTGGAAGAGTCGCTGTCGCTGCTCGCGGACCAAGCGCGGTCCAACGCGCTCATCGATGTCGAAGTGGATATCGACCCGGGACCCTCGGCTCGACTGGGCCGCCAGCGGCGCGAGGCGGCCTACTACATCGCCGCCGATGCCCTGGGGAACGTCGCGCGGCACGCTCGCGCACGCCACGCCTCGCTGCAGCTTACGGAGAACGATGGCAAGGTCGTTCTCGAGATCAGCGACGACGGCGTTGGCTTCACGCTCGACGACAACACCACTGGGCATGGCCTGCCCAACATGCGTGCGCGAGCCTTCGCCGTGGGTGGCACGCTCCACGTGGAGAGCGCACCTGGTCGCGGCGCGCGAGTACGCTTGGAGTTCCCGGAGGCGTTGGAGGAGAACCCATGACCGAGGGACCGATACGCGTGATGCTCGTCGACGACCATGAGGTCGTCCGCGAGGGGCTGCGCACGCTGATCGCACGACACAAAGGTCTTCTCGTCGCGGCCGAGGCAGCGACGATGGCCGAGGCGATCGAGGGCGCGGGGCGCGCGAAACCGGACGTGATCATCATGGACGTGCGGCTCCCGGATGGCAGCGGCGTCGAGGCCTGCCGCGCCATACGCGAGGCGAGACCTGAGACGAAGGTCATCATGCTCACGTCGTACGCCGACGATGAGGCGCTGTTTGCCTCGATCGTCGCGGGCGCGGCCGGCTACCTCTTGAAGCAGACGCGGGGGCAAGCCGTGATCGACGCGATCACTTCGGTGTCACAGGGCCGCTCGCTCCTTGACCCGGACGTCACCGGCAAGGTGCTCGATCGGGTGCGCCGCGGACGCGAGGAAGAGGATCCGGCGTTCGCTTCGCTCACAGACCAGGAGCGCAAGGTGCTCGAGCAGCTCGCGGAGGGCAGGACGAATCGGGAGATAGGCCAGATCCTGTTCCTCTCCGAGAAGACGGTGAAGAACTACGTGAGCCGCATCCTCGATAAGCTCGGCCTCTCCAGGCGAGCCGAGACTGCGGCCTATATGGCCAAACGGAGGCCGCGGTTCTGAGCGGCGCGAGCCTGCTCGGATCTCACCGGGGTCGACCGAAGGTCTGCGCGGCTGGGGCACGCCGCTCCACTCGCACGCGGGCGTCGACGACGACCGCGCCACGCTCGAGCACCACGACCGGGTTGGCATCGAGCTCAGCGATGTCGGGGTGCGCGTCGGCCAGCGCCCCGACCCGCAGGATGACCTCCTCCAGAGCGGAGAGGTCGGCCTTCGCCGCGCCGCGATGGCCGTCCAGCATCGGGAACGTGCGAAGCGATCGCACCATCTCGCTCGCGTCGCGCTCCGTGAGCGGCGTGACGCGAACGCTCACGTCCTTCATCAGCTCGACGGTGGTGCCACCGGCGCCGCAGGCCACGACCGGACCGAAGGCCGGATCGTGCACGACACCGACGAGCATCTCGACGCCCTTCGGGATCATCGGTTGCACGAGAAAGCGCAGCTCCGCATCTCCGATGCGGTCTCGCATCTCCGCCGCCGCGACGCGCACCGACGCCGCGTCGAGCCCCAGGCGCACGCCACCCGCCTCCGTCTTGTGCAGGATCCGGGGCGCGACCGCCTTCAGCGCGACCTGCCCGCCCAGAGCGCGGGCGGCGTCGGCAGCCTCTTCGGGAGACGAGACAAGGCGTCCATCGACGAGCGGGAGGCCGTAGCTCGCGAAGAGCGCGGCCACCTCATCGGGCATGAGCCAGCCTCGTCCGTCCGCGAGCGCGCCGTCGACGATGAGCTGCGCGTCCGCACGCCGCACATCGCCGAACGTGCGCACGCGAGACTCCGGACGCGCGCGCCACATGCCGTAGCGCACGGCGTGTCCGAGCGCGACGGCCGCGTCCTCGGGATACCGGTACGTCGGGATGCGAGGCTGGCCGGCAGCCACGTCAAGCGTCCCTGCGGCCGACATGAAGACCGAAAGGACGGGCACCGGGCGCGTCACCGACCTGGCCGCCTCCGCGACCGCCGCCACGACCGCTGGCCGCGCGGAAAGCAGTGGCGGGATGAAGATCACGATCACGGCATCGACCGCATCGCACGCCGTCAAGAGCGGCAGCGCGCGTCCGTAGTTTGCGGGCGAGGCCGATGCGATCATGTCGACCGGGTTCGCGGTCGATGCCTCCGCGGGAAGGAATTCACGCAGGGCAGCCTGGGTCTCAGATGGGAGTGGCAAGACCTCGAGCCCGGCCGCCTCGCACGCGTCGGCACACAGGATCGCGGGACCTCCGGCGTTCGTCAGGATGGCCACGCGCTTGCCGGCAGGGATCGGCTGCGTCGCGAGGAGCGTCGCGACGTCGAACATCTCCTTGAGCGTGGTCGTGCGGATGACGCCGGACTGCGCGAAGAGCGCGTCGACCGTCACATCCGACGATGCGACCAGCGCGCCGGTGTGCGACGACGTGGCGCGCGCCCCCGCGACGCCGCGACCGCTCTTGACCGCGACGATGGGCTTGGCCCGCGCCACGCGACGGCTGATCCGCGCGAAGCGCCGCGGGTTGCCGAAGGATTCGAGGTACAGCAGGACCACGTCGGTGGCTGGATCACGATCCCAGTACTGGAGGAAGTCGTTGCTGGAGAGGTCGGCCTTGTTGCCCACCGAGATGAAGGTCGACAACCCGAGCCCTCGCTCGCGGGCCTCGTCGATCACGGCGAGACCGAGCGCGCCACTCTGCGACAGAAAGCCGACGCGTCCCGAGGGAGGGTACGTGGGCGCGAATGTCGCGTTCAGCTGAACGTCCGAGGCCGTGTTGAGCACACCCATACAGTTCGGTCCGACCAGACGCATTCCCGCGTCGCGGCAGATCGCGAGCAGCTCGTTCTGCAGGCGCAGGCCGTCGACCCCGGTCTCGCCGAATCCGGCCGAGATGACCACGATGGCGCGCACGCCCTTCGCCGCGCACTCACGCGCGACGTCGATGACCTGGCGCGCGGGCACGACGATCACCGCGAGGTCGACGTCACCGGGCGCGTCCACAACGGTGCGGTACGCGAATACCGATTGCACCACCGGTGCGCCCGGGTTGACCGGATAGACCGGGCCATTGAACGTCGTGGCGACGAGATTGTGGAAGACCTCGCCTCCGATCGAGCCGCGTTCGCGACCCGCGCCGATCACCGCCACGCCACGCGGACGCAACAGCGGCGTGAGGGACGCGATGGTCGCCACCTGATCCCGCGCGTCGAAGCGCGCGAGCGCGGTCGAAGAGAGCGACGTCGGCATCTGGACCATGACGCCGCCGTCCGACCACCGGCTCGTCACCGGGAGGCCAGACTCGCGGAACACCTCGAGCATGTCGCGGTTCTCGGACATGACCCACGCTTCGAATGAGGTGATGTCGTCGGCCGACGCAGCCTCCGCGAGCATCCCGAGGAGCAGGGTCGCGACGCCGCGCCCCTGGTATGAGTCGGAGACGGCGAACGCCACCTCGGCATGATCGGGCGCGAGCGGGATCGAGCAGGCGTGCGCGACGCACACGTCATCGGGGCCGAACGCCAACACGTTCCGCGCGCCGGGCTGAGCGAGCATCCGGCGAGCGGCACCGCCGACGTCCGAGGCGAGCGAGAAGAATCGGAAGCCGCGCGAGCGCTCCGAGAGCGACAGAAGGAGTGCCGTGATGGCCGGCTCGTCGTCGGGACCCGCTTCTCGGACGCGAAGGATCGAGCCGTCCCGGAGAACGACATCGGCCTGGATGCGGGCGCGGACGAGCGCGGCTACCGTTGGCCGCCCGCGAGTACCCCGACCGACGTGAACAAGGTCTCCATGATGGCCCCGTCCCGCGGGCTGCGTATGACGATCACGATGGTCGTCGGGCCTGGTGCGATCGCCGGGAGCGGCACGGCGAACGTGCCCCGCAGCAGCGTGTAGAGCGCCGCCACCCGCCATGGCCGCAGATCATCGAGGCCGATCTCGCAGCGCACCGCCTCACCCGGCATGGTCGTGCGAAGCGAGCGCGCCGGAGTCCGGTCGATGATCAGCGTTCCGGCATCCGTGGTCCGCGCGCTCGGCACATCGACGATCAGCCTTCGCCGCGGCACCGCTGGCCTCCGCGGTGATGACTATCCGCGTGAGATCGCGATCCGACCCTCCGCCGACACCGCCACCGACACGACGAGCGGCGCCTGCCGTGGCTCCGCGGCCTGAACGATCGGAGCGTGCCCGTTCTCGAGGAACAACCGGCGCCGGATCCCCCGCCTCCTCCGTCGCCGTGTACACGAGCTGCTGCACGAAGGCGCGCGTCCCGGCGCTGCCCGCCGTCCCAGTCACCGCCGGGAACGCTGAAGTCGACCGTGGCGACGGCACCGTCGATGACCACGGCCGACGGACGCGCCCAGGCGCCGGCAGCGACGTTGAACGTGCCGGCCGGTGCCTCCACGGTGAAGAGCTCCCGCATCCGCGAGAGGCCGGCGCTTCCGGAGTCGCGCCGGCTCCGGCGCCCAAGACGCGGACCGCGACGGGGGCAGCCGATCGCGGGCGACCTACACGGCAGCACGATCGATCTGCGGCGAAGCCGTGGGCGCGGCCGTCGGGACGGCCGTCGCCGTCGGCATCGGGCTCACGGGCGCCGGACCGGACGCCCAGGTGGCGCCGGCGAGCACAAGGCTGGCGGCGATGACGAGAGACCGCCGCATGGACCGACGGTCGCCACGGGGGGCGGGTCGCGACGAGGGTCGAAGGTCCCGCGTACTCGTGCCGGTCGGCCGTCGAGCGATCGTCGCCGTGCTCGTACGGTGTCGGGGCGCACGGACCGTCTCTTGCCTGAAGCCCGGCGCAGGGCTGATCGTCAGCGAGGAGGCATCGATGCTCGGAACGCTCACGCCGAAGCAGATCGAACGGCTTCTGCATGAGGGGACCATCGGCCGCATCGGCATCAGCGCCGACGGCACGACCTACGTCGTCCCGATCACCTACGTGTACGACGGCAGCTCCGTGTACGGGCACTCCGCGGTCGGCCTGAAGGTGCGGATGATGCGCAGGAGTCCCCACGTGTGCTTCGAGGTCGACGCGATCCAGGACCTGGCGAACTGGCGGAGCGTGATCGCATCGGGCCGCTACGAGGAGCTCACCGGCGATCTTGCGGTCGGAGCCGCGAAGCTCATTGCGGCGCGGCTCGGGCCGCTCACCACCAGCCAGACCGCCGGTCCGTCCGGTCGCCCTCCTGGCAGATCGAAAGCGCACGTCTCCTATCGCATCCGACTCACCGAACGCAGCGGGCGATTCGAAAGACACGCGGCGAAACGCCGCCGAAGGAGCGCGACATGAACGAGGTCAGGGCGTACGTCTCAGGCGGCCACGTGTACTGCCGGTTGGACCACGAGGATCGGGATATCGATCAGTGCTTCGGCTGCAGCAGACTGAAGCGTGTCGACGAGAAGAGCTCACCCCCATACATCGTGTGCGACGTGAAAGGCGTAGCCGAGACCGCGGTCGGCGATCCCCTCTTCGTCGAGTGGTGGTACCAGCACCACCGCCGGAGCCGCTAGCTCCGCAGAACGTCAGGCGCGACTTCGGCCGCAAGCTCAGGCTTTCGCGAGACGTGCGAGGAAGAGCGCCTCTGCGAGGCAGGCGCGCTCGAGCTCGACGAGGTCGAGGCTCTCGTCGGGTCCGTGCGCGCCTGAGCGCGGATCCTCGACGCCGGTGACCATGATCTCGGCCTTTGGGAAGAGCTCGGCGAGATCGAAGAGGAACGGGATGGTCCCGCCGGCGCCGATGTCGATGGCCTTGTGTCCCCACGCCTTCGACAGGGCGGCACGCATCGCCTTGTACGCCGGACCGCCAGTCCTCGTCACGAACGGCTCGCCGCTCGATTCGTGAGAGATCGCGACCTCGACGCCCCACGGCGTGTGCTTCCGCAGATGCGCGACGAGCGCCGCAAGCGCCTTCTTCCCGTCCTGCCCCGGTGGGATGCGCATGCTCACCTTCGCCCGCGAGACCGGCACGAGCTGGTTGATCGCATCCCGCACCGCTGGTGCGTCGATCGCCAGGACGGAGACGCTCGGCTTCATCCAGAGGCGATCGGTGAGCCCACCCTTTCCGATGAGCTGGACCCCCCTCCGGGCACCGGCCTGGGTTCGCAGCTCGTCCTCGGTCAGGTCGAGCTTCTTGGCCCTGCCGCGCACGATGCCTTCGACCGCGACATCGCCCTTCTTGTCGTGCAAGGTCGCGAGCAGATGCGCGAGCGCGGTGAGCGCGTCGGGGAATGGCCCGCCGAACTGCCCGGAATGCACGGCCTTGTCCAGCACGCGCAGCTCGACGACGCACGAGACGACGCCGCGGAGCGTCGTCGTGAGCGCGGGTTCGCCCAGACGCCAGTTGCCGCCATCGGCAACGACGACCGCAGAGCACGCAAGTCGCTCGCGCTCCTGCTCGAGGTACGAACGCAGGTTCTCGGAGCCGGCCTCCTCTTCGCCTTCGATGAACACGGCGACACCCAGCGGCGGCTTCCCTTCGAACGCCCGCAGCGCGGCGATGTGCGCGACCACGCCGGCCTTGTCGTCGGAGCTGCCACGGCCGTAGAGCCGGCCATCGCGCATCGTCGGGGTGAACGCTGGCGACCCCCATTCGGCATCG
Source organism: Candidatus Limnocylindria bacterium (assembly GCA_041486085.1). Classification (GTDB taxonomy): domain Bacteria; phylum Chloroflexota; class Limnocylindria; order P2-11E; family P2-11E; genus CF-39. The sequence goes on along the minus strand of JBGPKU010000011.1, from coordinate 32,806 downwards.
GGCCCGGGTGGTTGGACGTCGTGGTGCGCGTAGAGGAGCACGGTAGGAGTCCCAGGCGGCCCCTTCACATAGCCGACGACGGCCGGGTGGCCACGATCGGAGCGCAGGATCTTCACGTCGGCGCCGACGCCGCGGAGCATCTCGGCGACGGCCTCGGCGCTATGGCGGAGCGGCTCGGGCGGCCAATCCACCGCGCTGACCGACGGGATCGATACGAGCGCCTCCAGGTCCGCGCGGACCTGCGGCATCGCGGCGTGGATCCGCTTCTCGAGGCTGGCCGCGGTCGGGGTCACCCGGGCAGTATCGGTTTTCCGCCCGGCACGCGCTCTGCTTCGTGGCGGCATGCTGGCACGGAAGCGGCCGCGCGGGAACGGACCGATCAACCGGACCTCGATAGGACCCTTCGTGACCTTTGTCGTGTCAGGCCGCCCCGCCGGCGAGCGGGGACGCTGCCAAGAGACCTCGCCCGTCTACGCGTTGGTTTCAGCCCGCGCGAGGACAGGCTTCGCCTCGACGAGCGAGTCCACCAGCGAGCGAAGCGAGACGCAGCGAGCGTGACGGCGGGCCGAAGCGAGCGCGAAGAGCTACGGGATCCGGTTGAACCAGAACAGCGAAAGCGCGGCCGCGATCATCGAGAACACCGCGGCGATCGCGGTGAGGATCGCCGTGATCTCCGTCTTCTGCTGACGGAAGACCAGCTGCGTCGACAGGTTCTCGTAGACCGCGCGTAGATCCTTGGTGGTCGAGGCGTTGAAGTATTGCCCGCCCGTCGCCTCGGCGATCTGCTTTAGCGTCGCTTCGTCAAGACGCGTGCGCACCGAGCGTCCCTGGATCCTCACCACCGTGCCGTCAGCGCTTCCGACGCCGATGGTAAACACGCGGATGCCGCGGTTGGCCGCGTCCTCGATCACCTGCTGCGGCGCGGGGAACTGGTTGTTCTGGCCATCGGAGAGCAGCACGATCGTCGCGGTCCGATCGGCGCCGACCGGGACGGGCGCTGGGACGGGACCCGTGGGCTCGCCGGCCAGTCGCCTGAGCGCGATGACGCTTGGCGCCACCTCTTCAGAATCCTCGAAGATCGCATCGAGCGAGGCGAGCATGCCGCGACCGATCGCCGTCGCGCGCTGCGGTCGCAACCGGTTGATCGCGGCGATGACCAGGTCCTTGTCCTTGGTCGGCGTCTGCACGATCTGCGCATCGCCGCTGAACGCGACGACGCCGAGCTTCACGTCCGGTCCCTGGCGGGCGACGAACGCCTTTGCCGCATCCTTCGCCGCCTCCATGCGATTTGGCGCGAGGTCCTCCGCGAGCATGCTCCCCGACACGTCGAGGGTGAGGATCACGGTGCCCTCCTGCACCGGGACGACGACCACCGTCTCCGGGCGCGCGGTGCCGAGGGCCATGAAGAAGAGCGCGATGAGGAACAGGGCAGGGGGGATGTGACGCTTCCGGCCGGGCCCGCTGCCAAGCGCTTCGCGGACCAGAGAGAGACTCGCATAGCGCAGCGCGTACTTCTGCCGGCGACGCTGCGCCCAGATGTACGCGGCGATCAGCGCGGGGACGACGAGGACGAGGAGCAGATTCCCGGGCCACAGGAAATTCATGACGCCATTCCCATCGCGCGCTGGCGCGAGCTCCGCAGCTTGCGCATTGTCGCGAAACGCATGATCGAGCGCACCATGTCCTCTTCGGTCGACAGCACCAAGGCATCGACGCCGGCGCGACGGAACGTCGCGGAGAGCGCCGCCTCACGCTTGCTGACGGCCGCAGCGAACCGCTTCCGGAAGCCCTTGTCGTTGGTGTCCACCCACAAGTGCTCGCCGGTCTCGGCGTCGTTCAGCACGATCATGCCGATCTCCGGCAGCTCGCGCTCGCGTGGGTCCGTGAGGCGGATCGCCAGCACTTCGTGGCGCCGCGCCAGCTCCGTCAGTCCGCGCTCCCAGCCCGGCGTGCTGAAGAAGTCCGAAACGACGAACACGAGCGAGCGGCGGCGGACCGAGCGCAGGCCGGTGTCGAGCAGATCCGCGAGCGCCGTCGCCGGTGCCGCTTGAAGACGCGGTCGTCTCTCGAGCTGATCGATGAGCCGTAGTACCTGCACGCGACCGCCACGAGCGGGGACGACACGCTCCACGCCCTTGCCGTAGATGACCGCGCCAACGCGATTCCCATGCCGGGTGAGCAGGCGCGCCAGGACCGCGACGAAGTCGATGAGCAGGTCGCGCTTGAGCGCCGTGGTTGTGCCGAAGTCCACCGATGGCGACACGTCGAGCAGGAAGTGGGCGGTGATCTCGCGATCCTCGTGGTACTCGCGCACGTACGGTGTGTCCATCCGCGCGGTCACGTTCCAATCGATGTGACGCACGTCGTCACCCGGTACGTACTCGCGGATGTCCGCGAGGTCCATGCCATAGCCCCGGAACATCGTCCGGTAGTCGCCCTGAAGGAACCCGTCGAGGCGGCGGATGACGGTCCACTCGAGGCGTCGAAGCCGGTTATCAGGCGCGCGCAGAAATGTGCCCCTGCGTGATGTGCGTCTGTCCCTGCATCGGCGCGGCCGGCACCGGGATCCGCTCGACGATCTTCGTGATGAGACCGTCCGTCGTGACCTCGTCGGACAGCCCCTCGTACGACAGCACGATGCGGTGCCGCAGCACATCGAGCGCGACGTCCTGTATGTCCTGCGCGAGCACGTAGTCGCGGCCGCGCATGAACGCCAGGGCGCGCGCGGTGAGGACGAGGTTGATGGACGCGCGCGGGCTCGCGCCGTAGGTGACGTACTTGCTCAGGTCCGCGAGACCGTACTCCTTCGGGATCCGTGTGGCGGATACGACGCGGACGACGTACTCCATCAGCACCGGATCGACGAACACGCGGTCGACGTCGCGCTGCAGCGCGATCAGCTGGTCGGACGTGAGCACCGGCTGGACGCTCGCGAGTGCGCTCGTCATTCGCTCCACGATGACGAACTCGTCCATCTCCGTCGGATACGTGATGAGGACCTTCATCATGAACCGGTCGACCTGCGCTTCAGGAAGCGCGTAGGTACCTTCCGTCTCGATCGGGTTCTGCGTCGCCATGACGAGGAACGGCTCGGGCACGCGGTGCGTCTCACGACCGATCGTCACCTGCCGCTCCTGCATTACCTCCAGGAGGGCGCTCTGGACCTTCGCTGGCGCGCGGTTGATCTCATCCGCAAGCAGGAGGTTGGTGAAGACCGGGCCGAGCGACGTCTGGAAGTCGCCGTTCTTCTGGTTGTAGATGCGTGTGCCAATGAGGTCGGCCGGTACGAGGTCGGGCGTGAACTGGATGCGCTTGAACTCGCCGGAGATCGCCTGGGCGACGGTCTTGACGGCGAGCGTCTTGGCGAGTCCAGGTACGCCCTCCACCAGTAGATGACCTCGCGCGAGGAGGGCGACGATCATGCGCTCGAGCAGGTGGTCCTGCCCCACGATGACCTTCTTGATCTCGAAGAGCAGCCGCTCCATCTGGCCCCCGGGACGAGTTGCGACCGTCATCTGTTCTCCCCTATTCCGTCGTTGATCAATCTGGCGGAAGACCGAGCGCGCCCGCGGCTTGATCGATCGTGACCGCGAAGCCGACTCCGCTGAAGACCTTCTGGCCCGCCGGATTCACGAGTCCCGTGACGATCCCAACGACCTCACCGTTCTCGTCCACCAGCGGTCCACCCGAGTTGCCCGGATTGACCGCGGCGTCGAACTGAATGAGGCCGGTCAGCGGCTTTGCCAGACCCGGAGCGCTGATCGATCGATCGAGGCCCGAGATGACGCCGGCCGACAGCGACCCCGTCAGGCCGAAGGGATGTCCGATGACGAACGCCGGCGCTCCGACGGCGAGCCGGCTCGGGTCTCCCATCGTCGCGGGCACGAGCTTCGCGGGCGCGCTCGCGGGCCGCAGGAGCGCGATGTCCTTGTCCGGGAGCGTCGTGGTGACCTGCGCGCTCGACTCGCTCCCGTCGTAGTACCGCACGGTCACGCTCTGGGCGTTCGAGAGGATATGCAGGCTGGTGAGGATGTCAGCCTGGTCGTCGACGATCACGCCCGCCCCCGTCGACTTCTCACCCGTCGTGCTGGTGGCGGTGATCTGCACGACCGACGGAGCGACGTGCGCGTACACGAGGGCGGCCAACGGAGGGGTCGGCGTGGGCGTTGGCTGCTCCTGCGCCGATTGCAGTGCCCGCAGACCGCCGGTCTGCACGGCGCCCACGAGCATCCAGGTCAGGGCGAGCATCGAAGCGATCGCGAGCGGCGCCGCGACCCGCCGCCAGATGCGGGTCCGCAGGCGTGGGCGCGGAGCGGGAACGACGGGTTCCGGGGCGGGCGGCGGCTTGTCGGGCCCCGGAAAGGAGCCGTATGGCCGGTCGGACCGGGTGGAAGTCATCGGAAGGCCATCAGTGTACGGGTGGATACACCCACGACGGCCCCCCGGTTGCATCGTGGACTGGTCGATGCGCGCTCTCGTCGTGGTGAATCCCTCCGCCGGTCATCGCACCGCCCGTCCCGAGGACCTGGACGAAGCGGTAGCGATCCTGCGCGCGTCCGGATTCGAGATCGAGTGTGTCGAAACGGCGGCGGAGCATCCGACCTCCGCCGACCTGGCGAGGCGCGCGGTGGACGAGCGCTACGACGCCTGCATCGTGGCCGGAGGCGACGGGACCGTCGCGCCGGCGGCCGCGGTGCTCGTCAACACGTCCGTCGCGCTTGGGATCCTCCCCTTCGGCAGCTTCATGAACATCGCGCACGGTCTCGGACTCCCGATGGACCCTGTCGCCGCCTCCCACGTGATCGCGAAGAAGCTGGTCCGTCGTGCCGACGTCGGCGAGGTGCACGGGAAGCTCTTCTTCGAAAGCGCCGGGGTGGGTCTCGATGCAGAGCTTTTCGGAGCGGCACGACACGCCGAGCGCGGCTCATGGCGTCGCGCGCTGCGCCGCGTGTGGCGGTGGGTGACGCACGGCACGCATCGTGTGACGATCACGGTCGACGGTGAGCAGCATGCGCACAGCGTGATGCAGATCCTGGTGCTCAACAGCCCGTACTACGCGTGGGCGCTGCCGTTGCTCCCAGACAGCGACATGCTCGACGGCGTCCTCGATGTTGCCGTCTTCCCCCGCATGGGCCGCCTCGCTCTCTTGGCATCGCTTGTCGCGGTCCTTCGCGCGCGCCGGCTCCCCCGAAAGCCCGTCAGGTATCGCGGCTCGAAGATCGCGGTGACCTGCGAGGAGCCGCTGACCGTCCATGCGGACGGGAAGATCGCGGGCACGGTCCCCGCGCAGTTCCGCTGCAGGGCCGGTGCGCTGAAAGTGTTTCTCTAGCCCTCGCGGCGCGTGCCTGCCGACATCCAGCGGAGCGGTCTCGCGTGCCGTGCATGCCTGCATGGGATGGGTCCCGTCCGCTGCGACCCACTCCACCTGGAGTCGCTCTTCGGCGATACGGACGCGAACCAGCCGTGGGACGAGCGCGATGATGACGGCCGGACACGAGACGGGCACGTGCCGAACGATCGGCGGGGGTCTCGTGCACTTACAGCGCAGCCTTGACGCACGCTCGTTGTGCTTGGCGCGAGCTACCGGCTGGCTGCCGGCTCCTCCTCAGGCTCCTCGGTGAAGACGCGCTCCCCGCCACCTTCAGCCGGACCGACGAGTTTGAGCGCGCGACGGACCGACTCGGCGACCCGCTCAGTGGCATCGCGCTCTGTCAGATCTGTGCGCACGTCGAGCTCACCCATGCACTCCCCCTCCGCGTTTGCTAGCGAGGCTGCACGAAACGGGCCGCGAGCCGATCGCGCTAGCCAGAGCGCTTCGTTTCGCCGTTGCCGGGGGATGCGTCTGCCTTGCCGTCGGTCGGCGCCGCTCTCTTCGTTTGGCTATCGGCATGCTTGTGCGCGGGCGGATCTGGATCGGCCTCGTCGACGATCGCCTTCTCACGCTCGATCTCGTCGAGGTCTTCCTCTTCGGCTTCCATGAACTCGTCGCGCGCACCTGGTGTGGCGCGAAGAAGCTCGTCGAGCTTGAGATGCATCGCACGAGCATCTCGGTTCTGTGCGTTCTGAATGAGGAACACCATCAGGAAGGTTCCCACGGTGGTCCCGGTGTTCACGATGAGTTGCCAGTCCGAGGAAAAATTGAAGATCGGCCCGGTCAGAGCCCATGCGACGATCAGGGCGAACGCGACCAAGAAGGCCGACGGGCTGCCCATGGCGGACGCCGTCGCGGATGCGAAGCGCGTGAACCGATGGCCGATGCCACTGGGCGAGGGTTTCTCGATCCCGCTCAGGTTGTGTCGTTGCCGGGTCGTGCCAGATGCCATCGCTCACCAGCGGGCAAACCTCATGCCAGCGGCACGGGCCAGCAGGCGGCGCGGCCTAACTCGGTAAGCGCACCGCGCTCCTCTTCAGGTCCTTCCACGGGTCGGCCTTCGCGAGCCTCTTCTCCAGGGTGCGGATCGTGAAGCGTGCAGGGTCGAGCTTCGGCGACACCTCATCCCACGCGAGCGGAGTCGAGACCGGCGCGTGTGGGCGCCGGCGCACCGAATACGGCGAGACGATGGTCTGCATGTAGCCGTTGCGAAACGGGTCGGCGTACACACGCGCGCCCCGCTCCGACTTCGAGCGCACCATCGTGACGAGCCTCGGCTCGCGTTTCGCGAGCTCCTCGCCGAGGCGAGTTGCGAATGCCACGGCCTGTTCGTCGGTGTGCCCCGGTCTCAGCGAGAGGAACACGTGCAGCCCGCGCGATCCGGATGTCTTCGGAAACGATCGGAGCTTGTGCTCGTCCAACAGCGCGCGGAGGGCCAGACCCGCGCGCGCTGCGTCGGCGAACTCGCCGCTCATGGGGTCCATATCGAGCGCGAGCCAGTCGGGCTCATGTAGCCGGTCGGCACGCGCTGCCATGACGTGCATGGCGATGCAGCTGAGGTTCGCGAGCGCCAGCATCGCCCGCTTGGAGCCTCCGACGAGGTAGCGCACGTCCTTGCCGGTGGTCGACGCGCGCACCGTGACGCGCGGCACGTCCGCGGGCGCCCGCCCCTCTGGAAAGTCCTTCTGGTAGAAGCATCCGCCTGCGAGGCCATCGGGGCAGCGCTCGGCCACGAGTGGACGATCGCGCAGCCACGGGAGAATGTGCGCCGAGATCGCGTCGTAGAAGCGCACCACATCGCCCTTGGTGATCCCGTCGTCGGGGAACCACACCTTGTCGGGATGGCTGACGGTCACGCCGCCGATCACGGCAGCATCCTTCACGGCTCCCGTGCCTGCCACGTGACCTCCTTGGGCTTCTTGTCCGCACGCAGTCCCTGGAATGCCGGCTGGCGCAGCTTCCCGTCTGCCGTCCACTCCTGATACGCGAGCTGCGCCACGAGGTCGGGCCGTACCCAGGTCGCGTCGCGCATCTTTGGCGCCGGCTCGAATGGCGCGCGCTCGGTGCGCCGCCTGCGCAGCTTCGCGCCGAGATCGCGCAGGGTGTCCTCGGTGTATCCGGTGCCGACCTTCCCCACGTACCGCAGCCGCGGACCGTCGAAGAGACCGACGAGCAGCGCGCCGAGCTCGTTTCGCGATCCCTGCGGAGGCGTGTATCCGCCGATCACGAACTCGGACTCGCCGCGCACCTTCACCTTCCGCCAGGCTCGCGAGCGTTGTCCGGGTTCGTACGCGGAGCCGCGAAGCTTCGCGATGATGCCCTCCCAGCCCCTCTCCCGTGCGGTCGAGAGCGCGACCGTGCCGGTCCTGCGGAGCTGGCGCGACGGCATCAGCACGCCCGCGCGCTTCGGCACGAGTGTGAGCAGTCGTGCGCGTCGCTCCTCCAGCGGCCGCTTGGTCAGGTCGCGCTTCGAGCGGAGCACGTCGAAGACCACGTAGACCGGCCGCAGGCGCGGATCGGTGCCGCGCCGCTGGAGCAGCTGGAAACGAGAGACCCCCGCGCGATCGAAGATCACCAGCTCGCCGTCGAGGATCAGGTCTTCGTCGGGAAGACGACGGAGCGCTTCGACGATCTCGCCGAAACCACCGGTCAGATCCTGACCGGTCCGCGACAGGAGCCTCACTTTGTCGCGCTTCTTCTCCGCGATCGCACGGATGCCGTCGTACTTCTCTTCAAAGACCCACTCCGGACCTTCGACCACGCCCTTCGAGAGCGTGGCGAGCATCGGCCGAAATGGCACCGACTGGTCCGCTTCTCGCTATCGGCTGCGACGGACGGCGCTGCTGGGTCCGCGCGGCTTCGGGTCGCCGGTCGCCGCCTTCTGCACGTCACCGCCGAAGGCCTTTGCGATGTCCGCGAGCAGGCGGTTCGTGCGAACGGAACGCGGCTCGGCCTCGGTGACGTCGATCGGCGTCGCGTACTCGTCCTTGCGCTTCATCAGCAGCCACCTTCGATCACCGGTATGCAGCAGCATGAAGCTGCCCTTCAGCTTCTTGCCCTCGAGCACGAATCGCATCTCACCCGAGTCCAGCGCTTTCACGGGGTCCACGTCCCCCATCGGCGTCCAGACGCCTTCGTCCCAGATCATCACCGTCCCGCCGCCGTACTCGCCTTCGTGGATCACGCCTTCGAAATTCGCGTACTCCAGCGGATGATCCTCGACCTCCATCGCCAGGCGCTTCTGCTTCGGATCGAGCGACGGTCCCTTCGGTACGGCCCAGGAAGGCATGGTGCCGCCGGCCTCGAGCCGGAAGTCGTAATGCAGCGCGGTGGCTCGGTGTTTCTGCACGACGAAACGCAAGGGGCCGCGGCCTTTCTCGCGGTGCGGTTTCGGCTCAGGGGTCTTGGCGAAGTCGCGCTTGCGCCGGTAGACCTCGAGCCCGAGGCGCTTCGCGGGTGCGACCTTCGGTTTTTCCTTCGACGTGGCCCTCTTCGTTGCCGCGATCCCTCTCCCCTTTGGCGCCAGACGCCCTCAGGCTCGCGTCATCCTGCGCTTCCGCTGCACGCGAGTCGCCAGGACCACGCGCCTGCGGCCCACTTCTGATGTAGAACATCTGTTCTATAATGCCCCGATGGATGGGGTCCGGTACCGCGAAGTCACGGTGAAGAGCGCACTCACGCGCGTTCAGGGACTGCCGTACTTCTCGTGGAGCCTCAATCCGTACAAGGGCTGCGCGCACGCGTGCACGTACTGCTACGCGCGTGAGTACCACGCGAAGATGGGACGCGACACGGGCGCCGGATTCGACCGCGAGGTCGACGTAAAGATCAACTTCGCCCAGGTGCTGCGTCTCGAGTTGCGGCGCCTGCGGTTGCGCGAGACGGTCGCGCTCGGCACCGGCACCGATCCGTACCAGCCGTGCGAGGGGAGATATCGATTGAGCCGTCAGGCGTTGGACGCGCTCTGCGAGTCTCCGCTGCCACTCGTCGTGATCACGAAGGGCTCGCTGGTCGTTCGTGACATCGATCTGCTCGCTCGCCTTTCGCGTTTGGTCCCGGTGCGCGTATGCCTCTCCGTCCCAACGGTCGACACGGAGGTCTCGCGGCGGGCTGAGCCGCGAGCGGCGCCGCCGCGCGCCCGGCTTGAGGCGGTGCGGCGTCTGCGCGCCGCGGGGATCAACGCCGGCGTGCTCGCGGCACCCGTCCTGCCCGGCCTCACCGACGACGACGCGTCGCTCGACGCGGTGGCGGCGGCCGCGCGCGCACACGACGCCGCCTTCTTCCACATCCGACCGTTGAAGCTCGACCTGAGCGTCCGACCGCACTACTACGAGATGCTCGCGGAGCACTTCCCGGCCCTTCTCCCGCCAACGACGTCGGCTTTCGCGGGGCATGTGAATCCGGCTCGCGGCTACGTCGACGAGCTCGAGCGACGGGTCGCGCGCATACGCGCGCGCTATGGCTTCCGCGACGACCATCAGCGCGCGGAGTCGGCCTTACGGCGGCCGCGCTCGGGCGCGTCGGGACCCGACCAGCTGCGTCTCGCGATCTGAGACGAGGCGCGCCGGTTGCGCCGCCGCTCGATCGCGCGCGGTTCGTCTGGCTGAGCGCTCGCTCGTCAGCCCACTCAAGGCCCCTACCTAGAATTCCGCAGCCAACCAAGGTGAACGCTCTCGAGCTCATCACGCTGCTGTCGCAGGCGATCTGGGTCGTCATCTTCGTGCTGGTCGGCTGGCGGTACCTGTCCGCGCGAACGCCCGCGCATCTCGACATGACGATCTTCTTCGGGATCCTCGCGTTCGTGGTTGTCGAGTCGCGCATCGCGACCTTCCTCGGGCTCGTGCAGCCGGAATGGTTCACGGATGCGCTCATCACTGCGATCGTCGCCCTGCCATACGTGCTCGTTCGGCTCGTCGACGACTTCACGACCGTGCCGCCGCTTCTCAAGCGCCTGTTCGAAGCCGCGCTCGTGGCGTTCGCGGTCGCGCTCTTCGTGATCAGCGGTCCAATGCCTCCGCCGCCGCTCGTGTTTGTGTTGGTCGGATACATCGCGGCGCTGTCGTTCTACGCTGGCGCTCGATTCATCGGGGCAGCCAGGCGCGCGCAGGGCGTGACCCGCCGGCGCATGCAGGCCATCAGCCTCGGCACGATCCTCTTCGGTCTCGACATCATCGCTGCCGGCGTCGGCGGTCAGCTGACGGAGCCCGACAAGACGCTCTTCACGGCCACCGGACACGTACTCGGGCTGCTGTCCGCGGTCGCGTTCTTTCTTGGCTTCGCTCCTCCGGCGGTGCTCCGCCGCGCCTGGCAGGCGCCCGAGCTGCGCGGCTTCCTCACGCGCGCGGCCAGCCTGCCTCGGCTCCCAACGACGCTCGACATCGTCCGCGAGCTGGAGCGCGGCGCCTCGGCCTCGACCGGTTCGCAGGCGCGCATCGGCGTCTGGCAAGAGGACGAGCGGAAGATCCGCATGTGGACGCCCGGCACGGACGAGCCCTACGACATCGAGCCCGGTCAGCACTTCGCGGGTCGCGCGTTCGAGCAACAGCGCACGCTGTTCAGCGCGCATCCCGCTCGCGACGATCCGCATGGCGTGGAGATCTACCGGCGCGGGCGCATCGGTGCCGTGATCGCGACGCCGATCACCGCAGGTGAGAGGCGGGTCGGCGTCCTCGTCCTCTTCGCCGAGCGGCCGCCCATCTTCTCGTTCAGTGATCGCGAGCTTGCGCAGCTGCTCGCCGACCAGGCCGCCGTGATCCTTGAGAGCCGGATGCTCATCGATCACGCCGCGCGTGTCCGAGCGCGCGAGGAGGCCACGCGTCTCAAGGAAGACTTCCTGTCGGCCGCGGCACACGACCTCAAGACGCCGCTCACCACCGTCGTCGCGCAGGCCCAATTTCTCGAACGCAAGGCGCTCCGCGATCCTGCCGCGCCCGCAGATCTCCAGGGACTGCAGCGCGTCGTTCGCGAGGCGCAGCGGCTGTCGACGCTCGTCACCGATCTCCTCGACGCCGCGCGCATGGAGCAGGGCCGGCTGGTGGCGGATCGCGAGCCGGTCGACCTCGGCGCGCTCGTCACCGGCGTGGTCGCGCGTCAGCGCTCGGGCGCGCACACCTGCGAGCTCGACGTTCGCGGCGCTGTGGTCGGCAACTACGACGCCCGACGGATCGAGCAGCTCGTCGACAACCTCATCGAGAACGCGCAGAAGTACAGCCCTGAAGCGACAACGGTGGATCTGGCCGTGTGGCAGAAGGACGGCGAGGCGCGGATCAGCGTGCGCGATCGCGGCATCGGGATACCGCCATCCGATCTGCCGCGCATCTTCGAGCGCTTCTCGCGCGCGTCGAACGTCGACGACCGGAAGTTCCACGGCATGGGACTTGGGCTATACATCTGTCGCGGCATCGTTGAAGAGCACGGCGGTCGTATCTGGGCAGAGAGCGAGCTCGGCAAGGGATCGACGTTCCACGTCGCTCTGCCGCTGCGCGACGAGAGGAGGCTCGACTAGATGATCCGGGCATGGGCAGGCGCGGGTGAAGACGAGGACGCGCGAGCTTCGCGACCCTCGGGCGCGGGCAAGGCCCCAGAACGTGCCGGCGCGCGCGTCCTCGTCGTGGATGACGATCCGTCGATCCTCGACACGGTGACCTCGATCCTCAGCAGCGAAGGCTACCCCGTGATGGCGGCCAGCGGCGGCGCGCAGGCGTTGTCGCTCATTGGCTCATGGCATCCCACGCTGGTCCTCCTCGACATGCGGATGCCGATCATTGATGGCTGGGCGGTCGCGCGGGCGTTGCGCGAAGCCGGGTCGAGGGTGCCGATCGTTGTGATGACCGCGGCCGAAAGCGCGACGCGCTGGGCCGACGAGATCGGAGCCGCCGGGCACCTCGCGAAGCCCTTCGGTCTGGATGACCTGCTCACCTGCGTCGAACACCACAGCACGACCGAGAGAGAGCACTAGGGCCGGGATCAGCCCTCGGCCTCACCACCGCCGCCGATCGCGGCGGCGATCGCCAGATCCTGCGGTCGGATCTTCTTTGGATCGAACTTCCGCACGCTCGCGGTCATGCGTGTGAGCGCTTCTGCGATCGACATCGGCGGGCCGGCGCCCTTCTTCTGCGGGATCCAGCGCACCGGATTGCACCGCGCCACAACGACCTGACGCAGGTAGGGGCTCTTCATACCCATCTCCTGCAGCTCTTTGACGTGGGCGCTGACGCGGTCGTCGATGTCGAGGAGCCGGACGGCCCACTGTTCGCGCTGGCGTAACGCCTTCGGAAGCGCCTGGTCCATGAAGAGGTCTACGCGCCGCAGCATCGAGTTGTACGAGGAGCCCGAGAAGCGGTCGCGCTTCTCGTACGCGCAGCCGAGCGTGAGGAATGGCGGTGACTCGAACGCGGTCGCGTGATCGGTCTCCTTCGCGCGCGGCTGCTCCTTCGCGAGCGACCGCGCCATACGGATGACCTCGAGGCTGCGGTCGCGCAGGTTGTGCGCCTTCTCGGTGTTCAGCGCCAGGATCCGGTATGCGAGGGCCGGATCCGCGGTCGCGAGCACCGTGATGGCGCGCTGACCGAGCGCCCGCGCGGCGGCGATGCGGTGCCGTCCGTTCGGGCTGAGGAAACCGTCGGGACCGGCGATCGCGATCACCGGGTCGAGGAACGCACCCGAGTCGCGGATCGCGCCGGCGAGGCGCTCGGCGTGGGTGCGCGACAGGTCGCGCTGGAACGAGGTCGCTTCGACCGCGCCCACCGGAAGAGAGGCGAGCACCAGCGGGGTGGAGCCATACGGGTCGCGGTAGGCGACCAGTGCCGTTCCCTTGACGCGTTCGATCCGCTGCACGAGCTCGAGGATCGACGCATCGTCGAGCGCGAGCTGTGTCTCGGTCGCCTCCGGACCGCGCGGGGCTTCTGGCCCTCGACGCTTGCGCGTCGTCTTGGACTTACCCGTGGTCTTCGCGGCGGTCTTCTTCGCCGTGGTCTTCTTGGCAGGCACGTCGGTCACTCTACCCGCGCGTCCAGGCGCGCGCGTTTGCGCGGGCGAAAGGGCGCCTGCAGCAGCTGCGACGCGAAGCGATGTGGATCTGCCCCGATCTGCGCGAGCACATCGTCGACGTCGATGGACACGCCGCGACGGGTGAAGTAGCGCGCGAGCGACGTGATATCGCGTCGCAACAGCTCGAGCGCGGCGGGATGCGTGACGATCTCGACCGTCTGCGAGAAGTCGATGAGCACGGCGCGATCATGCCACCAGAGAACGTTGTAGGCCGAGAGATCGCCGTGCACGCGTTCGGCATCGAGCATTCTGGCGATCTCGTCGACGAGCTCACTCCAGACGCGTGCCGCGGTCGGCTCGTCGAGATCGACCGCCTCGAGGCGCGGCGCGGCCTGCTCGCCGTCGCCGATGAACGCCATGCGGTACCCATCGTCGAGCAGCTCGACCGGCGGCGGCACGGTGGCGCCGGCATCGTGCAGGTGGACGAGGTTGAGCCACTCGTTCGCGATCCAGCGTGAGTGCCGGAGCTCCTGCCCGAACCGGGTGTTGTTCTTCATCGCGCGGTCCTCGCGATACGTGCCCTCTCCCCACACGCCGCGATACAGGTAGTCGGCTCGGAAGAGCCGGCGCTCCCGGGCGAGGAAGTGCTTCTCGGCGAGCAGCACCGTCCGGCCGCCGCCACGGCGGGCGACGAGATGGACTTCGCTCTCTTTGCCGGTCTTCAGGATCCCCAGTTGCTCGTGCGATTCGCCCGGTGGCAACCAGTCGCGCGCGAACAGCTCGCGTAACGACATGCGTCCTCCGGGAGGTCGGACCGAGACGGGCGCGCGCACACGCGGCGAGGGCCGCCGCTTGGGTTGGAGTGCTTCGGCTAGCGGAGGCCGGCGGCGCGACGTGCGCTACGAGCGCTCAATGTCCGGCCTCCTTTGTTTCGTCACCTCGCGGTGCGCGGCCATCGTAGCCCCTGAGCCCGCGCATTGACAGAGGTGGGATCCCGGCGGCTAGCGACTCGGCGAGGGCGACGCCGCCTGGCCCTGGCGGATCGGCGACTGCGGGATGAGCAGATCCTCGCCGAATACCTTCGACCGCGGATTCGCATCGAGGAAGGCGAGGATCCCGTTCACCACGCCGGTCGCGATCACGTCGGGGCGATCGACGAGCAGTGCGCGATCGTCGTCGTTCGACAGGAAGCCGAGCTCGATGATCGTCGCCGGCGTGAATGGCGACACCGCGTGCTGGTATCGGGACCAGTTGAAAGCGAAGTAGCCGAGCATCGCGCGTGTGATGTGGCCGGCGTCGTATGGCATCCCAGTGGCCTTTGCATACGTGCCCTTGATCGCGGCAAGGAGCTTGTCTTCATAGGGACCGCGGCGTGAGCCGTGGGCCATCTTGAATCCGCTGAGCTCGCCAACGCCATCACCGTCGCAATGCAGTGCGACAAAGACATCCGCGATATAGCCCGCGGGGATCGTCGTGGGCAGGATGTCGACCTTGATCCCCTGCGCCTCGAGCAGGGTCGCCATTCGCTCGGCGATGTCCATCGTCACATCGACCTCGGTGTAGCCGGCCCAGCTCGTCCCGGTCTGCGTGACGATCCGAGTGCCGTATTCGGTGGGCACCTCGGTGGTCTGCCAATGGCCGACCTGGATCCCGACCCGGCGCGGAGCATTCGGGTCGATCTTCGGCTTCGTGATCCGCACCAGGCCCTGCTGGACGATCGCCCCGCCCGGTGGCGCGAGCGCGACCGGTGGCGCAGCGAGGTCCATCTCAGGCGGGTCGTCTGGATCGGGCTCGGCGGCGAGTGGCAGCGGACCGCCGGCCGGCACCGTCACGCCGGCCCTGGCATCGAGCGTGAAGGTGGTCGGCGCGAAAGCGCTGCACGACATCGCGACAGCCGCAGCGACCGAGACCGCGGCGACGAACAGCCGGCGCATCAGGAAGAGGGTACGCGCCTACGCCGAGCGTGAGGAGGGTGCGAAGAGTCGCGGTGCGCCCAGTACGACTTCGTCGAGCAACGCTTGCGCACCGACGACATTGGACTCGGCGCCCGAGTGAGGGTTCAGGACGCGTTCATCGATCCCGTCGTGAACGCGACCCACCGCGCGGTCGTAGACAGGTCGACCCGCGGGATTGCGTCCGTCGAACCACGCGCGCGCCTTCCGCGTGAGGTCGGCAAAGTGCTCCTCGCCGGTGACCGCGGAGAGCCGCTCGACCGAGTAGAGCGCAGACGCGACGCCGTACGGTTGGACCGTCGGCTCGTCGAAGCCGCTCTCGATCAGCGGAGCGAGGAACGCGAGCGCGCTCTGGCGCGCGATGCCGATCAGGTCTGGGCGCGCGAGCAGCGCGCCCGCCTCCGCGAGCACACCCTCCTGGACGTGCCCCCACAAATGCGGGACGGAGTCATCGGGGTTGTCCTGAAGGATCGGCCCGTGACGAAGCTGCGCGATCTCGTCGGCCCATCGCTCGAGCTCGGGCCGCATCGCGGACATCCGTCCGGCGCGAATCAGCTCGATCGTCATCAGGGCGTGGATCGAACGCACGTCCGGTGGCACGTCGACCGCCTCACGGATGAGGGAAAGGCCCCGGAGCATCGCCCGATTCGCCCTGTCGTCGCCGAGCACCAGACTGGCCTTCGCGAGCGCCCGCACGCCGCGCGCGTGCCAGAAGCCGCCGCCCGCGAACGACGTGGGGCCGTGGTCGTTCCGCACGCCGTTCCAGTCCCAGATGAAGTTCACGAATCGGCCGTCCTCCAGCTGCATATAGAGGAGGAAATCCACCAGGGCCTCGGCCCATTCGCGGATTGCCGGGAGATGCGTTGCCTCCCACACGTCCATGAGCATGACCGCCGCGCGCGCGGCATCGTCGACGCAGGCCACCCCCTCGTACCCGATGTCGGCCGCGGCGAACGTCCGGTCGGCCGCGTCCGCGTACACCGCGATCGCGCAAGCACGTGGCCCGGCCGGCGGGACGGCGAGGCTGAGGCGCTGGAGCTGTCGGAGCACTAGACCGTGACGAGGCGTTCGCTCGCGCCATGCCACGGTTCGAGGCTGCGCACGATCTCGTCGACGTCGAAGTCCGCGGCCCCGATGACCGAGTCGGCAGCGCCGTAGTACATGCGGATCTTTCCGCCACCGAGGTCGATGTGACCGCACGAGAACACCGTGTCGTTGAACAGGCCCATCCGCTCGTACGGCTCGGTGGGCTCGTGGATGGGTGTGGGCGACCGCGCGATCACCCTGGTGGGATCGTCCGGGTCGAGCAGCAGCGCGCCCATCGCATACGTCGTATTCCGGTCGACACCGTGGTACAGCTCGATCCAGCCGTGGTCGGTCAGGAATGGCACTGCCGACGCGCCGGTGCGGAGCTCGTCCCAGAATCCCCATCGCGGCAGGGCGAGGGTCTGGTGCCCGCCCCAGTGGATCAGATCGTCGCTGAACGCGAGCCAGATGCCGAAGATCCGGCTGAACGACTGCGGCATCGGTCGGGTGAGTGCCGCGTACTTGCCATGGATCGGCTGCGGGAAGAGCACCACGTCCTTGTGATCCGGGAGGAAGATCACGCCCTCGCGCTCGTAGGAGCGGAAGTCCGTCGTCGTCGCGAGGCTCGTGGTGATACCCCACCGCGACACGGAGACGTACGTGATGTACCAGACACCGTCGATCAGCGTCGCCCGAGGATCCTCGACCCCGTATTCCTCCATGTCGGTGTGGGGCGCGATCGCCGGCGTCTCATCCACCGTGAAGTTGATGCCGTCGCGGCTGCGCGCGACCCGCAGGTGCGAGATCTGCGCAAGGAAGTCGACGTATCCGTCGTTCACCATCCGCAGGAATCCGGTGCTGTTGCGGTACCGGATCGACCGCGGGTCGCGCAGATCGAGGCCCGGAAGGTCCCCGGGGATATAGGCGACGACCACCTTCGGTGGTGATTGCCGCGTGTCGAGGAAGCACATGCCGACGAGCTCGCGCTCTCGGTAACGAGCCGGAAGCGGATAGAGGATCGGATGCGGCTGGTCGAGGTCGAGCGTGAGCGCGCCGGGACCGGGCGCGACATCGGTGCGTGGCCGCTCAGCGACACGGAGCAGCAGGATGATCTCGTCCCCGACGATGGCGGTGGCGGCGTTGAAGACCGACACGACCTCCAGCTCGGGCACCGACGGCTTCACGTCGTGCGCGGTGAGGATCGGATTCTCTTTGAGTCGCGTGCCGAGATTCATGCGGTCTGCAGATGCTCCGGCGCGACATACGCATGATCGCTCGCGCGAGCATCGAGCACATCGCGCATCAGCGCGAGCACGCGGAGGCCGATGGCCGGCCAGGCCATCCCCTTGCCATATTCGTACGCCCGCCGCTCCAGCTGCTGCTTCGCACCGGGATGCTCCAGGATGCTGATCACCGCCTCTGCGATCGCTCCGGCATCGCGGAAGGGCACGAGGATACCCCGGCCCTCGGCGAGCACCTCGCGCGCATGCAGGTATGGTGTCGACACGATGGCCTTTCCCGCGCCGAGCGCGTAGGCCAGCGTGCCGCTGGTGATCTGGTTCGGGTCGAGATATGGCGTGACATAGACGTCGCTCGCGAGCAGGTAATCGACGACCTGGCGCTGTGTCAGGTACTCGTTCACGAACTTCACGTGGTCCGACATGCCGACTCGGCGAGCGGTGTCGACGAGCGAATTGCGGTACGCCTCGCCCTGCTTCTTGAGCAGCTCCGGATGCGTCTGACCGACGATCAGGTACAGAGCGCTCGGGTTCTTCGCGAAGATCGCGGGCATCGCCTCGATCACGTATTCGAGACCCTTCCGCGGATCGACGAGACCGAACGTCGAGACGATCGGTCGATCCTCGACGCCGAGCTGCTTCTTGAGGCGGTGCCGGCCGCGCGGCTCGATCGCCGGCATCCCGTGTTCGATCACCACGGGCTGCTTCGTGATCCCGTACACGTCGGCGAGAAGGCGTGCGGCGGTGTGCGCCATGACCACGATCACATCGCTGCGCTCTGAGGCCTCACGGATCGTGTCGCGCATCCAGGGCTCGGGCTGTGGCGGCACGGTGTGAAGCGTCACGACGACCGGCTTCGTGAGGGCTCCGAGGAACAACCGAAGGTGGTCCTCGTACGTTCCCTCGTTGTGCACGCCGTACAGACCGAACTCGTGCTGGACGTTCACGATGTCGACGCTCGACGCGTTGATCGCGCGGGCCGCGTCGCGGTACGTCTGCGGGTCCTCCTGCCTGATCCGCCAGCGGACATCGGGGCCGTACGCGCGCGCCGCGTTCGGCTCGTCGATGGCCGCCTGGACGGTGCGCACGGTCGGATCGGCCGCCCGTACGGCCGCGAGCAGATCGCCCGTGAACGTGGCGATGCCGCAGCGGCGCGGCATGGCTGACGCGACGAAGGCGACGCGCAGGGGACCGCCCGGTCGCTCGCGCTGTCGGGCAACGGGATAGTCGTTGTCGATAGCGAACATTGGTGACCCCTTTCGCCGCAAGTCGCGTGCCGGAAGTGAGCTACGCCTCGGTCGGCAGGCCGGCACCCACCCAGGAGCTGAACCCGCCGCGGAGGTTCGCGGCGGCGATGCCGTGGCGCTCGAGAATGCTCACGGCCAAGCTTGAGCGTACACCTCCGGCGCAGTAGACGACGATGTCGCCACGAGTCGGCAGCTCACCAAGCCGTCGCTCGAGCTGCTCGTATGGGATGTGCAGCGCGCCCGGCGCGTGCGCCTCTTCGTATTCGGCGACCTCCCGCACGTCGAGCAATTGGGCACCCGACCCAGCAAGCTCTCGCGCCGTGCGCGCGTCCACGACCCGTACGCGAAGGAGATCCTCGTCTGTGTCGGGCACCGGCTCGGCCATCCCGCGCACATCGTCGTAACCGATCGTCGCGAGCTGCTGTCGCAGTCCCTCAGCGGTCTCGACGGCGGTCGTGAGGAGCACGACGGCGGCGCCGAAAGGCACGACGGCGCCGACGCGAACGGCGAACGAGTCATTGCCGACGACGTTCAGCGCGCCGCGGCGATGTCCGGTCGCGAAGACGTGAGGCGCGCGCGGATCGATGAGGACCGCCTCCGCCGGCAACGGATCGCGCAACCGCTGGAGCGGACCTAGCGACAGCGCGGGTGCGCCGAGGTGATTCAGCGCACGGACCCCCGGGTAATACGCCGGCGCCACGGGCAATGCACGACCGATGACGTCGCGGAATCGGGTGAAGTCCTCGAGCGCCGCTCGCGCGACCTCGTTGTGGCGGCGCTCGAAGCCGAGCGTCGTCCAGCGAGAGCCCCCCACGGCGGAGGAGGTGCACGCGCTGCCCCCACCGTGCGTCGGAAACACCGCGACGTAGTCGGCGAGCGTGAGGACCCGCTCCCGAAGCGTGTCGTACGCGTCGCGCGCCAGACGCTCTTCGAGGTCGGGGCCAAGGAGATCGACTCGCGCGATGTGTCCTACGAGGAGCGCGCCACCGCTGAAGAGCACTTGCGGATCGTCGGTGCGGCGAAGGTCGGCGACGAGGAAGGCGACATGCTCGGGCGTGTGTCCGGGGGTCGAGACGCAGCGGACGCGGAGAGCGCCCACGTCGATGGTGTCACCGTCACCCAGGGAGACATGCGGGTATCCGACACGGGCGGCGTCGCCGGTGACGACGGTGATCGGCCGTAGCTGCGCGAGCGCAGGCGATCCCGCCACGTAGTCGTTGTGCACGTGCGTTTCGAAGGAGTGCGTGATCAGCACGCCGAGGTGCGCGGCGCGCTCCAGATACGGCGTGAGATGGCGATCGGGGTCGACCAGGAACGCGACGCCCTCGTCCGGGTCGGCGAGCAGATAGGAGGCGTGTCCGAGACCGGAATCAAAGAATTGCTCGAGGAGCATCCGTGGGAATCCTAGGCCGAGGCTGGGACCCTGCGCCGCCGTCCCTCGCGACTACGGGACGGCGAGGAACCCCAATGCGCGTGGCAGGAGCGTGCCGGTGATGAAGCCACCCGCGGACGCCGCGGCCACGAGCGCGACGATCTCGAGGCCGGAGACGATCGGGTTCCTCTTGGTGAGCCTCGCCTTGACAAGACCAAGCACGAACATCGAGATCGCCGACAGCGTGATGGCGACGATCACCGCGGTGCCGACCGGCAGGAAGAAGAACGGCAGGAGCGGGATCAGCGCGGCGGCCGCGAATGTGACTGCGAGGATGACCGCGCCCTGCAAGGCGCTCGGGCCCGCATCGGGGATGATCCCGAGCTCCTTTTCGACCATCGTCTTGAGCAGCACATTCGGGTCACGGGCCAGCTCCGCTGCGGCGCGCTTTGCCGCTTCAACCGGGAGCCCTTCCTGCTGGAGCAGCATCGCTACCTCGGCCTCGGACTCGCCTGGCCGGTCGCGGACCTCCTCGCGCTCGCGCTCGATCTGGGCGAGGAAGATCTCGCGCTGGCTGCGCGACGACATGTACTCGCCCGCCGCCATCGAGATGACTTCAGCGAGCGCCGCCGCGATCCCAGCAACGAGGACCGCATACGAGTTCGAGGTCGCCGTCGCGACCGTGATGACCACGATGAGGATGCTCGTGACGCCGTCCTGCGCACCGAAGATCGCCTCGCGGATCTCGCCGAGCAGATCCGCCTCCTGCCGCTCTTCGACCAGGTGTTTCGTGAGCCACTCGGGATCCAGATGGCGGACGTCGAACGCGGGCTGCTGCATCGGTCTCATTGTGCCGATGTTGGAGGGTCGCTAGATGACGCGCCCGGGCTTGCCCCTTGGATCGACCAGCGGAAGGCCGGCCTTCGACCAGGCGGTGACACCACCGTCGAGGTTCTCGGCGTCGTAGCCGAGCTGCCGGAGGCCGCGGACCGCGGCGCCGCTGCGCCCGCCGCTGCGGCATACCGCGACGATCCGACGCCCGGTCGGCAGCTCCGCCAGCCGGTCACCGAGCTGGCCGAGCGGGATGTGCTGGGCGCCCTCGATGTGGCCGGCCTGCCACTCGTCATCCTCACGGACGTCGACCAGGTGATGCTCGGCCCGCGCCCTGCTCAGGTCTTCAGGCTTCACGCCATTCATTCTGCCCCGTGAGGAGCACGACCGTGGATCCGAAGGACGCGCGCGAGCGCGACTCGAGCGGCGAGCTCGCCGTCGTCGACCGCGTCCCGCGGACATCGCGACGGAGACGGCCGACCGGGAGCTCGACGTCTCCCGAGTCGCCATCGTCGAGGTGTGCATCACATGACGGATGCGCAGCAGGAGCAGGCGCGCGCACGGTGGCCGGCGGTCGTCCACAATCAGCGTATCGAGCATCCGTATCCCCTCGACCTCGTCCCGCTCATCCCTGAGTTCCTCACGCGCCGCCGGCTGAAGTTCACGTATCCGCTGCGCGTCATGGAGGAGCTTGGGATCGATCGACCGACGTATGCCTTCGTGGTCAGCGGCGTCGCGCTTCAGTCCGACGACGGAGCGCGCATGGAAGACCTCTTCAATCCGTACCCGACGACCTTCGACCAATGGGATGCGGCGGCGGCGTCGGCGCGCGGCGCGGGCCTCGCGGAGGACGTCGGCGGCCGCTGGCGCGTGAAGCCGAAGGGTCGCGAGCTGTTCGTGCGAGTGCGGCGCGAAGCCGATGCATACCTCGCGACGCTCGCGCCCATCGGGTCGGACGAGATCATGCGGCTGGCCTCGCTTCTCGCGCGGGCGCTCGTCGCGATCGAGTCGTCCGGCCTCCCCTTCGACCACATGCCACGCAACGCACGGCTCCGCGGCGACGGCAGCATCCCGATGGTGGCGCTCGAGAACGCGC
This sequence comes from Candidatus Limnocylindria bacterium, assembly GCA_041486085.1. Classification (GTDB taxonomy): domain Bacteria; phylum Chloroflexota; class Limnocylindria; order P2-11E; family P2-11E; genus CF-39. Next base: position 10,684 of record JBGPKU010000011.1, on the reverse strand, counting down.
TGTTCGGTCTGTGGCACGCGCGCGACGACAGCCACATGTCGTCGTGGCGCGACGCCGGATTCGACGGGCCGACCTTCGACGTCCTGACCCGCATCTGGAGGACGGAGGCGGCCACCGCGGACGAGCTCGTGCAACGGCTCGCGCAGCAGCGTCCGGACGACGTGCGCGCCGGCCTCGCGCGGCTGCGCGCTGACGGATTCGTCAGATCCGACGCGATGCTGGTGACCGAGCGCGGGGCGAGCGTGCGCCAGAGGGTCGAGGATGAGACCGATCGGCGGTTCTTCGCGCCCTGGCCCGAGGATGTGGGAGCGCAAAGCAGCTGGATCAAAGGACGCCTGGAGGCCATAAACGCGGCGTTGGCGCCGGTCCCCTAGCCTCCTGATGGACGACACGCTTTGTGCTTTCGTCGCCAGGCTGCGACGTCGCTGTTACATATGGCACGAATAGTGCGACAGGTGGTCGCGTGATCGAACCGCAAAGAGCCCAGCAGGCGATGCCGGCACGTCATGGCGCCAAGGTGATGATCGTCGAGGACGATCAGGACATCGCGACGCTCGTTGCCAGCGTGCTCGCCGAAGAGGGCTACCAGACCGAGGTCGTGACGGACTCCCGCCTGGCGCTCGACACCTTTGATCGCGTCCGGCCCGATGTCGTCACGCTCGACGTGATGATGCCGAGCCTCGACGGGATCAGCCTCTGCCTCGAGCTGCGGCGAAACAGCGAGGTGCCCATCCTCTTCGTGTCTGCGCGAAAAGATCCGCCCGACCGCGTCGTCGGCCTGCGCATCGGCGCCGACGACTACATGGCGAAGCCGTTCGACACCGAAGAGCTCGTCGCGAGGGTCGACGCGCTGCTGCGCCGCTCCAACATGTCGCGCGATGGCAACGGCGCACGGCAGATCCGCTTCGGCCGATTCGTCATCGATCTCGGGAGCGTGCAGGCGGTGGCCGGCGAGCAGCAGGTGCAGCTGACTCCCACTGAGTTCAAGCTCCTGCGAACGCTCGCGAGCGAGCCAGGCCGGGTGTTCACCCGGGACGACCTGCTCGCCGGCGTCTGGGGATACGAACCTGGATCGGACACGCGGCTCGTCGACGTGCACGTGGGCCGGCTGCGCAAGAAGCTCGAGGATGCCAAGGTCATCGAGGTGATCGTCGAGACCGCGCGCGGCTTCGGCTACCGGCTGGTGGACACCACTCGAACCTCGCGCTGACCCGCGCGGCGCGCTCGCACCGCCGCGGCCAGCTCCGCAAGGATCGTCTCAGTCTCGGGCCAACCGATGCATGGATCGGTCACGCTCTGTCCAAACACCAATCGCTCGCGTGTCTTGGACGGCTCTCCGACGGGCGGCGCAGCAGCCTGCGACGGCTTTGACGCCGGCCCAGCGGACGGCGCGGTGTCTGACGGAGCGTCTGGCAGATCCTGTCTTCCCTCAACGAGGAAGCTCTCCAACATGACGCCGACGATGCCCCGTTCGCCATCGGCGATCTGCGTGGCCAGTTCGCGCACCACCGCGGCCTGTCGCGTGTGGTCGCGCTCGCTGTTGCCGTGGCTGGCGTCGACCATCACACGCTGCGGCAGGCTCGCGGTCTCGAGCTGCTGGATCACCTTGTGAACGCTCGCGCGGTCGTAGTTCGGTCCGCGCGCTCCGCCCCGCAGGATGACGTGACACTCGGGATTGCCGCGCGTGATCACGATCGACGCGAGGCCCTGTTCGGTCACGCCGAGAAAGCGGTGGGGGTAAGCCGCCGCGCGAACCGCGTCGATGGCGATCTGGACCGTGCCGCCGGTGCCGTTCTTGAACCCGATGGGCATCGAGAGACCCGACGCAAGCTCGCGGTGCACCTGGCTCTCGGTCGTGCGCGCTCCGATCGCGCCCCACGACACCAGATCGGACGTGTACTGCGGCGAGATCGGATCGAGGAACTCGCAGCCGGCGGGGACGCCGAGCTCCACGAGGTCCAGCAACAGCCGGCGAGCCAGACGAACGCCCTCGTTGATGCGGAACGAGCCGTCGAGCCGCGGGTCGTTGATCAGTCCCTTCCAGCCGACCGTCGTGCGCGGCTTTTCGAAGTACACGCGCATCACGATCCGCAGGTCCCGCGAAAGCGCCCCCGCCAGTCCGTGCAGCCGCCCCGCGTACTCGAGTGCGGCGGCGGTGTCATGGACTGAGCACGGGCCCGCGACGACCACGAGCCGATCGTCCTCCCGATCCAGGATCGCGGCGATCTCTCCCCGCCAGCCGGCGACGGCGCGCGAGCCGGCTTCGCTCAGCGGCACCTCGTCGAGGAGCACGGCCGGCGTGATGAGCGGCCGGTAGCCCTCGACCCGCAGGTCGCGAGTCCTCACTGCGGTGCCCCGGAAGCCCCGCCATCCATGGCGAAATACTCTACGGGCGATGCCGCTCTACGCCTATCGCGGAAAGCAGCCGCAGGTCGCGCGCGACGCGTTCATCGCGCCCACCGCGGTTCTGATCGGCGACGTCATTGTGCGAAGTGGCGCGTCCGTGTGGTTCGGCACCGTCCTGCGAGGCGACATGGATCGCATCGAGATCGGCGAGCGCAGCAACGTGCAGGACAACTCGACGATCCACACCGATACGAACGAGCCATCGATCATCGGGCCCGACGTGACCATCGGACACATGGCGCTCGTGCACTCGTCCATCGTCGCGCGCAACGTGCTCATCGGGCAGGCCGCCGTTCTCGTGGGTAGGAATCACGTGGGCACCGGGACGATCATCGGCGCCGGCGCCGTGCTGACGGAGGGGTTCGACGCGCCGGAGCGTTCGCTCGTGCTCGGAGTGCCCGCGAGGGTCATCCGCGAGGTGCGCGACGAGGATGCGGCTCGCTGGACGGTCGGCGCGGCGGCGCACTACGCCGAGCTATCCGCCTGGTATCGCGACAACCTGTCGCTGATCGAGCCTCGTTGACGACGCTCCGGCTCACCGGTCATGGTCTGTCCATCGGCGACGTCGTCGCCGTCGCGCGCAGGAACGTGGCCGTCGCGCTCGACCGCGCGGCTGAGCGCGCCGTCGCTGATGCGGCGAAGCTCGTCGCCGAGCTCGCGCACGGGAGCGCGCCGATCTACGGAGTGAACACGGGCTTCGGCGATCTCGCGACGGTTCGCGTCCCGACATCGCAGCTGCGCGATCTGCAGGAGAACCTGGTGCGCAGCCACTCGGTCGGCGTCGGCGCGCCGCTGCCGGTCGACGCCGTTCGCGCGATCCTGCTGCTGCGTGCGAACACGCTGGCGTCCGGCCGCTCGGGCGTGCGCACGCAGACGGTGCACCTGCTGCTCGATCTTCTCAATCACGGCGTGCACCCCGTCATCCCCAAGCACGGCAGCGTCGGCGCCTCCGGCGATCTGGCGCCACTCGCGCACGCCGCGCTGGTGCTGATGGGTGAAGGCGAAGCCTTCGTCGACGGGGTGCGCATGCCGGGCGCCGAGGCCCTCAAGAGGAAGGGGCTTTCGCCGATCGAGCTCGCGCCGAAGGAAGGTGTGGCGCTTATCAACGGCACGCAGGTCATGACCGCCATCGGCTGCCTGGCGCTGTACGACGCCGAAGTGCTTGCCGCGAGCGCCGACGTGATCGGGGCGATGTCCGCCGAGGCGCTGCGATCGACGGACGCGGCCTGGGATGAAGCCCTGCACGCGACGCGGCCGCATCCCGGCCAGCAGACGGTCGCGGCCAACCTGCGAGCGCTCATGAACGGAAGCCCGAACGTGGCGTCGCACCGCCTCGCCGACACACGCGTCCAGGACCCGTATTCGATCCGTTGCATGCCGCAGGTGCACGGCGCATCGCGCGACGCGCTCGCGTACGTCCGGCGGGTCCTCGAGATCGAGGTCAATGCCGTCACGGACAATCCGCTGGTCTTCGTCGAGGAGAAACGGATCGTGAGCGGCGGCAACTTCCACGGGCAGCCCGTCGCGATCGCGCTGGATCTCGCGACGATCGCGGTCGCGGAGCTCGCCGACATCAGCGAAGCCCGCGTGGACCGGCTGACCAACGGGCACACCAGCGGCCTGCCGGCGTTCCTCACCTCGGATCCCGGGACCAACTCCGGGTTCATGGTCGCGCAGTACACCGCCGCGGCGCTCGTGACGGAGAACCGCCTGCGCGCCTTCCCGGCCTCGGTCGAGTCGGTGCCGACATCCGCGGGCATGGAGGACCACGTCAGCATGGGAACGCACGCCGCGCACAAGCTGTCGGCGGTGGTGCGGAACACGCGCGACGTGTTGGCGATCGAGGCGCTCTGCGCGGCACAGGGTCTCGACCTGCTGGATGCGAAGACCGGCGCCGCGGTGGAGGAGGCACGCCGCGTCATCCGAGAACACGTGCCGATGCTCGAGCGCGACCGCGTCCTGGCGCCCGATGTGGCGGCGATCGCGGACGTGATCGGCCGCGACCTTCTCGTCGCGGGCGTGCGCGTACGCCTTCCCGATCTGGCGTGACGGCGCCGCGCGCCGTCGTGTTCGACCTCGGGGGGACACTCGTGCACTGGCCGGAATGGGAGGAAGCCGCGCCCGCCAAGTGGTCCGCGGCGTACGACGCCGTGCGTGGGTCCGGCGCCGGCGCGCATTGGCCCGACCGCGACCGGTTCGTGCTCGCGATGCGCGCCGCAGAAAAGGCGCACTGGGAACGGGTCGATCGCGAGCACTGGAGCGGCCCGCCGACGGGCCTCGTGCGCGACGGCTTCCGCCGCCTCGGCGTGAGCGAGCCGGAAGACGTGTTGATGGCGACCCTCGACGCGTACGCCCACGCGGTCGAAGGTTGGTCCAGCGTGTATCCGGACTCGCGCGACACGCTCGTGTCGCTGCGCGAACGTGGCTACCGGCTGGGACTGCTCTCGAACACCTGGTGGGCCGCGGAGTGGCACAACGCCGACATCGCGGCGCACGGGCTAACGGAGCTCATCGACCAGCTCGTGTACACGTCGGACCTCCCGCATTCAAAGCCCCATCCCAGCGTGTTCCGCGAGATCAGCGCCCGCCTGGGTGTGGATCCATCCGCCTGCGTGATGATCGGCGACAGGCAGATCGACGACGTGTCCGGCGCGAAGGGCTTCGGCATGCGCGGCGTCTGGCGCCGCAACGACTCCGGTTTTCCGGTCTCGGAGGTGACGCCCGATGCGGTGGTGGATCGCCTGTCCGAGCTCCTGGCGCTGCTGCGCGAGTGGGGTGGCGCGTAGCGCGCTCTCGCCACTTGGCCGCGCTCCTCAGGGGGAGGAGCGCGGCCCCCGACGCAGGAGGTTGAGAGGGAGGGTCTTTGGTCAGCGGCGGCCGCGGCCGGGCCCACCGAAGCCCGGGCCGGTCGGTCGCACCGAGTCGACGAACCGCGTCGCCCCAGCCGTTGCGTTGGTCTTCGCCGCGATTGCCTGGTCGGCGGTCAGCTTGCCCGCGGTCTGGGCGGCGGCGATCCGCGTTGTGGCGTCGGCCACGAGCGCCTGGATCAGTCCGTCGCGGCTCTTGCCGGTCGTCGCCGCAGCGATCTGGGCGAGCGTCTGACCAGCTTGCATCTTGGTGCGCAGGTCCGCCTCATTTGTGCCGAGGTAGGTCGCGGCGACGCCGAGCTCATCTTCGTCGATGTCCACGTCGCCGGGAGTGCCACGGCCACCCGCGCCGCCGGGACGCTGCGCCGGCAGCGGGTTCTTCGTGTCGACGAGGGTCGTGATCTCGGTGGTCGCGGCCGCCGTGAGGGCCGCGATGACGCCGTCACGGGTCTTGCCATTGGCGACCGCGACGTCCGCGAGGCTCTTGCCGCTGGCGAGCTCCGTCCGCAGGGCCGCCTCGGTGATGCCGATGTACGTCGCGGCAGTGCCGAGCCAGCTCTTGCCGCCGACGATGCTGTTGTTCTGGACCGCGAGGGTGATGTCGCCCGGAAGCGAGGCCATGACCGCGGATCCGACGTTGCTCGGCCCGAGTGCCGCGGCGGCGATCCCGCCGGAGAGCACGAGCGCGACGCCCGATCCGATGAGGGCTTTGTCGAGATGCTTCATTTCAGGTCTGTTCCTTTCGCGCTGGATCGCAGAACGAAGAACACCACGATCGTCTCGGGCGAGCATGAAATGGCCATAAGAACCGTCCCCGAACCCGCGGTTCTTACTTCCGTCTTAGCCGGCGCTGCCTAGACTTCGACCCATGCACGTCCTCCTGGTGGAGGACGATCCTTCGGTACGGGGCGCGGTCGAGCGCGCGCTGCGCGGCGCCGGCCACAAGGTCGAGATGGCGAGCGACGGCGACAAAGCGCTCGCGGCGGCGACGGCCACCCCCTACGACGCGATCGTCCTGGACCGCGGCCTTCCTGGCCTCGATGGTCTCGAGGTCTGCAGGCGACTGCGCGCCGCCGGCAGCACGATGCCGATCCTCATGCTCACCGCGCGAGCGGCGGTGAGCGAGCGCGTCGAGGGCCTCGACGCGGGTGCCGACGACTACGTCGTGAAGCCCTTTGCGCTCGACGAGCTCCTCGCCCGCCTGCGCGCGTTCGAGCGCCGCTCGCCGCCGACCGGTCAGGCTCGCGGCACCCTGCGCTTCGACGATCTCGACCTCGATCGCGATGCGATGATCGCCCGGCGCGGCGGCCGTGACATCGCGCTCTCGCGTACCGAGTACCAGCTGCTCGAGCTACTCCTGGCGAACGCGAAGCGCGTGCTCAGCCGTGACGTGATCTTCGAAAAGGTGTGGGGCTACGACTTCGGGCCAGACTCGAACTCGCTCGACGTGTACATCGGCTACCTGCGGCGCAAGCTCGAGACCAACGGCGAGAAGCGCCTCATCCACACCGTGCGCGGCGTCGGCTACGTGCTGAGGGACGCATGACCTTCAGCGTTCGCGTCGCCCTCATGACCGCGATCGCGGTCGCCGTCGCCGCCATCGGTGCGACGGTCCTCATGTACTTCGTCGTGCAGACGCAGCTGCTGTCCCAGTTCGACAACACCCTGATCGAGGCCGCGAGCGGAGTGCGCGAGCAGTCGAGCGGCGGGCGAGGCGGCGGCCCCGGCCGGTTTCCCGGCGGTCCGCAGGGTGGCCTCTCCGGCCGATCGGACGTGGCGGCGCAGCTCATCAACAGCACCACCGGGACGGTCGGCCGCTCGGACGCGCAGCCCGTCGTGGCGCTCGTGACGCCCGAAGCGGTGGAGGTCGCGAGCGGCAACAGGCCGGCGTATTTCTTCGAGACGAACCTCGAAGGCTCGCATCTGCGGGTCTATGTGGCGCCGACGAATGCGCGGGGCACCGCGGTCCAGGTGTGGGGTCCGCTGAACGCGATCGACAACGCGCTCGCGGAGACACGCATCCGCCTGGCGCTCGTCGCCCTGGGTGGCATCCTGCTCGCGGGGGCGCTCGGCACCGTCGTCGCGCGCGCCGCGCTGGTGCCGGTGCGCCGGCTGACGAACATCGTCGAGGACGTGGCGCGCACGCGGGACCTCTCGCAGCGGGTCACGTCAGGGGCGTCACACGATGAGCTCGGTCGCCTCGCCGCCTCGTTCAACGTCATGCTCGCGGAGCTCGAGACTTCGTTGAACTCGCAGCGCCAGCTCGTGGCCGACGCGTCGCACGAGCTGCGCACGCCGCTCACGAGCCTGCGCACGAACCTCGAGCTGCTCGAGCGCGGACAGCCGACCGACCCAGCCGAGCGACAGCAGGTGCTCGCCGAGCTCGTGAGTCAGATGGAGCGTTTATCCACCCTGGTCTCCGATCTGATCGACCTGGCGCGCGATGAGCAAACGCAGCTTCTCGTCGAAGACGTCCATCTGGACGCGATCGCGATGGACGCGATCGCCGAGATGCGGATGCGCTACCCAAGTGTCCGCTTTGAGCTGGACCACGGCAGCACGACGGCGCACGTCGTTCGCGGTGTGCGCTCGCGGATCCTGCGCGCGGTCACGAACCTGCTCGACAACGCCGGCAAGTGGAGCCCGCCGGGCGGCGTCGTCGAGGTCGCGGTGCGCGGGCTGGAGATCACCGTCCGAGACCATGGCCCGGGCATCGCGCCGGAGGACGAGAAGCGGGTCTTCGATCGCTTCTGGCGGGCTCCCGCCGCGCGCCAGCTTCCCGGCTCTGGCCTCGGCCTGGCGATCGTGAAGGACGTCGCCGAGACCCATGGCGGCCGCGTCACGCTGGAGCGGCCGAGCGGCGGCGGCGCGTTCTTTAGGCTTCGCTTGGGCAGCTCTTAAGCCACTCTCACCTTCTGCGGCGTCCGACGTGTTCTCCTGATCGCATGCCAAAACGCGCTCCCTCGAAGACCTCCCCGCTGATCCGCTCGAGCGCGATCCTGCGGGGGTTCGCGACCGCCATCACGCTGTCGTCGCTCGGTGGCATGACCGCGTTCGCCGCCACGCACGTGCAGAATGCCGCCGCGCCGTTGGCACCGAGCGCACCAGCCTCGCGGGCGACGTCGCTCGCGACGCCGGCACCGACCTCGCAGACCACGACGACGAGGCGGTCGACGACGCTGACATCGAGCGTCGCCACGACCACGACGGCCGCGCGCACAAAGACCAAACAGTCGTGAGCTTCTCGACCCTGCTCGCGGGTGAGACGATCTGGATCGTGGCGCGGTCGACCGGCGTCGCGTCGCTCGTCGCGCTTTCGCTCTCGCTGCTGACCGGAATGGCGCTGCGTCCCAAGACCCTGGGCTGGCTCTCGTCGAACCGCGCCATCAGCGAGCTGCACACCTATGCGACCGTGTTGTGGCTGCCGCTCGGCGTCGCGCACGTCGTCGCACTGCTCCTGGACCCGTACGCGAAGGTCGGCCTGGTCGACCTCGTCGTTCCGTTCGCGATGTCTTACGGCACGTTCGCGATCGGCCTCGGAACGATCAGCGTTGAGCTGCTGTTCGTCGTGCTCGTCGCTGCGTGGTCACGCACGCAGCTCTCGCGCGGGCAGTGGCTGGCGTTCCACCGGCTGTCGTATCTCGCGTTCGCGGCGGCGTTCCTGCACGGCGTCCTGTCGGGCACCGACCTGGCGTACCCCTGGCTCATGGGGGTGGCGTGGCTCGTTGCCACGATCCTCACGCTCGCGGGCGTGCGACGCGTCGGCCATGCTCTCGGCGCGAGAGAGCGCGTAGCATTTCCGACCCCGTAGTCGCAGAGGTCACGGCACTACGCGAGAGTAGGCAGCATGCTCGACTGGCTCAGCGTCGACGGCAAGAAGCTCCTCGTCACGCGCGTCCTTCGCACCTTCGCGTACGGCTATCTCGCGACCTCGCTCGGCTTGTACCTCGATCGACTCGGCCTAGAGCCGACGCGGATCGGCATCGTCTTCACCGCGGCCATCGCCGGGTCGGCGCTCATGACGGTCTTCTGGTCGATCATGGCGGACCGCTACGGACGCCGGAGGACCGTCGCGACGATGGCTCTGCTCATGGCGGTCGGCGGGCTGGTTTTCGCGCTCACCGACAGCTTCGCCGTCCTGATCCTCGCCGCGTTCACCGGAACGATCAGCGCGACGAGCTCGGAGGTCGGTGTGTTCCAGACCGTGGAGCAGGCGATCCTCCCTCAGACGGCACCGAACGAGAAACGCACCTGGCTATTCGCGATCTACAACACCATCGCGAACATCGCGGGTGCGTTCGGCTCCCTGTTCGCGGCATCCGTCGGGTTCTTCGCGTCGCTCGGGCTCGGTGGTGCCGACGCCTACCGGCCACTCTTCGTGCTCTACGCCCTCATCGGCCTGGCGAACTTCCTGATCTTCGTGACGCTCTCGGACGATGTCGAGCTCGCCCGGGTGGAGGGCGACCGCCGCTTCATCGGCATCCACCGCAGCGCCGGCACCGTTGCGAAGCTCTCAGTGCTCTTCGGGCTCGACTCGTTCGCGGGCGGCCTTGTCGTGCAGTCGATCGTCGCGTACTGGTTCTTCCTGCGCTGGGGACTCCAGATAGCCGATCTCGCGGTCATCTTCTTCTGGGTCGGCATCCTCTCGGGCGTGTCGCTGCTCGCGGCAGGCTGGCTGGCCGAGCGCTTCGGCCTGCTCAACACGATGGTGTTCACGCATCTGCCGTCGAACGTCCTGCTGCTGCTCGTCCCCCTCGCCCCGACCGCCTCGCTCGCCATCCTGTTCTTCCTGCTCCGCATGAGCATCTCGCAGATGGACGTGCCGACCCGTCAGTCCTACAGCATGGCGGTGGTCGATCCGGACGAGCGCACCGCGACCGCGGGTATCACCAATGTGGCCCGCACGACCGCAAGCGCGATCTCGCCGACGATCGCGGGCATGGCGTTCAGCGCCGCCGCCCTGGGCGCTCCCTTCTTCATCGCTGCGGCGCTCAAGATCCTGTACGACGGGCTCATCTACATCACGTTCCGCAACGTCCACCCGCCTGAGGAGAGCCGACGTGGAACGCCGGCGTCTAGCGGCTAGCGGACCCAGGTCTCCTTGAGGACGCGCAGCGCGTTCCCGCCAGCGATCTTCGCGATATCCGTGTCGCTGTAGCCGTGCTTCACCAGCCAGCGCACGGCGTTGCGCATGGCCTCGCCGGGATTCTCCATCCCGTCGACGTATGGCACCTGGGTGTACGACGGGCCGCTGTCACGGATCGCCGCAAGCGAGAGCTGCACCGCGAACGCGTGATGCAGGCCAAGGTGATCGCCGAAGAGCGTGTCCGGCCCGAGGCCGACGTGGTCGACGCCGATCAGCTCCACGCAGTACGCGACGTGCTCCATCACCGACTCGAGCGAGTGCTTGG
>JBGPKU010000010.1:0-59906 GCA_041486085.1 Candidatus Limnocylindria bacterium | reverse complement strand
TCCGGGATGAAGAACGCTTCGCCCGTCGGTACCGCGCCGTACGCTGCCAGCGCCAACGCGATCACTCCCATTGTCTTCTGACCATCGTTTCCGCCGTGGCTGAACGCCATGTACGCGCTCGAGAGGATCTGCGCCTTCCCGAAGAATCGCTGCACCAGGCCGTATGACGTCCGCCGCAGGATCCAATAGAGCGAGAGCATGAACAGGTACCCAACGAGGAAGGCGACCGCGGGCGAGTAGACGATCCCGAAGCTCGTCTTCTCGAGGCCGGGCGCGATGACGACGCTGAAGCCGTGGATGGCGACCGACGCGCCGATGATCGAGAAGATGAGCGCGTGGCTCGAGGACGTCGGCAGACCGAGCCACCAGGTGATGAGGTCCCAGATGATCGCCCCGAGCAGTGCCGCGACGACGAGGTCCTGCGTCACGATCTTCGAATCGACGATGCCGTTGCCGACGGTCTTCGCGACGGCCACGCCGGTGAGCGCGCCGACCAGGTTCAGCGAGCCGGCCATGAGCACGGCCTGCGTCGGTGTGAGGACGCGGGTGGCGACGACGGTCGCGATGGCGTTGGCGGCGTCGTGGAAGCCGTTGACGTACTCGAAGACGACGCCCAGCAGCACCACGAGCAGGACGAGGAACAGCGCATTGTCCATCTAGAGGCGTTCCACCTAGAGGCGTTCCACCATGAAGCGGCTGCGGCGCATCAGGAGTGCTTGATCTTGATGGTCTCGACGATGTTCGCGACGTCCTCGCAGCGGTCGAGCGCGACCTCGATGAGCGAGTGGATGTCTTTCCACTTGATGATCTCGATCGCATCCGTCTCCTTCGCGAAGAGCTCGGCGACGGCCTCGCGGAAGATCTGATCACCCTCGTTCTCGAAGGTGTGGAGCTTGATCCAGTGCGGCTCGAGGTCTTTCAGCTTCTCGAGCTTGCCCATCATCACGACCATCTCGCTCGCGGCGCCGACCAGGGCCTTCGTCTGGCGCGCGGCCGCCGGCCTGACGCTGTGGACTTTGTAGAGCAGCACCATCTCGGAGGCGTCGTAGGCGACGTCCGTCACATCGTCGATCTTCGACGCGAGCCCGATGATGTCCTCGCGGTCGAGTGGCGTGACGAAGGTCTCGGCGAGCTCGCGCATGATCTCGTGCGTCAGCTTGTCGCCGTAGTGCTCGATGGCGTGGATCTCGCGGACCTTCTTCTCGACATCCGTGAAGTCGGTGAACAGCCGGTCCAGGGCTTGTGCGGCCTCCAGCGCGTTCTGCGCGTGTTGCGCGAACTGGGTGAAGAAGATGTTCTTTCTCGGGATGAACGAGAGGCTCGGCATACGCCCTCCTTCAGGACACAAAAAGACCGCGCCGATGGCGCGGCCGCATCGTCGGAAGTCTCATGCACGCGTCACTGTAGCGCGCCCATCCAGCCCCTCCAGGCCGGCGACTAAGCGACCTCTCGACGGATCGAGGCCACGGCGCCGATCGCCATGACCGTGCCGAACAGGAACAGGATGCCGAGGTCGCGAAGCACGAGGGGATCGGCGAGCTCGAGGCCTTTGATCATCACGGCCTTGAGCGCTTCGTTCGCGTACGTGAGCGGCAGCACGGCGGAGATCGGCCGTAGGTAATCGGGCAGCTGCGCGACAGGGATGAGCAGGCCCGAGAGGAAGACCTGGGGCAGCAGCACGATGGGAACGAACTGCACCGCCTGAAGCTCATTGCGTGCCGCAGCCGACACGAGCAGGCCGAGCGACACCGCGCCGACGACCATCACCGCCTCCACCAGGAAGATCGTCGCGAGGTTCCCGCGGTACTGGACCTTCAAGACGAACACCGTGAAAGCGATGATCACCACCGCCTGGATGAGCGCGAACACGCTGAAGCCGGCGAGGTAGCCGACGACGAGCTCGCCGCGGCGCAGCGGTGTCGCCATGAGCCGCTCGAGCGTTCCGCTGGTGCGCTCGCGCAGGAACGAGACCGCGGAGAGCAGGAAGATGAAGAAGAACGCGAAGAACGTGATCAGTACCGGCGCCAGGTAGTCGAGCAGCGTGTAGTCCGGACCACCGAAGAGCTGCTCGACCTGGATGCTCGGTGCCGCGATGGTCAGGCTCGTGCCGGTGAAGCCGGCGCCGGCGATCGCCTCGATCAGCGCCTTCTGCACTGCTGGGCCGATGCTCCCACCGCGCAGTGGGTCGGAGCCCTCGATCTCGAGGTGCAGCGTCGCGCCGTCGATCCAGAACACCGCGTCGGTCTTGCCGTCCTTCAGCTCCCGCAGGCCCTCCGCGAAGGTCGCGGTGTGCGCCTTGATCGCGGTGGACTTGAGAAGGCCATCCACGACGCCGGTTCGGATGTTCGGTGGGAGCGCTACGCGGTCGGTCGCGATCGCGACGGTCGGCGGCGACTGTGTCGAGGAGCCCCAAACGGCGCCGACCAGTGACAGCACCACGAGCGGCGCGACGATGAGCAGCCCGAGCGAGCGGTGGTCGCGCCGGAATCCCAGCGCGATCCGCTCGGCGACGGCGACGACGCGGCGCAGGCTCACGCGGGCGCTCCGGCCGGCGCGCTCTCGGCGGCGAGCTTCAGGAACGCCGCCTCGAGGTCGGATGCTCCCGCGCGACGCATCAGCTCCGAGGCGGTGCCTTCCGCCAGGACGCGGCCCGCGCGGATCAGGCCAAGACGGTCGCAGCGCGACGCCTCATCCATCACGTGGCTCGAGACGAGGATCGTCACGCCGCGCGTGGCCAGCCCGCGGAAGTGGGTCCAGAACTCCTGGCGCAGCACCGGGTCTACCCCGACGGTCGGCTCGTCGAGCAGCAGAAGATCGGGCTCGTGGAGCAGCGCCGCGGCGAGGGACAGACGGGTCCGCATCCCGCCCGAGAGCGTGCTCACGATCGAGCGGCGGCGGTCAAGCAGGTCGACGGTCCGGAGGGCGTTCTCGATCCCCGTGTCGGCGTCGGCCACACCCTCGAGCCGCGCGAAGAACTCGAGGTTCTCGTCGACCGACAGGTCGCCGTACAGCGCCGCGGTCTGCGTCATGTAGCCGATGCGTCCGGCGGTCACCGCTTCGCGCGGGGTACGCCCAAGGACCGTGATCTGCCCGGCGTCCGGGCGCACGAGGCCGGCGACACAACGGATGAAGGTGGTCTTGCCCGAACCGTTCGGGCCGAGCAGACCGTAGATCTCGCCCGCGCGGATCGACAGATCCAGCCCCGCGAGCGCGTCAAGTGCGCCGAACCGCTTGCGGACGCGCTGCGCGCTCACCGCGAAATCCTGCGTGGGGGAATTCATCGCGCGGTGAATTCTAGACATGTCGTCCAGCGGGCGCGCCAGTCGCTCACGGCGTGTCGAAGTAGCGCTGGATCGTGCCGCCGATGCGCCGGGCCAGCTTGGCCTTCGGCGCCGAGGCGATCGGCTCGAGCTTCACGACGTACCGCAACACCGCGACGCCGAGGAGGTGGCTCACGGCGAGCGTCGCGCGGAGCTCGCGATCGCGGCCGGAGAGCGTCGGCGCGACGCGGGCCAATAGCTCGCTGGAGACGAACTCCCGCATCATCGCCGCGGCCTTGTCGCTCGTGTGGATCGAGCGGAGCAGGCCGAGGAGCGCGGCGCCGGCCTCCGACTCCCAGAGCGTGAGGAAGAACGTCGCGACGCGCTCGCCCAGGCCAGCCGTTCCCGGGCCGAACACCTGCGGGATGACTGTGTCCGGGCGGGGGAAGTCCATCGCGGCGCTGAACAGGCCGTCCTTCGAACCGAAGTAGTGGAGGACGAGCGCGGGGTCGACACGGGCGGCGGTCGCGATCCGCCGGATCGTGGCACGCTCGTAACCGACGTCCGCGAAGTGTCGGCGGCCCGCGGCGAGGATCGCGCCGCGACTTCCGCTGGCGCCCGGTCGACGACCCAGTCGTGGCATCCGCCAGAGCCTAGCGACGCGCGCGCGGCGGGTGGCATGACGGTTGCTCATAGGGGGATCGAAGGACCCCGTGGGGACTCGGGGATCAGGCGCGAAAGAGAACAACAAGATGGAAGCGTTCGTCGTCGGGTTGCTGATCGGCGTGGCGTTGGGCGTATCCGTCATCGGTTTTCTCGCGGTGGGCGCGTACGAACGTGGCTTCAACGAGGCGATCCATCGCAAGAAAGAATGGCGGACCGAGCTGGTGGCGCGGCAGGCGGCCGCTCACCGGGTGATGGCGGGGATGCGCAAGGCGGGCTAGGGCCCGAACCACTTCTTCCGAAGGTCTTCCATCGCGCGTCCGAGCTGATCGAGCAGGCCGGGGATCCCAGTCGGCGCGATCTCGATGCTCCCGTCCTTCGCGAGCCGCAGCTCGTCACCGGGCTGCACGGCCGCGTGGACCGCGGCGCGGTCGGCGGTGATGGTGAACACCACCCGGCCGTGCTCGGCGTCGACGGTGGCCGCGCGAAGCTTGCCCTGAGGCATGGCCGCGATGACCTTCTTGAGCTGCTCCTCCGTCGAGACGTCCGGTGCCGGTTGAGGCGCGACGCGCGACACGGTGCGGCCGACCTCGTCGAGGAAGCCGCTGGGGACCCGCAGCGCCGCGCCGACCAGCAGCGCGAAGACGCTCACAGCGAGCAGCACCACCGCGGTGCCGATCAGGAACTGCCACGCCCAGAAGGGCACGTACCTGGCCCGCTTCACGGCTCATAGGCCAAGCAACCAGCGTGCCTCGATGCATATCTGCCAAGATTTCGACATGAACGAGCCACTCCGCGTCGTCTGTGTCGGCGGCGGCCTGGGCGCCCCGACCGTCATGGCGGGGCTGCGCGCCTTCACGTCGGACATCACCGGGCTCATCGGGGTCACCGACTCGGGCCGATCGACGGGCAAGGTCCGTATCGCGCTGGACGTGCCGGCGCCCGGCGACATCCGCAACGCGCTCACCGTCCTCGCGGAGGGCGACCCGGTGCTCGTCAAGCTGATGAGCCAGCGCTTCGACACCGACAAGAGCGAGGACCTGAACGGGATGGCCTTCGGGAACCTCTTCCTCGCTGCGCTCACGCAGCAGCACGGCTCATTCCTCCGCGCGGTCGAGGAGGCCTCGCGTCTTCTCAAGCTGCGCGGTCGCGTTCTGCCGGTGACCCTCTACAACACGCACCTCTGCGCCGAGCTGACGGATGGCACGGTAGTGGAGCAGGAGGTCAGCGTCCGCGGCATCGGCAAGGCGCCGATCAAGCGCATCTTCCTGAAGGATCACAGCGTCACCGCGACTCCCGGCAGCGCCGAGGCGATCGCCGCCGCGGATCTGATAACGCTCGGTCCGGGGAGCCTGTACACGACGGTGGCCGCGTGCCTTCTCGTTCCGGAGATCGCGCGCGCGATCGCGAACGCGAAGGGCGTCGTCGCGTACGTCGCGAACACCACTCGCCAGCCTGGACAGACGGACGGCATGTCGCTCAGCGACCACGTTCGCGTGGTGCAGGACTACCTGGGTGGTTCGGGTCTCGACGTCGCTCTCCTCAACGACGATGCGCCGCCCGCGCATCTGCGCACGCACTACGCCGAACAGGGGCTCGAGTACCTGGAGCCGACGGCCGCCGAGCTCGAGCGCATCCGGTCGCTCGGTGTGCGCCCCGTGACCGCGCCGGTGATCGACAAGTGGAGCGGACCGCGCGATCTCTGGCTGAAGCAGGACACCCTCCGCCACGATTCGGAGCGGGTCGCGCGCGCGCTGGTCGCGCTGGTGGACGAGCGCAGGCGGCCCGTGTTGCGGGCGCTGTAGATGGCGGTCGCATCGCGCGCCAAGCACTTCGTGTCGCTGGGCGATCTCGAGCCGCGCGAGCTCGGCGCGCTGCTCGATCACGCCGCGTCGCTGAAGGCTGAGCGCGGACGGCAAGAGGCGCGGCTGCAAGGCCGCACGCTCGCGCAGATCTTCGAGAAGCCCAGCCTCCGCACGCGACTCTCCTTCGACGTGGGCATGACCGAGCTCGGCGGGCACTGCGTGTACCTCTCACCGCAGGAGGTCGGCCTCGGCAGGCGCGAGAGCGTGGCCGACGTGGCGCGCGTCGTGAGCCGGATGGTCGATGCGGTCGTGCTGCGCACGCACTCGCACGAGACGATCGAGGAGTTCTCGCGCTTCGCGAGCGTGCCCGTGATCAACGGCCTGTCGGACCTGTCGCATCCCTGCCAGGGGCTCGCCGACATCATGACCATCGTCGAGCGAAAGGGTCCGTCTCTGAACGGGATAGTCGTCTCCTACGTCGGCGACGGCAACAACGTGCTCCACTCGCTGATGCTCGCGGTCGCGCTACGCGGTGGGCGGATGCGCGCGGCCACGCCCGCTGGGTTCGAGCCGTTGCCGCGCTTTCGCGAGCTCGCTGAGCGGAGGGCCGCCGAGACGGGCGGGACCGTCGAGTTGGGTGACGACCCGGTCGCTGCGGTGCGCGACGCGGACGTGGTCTACACCGACGTATGGACGAGCATGGGTCAGGAGCAGGAGTACGAGCGGCGGCGTCGCGCATTCCACGGGTACCAGGTGAACGCCGCGCTCATGCGCCACGCGAAGCCCGACGCCATCGTCATGCACGACCTGCCGGCCCATCGTGGCGAGGAGATCACCGACGACGTGATGGATGGACCGCAGAGCGTCGTATTCGATCAGGCCGAGAACCGCTTGCACGCGCAGAAGGCCGTTCTGTGCTGGCTCCTGGAGGAGAAGTGATGGCCGAGCGGGTGATCCTCGCCGATTGCTGCGAGGACTGGATCATCGAGTGGGGCGGCTTCTACAAGCCGGAGCGCGCGTTCCGCTGTCCCGAATGCGCGACCGAGTGGAAGAAGAGCGGCGCGGAGGCGTATCGCCGCGCCGACGGGCGCGTCTTCCAGCGGCGCACGCGCGTCGGACCGCAGGCGTCGTTCCCGTACCTCGCATCGGAGGACGGCCATCAGCCTCAGGTCGAGCGTTGCTGCGCGAAGATCCTGCTGTCGCGCGGCGAGGGCATGCCCGACGGCGCCTTCGTCTGCCCGGTCTGCGGGACCGAGTGGCAGCGCCGGACCGAGCGCCTTCACGGCCTGCGGGTCGCGATCTTCGCCAAGCCCGGTCTCGCGGAGCCGCTGACGATCCAGCCCGGACGCACGCGACCGTTCCTCGTCTCGCTCTCGGAATACTCGCCGCCGCGCGAGTAGCAGAATGTGCCGGGAAGAACGGCGCGTGAGGGAAATCTCTTTCCGATAACATTGAATGTCTGAGAGCGCCCGCTCTCATTTCAACGTGGCGGCTATGGTGTAATGGCAGCACAGTGGGTTGTGGACCCTCTAGCGGCGGGTCGGAACCGCCTAGCCGCCCAGAAGATCGCACTCGCGAAGACGCGCACGCCGCCGACTGCCCGTTGATCTAGGGCGCAGCCTTCTTCTTCGCGTCGTCGTACATCGGTCGCACCATCGTCGCCCTGGCGTCGAACTGCCCCACGTCGAGGAACAGCTGCCACGTCGTGGCCGCGCCCTTGAAGTCCTGTGTCTGGTACTGGATCAGTCCCTTCAGGAAGAGCCCATCTGGATCCTTCGGGCGAAGACCGAGAACGCGATCGAGTGCGACGAGCGCGCCTCGCGACTCACCCGATCGATAGAGCACGATCGCGAGCCCGTTCAGCGCGGAGACGCTGCTCGCGTCGCGCGCGAGCACGGTCTGGTACGCGGTCGCCGCGAGATTCAGGCTCCCGGCCTCGAGGTACGCGTCGGCGAGCGCGAGCTGATTCGGGATGTCCGTCGGGTCAGCCTTCGCACGCCGCTCCAGCTCGGCCAGGCTCGGCCCGCCGGCCGCGACGCTCCCGGTGAGCGGCTCGCCCGGTGCCCGGTCGCCCGCGGACTGCGGCAGCGACACGACAACGAGGACGGCCGCGGTCCCGGCCAGCAGCGCGGCGATGAGCAGCGTGCGCCACGGCGCCGGCGACGCGGCGGAACGGTCGGTCCGCTCGTGGGCGAACGCGCCGCGCTCGAGCAGCGCACGCAGCCGCGCGTGGTCCCCGGGCGCGATCGTGCCGGCCGCGCGCGCGAACTCGAGGTCCCGCAGGCTGCTCACGGCGCGGGCCACGTCGTCGCGTGGGTCGGGCGCCTCCGGCGGCCACGCGGCCGCGCGTCGCGTGAGGAAGGGACGCACCGCCAGCGCGAGCGATACGAGGAAGAGCGACGTGAAGAGGAAGTAGGTCAACGGAGTGTCCCGGTCACGACGCGTCCCCGGGCAGGTCGAGGGCTTCCTCGCGGGCGACGCGCTCCCGCAGCGCGGCGAGGTCGGCCGGTGACGCGTCCGGCAATGCCGCCGGCGGCGCGCGCAGCCAGCGCCACGCGACCATGAGGCCGGCGACGAGCGCGACCAGCGGCACGAGCCAGACCAGCCCGCCCCACGAGAGGAGCGGCGGCGCGAGCACCACCCAGTCGCCGTAGTTCGCGCGGAACTCATCGCGGATCTGGTCATCGCTGCGTCCGTCGGCCACACGCTGGATCACGATGTCGCGCATCTGCCGCGCGCTCTCGGCGGGGGAGTCCCTCACCGACAAGCCCTGGCACACGACGCACCGCAGCTCCGACGTGATGCGGTCGACGCGTTCCGCCTGCGTCTCGGCGTGCGGTCGCGCGCTCCAGCCGACCGCGGCCACTACCGCGATCACTGCGACGAGCAGCACGATGCGCGAGCGCGTCATCGGGTGGGCTCGCCAGCGAGTGTGAACAGCGTCACTTCTTCGCCGCCTTCACGCACTCAGGGCTCGCGGTCTTCGCGCGCAGGCAATCGATCGCGGTGACCAGCGTGGTCTCGTCGATCGGCCCGATGTGGCGGCCCTGAATGATCCCATCGGCGCCGATGAAGTACGTCTCGGGAATGCCGAACACGCCGTACGCGAAGGCGACGCGCCCGTCGTCGTCGCTCGCGGTCGGCCACGTGACGCCGTTGTCCTTCACATAGCGGAGTCCGCTGTCGCGCGAATCTTGGTAGAGGATCCCGAGGAAGATGACATCGCTCGAGCGGTAGCGCTCGTACACGCGCACCAGCGCGGGGTTCTCCTCTTTGCACGGGATGCACCACGACGCGAAGAAGTTGATGACGATGACCATGCCCTTCGCGTCGTCGAGCGCGAGCGTCCCGGTCCCGTCGAGCTTCTGCAGCGTGAACGCGGCGGCCGGCCTGCCGATCGTGCCGGTGCGGATGTCGTGCGGATCGCGACGGAAGGCCAGCACCAGCACCACGACGAGCGCCGCGATGATGCCCACGATCACCACTCGCAGCACGCCTGACGATGCCAACGGGCGGGCGGAGCGTTGCATCTAGACCTCCGCGGGCACGCGCGCGTCGGCCGGCGCGACGCGCTCCGCGGCCGCACGCCTCTTCGGTTGCGGCAGCGCGGCGATAACGGCGCCGAGGCCGACGATCGCGCCACCGGCCCAGAGCCACGACACGAGCGGGATCACGAGCACGCGAACGGTGGCCCAGGCGTGGGCGCGCGTGTCGTATGCGGCGAGGATCGTGTAGAGGTCATAGCGCGCCCCCGCGGCGATGCCCGGCGATCCGATCGCCTGCGTGGCGTTCGGGTAGAAGACCAGCGCGGGATGCAGCTGCTGCTCCGCTCCGTTTCCCGTGACGACGAGATCGGCGACGAGGAGGTCGCGCTGCGCCTCCGGCGCATCCCGCAGCGCCGCGAGCTTCACGGTGTACGGCCCGGCCGCGACGCTGTCGCCGGGTGAGAGCGTCTTCTCCACGGTGATCGTGCCGGACTGGCTCGTCGCGACCGCGACTGCGATCACGACGATCCCCAGATGGACGATGTAGCCACCGTATCGCCGGCCGCTGCGCCGCAGCAGGTTCGCGAACGCCTCGAGCCGCCCCTCGCCGTGGAGCACGTGCCGCGCGTGCACGCCGCGCACGAATTCCTGCGCGACCGTGGCCGCCACGAAGAACGCGAGCGCGTAGGTGAGCACGGCGACCGGGCCGCTGATCCCAGCGATCACGGCGAGCACAGCGCCCGCAGCCGCCGCCGCGACCGGCGCGGTGAACTGGCGCTCCAAGGTGGCCCGGGATGCGCCATTCCACGGGAGCTGCGGTCCGATGCCCATCAGGAAGAGCAGCGCGAGGCCGAGTGGCACCTCGACCCGATCGAAGTAGGGCCGTCCGATCGACAGCTGCGCGCCGGAGATCGCCTCGGCGATGAGCGGGTAGAGCGTCCCGAGCAGCACCGTGAGCGTGGCCGCGACGAAGACCACGTTCTGGAAGAGGAAGATCGCCTCGCGCGAGAGCGGCGCGCCGAGACCGCCCACGTCGGCCAGGCGCGGCATGCGCCACACCATGAGTCCGACGGAGAGCACGATGATCGCGACGAGGTAGCCGAGCAGCAGTGGTCCGATCGCCGATTGCGTGAACGAGTGCACCGAGTTCACGACGCCGCTGCGCGTGAGGAACGTGCCGAGGATGGTCAGCGCGAACGTGGTGAGGACCAGGGAGAGATTCCAGGTGCGCAACAGCCGGCGCTTCTCCTCGACCATCACCGAGTGCAGGTACGCGGTCGCGGTGAGCCAGGGCATGATCGCCGCGTTCTCGACCGGGTCCCAGGCCCAGTAGCCGCCCCAGCCGAGCACCGCATAGGACCACCACGAGCCGGCGACGATGCCCACGCCGAGCAGGCCCCACGAGACGAGTGCGAAGCGCCGCGTCGCGACCAGCCAGCGATCGCCGCCCTCGCCGATCACGAGCGACGCGATCGCGTACGCGAAGGGCACCGAGAAGAGCACGTAGCCGAGGTAGAGCAGGGGTGGGTGCAGCGCCATGAGCGGATGGTTCTGCAGCAGCGGGTTCGGACCGTTTCCGTTCAACGGCGCGACGGCCAGGCGCACGAATGGATCGGCGGCGGGCGTGGTGACGAGGAGCAGGAAGAACGTGACCATTCCGAGAAGCACCGCGAGCGCCGTCGTGCCCAGACGCGGAAGCTCGCGCGTGCCGCGCCACGCGACGTATGCGGTCGCGCCGGCGAGCACGAGCGCCCACAGGAGGATCGAGCCTTCGAGCGCCGCCCACAGCGAGATGACGGTGAAGAAGAGCGGCGTCTCGAGCGCGTTGTTCTGCGCCACGTACTGGACCCCGAAGTCGTGGGTGACGAGCGCGCCCTCCATCGCGAGCACCGCGACCGCGATGAGCACGAGCGCGAGCAGCGCGGACCAGCGGGCGGAAGAAAGCGCACGCCCGTCGCGTTTCGCCGCGGCGTATGCGGCCGCCCCCATTCCCCACACCGCGAGCGGGAGCGCGGCGCGGAGGGCGGCGCTGCCGATGTCGGCGAAGCTCACGACAAAGCTCCGGTGGGGAGCGTGCGATCTGACGGACGGCGCATCGCCACCCAAACAATCGCGAAGCGACGTTTGTGGGCGAATGCTCCGACGGGCGGCGCTGTCATGGGGTCGTATGCACCGGCGTCTTCCCTGGCGAAGGCGGCGCGTACTTCTCGTCGTGCTTCGCGATCACGCTCGTCGCGCGGAACGTCCCGTCCTCGGCGAAGGTGCCCTCGACCACCGCCCCGGCGCCCTCCTTCAACAGCGCGGGCGGCGCCCCGGTCCCGATCACGGCGATGCTCGTCGTCCCATCTCCGAGGGCGAAGACGAGCGCGCGGGTATCGGGCGCGTACTGGAGCGTGCCCGGGATCACGAGGCCACCCAGCCGCACCGGCGTCCCCGGTCGGATGTGCTTGTCGCGCGCCTCGGTGGGCGTGAGGTAGTACACCGCACTGTTCGCGAGGTTCTGCACGGCGAAGAACGCGATGCCCACTCCGATCGCGAGCGCCACGATGAGGAGCAGCCGGCGGGACGACATGCGCGGGGCGGTCGCGCTCGATTCAGCTCCGGCCACGGCGCCGAGCCAGGCTGACGGCGTACACGGCGATCCCGCCCCACACCGCGACGTACGCGGCGATGATGAAGCCGAGGTTCTCGATCAACGGCGCACCTCGAGCATGCGCTGCTGCCGCTGGCGCTCGATCTCCATGCGCTCCACCAGCAGCGCGAGGTAGACCAGCGTGAACGCGACGACGGAGATCCCGAGCGTCATGCCCATCGACGGGTCGAGCGAGGGCGCGCCGGCCGCGCGCAGGACCGTCGGCAGCTGGTGCTGCGAATTCATCCAGAGCACCGAGAGATGCACGATCGGGATGTCGACGACGGCGATCACACCGAGCACCGCCGCGCGGGTGGCGCGGCGCTCGAAGTCGTTGGTCAGGCTCCGGAACAGCAGGTATCCGACGTACATGCAGAACATGACGGCGGTGGTGACGAGCCGCGGATCCCAGGTCCACCACACGCCCCACGTGGGTTTCGCCCAGATCGAGCCTGCGACGATGAATAGTCCCGTGAACAGCACGCCGATCTCGGCGGATGCCACGGCCAGAGCGTCGAACCACGGCCTGCGAGTCCACAGCCAGCCGATGGACGCGAGGAATACGACCACGAATGCGAGATACGCGAGCCACGCGGTGGGCACGTGCACGTAGATGACGCGATAGACGTCGCCCTGCACGGCGTCGGTCGGCGCCCAGACGAGGCCCATCCACGAAGCGAGGATGGCCGCGGCGGCCGCCAGGATCCCGAGCCAGGGGCGGAGGCGGATCGTCGGGAAGGGCGAAGCAGTGGTTTCGATCATTCGACGGCTGCAGGGACGATGGTAAGACCGAGCACCGTGTACACAAACGCGAACGCCGCGAGCAGGCCGCACCACGCCAGTGACTCGGGACCGCGTCCCTGTAGCGCGGCGGAAGCGCCCTGCGTCGCGGCGACGAGCTGCGGAACGAGCATCGGGAACGTCAGGATCGGGACGACCGCGACGCGAGCGGGCACGCGCAGCGCGAGTGCTCCCGTGAGGACGACGACCGGCGGGAGCGCGATCACGCCGAGCACGGAGACGAGGGCGAGATGCCCGGGCAGCGCGGGTGCGAGGTCGAGCAGAAAGATGGAGAACGTGCCGGCGGCCAGCGCGACGATCCCGAGGAGCGCGACGAGCGCGAGCACCTTGCCCGCGTACAGGGCATCGCGCGCACGGGGCAGCGCGAGGATCGCGTCGATCGCGTCGTCCTCGAGGTCACGATCGAACGAGCGCGTGCTCAGGAGCACCGACGCGAACAGGATCGCGATCCAGAACACGCCACTCGCGACATCGGGCTCGCGCGCGCGGCCCGGACCGAACGCGAGGCTCTCGATCAGCACGAGCAGTCCGGTGAATGTGAGGGCGGCGGCGAGGCCGTCGGGGTGACGCCGTTCGGACATGAGCTCGCGAAGCGCGACCAGGCGCGTGCGCGCGATCATCCGCCCACCAGCGCGCCGCCGTCCATGTGCAGGCGCGCGACCGCGTCCGCGTCGACCTCCGGGTGCGCGTGCGTGACGAGCACCACGGCGCGATCCCCGGACATCGCTTCGGCGATCGCGCCTCGGACCAGCTACACGCCACCGAGGTCCAGCTCCGAGAACGGCTCGTCGAGGAGGACGAGCTCCGAAGGCTCGGTCATAAGACGCGCGAGCGAGGCGCGGTGACGCTCGCCCGCGGAGAGACGTTCGACCGGCTGGTCCATCACCGACCCCAGACCCCACGCGCGGAGCGCGTCCGCGGAGCTCGCTCCCACCCGCGCGCTAATTCCCACCCGCGCGTTGATTCCCGCCCGCGCGTTGATTCCCGGCTGGCCGCGAAAGGCCGCGAGGAACTCCAGGTTCTCGCGTGCCGACAGGCCGCGCAGCAACATCGATCGCTGGCCGATGAAGAGGGGCGGCGACGATACGCGCCGCGAGCCTCGCGTCAGCGGTACCAGGCCGGCCAGCGCCCGCAGTAAGGTGGTCTTTCCAGCGCCGTTCGGTCCCCGGAGCACCGTCAAACCGGGCCCGATCTCCACGGACACCCGACGGAGCACCAGGCGGTCGTCCAGGACGACCGTTGCGTCGTAAAGAGATGCGGAAGGGGACATATGGCGCAATTCTCGCCTTGCGCGCGCCGTCCGCGTATCGAGGCTCGTTACGGAGAAGATGCTGCCTAACGAGACGTCCGTAGGGGTCGTTACGCCGGTAGGGCAGGACGATGACGCCGTTCTCGCCGTCCGAGCCGCCAAGGGCGAATCGGCGGCTTTCGGCCTCCTGTACGACAGGCACGTGGCCGCGATCTACCGGTATGTCTATTACCGGGTCCGGGACGATGCCGAGGCGGAGGATCTAACGAGCGACGTGTTCATGCGAGCGCTGAAAGCGATCCCACGGTACGAGCCGCGCCAGGCATTCCTCGCCTGGCTCTACCGGATCGCGCGCAACGCCGTGATCGACCGGGCTCGCAAGGGGAACCGCCAGGTGCCGTTCGAGGACGCGCTCGAGCACCCCGGCGTCGACCGGATCGTCGAGCCGGATGTCGAGCTTCTCGCGCACTCCGATGGCGCGATGCTCCGCCTGGCGCTCGCAAAGCTGACGCCCCTGCAGCAAGAGATCATCGTCCTTCGCTTCCTCGAGGGTTACTCGACGCAAGAGATCGCGCGCCTGGTCGGCAAGAACGAGGGCACCGTGCGCGGCATCCAGTTCCGCGCCATCGGCGCACTGCGCCAGCTCATCCCGTCACGGGAGGCGCTCTAATGGATCCGCGCTTCCCGATGCCGAAGCCGCGCGAGGAATTCGTGAAGCAGCTGCGCGCGCGCCTCATGCAAGAGGCGCCGGCCGCGCTGGCCCCGCGGCGCGGCACCGCGTGGACAATGCTTCTTCGCCCGGCCATGGGTGTCGGGCTCGCGGCGATCCTCCTTGTCGCGGGTGCCGGGACGGCCGCGGCGGGCAGCGTTGCCGGCGACGCGACGTTCGGACTGAAGAAAGCATTCGAGGACCTCCAGGTAAACCTCACCTTCGACGACGTCCAGCGGGTGGAGCTCCTTGCGAAGATCGCCGACCGCCGCCTTCAGGAGCTGCAGCAGGTGGCGAACAACAACACGGACAACGGCAACGTGACCACGGCCTCAGAGGAGTTCACGCAGGCCGTTCTCAAGTTCCGCGCAGCGGTCGACGCTGTCCAGCAGGCCGCTCCCGCCAATGCCGACAAGGCCGAGAAGGTCCAGCTCGTCGTGGAGACGTCGCGTGACAAGCACGCACCGATCGTCGACGAGCTCCAACAGAAGGTCAGCGACGGCCGGGCGAAGGACGCCCTCGACCGCGCACGTGATGAAGAGGACAAGAACACCTCAGAGGACAACAACGACGGCCCGCACGGCGGGAACGTCCCGGAGAAGACCGTGCGACCGACGCGGACCCCAACGCCGGCCCGCACCGCGCAGCCGGCGGGCACGCCGCGCGCCACCGGAACGCCGCGCTCGCAAGAGACGATCCGTCCGACGTCGCCTCGGCCGACAGGATCGGGGCGAGTCGCGCAAACGCCGAAGCCCGGCGATCAAATGGACGACCAGGAGCACAACTAGGACCTGACCGAGGCCGAGCTCCTTGCGCGATGCCGTGAGCGCCCCCGTCGCGCTTGAAGCCGCGCCTCCGATCTATGAGAGCGTCGGCTTCGGGGTGGAATGGCACGCCTTCGCGCTGGCTGCAACGCGTAGCGGCCTCTCGCGCTAGCTAGCTCGCGGACTCCTTTGCATCGCCAACGCGGACCAGCTGCGGCCAGCGTGCACGGATGCTGCGGGCGATGCCCTCGGGGTCGAGGCCGTAGTGGTGACGCCAGAGGCTCTGCGCACCATGGTCCACGTGCTCGTCGGGGATGCCGAGCATCTCGATGTCGACCCTCGCGCCCCGCTCCTGGAAGAGCTCGCCGACCGCGGAGCCGAAGCCGCCCGCGATCACGTGTTCCTCGACCGTGACGAATCGCGGGATGCGCGCCGCGAGCGACAGGAGGCGTTCGGCATCGAGGGGCTTCGCGAAGCGCGCGTCGATCACCGTCGCGGAGAGGCCGTCGCTCGCGAGCATCTCGGCGGCTCCGAGGGCCGCATTGACCGGATGTCCGTACGCGACGATGACGAGGTCGTCGCCGTCTCGCAGCGTCTCGGAGACGCCGATCGGGATCTCGGCCAGCGGCTCGTCAAGACGCGCGCCGACGCCGGTGCCGCGCGGGAACCGCACCGCGACGCTGCCGCGCTGCGCGGCCGCGTGACGGTACGCCGTGTAGAGCATCTGACGGAGCGCTCGTTCGTCGCGTGGCGCCATGAGCGTCATGCCGGGCATCGGTCGCAGGTAGGCGATGTCGTAGAGCCCCTGGTGTGTGCGGCCATCGTCGCCGACGATGCCGGCGCGATCCATCGCGAGCACGATCGACAGGTCCTGGACCGCGATGTCGTGCAGCACCTGGTCGTAGGCGCGCTGTAGGAATGTCGAATAGATCGCGACGATCGGGACGATGCCCTGGGTCGCGAGGCCACCGGCCATCGTCACCGCGTGCTGCTCGCAGATGCCGACGTCGATGAGCCTTCCCGGGAACTCGTTGAAGAGCGGCTGGAGGCCCGTGCCGCCTGGCATCGCGGCGGTGATCGCGACGGCGTGCTCATCCAGCTTCAGGATCTCGCGCACGGTGTCCGCGAAGACCGCGGTGTACTGCGGCGCGCTCGGCTTGGCCGCGCCGGTGGCCGACACGCCATGCCATTTCACGTTGTCGTCCTCGGCCGGGCCATACCCATGGCCCTTCTGGGTATGGAGGTGCACGAGGATCGGGCCGTCGCGGAAGTCCCGCGCCTTCTCGAGCACGCTCTGGACCGCGAAGAGATCGTGTCCATCGACCGGTCCGAAGTAGGTGAAGCCGAACTGCTCGAACAGCAAGTTCGGGATCAGAAGCGCCTTCATGCTGTTGAAGATGCGCCGCCGCGCCTCCTCGACGAGCACCGACCCCGGCATGCGGTCCAGCGCCCTGCGCACGACGTGCTTGGCCTCGCGGTACGGCGGCGCGGTCCGGACCGCCTCGAGCATGCGTGAGACCGCGCCCACATTCGGCGCGATGCTCATGCCGTTGTCGTTCAGCACGACGATGACGCGCCGCCGGTCGTGACCGATGTTGTTGAGACCTTCGAAGGCAAGACCTGTGGTCAGCGCGCCGTCGCCGATGATCGCGACGACGTGAAAGTCCTGTTTCAGCAGATCGCGCGCGACCGCCATCCCATGAGCGGCGGAGACGCTGGTGCCGGCGTGACCCGCGCCGAAGACGTCGTGCTCCGACTCTGAGCGCGCGAGGAAGCCGGACATGCCGCCGAACTGACGGAGCGTGTCGAACCGCTCGCGCCGGCCCGTGAGCATCTTGTGGATGTAGGCCTGATGACCGGTGTCCCACACGAGCTTGTCGCGAGGCGACTGGAACACGCTGTGAAGGGCGACGGTGAGCTCGACCGTCCCGAGGCTGGAGGAGATATGCCCGCCGGTCCTCTGCACGGCTTCGACCGTGAACTCGCGGATCTCCTTGCAGAGCACGAGCAGCTCCTCTTTCGAGAGGCCGCGCAGATCGCTCGGCTCATGTACGCGCGAAAGCACGCTCATTCGGTCCTCATACTACGGTCCGATGCCGGGCCTCTCATCTCACGCGGCTGTGGTCACGGGCGCGACGGGAAACCTCGGCCACGCGGTCGTCCGCGCGTTCCTCGAGGCCGGCGCGCACGTCGCGGTACCGGTCAGAGATCTCACGCGCGAGACGGAGCTTCGGAGTGCGCTGGGTGATCTCGTCGGGACACCCGACGACCCTAGGCTCATCGCTCTGCGAGCGGAGCTGGACAAACGTACGGACATGGAAGCGTTCGTCGAGCACGTGATGCGCAGCTGGGGGCGCCTCGACATCCTCGCGAACCTCGCCGGTGGCTTCGCGAGCGGCTCGGCGCTCGATCTCGAATCCATCGAAGATCTCTGGACGCAGAACGTCCGCGCCGTCGTGACGGCGACGGCCGCATGTGTGAGACCGATGCGCGCGCGGGGGTACGGACGCATCGTGAGCGTCGGCAGCGTGAGCGCGATCAAGGCGCGAAAGGGCGCGGCCGGGTACGCCATGGCGAAAGGGGCGCTGGTGCGCTGGACCGAGGCTCTCGCCGACGAGCTCAAGGGCGAGGGCATCACCGCGAACGTCGTGCTTCCGTCGATCATCGATCATCCGCAGAACCGCCTGAAGATGCCCGGGGCGGATCCGAAGACCTGGGTGAGCCCCGCGGAGATGGCGTCGATCGTCGTGTTCCTGTGCTCGACGGAGGCGAGCGGCATCACCGGCGCGGCCATCCCCGTGACCGCGCGTACCTGACCCGGGCGCACTGCCGTGAGCTTGGTCAGCTGGGACTAGACTGCGGACTGCAGCACATCGCATCGATTGGAGGCGCACCGAGATGACAGCAACGACACGTGCGCCGCTCCGCGTCCGCTCCCTGATCCAGCGGGGCTAACGCCCGGAGATCCCGACCTCGCCCTGAGCTGACGCCCGCGGCGCTCTCTCCTCCGCCGCACACCACTTTGTCTTTGAGGAGATCGTTCGTTGTTCGCAGATCGGTTTCGCTTGTCCGCCGGAGGCATCTACCTCCTGGTCGCCGCCTGGGTCGGACTCGGCTCCGCGCTGTTCGGGGCGAGCTACGCCCTCTACTACATCACCGTCGCGCACCTCGACGCGCTGCAGCTCGTGCTGGTCGGCACCGCGCTCGAGGCGTCGTACTTCGTGTTCGAGATCCCGACCGGTGTGCTCGCCGACACTTTCAGCCGGCGTCTGTCCGTCGTACTCGGCTTCGGGATCATCGGCGTCGCATGGGCGGGGCAGGGCCTCGTTCCCACATTTGTCGCGATCGCGTCGTTCGAGGTCGTTCGCGGACTCGGCGAGGCGCTCGTCCACGGCGCCTCCGAGGCGTGGGTCGCGGGAGAGGTGGGGGACGACGCGCTCGATGGGCTGTTCCTCCGCGAGACGCAGGTCCGACAGGTGGCGTCCTTCATCGGCCTGCCCGTGGGCGTCGGCCTCGCGCTCATCGACCTGCGCATCCCGGTCGTGCTTGGTGGTGCGCTGGTCACGGCGATGGCGGTGGCGCTCGCTTTCGTGATGCCCGAGCGGCGGCATCCGCGCCGCGAGCTGGCGCGCACGTGGCGCGCCACCGTCGGTACCGCGCGAAAGGCGCTCTGGTCCGTGCGCACCAGCGCGCTGCTCGTCACGCTCCTCGGCGCCGAGTTCTTCTGGGGCGCCGCCAGCGAGGGCTACGACCGACTCTGGGACCCGCATCTCCTGCTCGATCTGGGCTTCCCGCCGTTCGGGATACCGCCAGTCGTCGGCTTCGGGGCGCTATCGCTCGCGGGCACCGTAGTCGTCGTGATCACCGCGCAGGTCACGCGGCGCGCCATCAGGGGACTGGACGAACGCGTCGTGACCAAGATGCTCGTTGCGCTTCAGGTCGTGCGCATCGCGGGCCGCGCGACCTTCGCGCTCGCGCCGGTGGCGGGACTCGCGCTGGTCGGCTCGTTCGTCGAGCGCATCGTCATCGCGTCGTTCTCTCCCTTGTTCAACGCCTGGCTCATCCGACGGACCAGCGAGGATGTCCGTGCGACCGTGCTGTCGACGACGAGCATGGCCAACGCGCTCGGCCAGGTCGGCGGCGGGCCGGTATCCGGCCTGATCGGGAACCTCATGGGTATTCCGGCGGCGCTGCTCTCAAGCGCGGCGCTGCTCGTGCCGGCGACGCTCTTCTTCGCGCGTGCGACCGCGCGGAAGGCGGAGGAACGGAAGGACCCGTTGGCGCTCGACCCTCCGGTAGTGGAGAGCCTCAGCTGAAAGGGCCCAGAGCGTCCGAACGGAGCTACAGCGTCGCGAGGATGTGCTGGCCCTCGGGGCCGTTGACGAAGTCGATGAACGCGCGGATCGCCGGCTTCACCTTCGCGGGGTCGGATGGGTAGACGAGGTACAGCGGGCGACGCATGCGGTAGGTGCCGTCCGCGAGCGTCTCACGCGTCGGGGAGACGCCGTCGACTGCGAGGAAGCGGATCGAGGCCTCCGCGAAGGACTGCGAAGTCACGCTCATGATCCCGATGGACCCTTGAAAGCTCTTCATCGACCTCACCGTCTCGTCGTAGCTGTTCACCTCGATGGCGTTCTTCGCGTAGCCGGTCGCCGGCTTTCCACCGAAGCAATAGGCCTCAAAGGCCGCGCGCGTCGCGGCGCCGACCTCGCGCATGAGGACGTGGATCGAACCCGGCGCACCGCCGACGTCGCGCCAGTCGGTGAGCTCACCGCGGAAGATCTTCGCGAGCTGATCCCTGGTGAGGCCGGCCACGGCGTTGCTGGCGCTGACCGCGACGCCCGTGCCGGTCGCGCCGATGGGCACGGTCACGATCCCAGGCGCCTCGGCCGACTTTGGCTCTCGGCTGATGAAGCTGAGATCGAGGTCGCCGCTCTGCACGAGCTTGATGCCAGCGTCCGAGCCGACGTCATCCAGGCCCTGCCAGATCACGCCCGGGTGCAGCTTCGCGAAGGCGCGTGTGAGCGGGATCACCGCCTCGAGCGCGCCGCCGCCGCCGCGCGCGCTGTAGACACCGGCGAGCGGATCCCTGGTGCTCGGTGCGGCCGGGAGCACCGGCGCGCCGCCGCAGCTCGCGACGATCGTCGCCGCGATCAGGGCGCCGGCAAGCGACAGTCGCCGCGAGGGGACCCGCATCCACGTCAGCCTGCGCGGTCGCGTTCCCGGCGGGCATCCCCCGGTGGAGTGAGGGCATTCAGCAGAGCGTCAGCCCACGCGGCGTAGGCCTCGGCCGACGGATGCAGGCCGTCGGGCGCGGTCATGCCGCGGCGCATCTGCTCGCGCATCAACGGGAAGATGTCGACGTACGCGCCGCCGGAGCGCTCGATCTCGTCGCGAGCGATCTGGTTGAAGCGCTCTATCGATCTGGCGATGGCCGCCGGATCGCCGAACGAGGCGCCCGCAGGCGTGAGCGACCAGTCCGGCTGCGGCAGCCCGAAGCGGCGCGCGGCCGGCGCGCCGGACACGACGCGCTGGTGGATGCGCCGCAGCTGGCCGCGGTAGCGGTCCTCGGCCGCGCCGGTCACCGCGCCATCGTTCCGCAGCGTCGCCACGAGGTCGTTCGCGCCGATGAGCACCGTCACGAGGTCGGGGGCGAAGCTCTCGAGGAGCGGCAGCTCTTCGCGTATCAGGTCGTCCGTGGTGAACCCGTTCACCGCGGGGTTGGAGAGCTCGCAGTCAAGGCCGCCGCGCTTCCACGACCGCGCCAGTGAAGCGGGGAACGAGCGGTCGAGTGTGGTGCCTGTCCCGATCGTGAAGGAGTCGCCGAGCGCTAGATATCGCACGCTACACAGCGAATAGAGCGGAATGCGTCCGCGTTCTACCCTTTAGAGACATGAGTGACTTCGACCTGATCATCATCGGCGGCGGGCCGGCGGGCCTTACCGCAGGCCTGTACGCGGCCCGCGCCAACATGAACGCGGTCCTCTTCGAGGCGAAGGACGTCGGCGGCGAGATCCTGAACACAGACCTCATCGAAGACTATCCGGGCTTCGAGTCGGTCACCGGGGCGGAGCTCGCGACGAAGATGGCCGACCACGCCCGCAAGTTCGGCCTGCGCATCGACACCTACGCGCCGGTGAAGCAGATCCGTCAGGACGGCGACCGCAAGCTCGTCGAGCTTCAGGACGGCACCACGCATACCGCGTACGCGGTGATCGTGACCGTCGGTGGCGAGCCCACCAAGCTGGGCGTACCCGGTGAGGAGGAATTCCACGGTCGCGGCGTGTCGTACTGCGCCGTCTGCGATGGTGCGTTCTTCAAAGGCTCGGACCTCGCCGTCATCGGCGGCGGCGACAGCGCGTTCCAGGAGGGCCTCTTCCTGACACGATTCGCGAAGACCCTCCGCGTCGTGCACCGCCGGAACGAGTACCGCGCGCAGGCGATCCTGCAGGACCGACTGCTCGGCATGGAGAAGGTCTCGACGATCACGCCGGCGGTGGTCAAGGAGATCGGCGGCGACGAGTCGGGTGTGAAGTGGATGGACGTCGAGCGCGACGGCAAGCCGGTCGAGCGCGTGCCGGTGGAAGGGGTCTTCGTGTTCGTCGGCTTCAAGCCGGTCGGCCGCTACCTCTTCAAGGACCACATCGCGCACGACAAGAACGGCTACCTCATCACCGATCAGTACATGCAGACTTCGATCCCCGGCGTATACGCCGCGGGGGACACG
The DNA here is from genome assembly GCA_041486085.1 of Candidatus Limnocylindria bacterium. Taxonomy (GTDB): domain Bacteria; phylum Chloroflexota; class Limnocylindria; order P2-11E; family P2-11E; genus CF-39. Next base: position 37,811 of record JBGPKU010000010.1, on the reverse strand, counting down.
CGGGCCCAGCTCGCGAAGCAGATCACGACCGCCGTCGGCGACGCCACGACGGCCGTGCTCGCCGCGGAGCGGTATATCGAAGAGCTGAAGCACGCCGAGCGCGCGTTCCCCGAAGTGCCGAAGGACGTCATCGTCCGCGCGACCGAGGGCATGCGCATCCTCACCTTCGCACCAGGACAAACTGTCGTGAGCGAAGGCGATCCGTCCGACGCCTTCTACGTCATCGCGAAGGGGGAAGCCCTCGTGGTGCAGCGCGACAGGTCGGGCGCGGAACGGATCATCAACACGCTGATAGAGGATCAGTACTTCGGCGAGCTCGGGGTCCTGCGTGGCGACGCCCGCAACGCGACGATCCGCGCGAAGACGAGCCTCGAAGTCATCGCGGTCTCAGGCGAGGCGTTCAAGATGCTGGTCGAGAGCTCGAAGCAGACCGCCGACGAGATCGCGCGCACCGCCGCGACGCGCGTGCGGGAGGCCGCACCCACCCACTAGTCCTCGTTCGGAGCATGGCGAGATCCGCGACCGGAATGGCGACTGAAGGCTCGGCTGGTCGCTTGTCACCGTGACCGAACGAATGGCGGTCGCACGTAGGACCCATTGGCCCACCGCGGCCGATGCTTTCCAGGGCCGTCCCGGCCAGTGTTCCGCATGTGAACGAAGACAGCGGCTTGGTCTTGGCGACGGCGCCGGCGCGCCTTGTCCGAAGGCGAGTCGCCGCGCTGTTCGCCGACAAGGCTCCCTTGGCGCGTTTGCGGCTGATCTACCTCGCGACGACCGGCGTGACGATGCTCATGGTCGTCATGCAGATCGTCTTCGCACCCCACCTGCCGCTGACCTCCCGCCTGGTCGGTGTGGGGGTGGCTCTCGCGCTGTACGGGCATTGGTGTGTCGGCTACCGGCGCGGTCGGTACCCGTGGTTCGCGGACCTCCTCGACATCGCTGGGTTCGTGTCGCTTGCGATCCTCATCGGTTCGATCAATCCAGTGCTCGGCGTCTTCTACACAAGCCTCTATCTCAGGGCCTTCGATCCGTCGCCTCGGCGCGCGCTCAGCACCGGCGCGACCTATGCGGCGACGCTGATCGTTGGCTACTGGCTCGCCGACGGGCACGCGATGGCGCTCGATCTGGCCGCGCTCACACAGGTGCCGGTCGTCCTCATGATCGCGGCCATCGCCTGCGTCCTCACCCGATCGTTCGAGCGCCGGGCTCAGCTCGAGCACGAGCTGAAACTCAGCGAGGTGCGCTTCCGGTCTCTGGTCGAAAACTCCTCTGATGTGCTGATGGTGGTGAACGCTGCCGGGGCGATCGCGTTCCACACCGCGTCCGCGGGTCAGCTGCTCGGGGCGACCGACCTGGTCGGCACCCGACTTGCGGACTTGCTGCACCCCGACGACGCTCCCCGCTTCACCGAGGACCTGCAGTTGGCCGCAGCGGGCGCTCGCATCACCACTGAATGGCGCATGCGTCACGAGGACGGTACGTGGCGACACACCGAAGTCGTGACGAATGGCCTGCTTCACGATGCGCAGCTCTCGGGCGTCGTCCTGACCCTCCGTGACGCCATGCAACGCAAGGAGCTCGAGCGCCAGCTGACGCATCAGGCCAAGCACGATGCGCTAACGGACCTTCCCAACCGGCTCATGCTGCGCGAGCGGCTCTCTATCGCCGTCGCCGCGACCGATGCGAGCCGGCCGCTGGTCGGACTCCTCTTCCTCGACCTCGACGACTTCAAGGCGGTGAACGACACCTTCGGTCACGGCGCCGGCGACGCGCTCCTTCAAGTGGTGGCCGAACGGTTGGGGTCGTGCATCCTGCCTGGAGACCTCGCCGCACGCTTGGGTGGCGACGAGTTCGCGATACTGCTTCCCGGCCTCCGGGCACCCGAGGACGCGGAGATCGTGGCCGACCGGATCATGGTGGCGCTGCATCCGCCCTGCGAGGTCGCCGGTCAACAGCTGCACATCCGCGCGAGCGTCGGTATCGCCGTCGCGCGCGGCGACGGGGACCTCGACGACGCCCTGCGCGACGCCGACACGGCGATGTATGCGGCCAAGAACATGGGCAAGGCGCGGTGGGCGACCTTCCTTCCGGCGATGCACGAAAAGATCCATGAACGCTTGACGATGGAGAACGACCTGCGCGTCGCGCTCGATCGGGATCAGTTTGTCCTCCACTACCAGCCGATCGTGCGGCTTGCCGACCGGCGTGTCATGGGCCTCGAGGCGTTGGTCAGGTGGCAGCACCCCGAGCGCGGCCTCGTGCCGCCGATGGATTTCATCCCGCTGGCCGAGGCGACCGACCTCATCGTGCCGATCGGCGCCTTCGTCCTGCGCGAGGCCTGCCGCGCAGCGGTCGCGTTCCAACGGTTTGGCGCGACCACCGGGTTCCCATTTGGCGTGTCGGTCAACATCTCTGCCCGGCAGCTGCTCGATCCTGGGATCGAGGCGCTCGTCGCCGACGCGCTTGCCGAGTCGGGTCTTCCAGCGGGCGCTCTGTGGCTGGAGGTCACCGAGACGGTGCTGCAGGCGGACGCCGACCTCGTGGATCAGAAGCTGCGCTGCCTGAAGGCGCTCGGCGTCAACATCGCTCTCGATGACTTCGGTGCCGGCTACACGTCGCTCGCGTACCTGAGAAAGTTCCGCGTCGACGGACTGAAGATCGACCAGGGCTTCGTGCGAGACCTGGAGTCGGACAGCTCCGCGGTCGCATTGGTGCGCGCGATCCTCGGTCTCAGTCGGGACCTCGGTCTGCGGGTGGTCGCGGAGGGGATCGAAACTCCCGAACAGGCGGCGCTGCTCGTCGCCAACGGTTGCGTGCTCGGACAGGGATTCCTGTACGCCAGGCCCGCGCCGGCCGCGGATGTCGCCGAAGTGCTCGAGCGCGACCGCGGCGGCGTGGCCACGGTGGATCCGGCGCCGATCGCCGCGTGAGCAGCGCTGCCGAGCGTCTCGACTAATTCGGTCGGGGCGCGAGCTGGTGGACACGGCGCAAGACCTCGTCGAGATCGAAAGGCTTCTCCACCACGTTGTTGATGCCGCGCCGCTGGAACTCCCTGCGATTCTCGTGGCCGACCGCGGTCTCGAATATGACGGGCACGTTTCGCAGACGCTCGTCCTGACGGATACGGTCGTAGAGCTCGATGCCCGACATGCCCGGCAGGCCGACGTCGAGGACCAGGAGATCGGGCTTCAAGGTCTTCAGCGTCTCCAGCGCATCGGTCGGGCGGCTCACGTGGATCGCGATGTAGCCATCCTCGTCGTTGATGATCGACGCGAGCAGCTCACCCACCGGCCGGTCATCCTCGACGACCACGACCACGCGCTTCCGGTCGGGGACCGATTCGACCATCGTCAACGCTCCACTTCCTATGGCGCGGATCGCGGCTCGTGAGCATCCGCACCGTAGGCTTCCCGACGATGCGCATTACATGCCAACACCTGATGCCCTCCGGTGTGGCGTAATGCGGCTCGATGACGTTCCCGTGACAGCGGACGAGCAAGCGGACGTGCGCCCATAGGGGAGGTCAGACCTCAGTCGGCTGCCTCACCGCTTCCACTGGTGCCGGACGATGTCGTCTTCTTGCGGCCGCGACCGCCGCGGCGGTTGCGCCCGCCGCGCGATCCACGACGCGTCCGCTTGCGAGCCACAGCGGCCGCGCCGTTCTGCGCGCCGTCCTCGCTCGCACCGGCGAGCGGGGCCGTGCCCGCGCTCGCCGGCAGCGCCAGCTGTTCACCGTCGGCCATGTCTTTGGCGAGCCCGCCGTTCTCGTGGTCCGCCGCGCCGCCGGCTCGTGCAGGGAGCGCAACGGCGGAGGCTCCCTCAAGGCGGTCGAATGCGCCGAGCAGCATGCGCACCTCGGGGTGCTCGCGATCGATGACGAAGCCCGGTTTGCTCCCGTGGGTCTCGGCGCGCATGAGCCCGCGCTCGACCGCGGCGCGAAGGCTGGACTCGAGGGCATCGCCCTCGACCCGCGAGAGGAGCTCGGCGAACAGCGCCTGGTTCACCCAGTCCACGCGGTCGCCATGCGCCTTCGTGCTTCCGACGAAGTTGAAGAGATGGACGATGCCGGCCGAATGGTGCCGCGCGTACTGCACCAGCGGATGGTCGTCCGTGAGCCAGCACATCGTGACCTCTTTGCCGTCGCGCTGGACCGACTCGCTCGCGATCGCGCCTCGCTCCTCGGCGATGTTGTAGAGCGTCTCGAGGAGCATCCGCCGCTGCGACCGTCCGCGGGCGAGGCCGCCGGGCTGATCCGCGCGCGAGAGCGGATCGAGGACCGCCTCGACGACCGGAACTCTCTTTGTGTCCTTGGTGACCGTGTCAATACGACGAAGCAGTCGTACCAGATGGAAGAGCGTCTCCGCGACGAGCGGCGACGATAGGTTCGGCGCGATGAGCTGCTTCGCCGTGGCGCGGAAGCGCCCCTGATTGCGCGCGACGATGTGGTGCTGCGCGATGCCCGCATCGATGCGCTGCTCGAGGACGGTCGATGCCTCCTTCTCCGAGAGCGGGACCACCGACTGCACGAAGTCCGCGCGCGGCATCGCATCGCCACGGATCGCGACGAGCTGGTCGAGCAGCAGCACGGCGAGACGGCGCTGCTCCTTTTCGGATTCGGGCGTCCCCGTCGGGATGACCGCGGGCACGATCGGTGGCCGGGTGCCGCCAGTGGCGGTCAACCCGCCGCGGGCGCGGCCGCCGCGAACGCCACGCGAACGGGTGCGCGGCGCTTCGCGCGCGAGCTCGCGCGAGCTGTCGCGGTTGTCCTCTTCTTTGCCCGCCTGGGTATCATCGGACCGGAGGCCGGCCCGCGTCCAGCGCGCTTCGGGGATCAGGTCTTCGAGCAGGAACACGTCGTCGCGCAGGTACGGCGAGTCGCGCAGCTCGTTGGCGAGCGACTTGTCGCCCGCGACGAGGTAGACCTTCTTGTCCTCGTCCTTCAGCGCCTTGCACAGCGCATTGAGGTCGCGATCACCCGAGACGATGAACCAGACCTCGATGTCCGGCCGCTCCTTGTAGAGGAGCTTGGCCGTGCGCGTGATAAGGACAGCATCCGAGCGGCCCTTGAGCAGGCGTCCGCCACTGCGCTGCGCGACGGCCACCGGGTCGATGCCGGTGAACTCGAGCGCCATGAGCAGCGTGTCGTCCTGGGATGCGACCTCTGAGCCGAAGATCGCTTGTTTCACGCGTACCGGGCCAAATTCCGCGGCCTTTTGCAGGATCGCCTGCAGGATCGCGAGCGTTGATGGAAGCGGGCCAGTGGTGTGCTGGCGAAGGGTGTAGTAGACGTTCTCCCAGTCGATTAGGAGGGCGACGTCAGGCAATAAGGTTCTCCATATGGGCTTCGCACGCCGCCTGACCCGTTCGCGGACCCCGTTGGGAGTCGCCGCGCTTTGTTCTCACCCTCGTTCGCACCGCACCGGTCACCCGATACGACTCGACCGCGAGCGCGTCTTTCACGAATAGGCTAGCCGTCGCGCGCGCCGTTTTCATCAGTGTATAGGAGATGACGTTCGGCCCTCGAACACGGGCCGCTCGTCAGCGGTTGCCTCGGCGATCGAACGGTAGCGTTGCGGCATGCGCGCTCTCGCGATCATCAGCTCGGCCTGTGTGATCTTGGCCGCCGCATGTGGCGGCACGACGCCCGCCGTCGACCCGGCGATGGGACGCGTCATCGAGATAGGGATGACGGAGTTCAAGTTCTCGCCCGCCACGATCAGTCTCAAGCCCGGCGAAAGGGTCACGTTCAAGCTCAGGAATAGCGGGCTCTTGGAGCACGAGTTCATGGCCGGCCTGGAGGCGACTCCCGGAAAGGGTTATGCGCTGGACTGGATCGCGAAGGCGGTCGACGGGGTAGCGCCGCCTCACACGCACGCTGGTGAAGTGCACCTCGGCGAGGGCGTGCGCGTATCCGCCGACTGGATGCTGACGCTCACCGTGTTGGTGCCCCAGGAGAACGGCGAATACGAGTTCGGCTGTTTCGTGCAGGGCCACTACGAGGCCGGAATGAAGGGCAGGCTCATCGTCAGGTAGCGCCCGCTTCTCTCGGTACTCTAGACACCCTCATGCCCGATGTTCTGACCGATCTCGTGCAGCTGGCCGCCTCCCGCGGCGCGACGTACGCCGACGCACGCCACGTCGAGCGCGAGAACGACACCGTCTCGGTACGCGACGGGGAGATCGAATCCGTGAATCGTTCCTCCGATCGCGGGATCGGCTTCCGTGTGATCCACAAGGGAGCCTGGGGATTCGCGGCGACCGACCGGACCAGCGAGACCGCGATGAAGGGTCTGGTCGATGAGGCCTTCCGCCGCGCGGAGGCGTCCGCATCCACCCGGTCTCAGCCGGTGACGCTCGCGAGCGTCGCTCCGCAGAGGGGTGAGTACCGCACGACGTTGGCCCGCGATCCCTTCGCCGTTCCGATGAAAGAGCGGATCGCGCTGCTCGTCGCGGCCGACGCGAGTCTGGCAGGACCGAACGCGACGTCGCGGCGCGCGTCTGTCGCCGCGTATCGCATGCGCAAACGGCTCGTGACGAGCGAGGGGACCGATGTCTCGCAGGAGATCGTCGAGTCCGGCGCCGGCGTGGCCGTGACCGCGGCAAAGGGCGGCGCCAAGCCGGCGCAGCGTTACGACTCGCGGCTGACGCGCCAGGCGGGGTGGGAGTTCATCGAGGAGCTCGATCTCGTCGGCCGCGCCGCGCGGTATCGCGACGACGCCGAGGCGACGCTCGATGCACCCCTGGCCGCGCAGAAGCCGACCACGCTGGTCTTCGCCCCGGAGTTCCTCGCGCTGCTCGTGCACGAGTCATGCGGACATCCGACGGAGGCCGATCGCGTGCTCGAGTACGAGGTCGCGTTCGCTGGGACGACGTTCATGTGGCCAAACGACCGGAATGTTCTGCGCTACGGGAGCGAACACGTCTCGATGACCGCCGACGCGACGATCCCCGGCGGAATGGGCACATTTGGGTGGGACGACGACGGCGTCCCCGCGATGAAGACCAAGCTCATCGACAACGGGATCTTCAGGGGCTACCTGACCTCGCGCGAGACCGCAGCCGCACTCGGCCTGCCCGTCGCAATCGGCAGCGCGCGCGCCGAAGGCTGGCAGCACTTCCCGATCGTGCGCATGGTCAACGTGTCTCTCGATCCGGGCACGCAGTCGTACGACGAGCTGCTCAGAGGCGTCGACGACGGCCTGCTGCTCGAGGCGCCCGCCTCGTACTCGCTCGACGACAAGCGGCAGAACTTCCACTTCTCGACGCAGGCGGCCCGCGTGATCAGGAACGGACGGCTCGAGGGCCACGTCCGTGGGGTGGCGTTCCAGTCGCTGACCCCGGCCTTCTGGGGACGATGCGACGGCGTTGCGAACGACTGGGAGCTGCATGGCTTCCTCTCGTGCGCCAAGGGTGAGCCGCTGCAGCTCATGCGGGTCGGACATGGCGCCGCGCATGCGCGCTTCCGCGACGTGCCGATCGAGGTGACCGGATGAGCCGGAGCGATCGCACCCGAGAGTGGCGGTCCGCATGAGCGTGCTCGGGCGCGAGACCATGCTGTCGCCGCTCCAAGCGGCGCTCAAAGATGCGAAGGCCGACGAGGCGGAGCTCTGGGCGCACCGCAGGCGGTCGGCGATCACGCGGTACGCGAAGAACGAGTCGCATCAGAACGCCGCCGCCGACGAGACGTACGTGCAGGCGCGGGTGGTGCTTGGGAACGCGATGGGCATCGCGAGCGCGAACTCGCTCGAGCCCGCCGATCTGCGGCGTCTCGTCGCCGACGCGCGCGCGGCCGCTGCCATGAGCGTCCCGAACAGGGACTGGCCCGGGCTCAGCGAGCCCGCGCGATCGGACGAGCCCAGGTCCTTCGACGCGGCGACGGCCGCGGCGGACGCGATGGCGCAGGCCGCACCGATTCGGCAGATCGCCGCCGCGGCAAGGGCGAAGGGGATGCGCGCCGCGGGCACGCATCAGCTCGAGCTGACCGAAGACGCGGTGGCCAACACCATCGGCGCCGCGGCGTACGCGCCGACCTCGCTGGCCTACCTGCGCGCGCTCGTCCTCACGGACAGCGGCGGGTCGGGCTGGGCCGAGGATCTCGGCTCGAGCCTGACTGCGCTCGACGCCGCCGGCGTGGCGGATCGCGCCATCAAGAAGGCCGCGCTCGATCGCGACCGCATCCAGCTCGAGCCCGGCGACTACGAAGCTGTGTTCGAAGAGCTCGCCATCGCCGAGGTGCTGCGGTTCGTGTCGCTGACCGGGCTCACTGGTCAGACGCTGCACGACGGACGGTCGTTCATGCTCGGCAAGATCGGTGAGAGCGTGACCGGTCCGAGGCTCTCGCTCTGGGAGGACGCGCTGGATCCACGCACGATCGCGACGCCCTTCGACGTCGAGGGAACGCCAAGAAGACGTGTGACGCTCATCGAGAAGGGCGTCGCGCGCGCGGTCGTGCACGATCGTCAGTCGGCGAAGTGGTTCGAAACGACGTCCACGGGGCACGCCGCTGATGCGCGGCGATATTCGTCGGGCGGTCACGCCGGGAATCTCACCATGGCGGGTGGCGACGCGACGCGCGAGCAGCTCATCGCGAGCGTGCGGCGCGGCGTGCTCATCACGCGATTCCACTACACCAACACCCCCGATCCGAAGCGCGCGACGATGACCGGCACGACGCGGGACGGCACGTTCCTGATCGAGGACGGGCACATCACGCGCGCCCTCGCGAACGTCCGCTACCGGATGAGCGCGCTGGACCTCTTCGCGGGCATCGATCTGCTGGGAAAGCAGCGATTGGTGCGCGACTGGTGGTCGTCGAATGGCATGGGCTCGATCATCTGCCTCGCCCCTCCGGTGAAGGTGGCGCGCGCGACCTTCACCGGGTCGAGCCCGCTCTAGCGGACGTCACGACCGGCGGCCCCCGGAGGGCTGTGCGCGCAGCCTGAACTCTGCATCCCGCGTGTTATACCTATGAAAATATGGTCGTCTCACCGAAGAAACCTACGAATTCGTGGATCCGCGTCGGGGAGGCCGCCGCGATCCTCGGCGTGTCGGTCGACACCCTTCGACGCTGGGAGTCCTCCGGCCGGCTCCGGGTCACACGCTCGAAAGGCGGCCAGCGCCTGATCGCGAGGTCCGAGGTCCGGCGCCTGCAGGCCGATCGCCGCGCGAAGCGAGAGCGCCCGAGCGTCGCGCAATCGGCACGGAACCGCCTTCCGGGGACGGTGACGAAGGTCGAACGCGACCGCGTCGCCGCGGTGGTCGAGGTGCAGGCGGGCCCATTCCGTCTCGTCAGCCTGATGACCGCGGAGGCGGCGCTCGAGCTCGGCTTCCGACCGGGCATGCCCGTGGTCTGCGTGGTGAAGGCCACGAACGTCGTGGTCGAGGTGGCCCGCGGGGGTCGCACCGCGGAGTGACCGGCAAGAGATGTTGGGAGGGAACGTGCACGGCCTGATCCGGCTCGCGCTCGCAGCGGTCGTCGTCGCCGCCGCGTGCGGTGGCGCCGGCCAACCCGCAACAGCGTCGGTCGCGCCGACCTCGACCGCGCCGACCGCGCAGCCATCGCCAGCGGTCCTCGCAGGGACCATCACGGTGTTCGCGGGGTCGTCGCTCACCGACGCGTTCAAGAAGGCCGGCGAAGAGCTCAAGCTGAAGAACCCAGGGACCGACTACACCTTCAACTTCGGGTCGTCGTCGACACATGCGACGCAGATCGTCAACGCGGCGCCCGCCGACGTGTTCGCGTCGGCCGACGATGCCAACATGCAGAAGGTCGTCGATGCGAAGCTCACCGCTGGAGCACCAGCGGTCTTCGCGAGCAATCGTCTCCAGATCGCGGTCGCTGCTGGGAATCCAAAGCACATCACCGGGCTCGCCGATCTGGCGCAGCCCGGGCTCATCGTCGTGCTTGCCGGACCGACCGTACCCGCTGGCAAGTACGCCCTGGAGGCGCTCGGGAAGGCCGGCGTCACCGTGAGGCCGGCGAGCCAGGAGGTCGATGTCCGTTCGGTGCTGAACAAGGTCGCCCTCGGCGAGGCGGACGCGGGCATCGTCTACGTCACGGATGTGAGGTCGGCCGGTGCGCGCGTGGCCGGTGTGGACATCCCCGAGGAGCACCAGGTCCTCGCGCGTTATCCCATCGCCGTCGTGCTGGACTCGAAGAACCCGCGCCTCGCGAGGGCGTACGTCGACTACCTGCTCTCGGACGCGGGTCAAAGCATCCTCGCCCGGTTCGGCTTCTCGAAGCCGTGAGAGCGGCGCGCCCGCCCGCCGCGATCGTGGCCCTCGCCGCCATCGGCGTGGCGTTCTTCGCGCTGCCGCTCATCGGCCTGCTCTACCGCATGTCCTGGTCCAGCGCGCTGAGCGACCTCGCCACCCCCGAGGCGCTAAGCGCGCTGCGACTCTCGCTGTTCGTGTCCTTCGCGGCGACGGCCCTCGGGCTCTTGCTCGGCGTGCCGCTCGCGTGGGTCTACGCGCGAGTCCCATTCCGTGGTCGCGATGTCGTCCGGGCACTCACGACGCTGCCGATGGTGCTGCCGCCGGTGGTCGGAGGTGTCGCGCTGCTCGTGGCGTTCGGCCGGCGCGGACTCATCGGTGAGTGGCTCGACGTGGGCCTCGGCATCCGCATCCCGTTCTCGACGGGAGCGGCGGTCCTGGCCGCGACCTTCGTGTCGATGCCGTTCCTCGTGCTCACGGTCGAGGCGGGGATCCGGTCGGTCGACCACCGATATGAGGAGGCCGCGCGGACCCTCGGCGCCGGCCAATGGCGCATCTTCCGGCAGGTGACGCTGCCGCTCGTCGCGCCATCACTCTTCGCCGGCGCGGTCCTCTGCTGGGCTCGGGCGCTCGGCGAGTTCGGCGCCACGATCACCTTCGCTGGGAATCTCCCGGGCGTCACGCAGACCCTGCCGCTCGCGGTGTACCTCGCCATGGAGACACGGCCCGAGGTGGCCGTCGCACTCAGCCTCGTCCTGCTGCTGGTGTCGCTCGGGATCCTCGTCGCGCTGCGCGACCGCTATCTACGGGTCTCCTGATGCTGCGGGCCGACATCCAGCTGCGACTCGGCACGCTCGACCTCGCCGTCGCGTTGGAGGCCGCGCCGGGCGAGGTGGTCGCGGTGCTCGGACCGAACGGTGCCGGCAAGACGACGCTGCTCCGGGCGCTCGCGGGCCTGGTGCCCATCGCGCGCGGCTCGGTCGTCCTCGATGACGTGGTCCTCGAAGACGCCGCGGCCCGGTCCTACGTTCCGCCGGAGCGACGTCCGATCGGTGTCGTCTTCCAGAGCTACCTGCTGTTCCCGCACCTGAGCGTGCGCGACAACGTCGCCTTCGGCCTGCGCGCGCGCGGACGCGGACGCGGTGCCGACGCGGTCGCGGAGCGGTGGCTCGAGCGCGTGGGCCTCGCCGCGTACGCCGACGCGAGACCGTCCGCGCTGTCGGGAGGCCAGGCGCAGCGCGTCGCCCTGGCGCGAGCGCTCGCGACCGATCCGCGCCTCTTGCTTCTTGACGAGCCGCTCGCGGCCCTCGACGCCTCGACCCGCGTCAGCGTGCGACGCGACCTGGCGCGCGATCTGAGGCAGTTCGAGGGCATCCGGATCCTCGTGACACATGACCCGCTCGACGCGATCGCGCTCGCGGACCGGCTGGTCATCATCGAGGGCGGACGAGTTCTCCAGTCCGGCACGCCGGCGGAGGTCACCCAGCGGCCACGCTCTCGCTACGTCGCGGACCTGGTCGGCGTCAACCTGATACGCGGCCACGCGCTCGCGGGCCGCATCGCGCTCGACGGCGGCGGAACGCTGATCTCGAGCGACGCCACCGAAGGTGACGTCTTCGCCGTGGTCTACCCCCGCTCCGTCTCGCTCCACAGCCGGCAGCCCGAGGGCACGCCGCGCAACGTCTGGCGCGGTCGCATCAGCGCGATCGATCAGCAGGGCGATCGCGTGCGGGTGGCCGTCGACGGCGAGCCGACGCTGGTCGCCGAGGTGACGCCGGCGGCGGTGCGCGAGCTGACGCTCGCCGAGGGTGGCGAGGTCTGGCTCAGCCTGAAAGCCACGGAGATCGCGGTCTATCCGGCCTGAGCGTCCACGGGAGCTGTCGGACAGGTCCCTGCGTGGTCACAGAGCCGAAGGTCACTCGCGAGTACGGCTGTCGGCCTCTCGTGCCTCCTCTCGCATCAGCCGACACTCGGCGCAGGAGGCGCATTCGATGGACGACCTCGACGCGACGCTCTCCCTCGTGCTCTTCTCCGGGACCGACGACAGGCTCAGCGCTGCCGCCGTCCTCGCGGTCGGTGCGGCTGCGATGGGTCGCCCGGTCAACGTCTTCCTCCAGTACTACGCCGTCGATGCATTCAGGGCCGACCGCATCGTCGCGGATCATGGGCTTGCTCCTGAGGCGACGGCCGCGCAACGCGCGATCGTCGCGACACATCCCGGCCAACACTGGAGCGAGCTTTTCCGCCAGGCGAAGGATCTCGGGGACGTGCGGGTCCACGCCTGCGCGCTTTCGATGGAGATGTTCGGCCTGAAGCAGGGCGATCTCGACCCACTCGTCGACGACGTCGAAGGCGTGGCCGCGTTCATGAGTGACGCGACCGCGGGCCCGATCACATTCATCTGAGGAGATCGATATGACGCTTACCGCGCCGGCCTTCACCAAGTCGATCGACGCGCGAGGCATGGCCTGCCCCGGACCGCTGCTCGCCCTCATCGGCGCGATCCGCCAGGGGCAGGTCGGCGACGAGTACGAGGTGATCTCGAGCGACGCGGGCTCCCGGACCGACATCCCGGCCTGGCTCGCGAAGGCGAAGCACAAGCTCGTCGCGGTCGTCGAAGGCGACGGCTTCGCCCGCTTCATCGTTCGGAAGGCACACTGATGCCCGCCCGCGTCGTCGTCCTCGGGGGAGGCGTCGGCGGCACGCTCGTCGCGAACCTGCTCTCGAAGGAGCTCGGCCAGGAGGCGACCGTCACGGTCGTCGACGGCACGGGGATGCACCTCTACCAGCCTGGCTTCCTCTACGTCGCGCTCGATCAGGCGAACGCACTCTGGCTCACGCGAGACGAGCGCACATTGCTCCGGAAGAACGTCGGGCTCGTCGTCGACCAGGCGACCAAGATCGACCCGGTCGCCCAGACCGTGACCCTCGCGCACGGCGAAACGCTCGCGTACGACTACCTGGTCGTCTCGACCGGCTCGCGGATCCTGCGCGACGCGGTCCCCGGGTACGGCGACACGCACGATTTCTACTCGCTCGACGGCGCGCTGCGTCTTCGCGAGGAGCTGCGGCGCTTCGAGGGCGGCCGCATCCTGGTCGGCGTCGCGGGTATCCCCTACAAGTGCCCACCGGCGCCGGTCGAGTTCGTGCTCATGCTCGACGAATACCTGCGCAAGCGCGGCATCCGCTCCAGGAGCAGCATCACGCTGCTCTCGCCACTGAACCGTGCCTTCACCATCGAGTCGGCCTCGAAGCTGGTACAACCGATCTTCGACAAGCAGGGTGTGAGCCTCTCGACGTTCTTCAACGTGGAGACCGTCGATGCGGCCAAGCGCACCGTGAGCTCCCTCGAGGGCGAGACCGCCGAATACGACCTGTTGGTCCTGGTCCCGCCGCACAAAGGGTCCCCGGTGATCGAGGCGTCGGTCCTCGGCGACGCCGGCGGGTGGATACCCACGGACCGCAACACGCTCCAGCACAAGGCCTACGAGCGCATCTTCGCCATCGGCGACGCCACCGATCTGCCGATCTCGAAGAGCGGCTCGACCGCGCACTTCGAGGCGCCGGTCGTCGCGAGCCGCATCGCCTCGTTCATCCGAGGCACCGCGCCGAAGACCGCGTACGGCGGCCGCGTGATGTGCTTCCTTGAGACCGGCGGTGGGCGGGCGACCTCGCTGCGCTTCGACTACGCGCACCCACCGATCCCACCGAAGCCGTCGCGCGTCTGGCATTGGGCGAAGTGGATCTTCAACCGCGCGTACTGGGTGACCGTGCCTCAGGGCAGGGTCGGATAGGAGAAGCACATGACCCTCACGCTGACACGGACGCTGGACTGCAAGGGCCTTTCATGCCCGCTGCCCATCGTGAAGACCGCGCAAGCGCTCCGGCAGCTCGCCCCGGGGGAGCTCATCGAGGTGCTGGCGACCGATCCCGGTGCGATCAAGGACTTCGCCGCTTGGGCAAAGGCGACGGGCAACCCGCTCGTCGAGACGGCGCAGGACGGGAGTGTCCTGCGGTTCGTGATCCAGAAGAGAGGATGAACGACATGACGCTCACGCTCGATCGACCCAGGGAGCTAACACTCCCGACACCCGACGCGTCCTCGGCGAAGGAGACAGGCGGCCTCGTGATCTTCGCGTGGAGCGGCGATCTCGACAAGATCTGGCCGACCCTGATCCTCGCGAACACGGCGGCCGCACTCGGAAAGCCGGTCACGGTGTTCTTCACGTTCTGGGGTCTCTTCCCGCTCGTCCGCAATGAGCGCGGCATTACCGGCAAGAAGTGGATGCAGAAGATGCTCTCGCTCATGAACCAGGGCGGGACCGCGCACCTGAAGCTCTCGAAGATGAACTTCATGGGCATGGGACCGATGATGATGAAGACGCTCGCGAGGCAGCACAACGTCGCCAGCCCGCAGGAGCTGCTCGAGACGGCGCGCGACATGGGCGTGAAGCTCATCCCCTGCCAGATGACGATGGATCTCATGGGCCTCACGAAGGACGACCTCATCGAGGGCATCGACGAGCCTGCCGGTGCCGCGACAGCGCTGGCCGTCGCCCAAGGCGCCATGACGCTGTTCATCTGATGCCGCGGATCGAGGTGAACCGTGAGCTCGGTGTCCGCTTCCGCGCACTCGTGCGCGGTCACGCGATCACGTTCGATCAGCCGATCGATGTCGGCGGCACGGACGCCGGCCCCACCCCGACGGAGGTCTTCGTGGCGAGCCTCGCGGGATGTGTGGCCTATTACGTCGAGCGCTTCCTCGATCGGCACGCCATCGATGGCGTGGGGTTGCGCGTGATCGCCGACTTCGCGATGGCCGAGCACCCTTCGCGCGTCGGCGTCGTCGAGCTCCGGGTGATCGTCCCGTGCGGCGTGCCTGAGAAGCTCCGCGCACCGCTCCTCGCGGTCGCCGAGCACTGCACCGTTCATAACTCGATCGCCGCCGCACCTCGCGTGCAGATCGAGCTCGAAACGGCGCGTCACCCCGCTACGAGCCTAGCTAGCGTGCGGTGAAGCTGATCGTGCTCGGATCCGGTGTGACGCTCATCCCGGCACGATCGACGGTGTTCGCGACGCGCAGCGCATAGCTCCGCCCCAGCACGAGCGATCCGGGGCGGAGCGCGATGCGCACGCCACGGCAGCCGGCGTCGTTGCAGGTGATGCTCGTCGCGGGCAGCGCGCTGCCGTCGAGCTGGTAATTCCCGGACATCCGCACGCCGCCGCCCTCGCCGATCTCCAACATCGGCTCGCTGAACGTCACGGTGATGAAATCTCCGGACGACTGCGCGCCAAGCACCTGTGGCCGGCCCTCGTCGCGGATCGCGACGCTCGTGGTCGCGCGCGCGGGATCGATGGTGTTCCCCGCGCGGTCCTGGACCGCGCTCGCGGTCACGGTGAACGTTCCCGCGGGCGCGAGGCGCTCGAACAGGAACGTCACCGTCGCGCAGTCGGACGAGATGGTCGCCCTGGTGGCGCTCCGGATCGATTCATCGAAGGCACGGTCAGGTGAGCCGTAGGGCGCGCCCGCTCCGACGAGCAGCGCGTCGATCGTCCCGGCCGGACCGGTCGGCGTGCCCGAGGTGCCGCAGCTGTTCTTGCTCTGCATCGGCTGGCTGAACATGACGGTGAGCGACACCTGCGTCGCCGATGCGGCGACTATGCCAGGCCGCCCGAGCGGTGCCGGCGTCGCCGTCGTCGACGGGGCGGGTGTGGGGCTGCCGGGTGACCCCGTCGGTGGCCCGCTGGGTGTCGGCGTCGGTGTCCCCGATGCGCTGGGCGTGGACGAGGGCGAGCCACTCGGTGTCGCACTCGCGCTCGACGTCGCTGAGGGAGCGGGTGTGCGCGAGGCCGTCGGCGCTGGCGTCGAGGGCCGGACGGTCGGCAGGCCGAGCGTGCCCGAGGGAGCGGCGCTCGAGCATGCTGCCAGGATCAGCAGCGCGACGCCGACGCCAGCGGTACGCATCACCTCTAGAAACGAATACCGCAGGCGTCGCGTTCCTGGAGGCGTCGCGATCACCGGACGCGCTACCGCGGTACGCGGCCGGACGCGAGCGCGTACAGGTAGCGGACGATCTGCCAGCGTTGCTCATCGCTGAGGGTGTCCTTCCACGCGGGCATCCCGGTGCCCGCCACACCGTTGGTGATCCAGTAGTTGATCTCGCCCTCGGCGTGCTGGGGGACGTGCAGCTGCAGGTTCACGGGCTTCGGGCTGAGCGTGAACGCCGCGGGGCCGTCGCCGAGGCCACGCGGACCATGGCACACGGCGCAGTACTGCTGGAAGAGCTGGCGGCCCGCGTCGATGTTCTCGGGCGTGTCCGGCACCGGATTGCGCTGGAAGCGCGCTGTGATCGGCACCGGCGGCGTAGGGATATTCGGCGCGACGGTGAACGCGAGCCCGTAGCACGCGACGACGAGCCCACCGAGGATGCCGATCGCCACGAGCTGCCGGCGTGGACTGTTGCCACGACGCCGGCTGAGGAGCGCGAGCACCGCGAACATCGCCATCCCCGCGATGAGGAAGAGCGCGATGTCCTGCAATCCCTGGCGGCTGATGGGGAATTGCGTGAGACCGAACGGCACTACTTCGGCTTCTCTTTGTTCTTCGGCTTCCGATTGGACCAGAAGTACAGACCGATGAGGACGACCAGGGGCAGGCCGAGCTCGATGATCTCGTCCAGCCACGTGCCGGTCGCGCCGTGCGCGAGGACCATCAGGATCGTCACTTCGCGACCTCGAGCTGATACACACCGCTTCCTTCGCTGCCGATAGCCAACGTGATCTTCCACGTTCCGCCGTCGAGCGCGGGCACGTCTACCCGGTAGCGGCCCGGACCGAGCGTCGCGGTGTCCTGCTTGGCCACGATCGGCTCCTGCGTCCCCGGTCCGGTGAAGGACGCGCTCAGCGTCTTGCCGCTCACGGGATTGCCCTGCGCGTCGACCATCACGATGTTGATCGCCACCGGCGCACCGGCCTGTGGCTGGGATGGATCGGCGAACACGATCAGGCTGTAGGGCGCGACCGACACGACCTGCGCGAGCTGTCCGCTGTTGTTCGCGATCGGCACGGTGAACAGGGCGCGCGCGTCGAGGCGGCCGGGAAGACGCACGATCGCTTGGACCTTCCACGTGCCGAACATCGCGGTGGGGCTCCCTTCCGCCACGTACTCGCCGGGCGCGCGCTGCGCCGCGACGAGCTCCTGCTCGCCCATGTCGTGCTCCACCATCGTGAAGCGGAGCGCCACGCGCTCCGCGTTCGTCACCGGCGTGAGTCCCTGGCTGACGCGGACGACGAAGCGGTTGCGGCCGGGGTTGCTCGCGGCGAGGAGCAGCTCGATGCGCAGTCCGTCGGCGCGCTGCGTCTCGTCGAACGCCGCGGAGCTGGCCTGAGCCGGCGGCTGCAACGCCGTGAGGAACGAAGACGCGACAAACACCACGACGAATAGCACTGTCTCGATCGCGACGCCGCGAAGCAGTCCGGTGCGCGCCGCGATCCCGCGTCGAAGACGCGGACCCCACACCAGCAGGTTGAACGCGCCGAGTCCGACGAGCGTGATCAACAGGAGGATCTTGGCGAGCAGCGCGATGCCATACGGCGTCTCGTACAGATCCTCGACCAGCACGAGCCGGTCGAGCGCCTGCAGCGTGCCCGTCGTGATGAGCGCGGTGACGCACACGAGTCCGGCGACGGAAAAGCGCCACGACATCGCCCCGAGCTCCTTCGCGTCGGGGACGGACGGCGCGCCGATCAGCGCGAACGCCAGGACGCCGCCGCTCCAGATCGAGATCGCAACGACGTGGACGTAGTCGAGGGCGATGTATTTGAGGTCGCCGCTCGCCGCGGCGTGCGACACGAGCGTCGCCCAGAGGCCAGCGGCTATCCCCGCGAACGCGACGATCTCTCGCCGGACGTCAGCCGCCACCAGTCGCGCCGGATCGATGATCGCGGCGATCGCGACCGCGCCGGCGAGGGCGCGCAGCACGAGAAACACCACCAGCCGCCCCGGCACGACGCTGCCATACGACCAGAGCAGGAGACCGCTGCCGACGATCAGGATGGCGCCGCCTGCGGTGATGAGACGGCGCTCCCAGGTGTACTCCCGAGCCTCGACCGGCACGCGGATGAACAGCGTGAAGAAGGCCACACCGAGGATGACGGCGATGCCCGCGAACGAGAACGCGCGGCCCGCCAGCTCGAGCGGAGTCGGAGGCGGAGCCGACGGTCCGATGTCCGGGATCGACGGCAGCGGAGCGTTGCCGATGGCGAAGGCGAACGCGCCCTTCGTCTCGTGACCGTCGACCGCCGAGCGGGCGGTCCATGACACGAGATAGCCGCCCTCGGGCAGCGCGCCGACCGTGACGCGAAGCGTGTTCGCGGCGTCCCCCACCACGCTCACGTCGGCCTTGTCCAGACGCTTCCCGCTCGTATCGAGCACGGCGATGTCCGAGCCCGCGGCATCGGGTGGCTCGCTGAAGGCGATGCGGATCTCGCTCGGCGACTTCGCGAGCCGCGCGTCCGAGGACGGATTCGACCTCACGTAGTTGGCATGCCCCAGCGCGACCCCGCCAAGGAGAGGCAGGATCGCGATGACGCAGACGATGCGCAGCGCGATTCGGGCGGCTATGTCTTTCGCCGGATTGCGATTGCTGCCGCGCCGACGGCGACCAGGCCGAGGACGAGCGCGGCGAGTGCGAGGAGCCGCGTCTGATCGGCGGTTGACGCGAGCGCGTCGAGCTTCTTCCCCAGCGCGTCGGCCACCGGCACCTTGGCCGGGTACTGCACGACCTGCGTGTCTTCGACCTCGCCGAACGTGCTCGGCCCGGAGGCGAACTTCTCGTCGATCGTCAGCGTGTCGATCTTTCCGGTGATGTGGAACGTGTACGTGCCGGTCACGGTTGGCATGATCCATCCGTTGTACGCACCCGGGGTGCCGAACCGCGCGCTGACCGAGAGCGGGAACGGCGCGATACCGCCTGCCGCGACATCCGCGGTCAGGGTCTTCTCGAGCCCAGCGACGGGCTGGCTGTTGCGTGTATCCGTGATGCGGAGGTCGAGGCTGTTGATCAGCCCGACGTACGCCGGCTCGTTGAGCCAGCCGACGACGAGCTGGTACGGGCCGACGGTCCGGCGCTCGTGGGCGTCGGCAGGGCCCGAAAAGAGCAGGAGGCTCGCGACGACGACGACGATCGTCGTGGCGACGTTGATGGCGCGGAACATGGACATCCTCCAAGACTGCGTACCCGGCCGAACGCCGAGCCGTGCCGCTGCCGTAAACAGCGGACTAGATCGGGCGGAGGGCGGAGCGGGGCGGACCGGTCGGTAGCGGGATCCGCCACAGGGCGTGTGCGATGCGCCCGATGCCGACTTCCGCGACGGCGAGAAGGTCGGGGCGGCGGAGCCGCGGCCAGACGAGCGCGAGCAGCGCGAACACCAGGGTGACCTCGAGGTCGAACATGCTCTGCTGTGTGAGGACCCCCTGATGCGGGTCGAACCGCGCGCGAAGGACCCCGAGGAAGAGCGGCAGGCGGTACGCCGCCAGGACATGGGTGTGGAAGAGCGGTACGCCCGGCGGCTCCACGTGCGGCGCCACCACGACGCCCGAGCCGGCCGCGGCCGCGGCGCCCGCGGCGGTGGCGAAGACCAGGATCGCCAGGAAACGTCGCATTTCCTAAGAGGATACGGACGCGCACTCTCGGCAGACACCCACGACGGCGGAATGCGCCAGATCCGCTATGAAGCCGTGTTCGGCTCGCAGCCGGCGCGCCAGAGGCTCGAGCAGGGTCATCGGGACCTCGAGCTCGGCGCCGCACTGCCGGCAGACGAGGTGCCCGTGCCGTTGCGAGGCGGCGAGATGCCACCGGGTGACCCGGTCTTCGAAGTGCGTATGCGTGACGTAGCCGAGCGCCTCGAGCGCCTCGAGGTTTCGGTAGACGGTCGACGGATCGATCTGCGGGTGTTGCCTGCGGATGCGCGCGGCGATCTCCTCCGCGGTGATGTGGTGCTTCGCGCGCTCGAGCGCCTCGAGCACCAGCCGCCGCTGGACGGTCATGCGCCGGCCGCTCGCCCGGACGCGCTCGTCGATCTCCACTACCGCAACTCTCTCGCGACAACGTGCACATTGCAATAGGACGCTATTGCGGCTACTTGCGATAAGAGTGCATGCTCGGTACGCTCCGCCTTGATGGACCTCGGCCTCGCCACGCTCCTTCTCGGCATGGTCGCACTCGGATTCCGGCATGGCTTCGACTGGGATCACATCGCGGCGATCACCGACATCACCAGCACGACGACGTCCGGCCACATGGACGTTGACATCCCCGCCGGCGCGGCGATGACCGCGCACGGGCACGACGCGGCCGAGCTGCGCGGCCACACCCACGACCACCAGACCGATCCCGGCACGCTTCACTCGTTCGGCGAGTCGCGCTTCGCGCACGAGCAGCGCCATGCCGTGTTCCTGGCATCGCTGTACGCACTCGGCCACGCGACGGTGGTGTTCGTGCTCGGTGTGCTCGCGCTGCTCGTCGGCGCGATCCTGCCGGATTGGGTCGACCCGATCCTCGAGAAGGTCGTCGGTGTGACGCTCGTGCTGCTCGGCGCATGGGTGCTCTTCTCGGTCTTTCAGTACGCGCGCGGCAAGGGCGAGTTCCGGATGCGCAGCCGCTGGATGCTGGTGTTCGACGTGGTGCGCTACGGATGGGGCGCGCTGCAGGCGCGCATCCACGGCCACGAGCACAAGCCGTCGGCGCATGCCACGCAGTACGGCCCGAAGACGGCGTTCGGGGTCGGCATGATCCATGGGGTCGGCGCCGAGACGGGGTCGCAGGCGCTGCTCCTCGCGGGCATCGCGGGCGTGAGCGGCGTCACCGGCGTCGTCATCCTGCTCGCCTTCGTCGTGGGGTTGCTCATCTCGAACACGCTGGTCGCGGTCGTCAGCGCCTCGGGCTTCATCGGCGCCCAGCGCATGCGAACGGTCTACGTGATCGTCGGTGCGGTGGCCGGCACCGCCAGCCTGTTCATCGGCGCGCTGTTCATCGGCGGGCTCGGGACCGTGCTCCCGGATCTCCAGGAGCTGATCTTCGGTCCAGGCTAGGCTCGCGCGGCGGCCTCGCGGCGCGCGACGACCTGGGCGGCCACGTGAGCGCTGTCGTCCATCGCGCCGAGGATGATCCCGGACCGGCGCATCCGCATCCACAGGAGTCCGACGAACCAGACACCATTCACCGAGGCGCGGCCGTCGTTGTGGATGACCGATCCGTCCTGGCCGAGGATCGGCACCTGCAGCCAGGAGAAGTCTGCGCCGAAGCCGGTCGAGAAGATCACCGAGCGCACCCCGCGGTCCGCGAGATCGAGCTCCGACGGTCCCGTGTGATCCCCGGGGTCGGCCGGCTCATCCGCCGGGTCGGGATCCGAGGGCGGTGCGTCGATGCCGCTCCGCGCGATGTAGTCGTCGACGTGCTTGCGCATCCCTGCGGCGGCCTCGTCTCCAAATCTGACGTGCTGCGCGAGGTCGTCGCTGAATTGCAGTCGGGTTCCTCGCACCGACTGCAGATGGCCGACCAGCGTCACGCCGCTTCGCGCGAGCGCCTGCAGGCTGATCGTGTGGCCGAACGCCCCCACACCGGAGATCAATGGCTGCGCCAGCCGCGCGACCGACGCGTCCGGCAGATCCGCGAGGCGCTGGGTCATCCAGCCCGACTCCGCAAGCCAGACCAGCGTGTCGCGGCCGCGCATGCGGCGCGGTGCGCGGCCCACGGTGCCCGTCGCGAGGTAGACCTCGCGCCCTGCCTCGATCAGGTCCTCGGCGATCTGGCCGCCTGACTGAGCGCTGCCCACGACGAGGACTGCACCCGGCGGCAGCTGATCCGGACGGCGGTATGTCGCGGCCGTGAGAACTTCGATGCGCGAATCGATGTCCTTGGCCGCCGCCGGAACCTTCTGCCTGTTGGCGTGGCCCGAGGCCACCACGACACTCTGGGCGCGGATCATCTCGCCATCGCCGACCGTCACGACAAAGCCATCCCCGTCCGCGGACACCGAAGAGACGTTGGCGTGCGTTCGCACCGGAAGCGATCCACTGCGGGCGTACGCCTCGAGCAGGGCGATCCACGCGTCGCGGCCAAGGAACGCGTTGGGCTCGGCCGGCGAGCCATCGCCCGGGAGTCGATTGATGGCGCTCGGTGTGTTGATCCGGAACGAGTCCCAGCGTTGCGAACGCCACGTCTCACCGATGTCGCCGCGCTCCAGCACGACGTGCTCGACGCCGGCGTCCAGCAGGCGCCTGCTCATCGCGAGACCGGCATGACCCGCCCCGATGATCACCGCTTCCATCCGCACCACGCTAGCGAACGCTGTCGGTCGATCCCGCCGCGCGCCGGCACGCGGCGCAGAGCCCGTAGAAGTCCAGGCGCTCGTGCTCCACCGCGAAGCCGTGTCGATCGTTGATGCCGCGCAGCACGGGCTTGAGGATCGTCTCATCGAGGTCTTCGACCTTCTGGCAGCGCACGCACACCAGATGGTGGTGATGCTCCACGTCGCAGGCGATGTACGCGGACACATGACCGCGCCGCTCCAGGCGCCGGGCCATCCCGCTCTCGACCTGCGCCTCGAGCGCGCGGTAGACCGTCGCAAGGGCCAGGCGCGGATTCCGCGAACGCACGCGCTCGTAGAGCTCCTGCGCGGACACGGCCTCCTTCCCGGCCGCGAGGGCCTCGGCCACGATCAGACGCTGATCGGTGAGGCGACGTCCGCGGGAGGTGATGCGCGTCGCCAGGCGCTGGGCATGTTTCGTCGGCATGCGCACAGGGTAGCGCGCCGGGTCGTGCTAATCGAGTATGATTCTCAGGACCATTCTGAGAGCCATTCTCAACAGCCCATTTGGGGGAGGCAACTTCGTTGCGCAGGCTCTTCGCTGTCGGTGTCGCGGCCACGCTTGTTTCGCTCGCCGCCTGCACCGCGCCGTCTGCCGCGACCGGCAAGCCGCTCGTCCTCGCGACGACGACCATTTTCGCGGACATGGCCGCGAACGTCGGCGGCGACCGCGTCACGGTCGAGTCGATCGTGCCGGCGGGCTCGCATGTCGAGGAGTACGAGCCGAAGCCCGAGGACAGCAAGAAGGTCGCGAAGGCGTCGCTCTTCTTCGAGAACGGGCTCGACCTGGACAAATGGGCCGAGCCGCTCCTGCGCGACAAGCGGAAGGACGCCCCGGTCATCGTGTTGACCGATGGGCTGCCCGCGATCGAGAACGACAACCCGCACCTGTGGTTCGACGTGCAGCTCGCGCGCAGGTACGTCGAGAAGATGCGCGACGCGCTGATCGCGATCGATCCCGACGGGAGGACCTTCTACGCCAACAATGCCCTTCGCTACGACGTCGAGCTCGTGCGGCTCGACACCGAGGTGAAGGCCCAAATCGCGACCATCCCACCGGCCAACCGCAGGCTCGTGACATCGCACGACGCCTTCCCGTACTTCGCGAGGGCCTATGGCTTCGAGGTGATCGGCTTCGCGCAGATCGAGCCGGGCAAGGATCCGACGCCATCGCAGCTCGCGGAGCTGGTGCGGGCCGTGAAGGCCGCGGGTGTGCCGGCGATCTTCAGCGAGGTCGGGGTCTCCGACTCGATCGCGCAAACACTCGCGAAGGAAGCCGGTGTGAAGACGGTCGTGACCGACCTGCCGACCGACAGCATCGCGGCTCCACCTGCGGACTCGTACATCGGCGTCGTGCGCGCGGTCGCACAGAAGATCAGCGAAGCGCTTCGCTGACTCCGCCCCTATCGTTTCGTGACGTGAGCGGCGTGATCGAGCTTCGCGGTGTGTCCGCGGGCTACGAGCCTGGCCATCCGGTCATCACGGATGTCGATCTCGATGTGAAGCCGGGCGAGCTGGTCGCCCTTGTGGGCGCCAACGGGGCCGGAAAGTCGACGCTGCTCAAGGTCATCGTCGGGATCCTGCGGCCGACGAGCGGGTCAGCACTCGTATTCGGCCGGCCGGCCGGCGCCTCGCGACGGGTCGCCTATCTGCCGCAATCCGAACAGCTGCGCTGGGACTACCCGCTGATCGTCGAGGATGTCGTCCTGATGGGACGGCTCCAGCATCAATCGCGCGGCCGGGGCATCGCGGCGGAAGACCGCGCCCTCGCGCGCGAGGCGCTCGCGCACGTGGACGCCGCCGACCTCGCCCGCCGCCCGATCGGCGCTCTCTCCGGAGGTCAGAAGCAGCGTGTGCTCCTCGCCCGCGCGCTTGCGTCGCAGGCAGAGCTGTTCCTGCTGGACGAGCCCGCGACCGGCGTCGATCCGGCGACCGAGGAGCAGTTGATGAGCCTGCTCGAGGGTCTGTCGGAGGGCGGCCGCACCATCCTCGTGTCGACACACGACCTTGCCGGCGTGATCGCGCATTTCCCGAGGGTCATCGCGATGAACCACGGCATCATCGCGGACGGCGACCCCCGCATCCTCCGGGACGCGGAGATCCTTCGCCGTACCTACGGAGGTCACCGCTCCGCATCGCCCGACCTCGTCGCGGACGAGCACCATGCCTGATCTTATCGAGCCACTCCAGTTCGCCTTCATGCAACGCGCGCTCATCGGGTCCGTGCTGGTCGGGATCGTGTGCGCGGTCGTGGGAGTGCTCGTCGTGCTGCGCGGTCTCGCGTTCCTCGGTGACGCCGTCGCGCATGCCGCGTTCCCCGGCATCGTCATCGCGTTCCTGCTCAAGGCGAACCTCGTCGTCGGTGGCATGATCGCCGCGGTCTTCGCCGCTGTCTCGATGGGTTTCCTCTCCCGCCGCGGGGCGATCCGCGAGGACACCGCGATCGGCGTCGTGTTCTCGGGTATGTTCGCCCTCGGCATCGTCCTCTTCAGTGGCATCCGCCAGTACACCGGCGACCTGCTCTCGGTGCTCCTCGGCAACGTGCTCGCGATCACGCCCGAGCACCTGATCCTCGGCGGTGTCACCTCGGCGGTCATCCTCGTGGCGCTGTGGCTGTTGTGGCGCGAGCTCATCTTCGTGTCGTTCGATCCGGTCGGCGCGCAGGCCGCGGGCCTGAACGCGGCCCGGTACGACATTGCGCTCCTCGGTCTCATCGGGCTGACCGTGGCGGTCGCGGTGCAGCTCGTGGGCATCGTCCTGGTGGTCGCGATGCTCGTCACGCCGGCAGCCACCGCGCGTCTTCTCGCCCGCGACATGCGTGGGTTCGTCTCGCTCGCGATCGCGATCGCGCTCGTCGCCAGCATCGGGGGGATCTGGCTTTCGTACTTCGCGAACGCCGCATCCGGCGGCACGATCGTCCTCGTCGCGACAGCGGAGTTCGCCGTCGCGTGGACGGTGACGCAGCTCAGGCGGACGTGACGCGTCGCTGGGTGTGCCTCGGGCTGCTCGCGGCGGCGCTCGCCGCGTGCCGCGCGGCCCCGCCGCCACCGCGATCGCTCGATCCCCGAGCCGACGTCGTCGTCCCGTATCCGGTCGCCGGCGGGGGACAGGTCCGCTTCACCGTCCATCCGAGGTACGACACCGGCCAGCCGATCACGCTGGAGCTCGACATCACCGCGGGAACTGTCGCGATCCGCGGTCCGCTTTCCGGTCGCGTGCTCGCGAGTGGGCTGGAGGGTGAGCGGACCGTGCGGATGCTGATGGCGAACGACTTCACCGCCCTCGACGTCAAGCCGGGAGGGAACGGGCGCGTCACCGTCGTCTGGGACGGTCGCGACGGCGATGGCCGGTCCGTCCAGGCCGAGACCTACAGCCTGTCGCTCGACTTCGTCATCGGCGACCAGGCCCAGCGGTTGGGGAGCGTGCTCGAGGTGCGCGCCCCGTGAAGCGAGCGGTGCGCGTTTCGTTCGTCTCGCTCGCATTCGCGCTCATCGCGGCGTGCGGTCCCCTGGTGGAGGGCGGCCGCGCCGACGTCATCGGTGGCCACGTGACCGAAGTGGTCCAGACCGGCGACCGCGTACCGCAGGGCAGCGGGCTGAGCCAGCCGTTCCAACGCCTGCGCGTGCAGCTCGATGAGAGCCTCTATCGCGGCGAGGTCGTCGAGCTCGAGTGGGGCGGCCGCCGCGCGCTCGACAGCAACGGCTTCCTGCGGCCCGGCGACCGGGTCCTCCTCTCGGTCACGCGCGACGCGAACGCACGGACGTACGCGATCCTGGAGGTCGTCCGCCTCCCCGCGTTGCTGCCCGTGGCAGCCGCGCTGGTCGTCGCGCTGCTCGTGGTCGCCCGCCTCAAGGGCCTCGCGGCGCTGGCGGGCCTCGCGACGAGCGTCGCGGTGTTCCTGCTCGCGATCGTCCCGGCCGTACAGCGTGGGGACGATCCGCTGCTCGCGACGCTGCTCGGCTCCCTCGGCGTGATCGTGGTCTCGGTGTTCGTGGTGCACGGACTGAATCGGAAGAGCCTGGCCGCGCTGTGCGGGACGATGGCCGGCCTCGGTGTCGTGACCGCGATCGGCGCCTTTGCCCTCGCGACCGCCCGCATGACCGGACTCGGGACCGAGGACCAGATCTTTCTCGCGGTGGGGACCGACGGGCGCATCGACATGCCGCGGCTCGCGCTCGCCGCGGTGATGGTCGGGTCGCTGGGCGCGATCGTCGACATGAGCGTCGGACAGGCCGCCGCGGTCGCCGAGCTCGCAAAGGTCGACCAGCGACTGCGCGGCCGCCGCCTGTACACGTCGGCGCTCAACGTGGGGCGCGACCACGTGGGCTCGCTCGTGAACACGCTCGCGCTCGCGTACTTCGGCGGGGCGCTGCCGCTCGTGCTGCTTCTGTCGCTCGGCTACCAGCCCCTGTCGATCGCGCTCAACAGTGAGGAGATCGTCGGATCGCTCATCGCGGTGATGGCCGCGAGCCTCGGTCTGGTGCTGTGCGTCCCGATCACCACCGCGGTCGCCGTCATGTTCGCGGGTCGGGCAGCGGTCGAGAGCGAGTAGCGTCGGGCTCGAACATATTGCGACCCTCGGGGTCGGCGCGGTCGACCGCTAGCTCGTCGTCGGCCAGGAACGCGAAGATCGGCGCGGCCGCGAAATAGTTCTGCAAGCTGCGCCATGCGAGGTACAGCGGCAGGAATGGCCATACCAGCGGGGCTCCGGATAGGTCGCGTGGCCGGCGCCACAGGAGCACGAGCAGACCGAAGAGCGCGCCAAGCGATAGGGCGGTGTACACGACGCGCGGCAGCGGCGGGACGACGCCCTCGGCGCCGTAGCGCATGAGGCCCACGCCGTCCGAGACGAGAGGCGCGAGGACTGGCGCGAGCATCCCGCCGATCGCGCGCTCGGGCGCGCCGATCAGGAATGGCAGGTCCACCAGCAGGACCGTGCCTGTCGCGATCGCGGCAGCGCGCAGCGACTCCCGCTGTCCGTAGCGCTGCAGGATCGCGAGCAGGAAGAAGGGCGCAACGAACCAGGCCGGCTGGCGATCCGCGATCGCGAGGCCGAGCAGCACCGATGAGGCGATGCGACGCTCGCGGAGCAACCACGCGCCGGCCAGATAGAGCGCCCACGAGGGGTCGACGCCCGCCAGGATCCACTGCCGCGTGATGATCTCGTTGCCGATCACGCTCGCGAGGGCCAGCGACCGCCAGGCCCGACGCAGCTGCCGCGCGGTGATGACGGCGATGAGCATGACCTCGATGAGGTAGACCCAGCGGATGTCCGTGACACCGAGCCAAACGAATGGTGCGAGCGAGAGGAACGACATCGCCGGGTAGGCGTAGGTGTGTAAGACCGCGCCGCTCTCCAGGTGCGTGGCGAGCTGCGGATCGAGGTTGAAGCGCGCGAGCGCCTCGGGAAGATCGAATACTCCGTAGGGGTTCTGACCGGCCAGGAGGAGCTCGGTCGCGCGATGCGTCGCCGCGACCACGTCCGCGTGATAAGGCTTGCCCAGGATGTACGCCATACCGACGAACGCGAACGTCGCGAGCGCCAGTCCGGTGGCGATCGTCTCGCGCGTCTCGCTTCGCAGGCGTGCGTAGGAGAGCAGGGGCAAGGCGAAGGCCACGAAGAGGGCGAGCACTTCGCCGGGCGCGAAACCGTTCGAAGCGATCACCAGATTTCGTCCGAAGCTGACCGCGACGCACGCGATCGCCAGGATCCCGTAGCCGATGTGTCGCAGCCGGTCGCTCGGATGGGTCTTGCGCGGATCGGCGATGGCAACGACGGTGAACGCGAGCGCGAACACTGAAGCGACGCGCAGCTCCGCGGGGAGTCGCTCGAGCGCGGCGGTCGGACCGAAGAGCCAGAGCGCCGGTGTCCAGAGCGCGAAGGCGGCGACCATCAGCGGGCGGAGGAATGGCGCGGTGATCAGCACTGCGCCAAGTGCGAACAGGATGTACGAGGTCATACCGAACAGCTCATCCGCAAGCTGCGCCGCGGCGAGGAGGTCGATCGTCGCGACCGACAGGAGCGCGGTCCACGCCACCAGACGCGGCGGCCGGCGCAGCGTCGCCAGGAGTAGCAGCGCAACGAAGAGTCCGAATCCGACCGCGAGCGGCACGTCGGCGGGCACCCCCGCGAGCGCGCGCCGGTCGAGCGCGGCGCTCGCGATACCCGTGGCGGCGAGCGTCAGGCCGACCCGGGCGACGATGCCACGGCGCGGTTCGCTGCGCCGCTCCGACGAGACGCTCATCCGGCGGGGAGAGTAGGGCTTCCGGCGTAGCATCCGCGTTCCATGGGCACGCGACTGCGCGCGTTCGCGCGGCTCGCCGACGGCGTGTACGACGTGTGCGTGATCGGTGCCGGCATCGTGGGCAGCCGCGTGGCGTACGAAGCGACGAAGGACGGGCTTCACGTCGCGGTCGTCGACGCGGGCGACATCGGCGGCGGCACCTCGAGCGCTTCGTCAAAGCTGCTCCATGGCGGCATCCGCTATTTCGTGCAGGGCCACCTCCGGATCGCGCGTGACAGCCTCTTCGAGAAGCGCGCGCTGGCACGCGACGTGGCCCCAGGCCTCACTCGGCCGCTCCCCTTCGTCGTGTCGGTCGAGCGCAAGCGGCTTTCCGGCTCGCTCGCGTTACGCGCCGCGCTCGCCGCCTATGACGCGCTGGGTGGATGGAGCACCGCGCGGACGCGGCTGGTCGACGCCGACGAGGCGCGTCGTCTCGTGCCGGCGCTCGCCGGGCGGCCGGTCGGCGCCTGCTTCGTGCTCGATGAAGCGCAGACCGACGACGCCCGGCTGACGCTCGCGACCGCGCTTGCGGCCGCCGACTGCGGTGCGGTCGTCACGAACCACGCGCGGGTCACAGGAGTGGAGTTCGGGAAGGCGGAGGCACGCGTTGCGGTGCGCGGCCGCGAGGGCGACGTCGTGCTGCGGGCGAAGAGCGTCGTGAACGCGTCCGGTCCGTGGATCGACGCGGTCCGCTCGCTCGAAGATCCCGCCGCGGCGCCGATCGCCCGTCTCTCGAAGGGCGTCCACGTCGTCGTCCCGATGGATCTGCCATGGCACGCCGCGTTAACGGTGCATCGCGATGACGAGCACAACCTCTTCGCGATCCCGTGGCATGGCGGGTTACTCGTCGGGGTGACCGATACGGCGTTCGACGCGTCGCCCGACACGCTCGCCGCGACCGACGCGGACGTCGATCTTCTGCTGACGCTCGCGCGGGCCGTGCTGCCGGCTGATGCCCTACGGCGGGACCGCATTCGCGCGATCAGTGCGGGGCTGCGCGTACTGCCGCGCGGCAGCGGCTCAACGGCGACCGCGCGACGCGACAACCTCGTGACGATCGGACCTCTCGGTATGGTCTCGGTGGCGGGCGGGAAGCTGACGACACACCGCCTCGAAGCGATGGATGCCCTTCAGCGTTTGCCCGCTCGCGTCCGACCGCGACGCCGCGCCCCGAGCCGGGACACGCTGGTCGGCGTGGCGCCAACGGCGAACTCGGCGGGGATCGCGCCGAGTACGTACGCGCATCTCGCGTCGGTCTACGGCGACCGCGTGGCTGACGTCGTCGCGGCCGCGCGTGACGATGCGTCGGCTCTCGAGCGTGTGCATCCCGACGGTCCCGATGTCTGGGCACAGGTCCGTTTTGCGATCTCGAACGAGCTTGCGATGACCGTCGACGACATCACCGATCGGCGCACGAGCCTGCGCTGGCGCGGCCTGGCGGACGAGCCCACACGCGAGCGCATCGCTCGCATGCTCTTTCCGCGTCTCGTTCCGAGCTGACGCGGGCGTATCGCATCGCGCGAGCGCTGGGCGCTTGCGCGGATACACTTCACCCGAGCGAGACCCCCGCGGAAGGAGCCCATTGGCCCTACAGATCAGTCCCGACATGACCGTCGCGTCCGTCGTCGAGCGCTGGCCCGACGCCGCGCGTCTCTTCGCGCGCTACGGCCTCTCGTGCGCGTCGTGCGCGATCAGTAAGAGCGAGACGATCGCGCAGGCGGCAGCGGGCCACGGCGCGGGCCGCGTGAACATGAGCGAGCTGATGACCGACCTCAATCGGTTCGCCGACACCGGCAAGCTGCCCGAGGGCCTTCCGCCGGCCGGCGCGGCGCCGAGCCTGGGCGCCAAGGGCGTCCCGCGTGGGATGGCCGAACAGAAGGGCATCAAGCACGTGATCGCGGTCATGTCGGGCAAGGGCGGCGTGGGCAAGTCGCTGGTGGCCGGCCTTCTCGCGGTCGGTCTGAAGCGGCGTGGCTTCCGCGTCGGAATCCTCGACGGTGACATCACCGGACCGTCGATCCCGCGCATGTTCGGCGTGAGAGAGAAGCCGATGTCCCCGGACAGCAAGAACCTCATGCCGCCGAAGTCGAAGGGCGGCATCCCGATCATGTCGATGAACCTCATCCTGCCTTCCGAGGAGGAGGCGGTCATCTGGCGCGGACCGATGGTGTCTGGAGCGATCCGCCAATTCTTCACCGACGTGCTCTGGGGCGAGCTCGACTACCTCATCGTCGACCTCCCACCGGGCACGAGCGACGCGCCGCTCACGGTCATGCAGGCGCTGCCCGTCGATGGTGTGGTCCTCGTGACCACCCCGCAGGCGCTCGCGACGATGGTCGTGACGAAGGCGGTGAAGCTGGTGAAGCAGCTGGGTGGCGAGATCCTCGGCGTCGTCGAGAACATGGCCTATGTCCGCACGGCCGATGGGCAGCACCTCGAGGTCTTCGGACCTTCGCAGGGACTGAAGCTCGTGATCGCGGCGAACGCCGGTCTTCTCGCGAAGATCCCGATCGATCCCCAGATCGCTCACGACGCCGACTTCGGAGAGATCGAGAGCTACGCGTCCCCGGAGACTGACGAGCTCGTGGAGAACTTTCTCACGGTCGCGCCGATGAAGGCGCCGCCGGCGATGGCGGGCTAGAGCTCAGCCGCTCAGTCCCGCTCAGTGTGGGTCGCGCTCCAGGATCCCAATGAGCTCCTCCATCATCCCGACCGCTTCCTGGAGCCGCTCGCGCTGTGACGTGGTCATTTCTCCCAGACCCCGCGCGATCCTCCGCACCCGTTCGTCCCGCCCGCCAAGCACCATCCGCGTCGCGGCGGGTGTCGCGCGGATGAGCACCGCACGGTCGTCCCCCGGATCCTTCGTGCGGCGGACCAGGCCTGCGCGCTCGAGGACGGCGACGGTCTTCGTCATAGCCGGCGCGCCAACGCGCTCTCTCTTCGCGAGGTCGCCCATGCGTAACGGTCCCGCGAACACGACCACGCCCAGGGCCGAGGCGTGCTCCGTGGCGAGCGTCTTGTGCGCCGACTCCCGGCGCAGGGCGCGGCCGATGTGCACCGTGGCCGAATTGAGCCGCCGCGCCAGGTCGTCCGCCGACGACTTCACCAGGTCATGCTAGCCTGCCTCTGAATCACTTCACCCGGTGAAGCATATGCGACACCCGGTGAAGCATCGGGGGAGAAGACCATGAAGCGCATCGGAGTCATTGCGGACAGCCACAGCCAGGCAGCGGATGGCGCCGACCTGCCGGACGCCGTCCTGAAGGCATTCGAGGGCGTCGACCTCATCGTGCATTGCGGGGACGCGGGTGCTTGGGGCGGGCTGGACCGGCTGGCGACGGTCGCGCCGGTCATCGGTGTTCTCGGCGGGCACAACGGCCAGGGCGAGGACGCGCGGATCGCCGGCAGCAAGCGCCTCATCGATCTCGACGGCGTCCGCACCGGCGTGGTCTTCGATCCCGTGCGCGAAGGCCTGTTCACCCAGACGCATCCGTCGATGAAGCCCGCATCGGGCGACCTGCGCGCGGCGCTCGGCGGTTTCTTCGGTGGGCCGGTCGACATGGTGCTCCATGGCGGCACGCACGTCCCGCGCGTATGCGCGGTCGCGGGCGTGCTCTTCGTGAACCCAGGCAGCGCGACGATCCCGCTCGACCGTCCGAAGGGCACGCCACTTGGTGCGGTCGCGCTCGTGGACTGCGATGCCGGCGTCGCGACCGCGCGGATCGTGGAGCTCTGGCGCTAGACCGCATCACGCCGGGCTGTGCGCCACGGCATACTCCCGCGAGGTGCTCAGCCGCGCTCGACAACACTCCGGCGCGCTCTTCCTGTTCGTCGCGACGACGGTCGCGAATGTCCTGGGCTACGGCTATCAGGTGATCCAGGCGCGCCTCCTGAAGCCCGACGAATATGCCGTGCTCACGGCGCTCTTCGGGATCCTCATCCTCGAATCCATATCCAGCCAGGTGATCCAGTCCGCGACCGCCACACTCGCCGCGCAATACCGCGCCCGCGACGAGCAGGACGCGCTGCACGCGTTCGTGCGACGTTGGGCCGTGCGTGTTGGCGGCGCGAGTGCGGCCCTCGGTCTTCTCGTACTCGTGCTCTCGCCGATCATCTCCGGCGCTCTCGCGCTCCCACCCGTCTCGGTCGCCCTGCTTGGCGTCACGCTCTTCCTCGCGCTCGTGCTGACGTTCGCGCTCGGCCTGTTGCAGGGTCTTGCGCGGTTCGTGTGGATGGGGACCGCGCTCATCGCACAGTCGGGCGCGCGCCTCGTCGTCGGCGTCGGTCTCGTCTACGCGGGGCTCGGTGTCAACGGTGCGTTCGGCGGCGCGACGGCCGCGATCGCCGTCAGCCTCGTGGTCGCCGCGATCCCGCTGCTTCCCATGGGGCGCGCCGCTCGCGGCGCCCGTGTCACGCACG
The DNA here is from genome assembly GCA_041486085.1 of Candidatus Limnocylindria bacterium. Classification (GTDB taxonomy): domain Bacteria; phylum Chloroflexota; class Limnocylindria; order P2-11E; family P2-11E; genus CF-39. The sequence goes on along the minus strand of JBGPKU010000010.1, from coordinate 4,527 downwards.
AGCTGGGCAGCACGGAAACGCGCTTCTTCGGGCTTTCCGCCGTGGTTCTCCTGGCATACGCCGCCCTGACCAACATCGACGCGGTGCTCGCGCGATCGTTGCTGAGGCCGGAGGACGCCGGCGCCTACGCCGGTGCGATCACCATGGGCAAAGTCGTTCTGTTCGCACCGATCGCCGTGGGATTCCTACTGCTCGAACGGACGGCGCGCGCGCATGCGACCGGCCAGGACACAGATCGCGCTCTGTTCTTGGCGCTCGGATTCGTCCTGGCGACCAGCGGCCTGGTGGCGGCGGCGTACCTGCTGATACCCCAGATCCTCGTCCCGCTGGTCGTTGGCTCCCAGTACCCCGGGACCGTGACGATCGTCGGCGTCTACGGTGTCGCCGCGCTCGCGAACGCTCTCCTCAGCCTTTGGATCGCATACTTCATCGGCCGCGGGGAGATGCGCGTCGGCTTGCTGCTCGCGCTCGCCGTCGTCGCGGAGATCGTGCTCCTCTTGACCACCGTCACGGACGCGGTCTCGATGGCACGGATCGTCCTCATCGTCGCGCTCGGGACGCAGGCCGCCTCGGTGGCGACGTACGTGCTACTGCGCGGGCGCCTCGCGGCTCGCTAGGTGGTCGGCGACTCCACGAGCCCGTTCCGCACCGCGTAGATCGCCGCCTGCGTGCGGTCGGAGACATTCAGCTTCTCGAGGATCGCGGCGACGTGGCTCTTCACTGTCTCGGGCGACAGCACGAGCTTCTCGGCGATCTCGCGGTTGCTCATGCCCTCAGCGACGAGCGACAGGATCTCGCGCTCACGCTTCGTGAGGTTCTTGGCCGCTGAGGACGCCGGCTGGCCGGTCGGCTTCATCTCGCTGAGCATTCCCTTGAGCATCTGGGACTCGATGAATGCCCCGCCGCTCGCCACCTGGCGGACCGCATCGATGAGCTCTTCCCCGGAAACGTCCTTCAGCAGGTACCCCGCGGCGCCCGCGCGGACAGCGTCGCGCAGGTAGTTGGGGTTGTCGTGCATCGTGACCATGATCACCGCTGTGCGCGGCCGTTCCTCTTTGATACGCCGGGTGGCCTCGAGCCCATCCATGTCCGGCATCTTGACGTCCATGAGCACGACGTCGGGGAGGTCGCGCCTCGTGTACTCGATCGCCTCGCGGCCGGTCCGTGCCTGGCCGACGATCTCGATGTCTGAAGCGCTCGTGAGCATCGCCGCGATGCCCTGCCTGACCAGCTCGTGGTCGTCGACCAGCAAAATCCGGGTCACGCTCGGATTCTAGGGGGATTCGGCGTTTGGGCCGCTCGGCCGCTAATAGACGGCCAACCAGACGAGATATGCGACAAGCGCCACCACGACGACACAGAGGATCGCGACCGTCGCTACCCCGAGTCGTCCGATCCCACTCTCGCGGTCCGGCGTATGGGACAGCGAACCGATCGCATTCGCGAGCTCGCGTCCGGTCGCATCCTTGCGTAGCCAGCCGCGTCCGTCGTCGAGCTTTTGTGCGAGGTCATGTCCATCGCGCTCGTTCCCGCTCAGCACGTACGAGGGTGTGCCGATCCGCACATCCGACGATCCGCTGAGCAACGTGCCATCCACCAGCGCGACCCGCGCACCCCAGTCCCGCAGGCCTGCGGCCTCGCCCAGGCTCGATACTCGTTTGATGTCGTAGTCCCCCTCGAGCCGGAGAAGCGTCTCGATCCCCGCGGCGATGACGGGGTGCGCGACCACGAGCAGGACCCTAGGTGGGCTCACTGCGCCATATTGAATAGGAGTGAGAAGCGGCGGGCGAGCGAGCTGTCGCTGCAGCGGCCTCCGTGTAGGGAAACGCGACACGCTTCTACGCCTAAAGTCCACCTCCCGCCGGATGCCGCGGGATCCCCGAAAAACGAGTCTTCTCCCGTGGCCACTCGTGTGCTCATCGTCGACGACCACCTTGCGATCCGGGAAGGGATCCGCTCTCTTCTCGCGCCCGAGCTCGACTTCGCCGTGGTGGGCGAGGCCGTCGACGGCATGGACGGGGTCCAGAAGGCACTCGCCCTCAAGCCAGATCTCATCGTTCTCGACAACTCGATGCCCGGAAAGACCGGCCTCGAGGTCGCTCGGGAGCTGAAGCCGCTGCTCCCCGACACCGAGATCGTGTTCCTGACCCTCGATCCCGGCATCAAGGACCTCGCGCTCGCGGTCGGCGCCGTCGCCCACATCAGCAAGGATTCACCGCCCCAGCACATGCTGGAGGTGCTGCGCAATGCCGCGCAGCTCCAGGAACGGCGCAAGCCGCGGCCCACCGCCATCACCGACACCGAGCGCAGGCTCGGCCTGGCGCTTGTCGCCAGCCGGCTTGTCTCCGAGGTCGAGCTCGACAAGCTGATCACATCGCGTCACCCAGGCGAATCTCTGTCGGCGGCGGTCATCCGTTCGCACCTCGTGCCCGACAGGCAGCTCGCGCAGGTCTTCTCAGACGTGAGCGGGCGCCCGCTCGTCACGCTCACGCCCCGTGCGCAGGAGACCGGTCGCGGTCGCCGGCTTCCGCGGCTCGGCGCACCGTCGCTCGACAGCTCCCGCGCCGCTACAGCGAACACAATCAGGCCGTCCTCCTGACCTTCGGACGCACCGAAGCGACGCTCGCGCTCGCCGATCCGTTCGACGAGCAGACGCGCACCGAGGTGCAGGACATGCTCGGCGGCATCCACACATCGGTCGTCGTCGCGGCGACCGGCGAGATCGCCGCCGCGATCACTCGCGCATTCGCCGCGACGGCCGCGGGCCCCATGCCAATCGCAGCCCGAACCGGCCGCCGCCCGCTCGCGCTGATCGCCGCGATCGCCGCGGTGTTCCTGCTCTTCGTCACAGGCCTCGGCATCCTTCTCTCGCCCGCGAACGGCATTCAGGCCCGCGGGCAGCTCACCGTCTTCCAGGGCGCCGTCGAATACCGCGCCAGCGGCGGCCAGTACGTCACCACCGGCACAGGTCAGCTCGTCCGGCAGGGCGACAGCCTGCGGACCACCGCGACGGCGCACGCCGCGCTGACCTTCTTCGATCGCTCCCTCGTCGTGCTCGAGCCGAGCACCGAGATCGAGATCGTCGGCCTTCGCGCCCTCTCCGGCAACGACATCGAGATCACGATGCGTCAGACCTCCGGCCGGACCTGGCACGTCGTCACGCATCAGCTCACGGCGCAAGGCAAGTACGTCGTGCTGACACCGAGCTCGCAGACCGCCGTCGCCGGGACGGCCTTCCAGGTCCGCGTCGATGCGCTGACCGGCTCGACGACAGTCACGACCACCGAGGGTGTCGTGCGGACGAACGGGCTCGACGACGCCGCGTCATCGTCCGTCGCGGTCACCGCGGGGAACAGCACGACCGTGAGCCAGAAGGGCGCGAAGCCGCAGGCACCGGTCGCAATGACGCAGACCATGCTCACGTTCACGCTCGACGACGCTCGCGATGCGGTCGTGATCACGCCAAACGGCGAGGCCGCCGGCGTGCGCTCGGGCGAGGTCGTCCGCTACATCCCAGGCTCGACGGTCACACAGAAGGCCGCTCAGGTCATCGTGACCGTGCCAGGCGAAAGCGATCGATACGCCACGCTCACGCTCCCGGCCGACATGACCTCGAGAGATGTCCACGTGCGCGCGGAGCTTCGGAACCCCAGCGGCGCGGTCGCGGGTCAGATCTCCGATCAGCCGCGCGTACTCGGTGGTGCGGCGAAGTCGGGCGTTGGCTACAGCTCGCAAGGCCTGGTCTCACTCTCGACAACCCTCGTCGATCAGTTCCCACTCCCGGTCGTTGCAGTTGCCCCGCCGGTGCCGACGTTCGATCCACTCGCGTTCCTCCGCGCCAACGGTCAGCCCGCAGGTAACGCGGGCCCCGCTGGCGAGGTTGGTTCGAGCGGTCCTGCAGGTCCGCCCGGTCCGGTCGGTCCGAAGGGCGACAGCGGATCCGCGGGCGCGCCTGGCATCGGCACATCTGGCGCGAACGGCGTCGACGGTGCTCCCGGTGCAACGGGGGCGACGGGTGCACAGGGCGCGACAGGTACGAGCGGTCTGAGTGGCTTGACGGGTGCCGCCGGCGCGACGGGTGCGCCCGGTACGCCAGGTTCGCAGGGTCCCGCCGGAACTGTCGGTGCAACAGGTCCTGCTGGTGGACCGGCGGGTGCTACCGGAGCGCAAGGTGACACCGGCGCACAGGGTTCGACCGGAGTTCAGGGTGTCGCAGGTGTCGTCGGCGCGACCGGCGCCGCGGGAAGCACCGGCGCGCAGGGTTCGACCGGAGCGCTCGGCGCGCGAGGTGACACTGGAGCTCAGGGTGTCGCAGGTACGGTCGGTGCGACCGGTGCGCAGGGTGTCGCCGGCGCGGCCGGAGCAACTGGCTCACAAGGTGTCGCTGGTGCGATAGGTGCGACCGGTGCGGTCGGTCCGCAGGGCGCGCAAGGTGACACCGGCGCGCAGGGACTCCAAGGTAGTCAGGGTCTTCAGGGCGACACCGGTTCACAGGGAGTGGCCGGCGCCGTCGGCGCGACCGGTGCG
>JBGPKU010000009.1:0-64671 GCA_041486085.1 Candidatus Limnocylindria bacterium | reverse complement strand
GATACGTTCCACGGCGTCGTGACGATCGAGTCGTAGCCGCCGCCCATCAGTCCGTAGCAGTTCGCGCCGATGACGTCCCGGCAGATGCGCACGCACTGCGTGCAGTTGATGCACTTGTTCAGGTCGCGAAGGATGAAGTCGTGGCTGAAGTCGTACTCGTAGTCGTGGTAGTCGAGGGGCTCGGCGCGGTGGAAGCGGTTGTCGGTCAGCCCGTGCTCGAGCGACAGCCGCTGCAGGTGGCAGCGTCCGACATCCGGGCACACGCACTGAAGGCAGCGCGCCGCCTCCTTCTCGGCTGCGGCCTTGTCGTACCCGTTCTCGATGAGCTCGAAGCTCCGAACGCGCTGTTCGAACGGCAGGAACGGCATGCGCACCTGGGGCTCCTCGGGCTTGTAGGGGACGATGTCGATGAGCTCGGGGACCTTCTCCTCCTCGGTGATCTCCTCCGCGACGCGCGCCATGTCGTCGCCGGCGAGGTAGCGGTCCATCGCCTTCGCCGCGAGCTTGCCCTGCGCGACGGCCTGGATGACCGTGACCGCGCCCATCTGGCAGTCGCCGCCGGAGAAGACGCCGGGACGGTCGGACATCAGCGCGCCGTTCGTGACGATCGTCTCGCGCCGGCTCTTGCGCAGACCCGGCGACCGGTCGTACCAGTCGAGGTTCGGTGACTGGCCGATCGCCGGGATCACCACGTCGCATTCGATGACGAAATTCGATCCCTCGATCGGCATCGGCCGCCTGCGGCCGGACGCGTCGGGCTCGCCCAGCGCCATCCGCTGGAACTCGACACCGGCGGCGCGGCCGTCCTTCTCGACGATCTTCACCGGCGCGGCGAAGAACTCCAGCTTGATGCCCTCGTGCTCCGCGTCGTCGACCTCGCTGTAGTGCGCGCCCATCTCTTTGCGCGAGCGGCGGTACACGACGTTGACGGCCGCGCCGAGACGGCGTGAGGTCCGCGCGCAGTCGAAGGTGGTGAAGCCGCCGCCGATCACGACGACGCGGCTGCCCGACCCGACCGGCACCGGATTGCCCGAAGCGTTCTGGTTCAGGTAGTTGATCGCCTCGATCACGCCGGGGAGGTCTTCGCCGGGTATGCGCAGCTCGTTCGATCGCCACGCGCCGATGCCGAGGAAGATCGCGTCGTAGCCCTGTCCGAAGAGGTCGTCGATGGTGAAGTCGCGGCCGAGCATCATGCCGCCCTTGAACTCCGCGTCGCGGAGCTGCCACACCGAGTTGAGCTCCTTGTCGAGCTTCACTTTCGGCAGGCGGTATTCGGGGATCCCGTAACGGAGCATGCCGCCCTGCTTCTCCATCATCTCGAAGACCGTGACCGCGTGGCCCCTCAGCGCGCTGTAGTACGCCGCGGTCATACCGGCCGGACCGGCTCCGATGACGGCGACCCGCTTTCCAGTCGCCGTCGCCTGCGGGAACGGCGTGGGCGCGACCTCCATCTCGAGCGAGAGCTCGCCGCCGTATCCGTGGCATTGGCGGATCGCGATCTCCTCCTCGATCAGGCCGCGCCGGCAGACGTTCTGGCACGGCGCGGGGCACACGAGGCCCAGCGCGTACGGGAACGGCAGCACCTCTTTGACGAGGCGCGCGGCCTCGACGTGCTGCCCCTTGGTCATCAGCTCGAGGTAGCCGGGGATGTCGATGTGCGTCGGGCAACCGACCTGGCACGGTGGCATGCAGTAGGCGTTGTGGTCGCTGAGGATGTACTCGAGGTTCTGCTTGCGCAGCTTGAAGAGGCCGTCCTCGGTCGCGGTGATCTTCATACCGGGCTCGACGGCGAGGTGACATGACGGCAGCGGCCGGTCGAAGCCCTCGACGCTCACCAGACACATGCGGCACGCGGCCGCGGGTGCGAGCTTCTCGTCGTCGCAGAGCGTCGGGATGTTGAAGCCGGCGCGCTGCGCCGCGCGCAGGATCGCCTCGCCCGGGATCGCCGTGACCTCCTGGCCGTCGATCGTGATCGTGCAGGTCGGCTGGCCCGACGGGATCTCGCCCTGATGGCTGACGGTGGGGATCTGCGCCTCGGCGGGTTGGACGTATCTCTCGAGCAAACTCATGCGCGAACCACCTGATCGGTCATGGCTGCGCCATCGTCTCGTACCGTCGCGCCCGCATCGGAGCGCACGTGCCCGTCGGACACCGCCGCTCCCTGATGTGCGCCTCGTAGTCGGCCGCGAACTCGCGCATCGTCGTGCGCAGGATCGACGGAGCGGTGATGCCGAAGCCGCAGAGCGAGAACTTCTCCATGTGATCGCCGAGCTCGTCCAGCCAGGTCGTGTCGGTGTCGCGGCCGAGCTGGCTCTGCACGCTCTCGAGGATGCCCGTGACCCGCGCCGTGCCGACGCGGCAGGGCACGCAGATGCCGCAGGTCTCCCTGGCCAGGTAGGCGAACATCTTCGCCGCCTCGGCCACGATGCAGGTGTCGCTCGCGATCGCGCGCACCTGGGCCGAGCCCATATGCGTGCCCGCGGCCCTGAGCTCATCGAAGCCGAGCTTGGTGTCGCGCCTGGAGGCCGCGAGGATCCCTCCAGTCGGTCCGCCGACATGGATCGCCTTCAATTGACCGCTGACTCCTCCCGCCTGATCGAGGATCGCGCCGAGGGTGGTGCCGAGCGCCACCTCGTAGATGCCGGGCTTCTTCACCGCACCGGTGACCGAGACGAGCTTTGTCTCCGCGCGGGCGCCGCTCGCCACGAGCTGGGGAAGCCACGCGAGCGTCTCCGCGCTCGAGATGAGCGTCGGGCGCTGCTGCACCCCGTTGGTCGCCGGGTACGGCGGACGCTGGTGCGCCATGGCGCGACGCGACTCGAGCACGTTCATCAGGGCGCTCTCTTCGCCGCCCATGAACCCGCCGGGGCCGAGCGCGACGGTGACGGCGAGCGCACCCAGCCCTTCGCGCCGTTTGACGATGTCCTGCTCCATGACGCTGCGGGCGGCGTCGGCCTCAGGGTGCATGTACACGATGGCCTCGAACGCGCCGATCGCGTGCGCCGCGATGGCGACGCCCTGCAGGACGTTGGCCTTGTTGCGCTCGATGAGCGTTCGCGCGATCGGGCTGCCCGGATCGGCGTCGTACGCGTTGGCGATCAGCAGCGGCTCGCGACCGCTCGCGGCCGCGGCAGCGCGCACCGCTCGCATCTTCTTCGACAACGGATAGCCGGCGCCGCCGCGGCCACGCACGTCGTTCCGCTCGATGAGCGCGATGAGCGCGTCGGGCGCGAGACCACGGGCCGTTCCGACGCCGCTGTCCCCACGACCCTCGAGAATGCTGGCGGCGGTGCTAGCGGGCAAAGGTCGGTTCCAGGACGTGATGCGCCTCGTGCTCGTGCAGCTCATCGTGTGCGGGCGGCGGTGAGACCGCCGGCCAGGCACCCGCGATGCCCAGGTTGCCGGTGTACTTGCGGCCACCGCGCGGCACAGCGGTGCCCGTGTCCCTTGGCGCGCCGCGGAAGTTCGCGAGCAGCGACGCCGCCGTGTACAGGTCGGTCATGGTGATCGCGAACGCAGCGGCGATGCGCTGGGCGGCGGTCCACGGGAGATAGCCATACGCCGCGTTCGTGCGGTACAGCACGCGCGTGAGGCGATCGCGACCGGCGGGCTCGTTGCGCAGGAGCGCGTCGACGATCGAGAGATCGAGCTCGCGCTCCGCCTCGGCCGGCACGGTCCGGACCGCGCTCGACATCGGACGGCGGTCGCCGTACGGCGCCGTCTGCACCATGCGGATGCGGTAGTACGAGGCGCGCGGCGCCAGCAGTGGCCGGCGCCGGAAGCCGTTCCGGAACTTGTACGAGATCGAGATCGCGCGCGGCGGGCAGGCCTTCTCGCACATCAGGCACGACTCGCACTTGAAGATGCTCGTCTCGGGCTCGAGCAGGAGCGCGATGAGACCGCGCGACCGCTCCGGCAGCTCGCGCCTCTCGTACGGGTAGTCGCGCGTGACGAGGCGCGGACGCAACAGATGCTGCAACGTGCGGATGAGACCGGTGGCGATCCCGAACATCTAGCGGTCCGACTCTCGTCGCTCGCTCATCGGTCCACCTCGCCGAGCACGAAGTCCATCGAGCCCAGGATCGCGACGACGTCGGCGACGAGGCGGCCCTTCAGCAGCCACGGCGCGATCTGCAGGTTGTGGAACGAGGCGCCCCGCATCTTCGCGCGGAACGGATTCGGGCTCACCCCGTCGCTGATCATGTAGATGCCGACCTCGCCCTTCGCTCCCTCGACCGTGTAGTAGGCCTCGCCGGGTGGGCACTTCCACACATGGCCGAGGCGCGCGCGAACGGCCCCGCCGGGCAGGTTCGCGAGGCACTCGCGAACGATCGCGATCGCGAGGTGCATCTCGCCGACGCGCACTTTGTAGCGCGCGAACGCGTCGCCGTCCGGGAACACCACCGGCTTCATCGACTTGAGCTCCGGGTAGATGGAGTACGGCCGGTCGACGCGCAGATCCCACGCGACCCCCGATGCGCGCAGCATCGGGCCGGTGAGGCCGAAGGCCTTCGCCACGTCGGCGGGGATCGTGCCGACGCCGATCGTCCGCTCGAGGAAGATCTCGTTGCCCTCGAGGATGCGGACGTAGTCCTCCTCGATGTGCTGCTCGTACCGGTCCAGGAAGCGCTCGAGCTTGCTCAGCCACCCCTGCGGGAAGTCGTAGAGGATCCCGCCCGGGCGGTAGTAGTTGAAGTTCATGCGCGAGCCGCAGAGCTCCTCGAACATGTCGAGGATCTCCTCGCGATCGCGCAGACACCACAGGAACGGCGTCGTCGCGCCGACGTCGAGGCCGTACGTGCCGAGCCAGACGAGGTGCGCGGCGCAGCGGCTCAGCTCGTCGACGATCGTCCGGACGTACTCGGCCCGCCGCGGGACGTCGATGCCGCCGATGGCCTCCATCGCTCCCGCGTAGGCGTGCTCGTTCAGCATGTTCGAGACGTAGTCCGACTGGTCCGCGTAGCGGATGCCCTGGTGGTAGGTGCGCCACTCGAAGATCTTCTCGAGGCCGCGATGCAGGTACCCCATCACCGGTATGCAGTCGACGACCTTCTCGCCGGAGAGCTTCAGGACCAGACGCAGCACGCCATGCGTGGAGGGATGCTGCGGTCCCATGTTGAGGATGAGCTCCTCGACCTCGAGCCCATCGTCCGACTCGATGACCGGAAGCTGGACCTGTGCGCCGTCCTGGATCTGACGGATCTCTGCGTCGGTGGTAGCCAGCTCAGCCGCCCCGGATGATCTTTTCACGGAGTCGAAGCACGCCTTCGGTCAGCGCTTCGGGGCGCGGTGGGCAACCCGGGACGTACACGTCGACGGGCACGACCGTGTCGACGCCCTGCAGCGTCGCGTAGCTGTCCCAGAACTCACCACCGCTCGACGCGCAGTTGCCCATCGCGATCACCCACTTCGGCTCGGGCATCTGCTCGTACAGCCGCCGCAGCCGCGGTGCCATCTTGTGGGTGACGGTGCCGGCGACGATCATGACGTCGGCCTGACGCGGGCTGGACCGGAACACCTCGGCGCCGAAACGCGACAGGTCGTGGTGCGGCCCGGCGGTCGCCATCATCTCGATGGCGCAGCACGCCAGTCCGTAGCCGAGCGGCCAGGGGCTGCGCGAGCGCGCCCAGTTCACCAGGTTCGAGACGGTGCTGAAGACGACGTTGTCGTCGTTGGCGAGGACGGCTTGCCGAGGCGGAAAGTCCTCGCCGCCCAGGCCCGCCTGCGTGGTCACCGGACGCCGCTGGATGACGTCCTCTTCGAAGTCGATGGGGACGCCTTTGGCGGTCTCGGCGGGGCGCTCTTCGATCGCCATCGAGGTCAAGTCTAGAGAGTTCTAACGGCTTTGCACGGCGCGCCCGAGCAGCGTCACGAGAGCATCGTGGATCAGAGGAGCGCTCGCGACGATGTGCGGGTGGCCGGGCCGCGCCTGCCGAAGCTGCGTCACACGGCCTCCGGCTTCGGCGACGATGAGCGCACCGGCCTTCCAGTCCCACGGCTTGTCGACGGACTCAAAGTACCCATCCCATCTGGCCGCGGCTGTCCAGGCGAGGTCGAGCTGGGCCGAGCCGAAGCGACGGATGTCGCGGACGTGCGGAAGCACACCGCTCAGGATGCGCGCCTGCTCGGCGCGCGCCTCCGCCACGTAGGCGAAGCCCGTGGCGACGAGACTGCTCGCCGGATCCGATGCGCCGCTCACGGCGAGGCGCTCCCGATGGAGCCACGCCCCCGCCCCGCGAACAGCGGTGAAGAGCTCGTCGCGCGACGGGTCGTAGACGACCGCCGCGAGGAGACCGGTCTTGTCCTCGCACGCGATGGCCACGGCGTAGTGCGGGATGCCGTAGAGGTAGTTCACCGTCCCATCGAGCGGATCGACGAACCAGCGGTGGCCGGACGATTGCTCGCCGCCGCCCGAGCCCTCTTCCGCGACGATGGTGTCGTCGGGGTACGCGGCCCGCAGGATCTTCACGACCTCGGCCTCCGCCGCGCGGTCGGCGTCGAGCACGACGTCGGTGCTGGTGGTCTTCGTCCCCAGGCCGGCGCCGCGGCGCTCCCAGCGCGAGAGGAGCGCGGACCCAGCGGTGCGCGCCGCATCGACCGCGACGCGCACGCGCCGCTGCGCGTCGTCAGATTCCTGGGCTAACGCTGCGTGATCCGGCCCTCGACCTTCGGGTCGAGCGGCGAATGCGCGGTCATGTAAGCGGCGACCGCATCCGACTCGATGTCGCCGTAGATCACGTTCGTCCCCTTGCCGAACCAGGTGTGGCCGTCGCCGCCGAGCAGTAGGTAGTCGATGGTCGCCACGTGATAGATGCGTTTGAGATCGAGTGGCTGTCCGGCGACCGTCGCTTCCAGGACGCGCTCACCCCCCGCGTTCGTGAAGCGGTAGACCCAGCTGCCGCCGCCGATCTGCAGGCGCCCGGCGCGACCCGACGCGTCCTCGAGCACCTCTTTGAGCTGCGCGCCGGTCAGGTCGACGTTGACGACGGTGTTCTCGAACGGCAGCACCGAGTAGAGCTGCCCGTAGGTGACAGGCCCCGCCTTCAGCGGCGCACGCACGCCGCCGGCGTTGTAGAAGCCCACGTCGGTCTTCCAGCCCATCTTCCTGCCGTACTCGACGAGCGAGTCGCCGATCATGTTGCCCAGGCCGCACTCGTCGCGTGGGTTGTCGAGATCCGACTTGATCGTGCCGACGACGCGCGAGGTGTACTTGTCGGCCTCGGCCCGCCGCGCGTCGACGATCGCGGTCACCTCCGCGTCGGGCTTGAGCGATTGCGACGCGGCGATGGCCACCAGCTCGCCGGCGCGCACCGCGTCCTTCATCTTGTGCGTGGCGGGATCGACGATGATCTCGAGGCGTCCCAGGTACTGGGTATACGCGCCGGCGTCGACGATCGTGGTCTTTCCCTCGACGCGCGCCGTCTGGATCGGCGCGTGGTCGTGCGCCGCGACGATGACATCGATGCCCGGCACGTCGCGGGCGAGTGTCGCCGCGTCGTTGGTGCCGATGTGCGCGACGACGACGATGATGTCCGCGAGCTTCTGCAGCTCGGCGAGGAACGGCTGCACCTGCGTCGCGGGGCCGAACGTGAGCCCTGCGACGCTCGTCGCCTTCACGATGGTGTTCGAGCCGGGATTGGTGACGCCGAGGATGCCGACTTTCGTGATCCCGAGATCCTTCACGAGGTACGGCTTCAGGTATGCCGGCAGCTTCCCGGTGGCGGTCTCGACGACATTCGTCGCGAGGAACGGGAAGCTCGCTTCCCTGGCACGCTGCGCGAGCACGTCCTGTCCCCAGTCGAAGTCATGGTTTCCGACGGCGAGCGCGTCGTATCTCATCAGGCTCATCGCCCTGGTGACGGCCTCGCCCTTGTTGGCGTTCGAGATGAACGTCCCCTGCCAGGCGTCGCCGCCATCGACCAGCAGCGTCCGCTGCGGCGCGCGGGCGCGGAACGCATTGGCCTGCGCCGCGACCATCGCGAGGCCGCCTTGGTTGAACGATGTGCCGCCGCCCCCGACGACGTCGTAGTCGAGGTGGCCGTGGATGTCGTCGGTGTGCATGAGCTGAATTCGGTCGGCGGCCAGCGCGCCCCCGGCCGTGCCTCTTGCGGCGCTTTGTGTCGCGGCCGGCGATGTCGTCTGCGTGCACGCGATGAGCAGGGCCGCGAGAAGGACGAGCGCACGACGCACGATGGCGATGCTAGCGCGCGACCTCCTCGCGTTCCCGTCGCGCGGTGGTCACCGAGGCGCGGCGATCGACGACAGGAGCGTGTCCAGCACGTCGTAGCTTTCGGCCACGCCCCGGTCCATGCCCGACTGCAGGGCCATGTCGCGGCCCTCCTTGGTCTCGAAGCGCATCGTCCACGTCGACGTGGTCTTGCCGTTCTCCTCGACCAGCATCAGCGTGTCGAGCGCCTCGCCCGGGTTCGCCTCATGGCCGACCCGCATCCGCTCCGTGCTCACGACACGTTCGGGCCGGACGATCTCGCGATAGACGCCGGTGCTCTCGATCTCGGGGCCCTCGCCACGCCAGACCCAGCGATACGCGCCGCCGACGCGCAGGTCGACCTCGCACACGGCCATCGACCAACCGTCTCGCACCCCGAGCCAGCGCGTCAGCAGCTCGGGCTTGGTGTATGCGTCGAATACCAGCCTGCGCGGCGCATCGAATGCGCGTGTCATCGCGATCTCCAGGTCCGAGGGCGTGGTCACTTTCAGCTCTCCGGTGTCGCTCATCGCTCTGTTCCCCTTTTCCTTCTGCGTTCCTGTGGCTCGTCGCTCTTGGCTGTCTTGTCCTGCTTCTCTCGTGTCGTCAGGTCTTCCAGAAGGGCGTCCAGTTCCTCGAAGTTGCCCTCCCAGTGCCTGCGGTAGCGCTCCAGCCACTCGGTGGCGGTCGCGAGGGGCTTGGCCTCCAGCCGGCGCGGCCGTCGCTGCGCGTCGCGGCCGCGTGAGATCAGGCCGGCGCGCTCCAGCACTCGGAGGTGCTTGGAGATCGCCGGCTGGCTCATGGCGAACGGCGAGCCGAGCTCCGCGACGGATGCCTCGCCTGCGGCGAGGCGCGCGAGGATCCTTCGCCGCGTGGGATCGGCGAGCGCGGCGAAGGTCGCGTCCAGGTGCTCCGCGGCGCTCCGGTGGGCCTGCTGCGTGTCCATAACCAAGCAGTTATATACAACACCACGTGGGACGTGTCAATGCACAAAGAGCGCGCTCAGCCTGGGGCGATGCCTGTTGCGGGACTACCCCGTCTTCAGCGATGACGCGGCTTCGTGCGCCCGGTACTGGAGCTCGTAGAGGCGGTGGTACACGCCGCGCAGCGCGAGGAGGTCGCGGTGCGAGCCCATCTCCACAACGCGTCCCTTGTGCAGGACGATGATCCGGTCGACGTTCTGGATCGTCGACAGACGGTGGGCGATGATGATCGAGGTCCGGCCCTTCATGAGCTTCGCGAGCGCGTCCTGGATGAGGTGCTCGGTCTCGGTGTCGACCGAGCTGGTCGCCTCGTCGAGCACCAGCAGGATCTCCGGGTTGAAGGCGATGGCCCGGGCGAACGCCAGCAGCTGCTTCTGTCCGACCGAGAGCGTGGATCCGCGCTCGGTGACCACCTCGTCGTACCCCTTCGGCAGACGGTCGATGAACTTGTCGGCGTTCACGAACCGTGCGGCCGAGCGCACCTGGTCCTCGCTGATCGCCGCGTCATTCAGGCGGATGTTCGAGGCGATCGTGCCCGCGAAGATGAACGGGTCCTGCAGCACGACGCCGACGTGCCGGCGCAGGTCCACCTGGCGCATCTCGCGGATGTCGACGCCGTCGAGGACGATCTTGCCCTTCTGCACGTCGTAGAAGCGCGAGATCAGGCTGATGATCGACGTCTTCCCCGCCCCGGTGGCGCCGACGATGGCCACGCTTTCGCCCGCGCTGATCGTGAAGTCCACATCGCGCAGCACCCAGTCGCCCTCGTTGTATGCGAACGAGACGTTGCGGAAGGCGATCTCACCACGCACGTGTGGCAGCACGATCGGATGCTCGGGATCGAGGATGTTGGATCGCGTGTCGAGGAGCCGGAACACGCGCTCCGACGACGCCATCGCGGCCTGCATGATGTTGTACTTCTCGGCCAGGTCCAGGATCGGCTGGAAGAACTGGTTCAGCAGCTGCCAGAACGCGACCAGCGTCCCGAGCGTCAGCGTCCCGCCGAGGATCCAGTTCGCGCCGACGACGAAGAGCGCCGCGGCCGTCGCATTGCGGGTGAAGTTGACGGTCGGCTGGAAGACGCTCATCGCGCGGACCTGGCCCCGGTTCGCGGCCAGCAGGTCGCGGTTGAGTGCGTCGAACCCGTCGAAGGTCTGCCGCTCGCGCGTGAACAGCTGCACGATCGCCATACCCGACAGCGTCTCGTTGAGGTACGCGTTCACCCGTGCGAGCCGGATGCGGATCGCGCGAAAGGACTCGCGCATCATGCCGCGGAAGTACGCGGTCAGCGCGATGAGGATCGGCAGTGACACGAACGTCACGAGCGCGAGGCGCCAGTCGAGGATGAGCATCGCGATCGAGATCAGGACGATCATGGCGATGTCCCCGAAGATGGAGACGACGCCGCGCGTGACCATTTCGGTGAGCGCGTCGATGTCGTTGGTGATGCGCGTCATCAGGCGGCCGACCGGGTTCCGGTCGAAGAATCCGAGCGGTAGGAACTGCAGGTGCCGGAACAGCTCGAGGCGCAGGTCGTACATCGCTCGCTGTCCGACCCAGGTCGTCAGGAGCGTCTGCCCGTAGCGGATGCCGGCGCCCACGCCGAGGACCGCGAGGTAGAAGATGCCGAGGAGCGTGAGCCGGCCGAACGCGTCGTCCCGCGGGAGCGCGCCGTTCACCGCGGGGATCACGGCCTGGTCGACGATCTCCTTCGCGAGGATCGGTGGAACGATCTGCGCGGCCGACTGCACGAGCAGCAGCACGATCGAGACGCCCACCCAGAGCTTGTACGGCGCGAGGTAGCCGACCAGGCGGCGCGTGAGCGTCGCGTCGTAGGCCTTGCCGAGGATCTCGTCCTCGTGGAAGAACCCCGCGGCGCCACCACCGTGGCCGCCGTGCCCGCCGCCGCCACCGCCACCGCGTCCGGCCATCAGCTGTCCCCGTCCGAAAGATCGTCGATCCGCGGTGCCGGGCGCGGGAAGGGCCGCTCGTCGTCCTGCGCACCGCTGCGGACCCGGCGCTCGTGCTCGGACTGCTCTTCGTCGACCTCGAGCTCCTCCTCCAGCAGCTGGCGCCGGTACATCCCGGCGTACAGGCCCTTCAGCTCGAGGAGCTCGCGGTGCGTCCCGCGCTCGGCGATGCGACCATCGTCCAGGACGAGGATCTCGTCGGCGTCCTTCACGGTCGAGATGCGGTGCGCCACGACGATGCTGGTGCGCTCACGCATGACGCCACGCAGGCGCTTGAGGATCTCCGCCTCGGTGTAGGTGTCCACCGCGGAGAGCGCGTCGTCGAGGATCAGGATCTTGGGATCCTTCGCGACCGCCCGGGCGATAGCGGCGCGCTGCTTTTGACCGCCCGACAGCGTCACGCCACGCTCGCCGATCATCGTGTCGTAGCGCGCCGGGAAATCCTCCACGTCCTTGCCGAGCTGGGAGACCTCGCCGGCCCAGTCGAGCTCCGCATCTGACAGCGCCTTCTCGCGCCCGAAGCCGACGTTCTCGCGGAGCGGCACGGAGAAGAGGAAAGTCTCCTGCGGCACGTACCCCACGGCGCGTCGCAGCGCCGGCACCGGATAGCGCTTCACGTCGACGCCGTCGATGAGGATCTCCCCCTGCTGCGCGTCGAAGAGCCGCGGGATGAGGTTCACGAGCGAGCTCTTGCCCGCGCCGGTCAGGCCGACGATCGCGAGCGATCCACCCGCCGGCACGCTGAACGAGATGTCGCGCAGGACGATGGTCTGTCCGTAGGCGAACGCGACGCCGCGGAACTCGACCGCCCCGACGATCTGGCTCGGCACGGGATCCTGCGGATCGGCGACGGTGGGCCGGGCCTCGTAGATCTGCTCGAGGCGTCCGAGCGACGCCCAGCCCTGCTGGATCATGTTGGTGACCTCGCCGAGAGCGATCATCGGCCACGAGATGATCTGGAGGTACGCGACGAACTGGACCAGCTGCCCGATCGTGAGTCGCCCCTCGATCGCATCCTGCCCGCCGACGTAGAGGATCGCGAGCACCGCCACGCCGAGAAGGAACTGCATCGCCGGCCAGACGAGGCCGTTCACCTTCGCGAGGTCGACCGCTTTCTGGAGGTAGTCGCGGTTGACGACGGCGAACGAGGTGATCTCGGGCTCCTCCTGGCTGAATGCCTTGACCACCCGGATCCCTGAGAAATTCTCCTGCGCCTTCGCCGACAGGTCGCCGAATTGCGCCTGCAGCTGCTCGAAGCGCTGGCTCACGCGCCGGCCGATCGTCCAGAACACGTAGGACGAGATCGGCGTGAGCGCGACCGCGATGAGCGCCAGCTTCGTGTTGACGCTGAACATCGAGATGAACGTGAACAGCAGCGTGAGCAGCGTGTTCGTCAGCATCAGCGTGCCGAAGCCGACCATCTGGCGCACCGCCTGGAGATCGTTCGTCAGCCGGGCCATGAGATCGCCGATGCGCTGATGCTGGAAGTACGCGAGATGCATCGTCTGCAGGTGCGCCAGCAGATCGTTGCGCATGCGGTATTCGATCTGCCGGGACGCGTCGAGGATGCGCCAGCGGCCGAAGCCCCGGAGCACGTTCTCGGCGCCCGCGAGCGCGACCATGAGGAGCGCAAGCCTGAGGACGGCATCGGGATCCGCGCGGGTGGTCAGCGTGTCGACGATGCGGCCGATCAGGAGAGGAGGCAGCACCGCGACGAACGAGCTCAGGCCGACGATGGCGACGCCCATCACGAGTCGGAGCTTGTGCTGTCCCAGGTAGTGGAGGAGGGTGGCGCGGGAGGACCTCACTCGGAGGTCAAGTCTACCCGAGCTGGCCTCGTTCCTGAGCGACCCTTTGGTGACGTTCCCCCGCGAGGACTCGGACCGAGCGGCCCCAGAGCC
Organism: Candidatus Limnocylindria bacterium; assembly: GCA_041486085.1. Lineage (GTDB taxonomy): Bacteria > Chloroflexota > Limnocylindria > P2-11E > P2-11E > CF-39. The sequence goes on along the minus strand of JBGPKU010000009.1, from coordinate 51,611 downwards.
ACACGCCGAAGACGACGACCGCCGCGAGCAGGAACACCGGCGCGATGCCCCAGAGATCGGCGATCGGGCCGACGATGATCAGCGGCAGAAAGCTGAAGATCGACACGAGCGTGTTCAGCACGCCGAACACGCGGCCGCGCAGCTCCTCCGGCAGCTCTTCCTGCAGCAGGGTCATCGCCGGCACCGTGATGAACGAATACGCGACGCCGAACACGAACGCCGTGACGCTCACGATGCCGATGAAGAACGGGAGCGCGCCGCCAAGACCCCCGAGCTGCCCGGCCAGGCGCGTGTCGACGAAGATGTCGGCGAACGGCCGCGCGGCGGCGAGCGAGACGAGCGCGGCCACCGTGACGATGAGGCCCGCGCCGATGGCGTGAGGCCGGCCGATGCGACGGCTCACGACGTTCAGGAGACCGAGCCCCGCCACCACGCCGATGCCCGCGGGGCCCACGAGCACGACCACGTTGCGCTCGCCCAGGCGGAGGACCTCGCGAACGAATCCGGGCGAGAGCGCCCCCGCGATCGCGATGAGCGTGTTGGTGAGGGCGATGTACACCATCGCCCACGTCACGAGGGGCGTCGTGCGCAGATACGTGAACGCCTCGACGATGCCGCGGCGCGTCTCGCTGACCGCGCGCTCGGCCAGCTCGACGCTGAGGAGCGTGCTGGCCGGTGGCGCCTGCGGAAGCGTGAGGCAGAGCAGCGACGCCACCGCGAACATCGTCGCGATCGTGATCCAGAGAGTCTCGAAGCCGTACAGGCTGACGATGATCGGCGCGAGGATCACGAACCCGAGGAGGAACGCGCCGTTGAACGTGAAGGTGAACAGCGAGTTCGCGACGAGCAGATCCTTCTTGCGCACGATCGACGGGATCGTGGCCGCTTCCGCCGGAACGAAGAAGATCGTCACGGTGGCGACGAGGAAGTTGACCAGATAGGCCGTGGTCACGCTCGCGCCCGCGAGGATGAGCGGGACGATCGCGGCCGCACGCAGCGCGTTCGTGACGACGAGCATGAGCCGGCGGTCGGTCCGGTCGACGATCACGCCTCCGGCGAAGCCGAAGAGGACCGCGGGGATGATCGCGAGGAGGATCAGAAAGGACGACGACGTGTTCGAGTGCGTCAGCTCGGCGACGAGGATGATGAGCGCCGAGGTGACGGCGTTCGCGGCCGTCTGCGAGAGGACCTGCGCGCCCCAGAGCGCCATGAACGCGCGATTGCGCAGGAGGCCGCTCTTCCCGGCCTCCTTGACCTCGGACAAGCCTCGGTCTACTCCTGCGGCGCCAGCGGTCCCCGCTCCACGAACCGCTTGATATCGCGCTCCACGGCCGCGCGGGCGACCAGGACGCGGTGGGCGCAGGTGGTGCACCGAAGGCCGATGTCCGCGCCCAGACGCACGATGCGCCAAGCGTCGCCACCGCACGGATGCGGCTTGCGGAGGACGACGATGTCGTCGAGGTACAGCGCGATCGGCCCCTTCGCGCGAGCCGTCCGGACGTCGCTCATCGCGGCGAGTCTAGCCGCGCGGTGGGTTCGCCAGCCTCGGTAGCTCGAGCGCGGACTCCTTCGACACGCTGAAGCGCGTGCTCCGGTAGATCAGCTCGAACTGACCGATGATGCCGCCGGTCCGCGTCATCGCCACGTACATGACCTCGGGCGCACCCACGGCGCTCACCGTCCAGGGACCCTTGATCGGGATCGCGTCCACCGTCAGGGACTTGTCGGCGGCGAAGCCGAACCAGGAACGGGGCCCGACGCGCGTGCCGTTTATCGCGACACCTTCGGCGCCGGCGTTGCGCATTTCATTCACCAGATCGGAGAGCGCCTTGTCGTCGAACGCGCCGTCCACGCGCACGGTGATGCCCTGGCCCTTCACGGCGGTGCGCGCCGCGAAGATCTCGAGCTGCGTGAGCTGGCGCCGCGCCTCGGTCAACGATCCGGTGCCGCTCGCGGCGTCCTGCCGCGCGCTCTCCGTACGGAGGCGAAGATCGAAGATCTCCTCGCGCAGGCCGTTGTTCCGCTCCGCCAGGTTCGCTATGAGCGTCGTCAGGGACGACGGCGTCTCGAGCTGAAGGCTCCGTGTGTAGACGTCTTGCGCTTTGATCTGCGTGACGGCGAGCAGACCGAGGAACAGCGCGACGATGGTCGCGGCGATGCCGCCGGCGTTCGTCCGCATGCGACTACTGCGGAGCTTCCTGCGAAGCAGCAAGCCGGTCAGGTTCGCCTGGCAACATGACCACTTACTGCGGAGTGCCGTAGCGGACGTTCAGCGCGCCGCCATACGGCGGTACCTTCAACCCCGCTTGACGCGCGACGCGGAACCCGAGGCCATACACGTCTCGACGCTGCTTGATGTCGCGCAGCTCGTTCGGATCGTCGTACGCCGCAAGCAGCTGATTCTGCGGGCCGATGACCACGACCGAGAACGGCGGTGACATCAGCGTGCCGTTCACCATGATCGTCGAGCCGACGCAGTACACGCTCGAGGAGCCGACGATGCGCTCCTCGTTGATCGCGATCGCCTCCGCCCCGCCTCGCCACGCGGCGTTGACGATGTCGGTGAGGTCCGTCGAATGGCAGATCGACTTGTCGACGTTGCTCTGCTGCGCCGCCGTCCCCGCGGTCCTGGCGTCGTCGAGCGTGATGAGCACGCCGTCGCCGGTCCGCTCCGTGAGACCGGCCGCCGAGCGCAGCTCCTCGATGCGGGCCTGCAGGTCACGGCTCGTGGTGCTCTGCGAGGCGGCCCCTCGCTGGATCACGTCGAGCTGCGCACGCAGGTCGGCGAGCTGCGCCTTCAGCGAGTCCTGCTCGTTCTGCAGGGACTTCGCCGCATCGAGGAGCGGCGCGTTGTAGCGCACCGTGAGCTCGCTCCGCTCCTGTTGCGTGCGCCACTGCACCGACACGAGCAACCCGAAGAGCATCGCCGGGAGGATCAGCACCAGAGGCGCCGAGAAACGCCGGGGAGGGCGTGCGGTGAGCGTGGCCATCAGAGCGATAAGTGTTACATGGGTGCGCTGCGCTCTCGGGCCGAGAGCGCCTCATCAATCGCTCCGCGAAGCGTCCCAAGGTCGAAGGGCCTTCACGTTCGCCGAGCAGACGATCACAAGGACGGCCGACACTGGTGCGGAGGGGCTGGCCGGAATCGAACCGGCGACGCCCGCCTTAGGACGGCGGCGCTCTATCCACTGAGCTACAGCCCCGAAAGCGCGCAGCCGCTTTCGGGGATCAATCGTACCGGTCCCGCCCTTCAGAACCGCACTGCCTGCATGGCGTCAAGCAGCGGTCCGGGAAAGATCCCGAGCATCACCACTGCGACCGCCGCCGCAACGACGGCGCCGCGACCCAGGCGTGAGCCTGGTGCCATCGCTGGCGCGCCGTTCTCGAAACAGGCGAGCAGGACGCGCAGATGCGCCGCCGCCGAAACGACCGTGGCGAGCGCGGCGAGCGCGACCAGCCACGCCAGCTGCGCCTGCACCGCCGCCTCAAGCACGTAGACCTTTGCGACGAAGCCCGCTGTCGGTGGCAGGCCGGAGAGGGCGAGGAGGATCGCGGCGAGCGCCGCGACGAGCAGCGGCCGCCGTCGGGCGAGCCCGTTGAGCGCGCGGATCGGCGGATCCGCTTCCGGCCGCGCGACGAGAGCCACGAACGCGAACGCACCGAGCATCGACGCCGCGTAGACGACCAGTGCGAACGCGATGGGTGGACCCGCAGCCGGGCCTGCGGCGATCGCCACGGCGATGGCACCACCCTGCGCGACGGACGAATACGCCAACAGTCTCTTGAGGGTCGTCTGCCCAAGCGCGGCGACGTTGGCGACGACCAGCGTGCCCGCGGCGAGCACCGCCGCCGTCGCACGCATGTCCACCGCCAGCGCCCCCGATGCGGCGATGGCGGTCGCGAATCGCGCCAGCACCACCACGGCGCCGACGCGCGTCGCGACCGCGATGAAGGCGCCGCACGCCGGTCCGGCCGGCGCGATCGCGCCCGGTACCCAGAGATGGAACGGCACGAGCGCGGCCGCCGCCGCGAGCCCGGCGACGAGCAACGCGATTCCGACGAAGCCGATGGCCGAGCCGACCGTGGCGAGCGCTCCGATGGTGAGGGAGCCCGTCGCGACGTAGACCAGCGCGATGCCGTATGCGAATGCCGCGGTCGCGGACGCGCCGAGCAGGAATGTGCCGAGCCCGCGCTCGGCTGCACGCGTCTCGCGCGAGATGCCGCGGAGCGCGTAGAGCGGCAGCGTCATCAGCTGCAGCGCGATGAACGCAACAAGAAGATGCGCCGCGGACGCGAGCAGCACCGCGCCAGCCGCCGAGAAAAGCAGAAGCGCTGTCGTCTCGTTCCGCGCGTCCGATCCGCCCGGGTCCGCGGCCAGCGCGAGCACGAGCGCGGAGGCCGTGGTCGCGCCGATGAGCACGGCGGCGAGCAACGAGGCACCGTCGCGCCGGATCGCACCGCCGAAGGCATCGTCGCCGGTGCCGGCGACCGCGGCCGACACGCTCGCTGCCGCGGCGATCGCGATGCCCAGCCAGACGACCTCGCGCTCCTCGGCTCGCAGCGCGGCTCCCAGGATCGCCACAAGGCCGGCGCCGGCCGCGAGTACCAGCGTCGGCAGCGCGGCAAGCGCGTCCGTCGAGCTCATGGCGCACCCTCCGCGCTCGGGTCGAGGCGCGGCTCGACGCGCGGGACGACGTCGTCGCTGAGTCGGTCGGTGACCAGGCGCGGCACGACGCCGAGGGCGATGGTCAGCGCGAGTAGGGGCACGATGAGCGCGCGGTCGCGCCACGCCAGGTCGCGGCCGCTCGCGAGTGGCGGACCGTGGAGCGTGCGCCGGATCGCGCCGAGCGCGTAGACCGGCGCGACGATCAGCGCGAGCGTGGCGAAGGCCGCCGCAGCGGGGAAGCGCTCGTAGGAGCCCGCGAGGGCGATCACCGCTGCGGCGAAGCCGCTCGTTCCTGGGAGGCCGACGGCACTGAAGGCGGCGAGCGTCGCACACGCGGCGAGCACCGGAGTCGATGACGCCAGACCCCCGGCGCGAGACAGCGAGAACGATCTTGTGCGATGCGCGATCGCGGCGGCGATGAGGAGCAGCGCCGCGACGACGATCCCGTGCGAGAGGCTCGCGAGGATCGCGCCGCGAAGGCTCGTCGCCGTCGCAGCGAAGAGCGCCAGCGCGACGAGATTCATTTGCGACATCGACGCGTAGGCCACCAGACGGCGGAGGTCGTCCTGCCGCGTCGCGACGAGCGCGCTGTAGAGGGACCCGACAGCCGCGATCGCGACGAGCACCGGCGCCGCGGCGAGCATGCCCTGCGGGAAGAGGTCGAGGCAGACACGCAGGATCCCTTGGACGGCGGCGCTCCCGACGACACCCCCGAGCACGATCGCGACGGGGATCGGGGCGGCGGTGTAGGTGTCGGCGACCCAACCGTGGAACGGGAACAGCGGCAGTGCGACCGCGAAGGCCGCGAGGAAGAGCAGCGCCGGGAGAAGCTGACCGCTCGCGCCGATCGGTCGAGAAGCGAGGACGTCCATGTCGAGGCTGCCGCGCGCGACCGCGATCGACGCGGTGGCCAGGAGCAGCAACGCGCTGCCCACGAGCATATGAGCGATGAGGCGCAGACCGGCCGGCCGGCGATCGCGGCCACCCCACTGCCAGAGGAGGAGGACGATCGCGATCAGCATCGTCTCCCAGCACACCACGAGCAGCAGGAGGTCGCGCGCCACGAACACTCCGTCGACCGCCATTTGCAGCGCGCACCAGATCGCGAAGTACGCACGCCGGTCGCCCACTCGCCGGCTCGCGACGGCGCCCGCCACAAAGAGCAGCGCCGCGAAGACGATGAACAGCGACGACAGCGCGTCGATCTCGACGGCGTAACCCGCGCCCAGCGCACGCGCCCAGCCAGCCGAGAGGCGAAGCCCCTCCGAGGCCGGCGCGCCGAGCGTCCACAGCGCGAGCGCGCCAACCGCGGCGGACGCGAGCACCGCAAGCGGGCGCGCCACGCGCGCGCCGATCGGCGCCAGGCACGCGAGCGCGGCGATCAGCGGGATGGCGATGAACGCGGTCGCGATCACCGCAGCGTCCAGTACGCCAGGAGCGTGACCACCGCCGTCCAGAGGACCGCCTGGTCCGCGCGCACCCCGCCGCTCTCGATGCGACCCGTGATCAGTGCGCCCCGTTGGACGAGCCAACCGAGCGCGTCGACGGATCTGCGCACGATCCCCTCGCCCTCGATCGCGAGGAGACCCGCGAGCGCGGCAAACCCACGGGCGACGAGCGCATCGGCCCGCGACATGCGAGCAAGCGCGAGCGAGGGACGGCTTGGCGTGAGCGCGCGCGGGCGGCGCCCGTAGGACCAGAGCCCGACTGCGGCGCCTGCGAGCGAGGCTGCCGCGACCGCGATCTGGCCGGTCGTCAAGGCCGTTGGCGCGACCGCCGTGCCAAGGCTGACAGCCCCCGCGAACACGAGTCCGCCGAACGTGAGCGTGCCGGCCGCAAGGACACCGAGAGACACGACCGGCACGAGCGCGAGCGGGCCGGACCCGCGCGCGTGCGACACGCGCGCACCCGTCGCCGGTGCGAGGAACGTCGACGCGATGAGGCGTGCGGCGCGCAGTCCGGAGACGAGCGCGACCGCGAGCAGGACACCGAGCAGCAGCGGGCGGTCGGCGAAGGCCGACGCGAGCGCGGAGGCGCTGAAGAACGTCGCGGCCGGCGGAAGCAGACCGAGGCCGAGCACGCCCGACACGAAGCCGAAGGCTCTCGCGTTCGGGGCGCGCTCGGCGACGTCCGGCGCAAGGAGCAGCGTCGCCTTCGCGAGCGCGTGCGACAGCAGCTGAAAGAGCGCGACCCCGGGCGCGCCCGCGCCGACCGCGGCGAACATCAGCCCAGCGTGGCTCGCGGTCGACCACGCGATCGCGCGCCGGCGGTCGCTCTCCGCGAGCGAGACGATCGCGCCAAGCAGCGCGGTCGCCCCGCCGATCGCTGCCGCCAGGACAAGCGCGCCGGGATGGAGCAGCGGTGCCAAGCGCACCAGCACGATCACGCCGACCTGGATCCCCGAGACGGTGTGCAGCAACGCCGCCGCGGGCTCCGGCGCGGCGAGCGTCGCGGGCAGCCATCCGTGGAACGGCAGCTGCGCGGACCGCGCGAGCGCCCCGCTGACGAGCAGCGCGGTCGCGACGAAAAGGGTGGAGTCCGCGGGCGAGGTGAGCCTTATGGCGGCGAGTCGCGAGCCGATCTCGTCGAGGTCGGCGGTGCCGAACAGGCCCAGCAGCACGAAGGCGCCAAGCAGCAGCGCCGCGTCGCCCACGCGCCCGGTGACGAAGCTACGGATACCGGCATCCGCGTCGCCTGGCCGCCACGCGCGATGCGTAATGAGGAGGTAGGCGGACGCGGCCGCGATCTCACACCCCGCGAGCAGCAGCACCAGGTCGCGCGCCAGGATCACGAGCAGCGTCGCGGAGACGATCAGGTCGAGCGCCGCGAAGTAACGGCGCGTCCCCTCTGTGCGCGAGAGTGAGCCGATGGAATGGAGGGCCAGGAGCGCGGCGACGGCGGTCGTGACGAGGATCAGCGGCACGGTCGATGGATCGAGACGGAGCGCCAGCGCCGATCCGCGCAAAGGCAGCCACGGTCCGAGGTCGGCGACGAGCGACGTTCTCCCCGCCGCGAAGGCCTGGGCAAGGGCGACCGACGCACCGAACGACACGGCGAGCGCGCCCGCTCCGACGGCCGCGACCCCACGGCGGCCGAGCGCGCCGCCGGCGACCGCGATGAGGATGGCACCCGCGAGAGGTGCTGCGACCGCGAGCCACAGGGTCACCCTCGTGGCTCCCTGATGTCGTCGAGATCGGCCGTGCCGCGGCGGCGCAGCAGCGGTCCGAGCAGACCGACCGCGATCGCGAGCTGCGCGCTCCCGACCGCGATGACCACGAGCGCGGCCAGCGCTCCCACGGGCTGGTCGTAGCGGCGATCACCCGCGACGAGTGTGAACGCGACGGCGCCGAGCATCAGCCCTAGCGACGCGACCGCGTCTTTGGCGTTCGGACGGTGTGTGAGACCCGCGATGCCCACGGCGAACACGGACCCGCCCAGCGCCAGATGAAGCTCGGTGGGGACCGCGCCGGCGGTCGGCCAGCCGGGCGGGAGCCCAGCGCGAGTGAGCGCCCAGCCGACGAGGCCGACGAACCCGAACGCCACCAGCGCACTCGCGAGCTCGGGCTGCGGACGCCGTGGCCGCGCGACCGGGCCCACCGACGGCGCGGTCGATGATCCGAGCGCGACCGAGAACAGCGCGACCGCCGCGGCGAACGCGACGAACAGGATCACGAGGAGTGGCGGCGCGCCGAGGATGGCGGTCAGGGCGGCCAGGCCCGCGTTCGTCAGCGCGGCGGCGACCGCGGCACCGCCGGCGCCGCGCCTCGTGATCGCGGTCAAGGAGGCGACCACGACGAGCGTCGCCGCGACAGCAAATGCGACGATGTCCGAGGTCATGGCGATGCGCAGCCTAGCCCGGCGCGCGCACCGTACAATCGAGCGCGTCGCCGGCGTCCATCGCGACGCGGGTTCCCATCGGGGTGTAGCGCAGCTTGGTAGCGCGCAGCGTTCGGGACGCTGAGGTCCCGGGTTCGAGTCCCGGCACCCCGACCGTGGCCGATTGGACGCTTGAGGTCGCGATCGCTCCGGAAGCCGCCGCCGCGCGCGTCTCGTCGGCGATCAATCTCCCGAAGAAGCGCACCTTGGGCGTGCTCAAGACGCGGTCCGAATATGTCGGCGTCGTGCGCGGTACGGACTTCGAGATCTGGGAGCGGCAGCAACGCGCGGTCCACGCGTTCGGACAGGTGCGCGGGATCCGCGGAGGAGGCCGGATCGAGCTCCGCTTCTTCCTTCCCCCTCGCACGCGCTTCCTGCTGGCGCTGTTCTTCGCGCTCTATCTCGCCGCCGGGCTCGGCATCGCGTCGCGTCGCGCGGAGGGGCTCTCGGGCGGCGACGTGGTGCTCGTCGCTCTCGCGGCGCTGCTGCTCGGAGGCCTGTTCGCCGTCTCGGCGAGACATCAGCGGTCCGAGCTCCGTGGGTTCGTCGAACGGCTTTTCGCGGAGGACTCGAGACTCTAGACCGCGCTCACCTTCCGTAGACCAGCTGCGCGGGTCCGAACGCAAGCCAGGGCACGAGCCACAGCACGCCCATCGCCACGATCTGGATCGCGAGGAACGGATACATCCCCGTGAAGATCTCGTTGAGCGTGATCGACTTCGACGCGACGCCGCGCAGGTAGTACGCCGACATCGCCACCGGCGGCGAGAGGAACGAGGTCTGCTGATTGAGCGCCGCCATGATCCCGAAGTAGAAGGCATCGGTCGTGATGTTGTCGGGGTAATTCTGGTGATACGTCGCGAGCAGTGGCAGGAAGAGCGGCATGAAGATGATCGTGATCTCGGTCCACTCGAGCGGCCATCCCAGAACGAAGATGAGGATCTGCGCCACCCAGAAGAACTGCTCTGGGCTGAGCTGCAGCCTCAGCACGGTGTCGCTGATGATCGCCGCGCCGCCGAGGCGCGCGAACACCGCCGCGAAGATGCTGGAGCCGACGAGGAGCCAACCCACCATCGCGGCGGTGCGGACGGTCAGGAACACCGACTCGCGGAGCATCGAGAGTGAGAGGCGCCGGTGGAATGCGGCGAGGACGATGCCGCCAAGGGCACCGAGGGCCGCGCCCTCGGACGGCGTCGCGAACCCGAAGAAGATCGCGCCGAGCACGAACAGGATGATCGACACGATCGGGACGAATCCGCGGAAGACGAGGATCAGGGTCTCGCGCCCGGTGAGCTTCTCGCGCATCTCCTTCGGCACCATCGGCGCGACCTTCGGCTGCACCCAGGAGCGGATGACGACGTAGCCGAAATACAGGCCGGCCAGCATGAACCCCGGCAGGAACGCGCCCGCGTACAGGCGCGGCACCGACACGCCGGCGACGAATCCGTACAGGATCAGCAGGACGCTCGGCGGGATGAGGATCCCGAGGGTTCCCGACGCCGTCACCGTGCCGGCCGCGAACTTCTTGTCGTAGCCGGCCTTGAGCATCTGCGGGAACGCGAGAAGACCGAGGAGCGTCACGGATGCGCCAACGATGCCGGTGGCCGTCGCGAAGATCGTGCCCGTGAGCAGCGTGGCGACCGCGAGCGACCCCGGAAGCCATCCGAGCAAGACCTGGATCGCATGGAAGAGCTCGTCGAGGATCCCGGAGCGCTCGATGATGTAGCCCATGAACAGGAAGAGCGGGATGGCGACAAGCACGTCGTTCTGCATCACGAAAAAGGTCCGCTGTACGACGAGATCGAAGACGACGAACCCGATCCCCAGGAAGCCGAACGTCACACCGAGGGCCATGAGCGTGAACGCGGTCGGGAAGCCGATGAGGATCGCGACCACCATGAGCGCGATCATCACGAGGCCCAGGACCTCGGGGCTCATAGCTCGCTCTGCTTCGCGAGGAGGGTCTCCGTCTCCTCGACATCAGAGAGGCGCGGCGGCCAGACGCCGCTCCGAAGCGCTTGCCATGAACGGATCGTCTCGGCGATCCCCTGGATCACCATCAGCGTCGCCGCGATCGGGATGACGGTCTTCAGCGGGTACAGCGGCGGCGCCGCCGCCGTCGTGAAGGAGCGCTCGTGGATCGCCCACGAGGCCGCCGCCCACTGCGCTCCGACCGAGATGAGCGCGATCATCCCCGGGAAGAACGCGAACAAGTAAAGGAACAGATCCACCTTCGCCTGCGTCCTCACCGACCACGTGCGATAGAAGATGTCACCGCGGACGTGCTGCCCGCGGGACAGCGCGTAGGCGCCGCCCATCATGAACAGGATCGCGTACAGGTAATAGGACATGTCGTAGGAGAACGTGTACGTGAACCAGATCGCCCGGATCGGATCGCCCAGCGGCTTGCTCAGGTAGCGCATGACGATGTCGTAGCTGATGAGAACGGTCATCAGGAGCACGACCCACGACGTGACCTTTCCGCTCCACGCGGAGAGCCGGTCGATCGCGAACAGGACGCGCTGCATCACCGCCTCCTACCCACTCCGTCGCCAGTGCCGGGTACGTCACGGGGTCCCCGGTCGCCCGGGGACCCCGCGAGGATATGCACGTCAGGCGCTGGCGGCTACTTGAACATCGCCTTGTACGACACGGGATCGGGCGTCGGGATGTTGATCTTCTCCGACCACGCGTAGATGCGCTGGGCCCACTTCTTCTGCGAGTCGAGGATCGCGACGAAGTCCGGATTGTCCTTCGACTCCGACGCGACGACGGCGTCCCAGGCCTTCAGCTGTGCGTCGAGCACGGACTGCGGCGTCTTCTGGATGTTGATGCCCTTGGCGATCAGCTTCTGGTAGTCGTCGCTGTTCCTGAACATCTGCTTCCACTCGCCGTTGGCCGACTCCGCCCAGGCTCCGTACTTCATGATCGCCCGCAGGTCCGCGGGCATCGCGTCGTACTTCGTCTTGTTGAGCGAGATCTCGAGGATCTCACTGGGCTGGTGGTACGACTGCGTCATGAGGACCTTCCGCGCGTCGGGCAGGCCATAGACGGTGTCCGACGTCGTGTTGTTGAACTCCGCCGCGTCGATGACTCCACGGTCGAGTGATGAGGCCACTTCGGCGCCGGCGACCGAGATGACGCTCGCGCCGAGGCCCTGGTAGATGCCGGTCGCGAGACCGACGGTGCGGAACTTCATGCCCTTGAAGTCATCGGGCGACTTGATGACGTCCTTGAACCACCCGAGGGGCTGGTTCTGCATCGGCATGTGGAACAGCGAGTACACGTTGAGCTTCAGCTTCTGCTGAACGAGCTTCTCGTAGAGCGCCTGGCCGCCGCCGTAGTAGTACCAGGCGAGCCACATCTGGCCGTTCATACCCATCATCGGGCCCGTGCCCATGAGGCTCACGGCGTGGTCCTTGCCGTAGTAGTACGCGGGCACGTGGTGCGCCCCGTCCAACGTTCCGGCGTGCACCGCGTCGATCGCTCCGTTGATGTTCGTGACCGCGTTGACCGGAAGGGCGTCGATCTTCAATCGCCCGCCGGCCATCTCCTCGACGATGTTCTTCCAGTCGAGGAACATCTCCTGGAACAGGTCGTTGCCGGCCCAGCCGGACTGGATCTTCCACGTGATCGCGTCCGCGCGGGCGACGACCGTCGGGGCGGCGGACGGGGCGGCGGCGGCGGTGCCCGCGGGCGTGCCCGTGGCCGCCGGCGCGTTCTGAGACAGACACGCGGTGATGAAGGCGCCCAGACCCGACAGAGCGCCGTACTTCAGGAAACCACGTCGCGACAGGTTCGACAGAAAGCTCACTAGCGCACCTCCAAGCCAAGTCGCACGGCGCGCTCATTCGATTCCGAGTGTTTCACTCTGTCAAGCGGGGGTTTCGCCTGTCGCGATCCGTGGCCGGCCGATTCAGCGGAAGCTGGCGGCAAGCCTCAGGGCGTCGCTCTTCGAGACCTGCGCCTCCAGCCTGATGGTCAGGCCGTCCTGAACCCACACGAGCGTGTTCCCGGCGAGCCGCAGGGTCTCGTCTCGAACGTTGCCGTTGGGCTCACGGTAGAAGAACAGGTGCGGCGCGCCCTCGAGCCAGTAGCCGGGCGCTCCGTTGACCGTGATCGCCTCTACCTTGGTCCCCGGCCCCGTCGCCTTCCCGAGGAGCACCTCGTCGACCGTGCCCCTGACCTCGACCACGAGAGCCGAGACACCAGCTTCCTTTGACACGGGGATGCCCTCGCGCTCGCGGTAGACGAGGCTGACGCGGTCGCTCGTGCCGACGCTCTCCACGAACACGTCGTCCGGCGTACCGAGCTCGGGCGCCGACGGCACCCGCACCGTGAATCGCACCTGACGCTTGGCCTCATCGAGCGTGGCGCGCTGGCCGGCGAAGGTGATGCGAAGCGGTGGCAGGGACGCAGGCACCGTCGGCACGGGGAAGATGTCGATCCCGCGTAGGTGGAGGAACTGCCCTGCGGCGGCGCGCGCATCCGGCGACGCGAGCGCGACGACGACCGCAAGGATCGCCAGCGTGACGAGCGCGGGCGCGAGTGTGAGACGCGGCGGCCACCAGGCCGCGCGGCGCGGACGCGGCTCACGCAGGCGCGCCCGGACTGCCGCGGCCATCGCGACGGGCCGTGGGTAGTCGAGCCGCTCGCCGATGTCGCGCAGCGTCCTCTCGAGCTCGTCGTCGGGCATGCGCTCGCTCTTACTCAACTCGCTGATCCTCGGGCATCTCGCCGATGAGCCCGCGCAGGCGGACGAGCGCGCGCGAGAGACGTGACTTCACGGTGCCCCGCGCCACGCCCAGCGCCTCGGACATCTCCGCCTCGGAGAGGTCGAAAAAGTAGCGGTACGCGATGACGAGCCGGTCCTCCTCGCGCATCTGCCTGAGCGCGGCCAGCACGGTCTCGCGCCGCTCGCTGGCCAAGGCCGCGCCCTCGGGCGACAGGGCCGTGTCGGGCGAGGGCCGGTCCTCGACCACGCTGAGACCGACCGTCGGTCTGCGGCCCGCCGCCTTGCGGCGGTTGATGGCCTCGTTCGCGACGATCCGGAGCAGCCAGGGCCTGAACGGCGCGCCGGCGTGGAAACGGTCGAGCGCGTAATAGGCCTTCACGAATCCCTCCTGAGCGGCCTCTTCCGCGTCGGCGTCGGAGCCCGTGATGACGTACGCGGTGCGCGCGGCCAACGCCTGATAACGCGTGACGAGCTCCGCGTACGCGCTCTCATCGCGATGCCGTGCACGTTCCACCAGCTGGGCGTCCTCCGTTGGCCGGCCCTCCACGGAGTCGGTCTCCACCCCTTCTACAACCGCACGCCGGGCCGGTTCCCTACCCGGCGGTCCGCAGCGCGAGCGCCCGGACGCGCTCGTCGACGGCACGGCGCGTCGCGGTCTCGATGCCCAGGACGCCGAAGCCCTCGACCGCGAAGGAGGCGCAGGCGGTCCCATGGAGCAGCGCCTCGCGCAGGGTCGCGCCGCCCTGATTCCCGGACTCCGCGAGGCGACCCAGGAAACCGCCCGCGAACGCGTCGCCGGCGCCCGTCGGATCGATGACCTCGTTGACCGCGAACGAGGGGCAGCTCCATGAACCGGTCGGCGTGCCTACCCGCGCGCCGCGCGCGCCGCTCTTGATGATCGCGATCTGCGGACCGAGCGCGAGCATCTCGTGCGGACCGTCGACCTCACGGCCGAACAGCAGGTCGACCTCGCTCCGGTTGAGGAAGACCGCGTTGACGCGGCGCATGACGCGAAGCAGGTCCTCACGAGCGGACGTGATCCAGCTGTGCATCGTGTCCTGCGCCACGAGCTTTGTGTCGCGCAGCTGCTCGAGCGCGGCGGCCTGGATGAGCGGGTCGGTGTTCGAGAGGAACGCGAAGTCGCTGCGCCGATAATGCTCCGGCAGATCCGGTCGCCAGCCGCTCACGACACCGAGGTCGGTGTTCGAGGTCACCGCGACGTCGCGAGCGACGTCGTAAGCCCCGGACCAGCGGAGCGACCTGCCGGGACGCCGCTCCACGCCCGTCAGATCCACACCGCGCTTGCCAAGCCGCTCGAGGTCATGCTCGCGGAAGTCGTCGCCGATCACCGTCGAGAGGCGCGTGGGTGCATACAGCGACGCCGCGATCGCGAAGTACGCCGCACCGCCGCCGAGCAGCCCCGCACGCGACGCGTCCGGGGTCCGAACGTCGTCGTACGCAAGCGAGCCGACCACGAGGATGCCCGGCGCCATATCAGGGCCCTCCCTGCAGGAAACCGACGACGGTGAACAGCGCATACGTGCCGGCGATGGCGAGAGCCATCATGTCGGTCTGGACGATGTGCTCCTCGACGCCGCGTGTCGAGAGGAAGGCGTTCAGCCCCCGCTGTCCGTAGACGACCACGGCCGTGCCGGCCACGAGCTCGATCGCGTCGAGCAGCAGGAAGAGCGGGTCCGCGGAGTAGTGCGTGAATGTGAGCCACCAGATAACGAGCCCGATCGCGGCGCTGAGCGGGTCCGCGCGCACCGCGACGCCGGCCTTCTCGGCGAGCGCGTTGATCGCGGCGAAATGGCGCCACGCGATCCACGCGTTCATTCCTGGAACGAGGGTCGCGAGCGCGTGACCGAGAGGCATCATCCGCTCATCGCCGGTCTCGCGGCGGACCTCGAGCCAGGTGAGACCGAACCAGATGGGCACGTACGCGCCCAGCGTGAGGGCCGACAGCGCCGCGACGAGCCATAGTGGACGCCGTCTCGCGACCTCGGTCCGGGCGGCGTTCAGATGGCGCCATCCCGGCGGAGGGAGCGGATCTCGTCGTCGTTGTAGCCGAGGTCTTTGAGCACGGCATCGGTGTGCTCGCCCAGCAGCGGCGGATGCTCGCGGACGGACGGCGGCGTGCCCGACATCCGCACCGGGATGCCCGGCGCGCGGACGCGCCCGGCAGTGGGATGGTCGACCTCGGCGATCAGCCCAAGGTGGCGCACGACCGGGTCGGAGAAGACCTCATCGAGCCGATTGATCGGGCCAACTGGGACGGCCGCATTCCGTAAGCGCGCGACGATGTCTGCGCGTGTGAGCTTGGCGATGCGCTTCTCGATGATGGGCACGAGCTCCTTGCGATGCGCGACCCGGGTCGGGTTGTCCGCGGCGCGCGGATCGCCCAGTAGCTCGTCGAGGTCGAGCGCGCGGCAGAATCGCTCGAAGAGCGCGTTGTTCGCGACGCCGATGTTCACGTGTCCGTCCGATGCGCGGAACGTCTGGTACGGGACGATCGACGCGTGCACGTTCCCCTCGGGCCCCGGCACAGTGCCGTCGGCGAAGAAGCGCGCGGCCTGCCGTGACAGCAGCGCGACCTGGCCGCCGAGCATGGAGGCGTCGATGACCTGGCCAACGCCGGTGCGTTCCCGCGCGAAGAGCGCGGCCGCGACCGCGAACGCCGCGAACATCCCGGCCACCATGTCGGCCTGCGGCACGCCGACCATGACCGGGTCCTGACCAGATTCCCCCGTCAGGCTCATGATCCCGCCCATTCCCTGCACGATGAGGTCGTAGGCCGGCCAGGCGCGGCCGGGCCCATCCTGACCGAAGCCGCTGATGTGACAGACGATCGCGCGACGATTGATCGCACGCAGTCGGTCGTCGGCGAAGCCGAGGCGCGAGAGCGTGCCCGGACTGAAATTCTCGACGATCACGTCGCTTCGCTCGACGAGTCGTTCGACGATCTTCTTCCCTTCACGGTGCTTCAGGTCGACGGTGATGCTTCGCTTGTTGCGGTTGATGGCGAGGTAGTACGCGGAGATACCGCCGATCTGTGGGGGCATCCACTCGCGAGTCTCGTCGCCGGTGCCCGGAAGCTCGACCTTCACCACGTCGGCACCGTGGTCGGCGAGCATCAGCGTGCAATACGGACCGGACAGTGCGCGCGTGAGATCGAGCACCCGAACGCCCGCAAGCGCACCCTCCGCCGCGCCGCCGCTGATCGCCGGCAGCAGCTCGAGGGTGTCGCCGTCCGCGAGCACGACATCGCCGTCGCGCTGCTCACCATTCACGACGTAAGCCGCGGTCTCCGCCGTCGGGATGCCGAGCTCGCGGACGACGTCGACCGCGCGGCGGCCGGCGGCGGGAACGCTGAGCTCCTTACGCCCACCCGGACTCCATTGACGGAGCTCGCCGTGCAGGACGAGCTGGATCATCCGATGCCCGCCGCGTGACGCACCACGCCTCCGGTGACGGTGCCGCTGACCCGCACCGCGGCCAGCGACGCCTCGTCGATGCGGGCGAGGTCCTGCTCGACGATCGTCGCATCGCAGAGCATTCCCACTGCGAGCGTGCCGGCGTCCGTTTCTTGTCCGAGGGCGTACGCCGTCCCCGCCGCGTAGCCCGCGAGCGCCTCGTCGAGAGTCAGGCGCTGGGCCGGCGTCCACGCGTCCGCGTCCCCAGGCCGGCGCCGCGCGACGGCCGCATGGATGCCGAACATCGGATCGATCGGCTCGACAGGTGCGTCGGAGCCGAACGCGAGGACCGCGCCGCTTGCGAGCAGAGTGCGCCACGGGTACGCGCGCGCCGTGCGCTCGGGACCCCAGTACCGGTCCGCGAGATCGCGGTCGCTCGTTGCGTGCAGCGGCTGCATCGACGCGATGACGCCGAGCTGCGCGAACCGTCCGAGGTCGTCCGCGCGGACGAGCTGGATGTGTTCGATCTTCTGCCGCAGGTCGGGCGCGATGCGCCGCGTCGGCGCGATCGCGTCCAGTGCCACGCGGACGGCACGATCGCCGATCGCGTGGATCGCGACGGCGATGCCCGCGCCCGCGGCGCGCGCGACCTCCTGCGTCAGGGTCTCCGGCTCGATCGTGAGGATGCCGCGATCCGTGCTGCCGTCGTACGGCTCCTCGAGCGCGGCTGTCTGCGAGCCGAGCGCGCCATCGGTGAAGATCTTGAGGTGGCCGACGCGCAGCCACTCATCCCCGAAGCCGGTGCGCAGCCCGAGCGCGATCGCCTCGTCCAGGCGCGCACGCGGTAGCCCGATCGTCGCGCGCAACCCGAGCTCGCCCGCCGCGTGCAGGCGTTGGAACGTTCCGAGCGCGTGGCGCTCGCGGAAGGCGTCCAGGTTCTCGAAGCCGACCAGGCCACGCTTCCAGGCTTCGCGCTGACCGAGGCGCGCGGCCGCGAGCATCTCGTCGTCGGCCGGGGGTGGGATGACTGCGTCCATGAGATTGTTCGCGTTCTCCTGGAGCATCCCGCTCACCTCGCCGTCCGCGTCGTGGAAGATCGCGCCACCCGCGGGGGCCGGCGTCTCGCGCGTGATCCCCGCCAGAGCGAGCGCGGCGGTATTGACCCAGCGCGAGTGACCGTCGCGGCTCCGGAGCGCCGTCGGCCGTCCGGCGGTCACGCCGTCCAGGTCCGATCGGTTCGGCCATTTTCCCCAGGTGTTCTTGTCGAAGCGGCCTCCGAGGACCCATGCGCCTTCGGGCAGGCGCGTCGCGTACGCCGCGATCATTCCAAGAGCCTCGTCGAGCGTCTTCGCGTCGCGGAGGTCGAGCTGCGACATCTGGAGCGCCCACCAGATGAAGTGGACGTGAGCGTCCGCCCACCCCGGCACCATCAGGCCGCCGCGCAGGTCGATCCGCTCCGCATCCAAAGCGTCACGCCGGAGCGTCTTCGCGTCGCCGAGCGCGACGACGCGGCCGTCGCGCACCAGCAGCGCCTCGACGGAGCGGCCATCGCCGACATGCACTCGTCCGCCATGGAAGAGCAGCGGTCTGCTCACTCGCGCCAACCTGCTCGTCCCCGCAACGGCACGAATCCGACCGCGCCATGACGCTCGGTCCGACCGTCGCCACGCACGGACACGAGCTCCTGAAGCTCGCGGCCGCCGACCGGCGCGACGAGCCGCCCGTCGGACTTCAGCTGCCCGGCCAGCGCGGGGTCGACGGACGGAGCGGCCGCCGTGACGATGATGCGGTCGTAGGGTGCTTCCTCGGGGTGACCGACCGATGCATCATCATGCACCACGCGCACATTCCGGTAGCCCAATCGAGCGAGGCGGTCCCGTGCCGTCGCGGCAAGCAGCTCGTGCAGCTCCACGCTGACGACATCGCCCGCGAGCTCGCCCAGCACGGCAGCCTGATAGCCGGATCCCGTCCCGACCTCGAGCACGTGGTCGCTGGGCCGCACGTCCAGCAGCTCGCTCATGCGGGCGACGACATAGGGCTGCGAGATCGCCTGACCCTTCTCGATGGGAAGAGCGCGATCTTCGTACGCCGCACCACGGTCCGCGTCGCGCACGAACTCCTCGCGTGGCACGCGGGCCATCGCGCCAAGGACGCGCGCGTCGCGGATCCCGAGGTGCCGGAGTTGCCGGATCATCTCGTCGCGCGTTGCGGTCACCCGCACATGATGCGTTGCCGGTGGTTCTAGCTCTTTTCGATGGGTACGCCGATCATGCTGCCCCACTCGGTCCACGAGCCGTCGTAATTGCGGACCTTCTCGTGACCGAGGAGATAGCTGAGCACGAACCAGGTATGCGCGCTTCTTTCGCCGATTCGGCAGTACGCGATCGTCTCGGTGCCCTTTGACAGTCCCTTGCCCTCGTAGATCGACCGGAGCTCGTCGGCCGATTTGAAGCTGCCATCCTCGGCGACCGCGGTCGCCCACGGGACGTTCTGCGCGCCGGGGATGTGACCACCTCGCTGCGCGCCCTCCTGCGGTAGGTTCTCGGGAGCGAGCAGCTCGCCCGCGTACTCCTTCGGCGAACGCACGTCGATCAGCTTGGATCTGCCGTCGGTCACGCGCTCCAGCACGAGATCGCGCAGCGCGCGGACGGAGGCATCGGGACCCTTCGCGCGGTAGTCGCCCTTGTCGAACCACGGGATGGCGGTCGTCATTGGCTTGCCCTCCGCGATCCATTTCGCGCGACCGCCGTTCACCAGCCGAGCGTCCTTGTGACCGTAGTACTTCAGCAGCCAGAAGAACCACGCTGCGAACCAGTTGTTGTTGTCGCCGTAGATGGCGATCGTCGTCTCGGGCGTGACGCCGTACTTGGAGAGCAGCGCTTCGAGCTCGCGCTTGTCGAGCAGATCGCGGACCGGCCGCTGCTGCAGGTCCTTGCGCCAGTCGAGCCCGATCGCGCCTTCGACGTGCCCTTCGTCGTACGACTTCGTGTCGACGTCGACCTCGAAGACGCGTACGTTCTTGTCCTTCCCGTGCGAGGCGAGCCAGTTGGTGTCCGCCAGCGCCTCAGGGTGAGCGTAGTCGGCCATGTGGCACCTCCGTTCAAGTCCCGTCGCGATGGGACCACGACCCATTGGATCGGACCGCGCACGCGATCACTCGACGACCGTGTCGTGCGCGGCAGAGCCCATGGTGCGCGAGCTCATCCCGCCTGTGGCCAATGGGTGTGCGGTCGGCACGTTAGATCCAGGCGGACAGCACCGCCGGCAGCTCACGCAGGTCATCGACCGTGGCGTCCGGATGAGCGTCGGCGGCGCTCTGCGGGGTCTCGGTCCGCCGAAGCACCGTGCGCATCCCCAGGCGCGCGGCGCCCTCGATGTCCGCGTCGAGCCGGTCGCCGACCATGACGGCGCTGCTCGCCGGCACCTGGGCCAGCTCGAGCGCCCGGTCGAAGATGATGCGGTGCGGCTTCTGCCAGCCGGCGTCGTGCGACGTCACGACGGCATCGATGGCGTCCGCCACGCCGAACCGGCGCCAGTCCTCCCACACCTCGGCGTCACCCCTCGAGAGCGTGTTCGTCACGAGAACGACCGCCAGGTGGTTCGCCTTGCACCAGCGCAGGGCGTCGAACGCTCCCGGAACGGGCGTGGAGACGAGATCGAGGGGCACCGTCATGCAGACACGAAGGCGATCGAGGTCGACGCCGTCGATCTCGATCTTCGCGTTCTCGAACCAGTCGCGATACCACCTGAGCGTCTCCTGACGCAGGGCCGCGCCGTCGAGGATGGGCTCCGCCTTCGGGGTCTGGGCCGACGTGAACCGGCCCGGGCCGATCTCCGCGTTGATGAAGTCTTCGATCCACGGGCAATGCGAGAAATCCTTGCGAAGCGCCTTGCGCAGAAGCTCGTTCAATCGCTCGCGCGGGGCCCAATGCTCTACGAGCGTGTCGCCGACGTCGAAGAGTGCGGCTCGAAGAGCCACCCGTCAGCGCCGAAGGACGTAGAACTCGAGCGCGATGCCGTCCGGATCGCGCAGGTTCAGACCCAGCGCGAAGCCCTGATCGTCGATCGCGTCGTGGTCGATGCCCAGCTCGTCGAGGTGCTCGCGCCACGCCTCGAGAGCCGGACCATCCGCCACGGCGAAGGAGAGGTGGTCGAGCCCGATGCGCCGCGGCGTGAACGGGCCGCCCTCGATGGCATCGTGCTGCGCGAACGCGAACACGGTCCGCGTCTCGGGCTCGAGGATCGCGCAGGCGCGGAACCCCAGCGCGTCGCTCCGCGTGCGGAACGCGTCTCTGGCGCCGAGCACGCGGCAATACCACGCCACGCTCGCATCGAGGTCGCTCACGCTCAGCTCGACATGCGCGATCCCTGTGATCTTCGGCGGCACCTGGCTATCGTATCGACACGATGATGGACTTCGAGCAGCTCGCGTTCATCGAGAAGTGGCGGCAGAAGGCCTCGCGCGGCGTGGTCGTCGTGCTCGACGGAACGCGCGGCGACATCGTCGTCACGCTGCGCGTCGGTGACGGACCCGCGCGGCTCGATCTTCGGGGCCAGGACGCCACCGGCGCCGTGCGCAAGCAGCGCCTGTCGATCGGCGACCGCGTGACGATGGCCATCGCGTTCGCCGCGAGGGACGTGACCAAGGGCAGCGGGCGCGGCCGCGTCAATGGTGGCCTCGTGGGTGCGGGCGCTGGCGTCGAGGGTGTCGTGAAGGAGACCGGCGAGATCGCTGTGGTCGACTGCGGCGCCGACGTCCTGGTGAGCGGCGACACGCTCGGCCCGGTGAGCGAGGGTGATGCCGTCGCCTTCACCATCGCGAGCGACGGGAAGGCCTATCTGATCCCGACGCGCGGATGAGGAGAGAAGAGCTCGCTTGCGAGCTCGGATCAACGAAGACGCGCGGTACGCAGTACGCGCGGATGAGGAGGGAAGAGCTCGCTAGGGCTCCAGTTTCTTCAGCTCCGCAGCGATCTCCGCGTCGTCCGGCACCTCGCGCAGCTGGTGCACGTCGATGTACCGCACGATCCCCGACGCGTCCACCACGATGATCGCGCGCTCCGGGCGGCCGATCTCCTCGTTGAAGACGCCGTATGCCTGGGAAACCCGGCCGTGAGGCCAGAAGTCGGAGCAGAGCGGGTACTTCACGCCACCAAGATGTTCGGCCCAGTCCTTGAGCGTGTAGACCGTGTCGCACGAGATGCCCACGACCTGGGCACCGCCGCCCGCGAACCGCTCCTGCAGCGAGTTCAGCGCGGGCGCCTCACTGTTTCAGGTGTTCGTGAACGCGAACGCGAAGAACGCGATGACCACGCGCCGTCCGCGAAGGGCGGACAGCGTGACCTCGGTGCCATCGTGCGCGCGCAGCGTGAAGTCGGGTGCGACATCACCGACACGAAGCGTCTTCGTCTCGGTCGCGATCTTGTTCCGACCCTTCGGTGCGGCCATCGACGACCTAGACTAGTCGAGCGACGAGCGGACACCCGCGAGGAGCGAAGCCCTGAGCGTGTCTCGAGGCGAAGCCGGGAGGTCGAGGAGGCTAATGGAGCAATGAGCGTGGATCAGCGGCGGCGGCTCAAGGTGGACCGCCATCAATTCCTGGCCTACGCCGTCGTGTGCCCGTTCTGCGCGACCAACGTCGGTCCGCGCAACGTGACCCGAGAGCATCTCGACGTCCCGCCGGATCCGCCGTACGCGGCGACGGTGAAGTGTCCGGGGTGCAATGAGCTCTTCGAGGTGCTGTTCAGCGACGCGGACCGCTAGGTCCGTCTCGCACGAGCCGGCCCCGACAGGGCCGGCGAAGGCCCGACCTACTGGACGGTGATCACGAGGAAGACGCCGTTGTCTTCCATCCAGGTCGTGCCGTCGATGACCGGCCGGAGCGCGATGCGGTAGACGCCCGGAGTCGAAGGCGCTCGCACCTGGAACGAGAACGTACCCACGGCACCGGGCCCCACATTCGCCTCGGTCTGTCCGGCGACACGGTTCGCGGACAGCCACCCAACCCCGAGGGCTGCCCACGAAGCGTTGTCCATGACGACACCGAGATTGGCCTGCTGCCCTGCAGCGCCCATCACCCAGGGACGCGAGCCGGTGTTCGTGAACTGGATCCACAAGGGCCCGGAGAGCGCGCCGGGCGCGAGCGTTGGATAGGTGGACTGCGCGGCCCAGCGGCTGTGATAGCCGGCCTCAGAGGTCACCAGCAGGAAGACTCCCTGGTCCTCCATCCACGTCCGCCCATCGATGACCGGGCGCAGCGGGATGCGGTACGTGCCCGTCACCATCGGCGCGCGGACGGAGAAGGTGAAGGTTCCGACCGCGCCAGGCGCCACCGAGGACTCGGTCTGCGCCGCGGGACGGTCGCCCGAGAGCCAGCCGACGTTCATGCCATTGGCCGCGAAGGACCCGTCGTCGCCGTTGATGCCGAGATTTGCCTGCGATCCGGCAACGCCCTTCTGCCACGTCGCCGTGCCGGTGTTGCGGAAGCGGAGCGTGAGCTGCGCCGTCGCGCCCGGCGCGAGCGTCGGGAACGCGGACTCGTCGACGAAGGCGGAGTGGTAGCTCGGCGCCGGTGGCGGCGGCGGCACGACGGTCCCGCCCGAGCCTGCGGTGGTGAAGTCCCACTCATTGGTGGCCATGCGGCCAGACACGTTGATGTCGAAGCGCACGTGATACGTCGTGCCCGCAGCGAGCGGCCGCTGCGGGATGATGACTTGGTAATCGCGCTCCCACAGCTGCGGCACGTAGTAGATCGGGACCCGTGCTCCGTTCGGCGCGACGACCTCGGCCGCGCGCATGTCCACCGGCGGCGCGGCGGCGTACACGACCATGATCGGATAGCCCACCGGTCCTGAGACCCCCGCCGGAAGCGGACTCGGATGTTCGTTTCCGCTCCACGAGGTCGGGATGCCGGTCTGCCCGTTCGCGGGCGACCGGACGAACTCGACGGGGCGGAGCGAGAAGTCGTAAACGATGTCGGCGACGGTCGCGCTATTGCCGAGCGTCGAGAAACCCCAACCGGTCGTCGACGCGTTCGGATGCATCATGCCGAGTCGGTGATATGGCGCGTCCCAGAGCTGGCGCACGCCACTCAGCGCGTCGCCTCCACCGGTCGCCACCTCGCTCACGAACGACGTCGTGAGCCCTGCGGCGATCACACGGTCACGCGGTGCGTACCCGGTGTAGTACGGATTCCCCGCGGTCTCGTAGTGGTCGATGATGCGATTCGCGCCGTTGTAGTTCGCATGGTTCTGCGCGGCCTGCGCCACGCGCGGATCCGCGGAGAGCGTCGGCGAGCCGATGGCGAAGCGCATCTGGTTGCTAAGGGCGAGCATGTCGGTCTGGACGGCGGCGTCGGCATATGCGGCAGGCGAGCCGAAGAACAACCCGAACGCGAACAGTGGAAGAAGAGCAAGCACCCGCGCGATGCGGCCACCCACCCCGGCTCTGTGCATCTACCAGGGGGAACGGATGCAACGCAAGACCGGTTTGGTGGATGAACCGATGTACTAGGACCCTGAAGGATCAATTCGGTCGCCGACGGCTCGATTGGTTCCGGCGCCGCCCGCCCGCGGCGCCTTCACCACAAGGTCAGAAGAGTTACTTCTTCTTGCCCTTCTTCGCTGCCTTCTTCTTCTTGGCCGGCATCTAGGTCACCTCCCTTCCCACGAGAGTGATCTGACGCGCTCTCTCAGAACAGGCGTCGCTGGCGGCCAGCAAGGCGTGATGCCTGACTGGACCGGGCGAGCCATTCCTCGAATTCCTTTCGAGGGATGCGCCAGACCCGACCGACCCGTACCGCAGGTATGCGGGACGGATCTTGGTCGTCCACCGCGCCAAGTCGGCGCAAGATGGTCGTTGGATGGACGCGGAGCCGCCGCGCGACCTCATCTGTCGTGAGGAATTCCTCGCTCGAGGCATCGTGGTCTGATCGCGGTTGGGGCGTTGCCACTGCGGCTCCTGCGTAGGATGCTTTATGAGCGTCACGTGCTCAAAGTGATTTTGCCTGCACTCCCTGCATTGTCAAGTGCCTTGTGCTCACGGCGGAGGATGCGTAGCGCTCGCTCGAGCAGCGCGCGGTTGGCCGGCTGATTGAGCCAGCGCGACGCGCCGCTCGGATGCGGCAATGGAATGAGGACGCGATCGCCGTCCCTTCGCATCGTGCCGACCACCTCGCTCAGCTGACGTTTGCCGATGAACCGCTCGATCGCGAGCTGACCGACGAGCAGCACGATCCGCGGACGCACGAGCGCGATCTCCTTCTCGAGCCAGGGTGCGCAATTCGCGATCTCCGGTGGGCTGGGCTTGCGATCGCCCGCACCGCTGGCGGCCTTGCCCGGGAAACACTTCGTGATCGCGGTGCGATACGGAAGATGGTCCTCATCGATCCCGGCGCGCGCGAGCCAGCGTCGCAGCTCGGCGCCCGCGCGACCGGAGAACGGCAGACCGGTGGTGAGCTCGACCGCGCCTGGCGCTTGGCCGACGATCATCACGCGGTCGCTTGCTTTGCCCGCGACGATCGGAAGTGCGCGCGGGATGAGTCCCACGTCCGCGCACCACGTGCACGCGCGGATGTCGCGATGAAGACGTGCGAGCGCGAGCTCATCGCGTCGAGAGGCCACAGAACTAACGTAGACTCACCATGGCACGGGGTGTAGCGCAGCCTGGAAGCGCAACAGTCTGGGGGACTGTAGGTCCCGGGTTCAAATCCCGGCACCCCGACACGAGTGCTCAGTCCACGCTTCTACTCGCTGTAACGCCTCGACTCGTTCCTGAATTGCCGCGGCGGGACACCTTCTGCGGCACGCTTACGACGATCGAGGAGACGCGCACAAGCGTTGCAGTACCTCCGTGCACGACCCGATGAGGACGTCGTCACGCGGTCGTACTCGTGACCGCGTCGACACACTGCCGATGAGATTCCTTTGAGGCGCTCCTGCGCGTCGAAGCCGGCCAGCGCGCGCTCGGCTTGCGCGAGCTTGATGCTACCGAGCCACGTCTCCGTCAACGCGAGCACGCGAAGGATGGCGGCGCGACCTTCAGCAACCCACTTGAAGTCATCGGCCTCGCCGTGGCACTCGATTCGCCCGATATCTACCAGACCCTGAAGCCGCAGCAATACCTCAGGGACGTTTCCGTCGCGGGAGTGCTGGCTCGCCGAAACGCGTATCCGGTACCAGTCAGGTCCGCCACGTCGGCGATGCGAATGGATGAGCCCGAAGTAGCCTTCCGCGTCCAGAAAGCCGGCAGCCCAGGCGCGCTCTTCAATGTTTGGTCCCGTCGCAGTCTCCGGCGCGTAGG
Source organism: Candidatus Limnocylindria bacterium (assembly GCA_041486085.1). Taxonomy (GTDB): domain Bacteria; phylum Chloroflexota; class Limnocylindria; order P2-11E; family P2-11E; genus CF-39. Next base: position 25,621 of record JBGPKU010000009.1, on the reverse strand, counting down.
GATGCGCGATGAAGCTGGGCCGATGTCGTGAGACACGGCGCCGGTAGACGCCGGAGTCGTACTGGCGTGCCAGAAGATCAAGGGCCGTTGCCGCCTGCGCCCGCTTCACCACACCGAGATAGGGCCAGAGCAGTGCTAGCGTCGCCTCGCCGTCTAGACGTCCTCGCGCGCGCCACGCAAAGAGGCCGACGGGTCAGGACCTTCCATCCGTCCCGTACCCAGGGCAGCGACCTGGAATCGCGCAAGTGATTCAGGGACTTCCCTCTCCCCAGCCTGTGGCACGGAGACCTGGAGCTGGTAGTAGCCCGGCCGCGATCGCTCTCGTCGGGCGATCGTTGTTCCCTCGCCATCGAAGAAGCCGGCTGCCCACGCGAGCAGTTCGCGGTCGAGCGGCTCAGGAGTGCCCGGCGGCAGAAGCGGCTCGTACACGCCACAGATGTTAGTACGTCTGTTCTATCGTGTCGAGACCGAAAACGAGGGCGGAGTCAGGTCTCGCGCTTCACCGGTTCCAACCCAAAGAACTCGCGCGTGATGTCGTAGAGCTTGTCGCGATCTTCCTTCATCGCCGGGCGCAGAGCGTAGTGATTGATCACCCGGATCTGCTGCTGCAGCCATTCCGCCCAGCAGACCGAGCACACGCTGCGCGCGACCTCGTCACCGAGCGGCCCCGGCAACACACGGCCCGCGCTCTCGCGCGTCTCGTGACACCGGACGCAGGTGACGAGCTCAGGCATGACCGAGAAGACCGACGCGACGCAGCGGCGCATACCGGAATGCCGCGCGGCCGATGACGTCCGAGAGTGGGACCGCCCCGAAGTGGCGGCTGTCGGTGGAGTGATCGGAGCGATCCACCATAACGACGAGGCCATCCGCCTGGACCTCGGCGACGCGCTTCAGGAGCAGCCGCGTGCGTTCGCGCGGATCGCGCACGAGGACAACGTCTCCCCGCCGCGGCGTCCGGCGCGGCGGGATCACGAGGACCCAGTCCCCCTCCCGCAGCACCGGCTCCATGCTGTGGCCGCTCACGGCCACGCGCCAGGGTCGCATCGTCCCTACTTCTTGCTCGCCCAGAACGTGTCGCTGATCTCCTTGACCGCGGCCTGGAGATCGGCGGCGGCGGCCGCGTCGACGTTCTGCTTGTTCTTCGAGCAGAGCTTCGCGGCCTTCCAGAACATGTCGTGCAGCTTCGGGTACTTCTCGAGGTGCTCCGGCTTGAAGTAGTCGCTCCAGAGGATCTCGAGCTCCGTCTTGCAGATCTGCGCGTGCTGCTCCTTGACCGTCACCATGCGCACGAAGCTGTTGCGCGTCGCGACGTCGGGGGCGGGGTTCGGAAGCGCGGTGATCTTCTCCACCATCTTCGCGACGGTGTCCGCCGCGATCTTCGCGGGCGTGGGGTCGTAGATGCCGCAGGGGATGTCGCAGTGCGCGTACGCGGTGGTCGTGGGCTTGAGCAGTCGACCGAACACGGCCTACTCCTTGGACATTTGTGGAGCTGCCAGAGGCGGATCGCCGCCCAGGCGCAGGCTCAATGTACGCCCCTAAGGCGCGACGTCGTCGAGCACGACCGTTACCTCGGACGACGCCGGAACGTTCAGTGTGGTCACCTTGCCGATGAGGTTGCCGACGAAGGGCGGGAACGCCTCCATGCGGTACTGACCCGGCAGCACGACCATCTCGAAGCGCCCGGCGGCGTCGGTCTGCGACGCACCGGCGATGCCTTGATCGTCCCAGAGCTCCACGAACCCCCCGGCGACGCCGACCCCGCGTCCGTTCTTCAACACGCCGTTCACACGGGTGCCGCGGCGCACGGTCAGATCGAGGACGGCGTCCGACGTCCCGACGCTGTACGCATCGGCCTCCGGCCAGGTCCGCGCGCGCTCCCAGTACTCGGAGATGAGGTCGCTGTGGTCGGGCGGGATCACATTGACCACATAGGTCTCGGGTCGCGTCGTGATGCTGTAGCGTCCGTCGCCGCCGGTCTCGCGGCAGATGCGGCCCGTCGGGAACGGCGTGTCGAAACACACGAGCGCGTTCGTGATGAGCTCGCCGTCGGTCGCGCGCACCGTGCCGCGGATCGTGGTGCCGCCCAGGAGCGCGACGTCGATCACGCGATCGGCCGTCAGCTGCACCGCGACCGATCCGACCCCGGTGAGCGCGCGGTCGTACCACTGCGGCACCGCGCGGATGTTCGCCGGCGGCACCGTCCACATGTAGTACTCACCCGGTTCCCGCAGAGCGGCGTAGCGCCCCTGCTTGTCGGTGCGCTCGCATGTCAGCGGCAGGGGCGCGGCGAGGGTCCGCAGACAGACCTGCGCGTCCTCGACGACCGCGCCGCCGAAACGCACGACGCCGCGGAGGACCACGCCCTTGATGAGATCGACGTCGACGTCGGCGACATCCGCACCGCGCGCGTCGAGGACGTCGGCCTCCTCGAGGAACGCGCGGCCACGCGCCCACTGCGAGACGAGTCGCGCGCCGGCCGGTCCGCTGACTTCAAGGCGGTAGATCCCTGCTTTCACGTCGAGCGTGTACGTGCCATCCGCGCCGCTGCGCGCACAGACCGTCGACTCATCGATCGCCGGATGGGCGCACGCCTGCGCATCCGCGATCTTCGCGCCGGCGGCATCGCGGACCATGCCGCTGATCCGCCGCAGCGGCTGCAGCTCGACCCAGACGCCGGCCGGCCCGCTCGCGAGATCGACCACGCGCGTGGCGTCCTGCCAGCGCTGCTCGGCCGGACCGCTCACGCGAACGAAGTACGTGCCCGCGGAGCCGAAGAGCGTCGCAGTCCCGTCGCTGCCCGCGGTGGCGCAGCTCGGTGTGGCCGCTGAGGCGCGGGAAGCGCAGACGCGGGCTCCGGCGACCGGCTGGCCGCCCTCGACGCGGGTCACGAGGACACGCAGCGGGATCGCGGCGCCGGTCGTCGGCGAGACGCCGACCGACGGCGCGGGCGTGTCCTGTGACGACGAGCAGGCGGCCGCGAGGATGGCGAGGAGACCCAAGAGCGCCCAGCGCCTACGCATCACGCCAGATAACGGCGGATCAGCTCCTCCGTGCCGCGGCGGCGCTGGCGATAAGGCGAGATATCTCGGCGAGTGGCCCGGCGACCTCTTCCCCGCGCTCGCGCTCCATCAGGTCGCGCATCGCGGTCCGGATCGACTTGCCCTCTGAGAGCACCAGATGCGTCTGCTCGGTGATCGGCATCGTGACGTCCTTCGCGCGCGCCGCGCGGTAGGTGGCTTCCGCCGTCGTCAGGCCTTCCGCAACCTGACCGCCAAGCCGTTCCCGGATCTGGGTCGTCGAGAGCCCCTTCGCGAGGAGCTCGCCGACGGTGCGGTTCCGTGAGTGCTTGCTCATGCACGTCGCGATGAGATCGCCGACGCCGGCGAGGCCGGCGACGGTGAGGGGATTCGCGCCGCAGGCGAAGCCATACCGCGCGATCTCGGCCAGGCCACGCGTCATGAAGCCGGCCTTGGCGTTGTCGCCGTAGCCCATGCCGTCGATCGCGCCGGCGCCGAGGGCGATGATGTTCTTGAGCGCGCCGCAGAGCTCGACGCCGATGACGTCGGCATCGGTGTATGACCGGAACATCGGCGTTCCGATCAGCGTCTGGAAGCGCTTCGCGGTCGTCGGCTCCGCGGACGCGATGACCGTCGCGGCGGGATGGCCCGAGGCGATCTCGCGGCTGATGTTCGGTCCGGACAGGACCGCGACGCGACCGGCGCCGACGAGCTCGCCCCACAGCTCGCTCATCCTGCGGCCGTCCTCGGCCAGTCCCTTGGTCGCGGACAGCAGGTGATGCTCCGGGCGCATCATCGGGCCGACTCGGTCGCGCAGCGCCATCACGCCGATGCTCGGCGCGGCGATCACGAGGTCGTCCGCGTCCGCGATGGCGCGATCCAGGTCCGCGGTGATCGTGACGCCATCGGGGATGCGGATGCCGGGGAGGTACCGGCGATTCTCGCGCTCGCCGGCGAGGGCCCGCGCGTGCTCGGCGTCGCGTGTCCAGAGCACGACATCGCGCCCGGCGTCGCGCGCCAGGATCGTCGCGAGCGTCGTGCCCCACGAGCCGGCCTGCAGGACGGCGACTGAGGTCATGCGCGCAGGCGGGGCTCGACGCCGCGGAGGATGCGCTGGATGTTCGGCACGTGCCGGACGTAGACGATCAGGCCGGCGATGACGATGAAGGCGAGCGTCGCCCAGTTGAAGGACAGCCAGCCCGTGGCGCTGAAGATGAGGTACCCGACGAGCGCGCCGATGACCGCGGCGAGCGATCCGACGGAGACCATCCGTGTGAGCGCCAGCGCGATCGCGAACGCGGCGACCGCCGTCGCCCACGCCGGCGTCGCCACGAAGAGGAGCGCGCCGAACCCCGTCGCCACTCCTCGCCCGCCGCGGCCGCGCAGCGTGATGGGCCAGCAGTGCCCGATGACCACGAGGATGGCCGCGATCGCCTCCGCGACCGACCGGCCGGCGTTGCCGTCCGAGAACATCAGCTGCGCGAACACCACGGCGACCGATCCCTTGACGATGTCGAGGGTCGCGACGAGCACGCCGGCGCCTCGCCCGAGCGTGCGAAAGGTGTTTGTCGCGCCGGTCGAGCCCGAGCCGACCTCACGCAGGTCGACATTCCGATAGATCTTGCCGACGACATACCCACTCGAGATCGAACCGATGAGATAGCCGACCAGTGCGACGAACGCGAATGCGAGCGCCCCGGCCGGCGTGATCATTCTCGCGCCGATTTGAACTCGAGCTTGATCGGCGTGCCCTGGAAGCCGAACTGCTCGCGGATCTTGTTCTCGAGATACCGCTGATAGGTGAAGTGCACTCCCTCGGGGCGGTCGACGAAGAACACGAACGTCGGCGCCTTCCCGCGCGCCTGCGTCACATGCGAGAAGCGCATCTCCTTGCCGCGATGCGCCGCCGGTGGATGCGCCGCGACCGCCTCGACCAGCAGGCCGCGGAGCGCCGTCGTCGGGACCTTCCTCTTGCGCTCGTCGACGATCGCGAGGGCGTCTGCCAGGGTCGCGGGGACGTTCCGTCCGGTCTTCGCGGAAACGAAGCGGTGGCCCATCCACGGCACGAAGTGGAACTCCCGCGCGATCTCCGCCTCGACCTCGGCCGTCATCTCCGCGCCCCGGTCTACCACGTCCCACTTGTTCACCGCCAGCACCAAGCCGACCTTGGCCTCGAGCGCGTACCCGGCGATGTGAACGTCCTGCGCCGTGGTGCCCTCCGTCGCGTCGGTCATGAGGATCGCGACGTCCGCGCGCTCGAGCGCGTGGGCGGTCCGGAGGAGGGCGTACTTCTCGATCCCCACCTCGACGCGGCCACGCCTGCGGATGCCGGCGGTGTCGATCAGGACGGCCCGGCGGCCCTGGAATTCGACGAGCGTGTCGATGCTGTCTCGCGTGGTCCCCGGGATCTCGCTCACGACCGCGCGCTCCGAGCCCACGAGCGCGTTCAGGAAGCTCGACTTGCCGACGTTCGGCCGTCCGACGATCGCGATCCGCGCGTCGTCCGTCTCCACCTCGGGCTCGCTCTCCGGGAGGCGCTGGACGACGGCATCGAGGAGGTCGCCGGTCCCGATGCCCTGGATCGCCGACACCGTGAGGAGGTCTCCGAGGCCGAGCTCGTAGAACTCGGCCGATTGGGCCTCGCCCCGCCACGAGTCGGCCTTGTTCGCAACCAGCAGCACCGGCTTGCCGCTCCGCCGAAGGAGGTCGGCGACATCGTGCTCGACCGGAAGGATCCCGGTCTTGGCGTCCACGACGAACAGCACGGCGTCGGCTTCGGCGATCGCCGCCTCCGCCTGCCGGCGGACCGCCGCCTCCATCTCGCCGGCGCGGCCGTCATCGAGCCCGCCGGTGTCGATCAGGGAGATCTCGCGCCCGCGCCATTCGGCCGTGGCATAGATACGGTCGCGCGTCGTTCCGGGGAGGTCCTCGACGATGGCAACGCGCTCGCCCACGAGGCGGTTGAAGAGGGTCGACTTGCCCACGTTGGGGCGACCGACGATCGCCACGACCGGCCTCGCCACCGGCGTCAGGCCGCGACCGGGTCCGTCGAGCCCAGCGCCTCGATCCGCTCCTTCACTTCGAGCAACGTGTCCATCGGGGTCGAGCATCCGCCGATGAGGCCGATGCGGTCCTGGCCGTGGATCCATGCGGGAAGGACCTCGCTCGCGGCTTCGATGTGGTACGCATCACGCCCCTGCATGCGCGCGAGATTCACGAGCTCCCGGGTGTTCGCCGAGTTCTTTCCGCCGACCACGACGATCGTCCGCACCTGCTGCGCGAGCTCGGTCGCCGCGTTCTGCCGCTTCACGGTAACCGGGCAGACGGTGTTGTAGACCTTCATCTCCTGCGAGATGGTCGCGACGTGCGCGACGAGCGCGGTGAACGCCCAGGGCGGCTGCGTCGACTGCGAGACGACACCCGCTCGCTTCATCTTCGGGAGCTTCTTCCATTCTTCCTCTGTCTCGACGATGACGTAGTCGTCACCGGCGTAAGCCTTGAGCCCGATCACCTCGGGGTGGTCGGGCGTGCCCAGAAGGACGACCCGGTACCCCTCGTCGGCCAGCTGCTTGGTGAAGCGCTGCGCGCGCAGCACCAGGGAGCAGGTCGCATCGATGCATTCGAGCCCCCGCTCTTCGATCGCCGCTCGGACCTCCGGCGGCACGCCGTGCGCGCGGATGACGACGATCCCCTCGGTGGCGTCCGATGGATCCTTGATGATCCTCACGCCGCGCGCCGAGAGGCGCTCGCTGATCTTGGGGTTATGGACGACCTGCCCCAGGTTGTAGACCGGCCGACCGGTCTCGGCGGCCGCCTCGGTCAGCTCGACGGCCTTCTTCACTCCGAAGCAGAACCCGTTCTCACGGGCCAACAGGACTTCCATGCATCGATTCTAGGTGCTGGCCCGTCGTTACTTGGGAACGCCCTGCGCGTACACGCCACGCATCTCCGCAGGGAGCAGATCGGCGATGCGCAGCATGATCGCGTCGGCCGTGGCCTGGCGATCGCGTCTGGTGTCTGATGGAAGCTCGGAGATGCGAAAAGCCCGGCCAAGATTCACCGTCGCCTCGGTCCGGCGCACCGGACGAAGACGCGCCGTCTTCGTTCCGATGATGCCGCACGGGACGATCAGCGCATCCGCGCGATCCGCGAGCAGCGCGATCCCCGGCTGCCCACGCAGCAGCCCCCGGTCGCTGCGATGACCTTCGGGGAAAACGCCGAGTGGCAATCCGCATTCGAGCACCTTGAGAGAGAGCGCGATGGCTCTCCGATCGCTCTCTCCGCGCCGCACCGCGAAGTTCCCGATGCCGCGCAGCACGAACCCGAGGATCGGATAGTCGAACACTTCGATCTTCGCCATCCAGCGGATCGGCGTCGCGAGGGCGATGGACACGACGGGCGGGTCCTTCCAGCTCATGTGATTCGCGGCGAGGATGTACGGGCCAGTCGCCGGCAGGTTGACTCTCCCGTTCACCTCGATGCCCGCGAACGCCGACACGACGGCGCGGACCGGCGGGAAGAGCAGTCGCCAGACCCACAGCCGTGACTCCGGCTCCGTCGGAGCCTTCGCGAAGAGGCGCTCGATCACACCGCGGTGGCGATCGCCACCACCTTCTCGAGAGCCTGTCCCACCGACAGACCGTCTGTCTGGACCACGATCGCATCGTCCGCCGCCTTGAGCGGGGCGACGGCGCGCTCGCTGTCCAGCTTGTCGCGGCGGAGGATCTCCTGCAGCAGCTCCTGCCGCGGGCGCACCTCGCCGCGCGACCGCAGCTCCTCTTCGCGGCGCTTCGCGCGCTCGGCCGCCGATGCGGTGAGGTAGATCTTGCGTTCGGCCTTCGGCAGGACGACCGTGCCGATATCACGGCCGACCATCACGACGCGTCCGCGCTGCGCGAGACCGCGCTGCTGTTCGACCATCGCGTCACGCACCGCCTGAACGCGCGCCACCAGCGACACTGTCGCGTCGACACTCGCCGCGCGGATGTCCCAGGTGACGTCCGCGCCGTCCAGCAGCACGGTGTACGCGCGGCCGTCACGGACGGTGGGCGGCCCGATCAGGACACGCGCCTCGCGCGCGAGCTTGCCGAGACGCTCGGCGTCGTCGGGGTCGATGCCTCGCCGCAGCGCGGCGAGCGTGAGGGCGCGATACATCGCACCGGTGTCGAGGAACGTGTAGCCCAGACGCTCGGCGACGAGCGCGCCGATCGTGCTCTTGCCGGCGCCCGCCGGTCCGTCGATCGCGATGGTCCGCGGCGTCAACGCGCGACCTTCGCGCGCACCGGCCCGCGCCGCACGCCGTACGGTGCCGGCGGCCGCCGCACCGGTCGCGACGCGCCACGCGCCGGCATCGCACCGGGGCGCGATCCGCGCGCAGGCGCGGACGGTCTGGATTGGGGACGGGCCGAGCCCGCACGACGAACCGGCCCGCTGGCGCCGCGAGCCGGCGGACGAGTACCCGCTTGTCGCCCGCCGGTCGCTGGACGACCCGGACCGCGCGACCCACGCGTCGGTGACGGCACAGCGGCCGGCTGCGAGAGCGTGGTCCGGCGCGCGCGACTACCCGATGGGCCCGTCGGCGCCGCTTGAGGCACGAATCGCTCCGCGGAAGCAGGCCGCCGAGCCGATCCCGCTGGGGCTGGGGGCCGTCCAGCGGTTGCCGGCGAAGGTCGCCCGGTCGATCGCGGTTCTCGCTGATGCGCCGAAGCGGGCCGGCGAGCCGGATCCGTCGAGAGGGCGGGCGGGGGCGAGGCATGAGCCGATCGCTGCGCCGATGGACCCCGCGCGGTCGCTACGCGCCCGGGGGTCCTTACCCCCTGGAACCCCGTCGCGACTGAGCGACGGGGTGCGGCGCGTACCGCAGAGCGGCTCCGGGGCAGCTCGCTGCCCCGTCGTAGCTCGGGTTTCGGCGCGGCGACCGGCTTCTGCTCCCTCGCGCGCTTCTCAGCGGGTCGAGCGAGGTCGGCGATCTCCCTGGGCGTGAGCTCACGCCACTCACCCTCGCGAAGCTTGCCAAGCGGCAGGTTGCCGACGCGCACCCGCACGAGGCGAACGGTCCGCAGGCCGACGGACGAGAGCATGCGCCGGATCTGCCGGCGCCAGCCGGTGTGCAGGACCATCGTGATGCGGCTCGCGTTGCGCGAGCGGGAGCGCACCTCGATGCGCGCAGCCAGGGCGAGGCCCTCCTCGAGACGGATGCCGTTGCGCAGCTGCGCGAGTCCGTCGGGTGTGAGCTCTCCGGTCACCGACACGTCGTACTCGCGTTCGTGGCCGAACCGTGGGTGCAGCACTCGCTCGGCCCACTCGCCGTCGTTGGTGAGCAGCACCATGCCCTCGGAATCCGTGTCGAGGCGACCCACGGGATACAGGCGCTCAGCGGCGCCCACGACGTCGACGACCGTCTTCCGTCCCCGCTCGTCGTGCGCGGTCGAGACGATGCCCTTCGGCTTGTTGAGCAGCACGTAGCGAGTCGCCGCCTTGTGCGTGGCGACGCCGTCCACGTCGATGCGCGCATCGGGCGGCACCTTCGTGCCGAGCGTCATCACCGCCTCGCCCTCCACGCGCACGCGTCCTGCGGTGATCAGCTCCTCCGCGCGCCGCCGTGACGCGACGCCACGATCGGCGAGCGCCTTCTGCAGGCGGATCACGGCGCGCTCGCGTCGGGGACGGCGCCGGGCTGCCCCATCGCGATCCCTTCCGGCGTCAGCGCTCGCGGAAGGTCATCGAGGCTCGAGAGCCCGAAGCACTCGAGGAACTCCCAGGTGGTGCCGTACAGGATCGGCCGGCCCGGCACTTCGCGGCGACCGCGCTCCTCGATGAGCCGTCGCTGCATGAGCGTGTAGATCGTCTGGTCGCAGTTCACCCCGCGGATCGCCTCGACCTCGCCTCGTGTCACGGGCTGCCGGTACGCGACGACCGCGAGCGTTTCGAGCGACGCCGGGGAGACGCGCAGCCTGTCGGCGCCAAGGTACGCCGCGACGACGTGCGCCTGCTCCGGTGAGGTGATGAGCTGCCAGTCGTCACCGTCGTGTGCGAGCCGCAGCCCCGTGCCCGCGTAGCTCTGCGCGAGCTCGGCCAACGCGCCATCGACCTGCCTCGGTGTCGCGTTCACGATCTTCGCCAGCTCGCCCCGCGATACCGGCTTCTCCGCGACGAAGAGCACCGCCTCGATGGAGCTCGCGAGCGGGCTCCTCATGATGGTTCGGGCACCGCGGCAATCAGGTCCTTCCTCTTGATGAGGATGTCGGTGAACAGCTCGCTCTGCACGAGGTCGATCACGACGCGGCGGTAGAGGTCGAGCAGCGCGATGAACGTTACGACGGCCCATCCGAGCGTGGGCCTCGCACCCAGTAGCTCGCTGAATGTGACGTCGCCGCGCTCGCTGACGATCCGCTCTATCTCCGCGGTGCGAATTTCGACTGAATAGCGCTCGCCGGGCGCCATGTTCTCTTCCTCGCGTACGCGAGCGGCGAGGGCGAGCACGCGGGTCCACGCCGCCGCGAGCGCGTTCACCTCTCCCCCGCGTGGCGGCAGGTTGACCGGAGTCCCGCCCTCACGGTGGAACGCGCGCTCTCCAGCACGCATCCGGTCGCCGAGCGCACCAGCGCGCTCACGCACCACCGCATACTCGAGGAGACGGGCCCGCAGCTCTTCCTCGGTCTCTCCCTCGTCCTCGAGGCTGGCGGGCGCGAGGGACGGCAACAGGCTGCGCGCTTTCAACAAGACCAGGCGCGATGCCAGCGCGAGGAACGAGGCGACCTCTTCCGCGGGCAGCGTGTCCTGCGCGCGCACGCGGCTGAGATACGCGTCGGCGAGGTCCCCGAGGCGCACCGTCAGGATGTCGAGCTTCTTCTCCTCGACGAGCTCGAGCAGCATCTCCAGCGGTCCATCGAATCCCTCGACCGTAACGTTCGGGCCCTCGTGCCCGAGCATCACGGCGTCGCCTCGCGGTCGGCTCGTGCCAGCAGGCGCTCGTCGGCGTCGCGCGGCCGCTCGTGATGCCGCGCGATCAGCCGCACCACGCGCTCGGAACGCCCCTCCGCTCGCGCGAGCTCCGCGCCACGCCGCGCGTGATCGAGATAGCGCGCCATGGTCCCGTCGCCACGTGCGACTCGCGTCCGCAAGGGCGGCGCGAACGTCTCCAGCAGCACACCGGCGATGCGGTGCCAGAGCCGCGTGCCGCTGGGCTTCGCGCGGTCGTGCAGCGCGCCGGCCAGGACGAGGTCGGCATCGGCGCCGGTTGCTCGCAGGATCTCGGCCGTCCGCTCGGCGTGACGCTCGTCGCCGCGCGCGACCGCGAGGTACCGCCAGGTCTGCACCACGCGATCGAGCGCGCTCAACGCAATCCAGTGAGAAAGAGCGCCAAGCCGGTGGCCGGGCCGAACACCAGCGCGCTCAGGATCTGCGGGGCGAGCAGGAGGATGAAGAGCAGCAGAAACGGTCCGTACTGCCGGTAGGTCCGCCAGGAATACTGCTGTCGGGGCGGCAGCAGTCCGTAGACGACGTTCGAACCATCAAGGGGTGGGATGGGCACGAGGTTGAAGATCGCGAGCACGCAGTTCCAGAACACGATCGCAAGAAGAATCGCCTCGTACGTGGCTCCGAGCGCGCCAGCCGCGCCGAAGCGCAACGGGATCGCGAAGACCGCGGCGAGAGCGAGGTTCGCCAGCGGCCCGGCGAGCGCCACGACCGTCACGCCGACGGCCGACCGCAGGCGCGACTCGTTGAACGGTACCGGCTTGCCGTAGCCGAAGCCGGCGAGCACGAGGAGCAGCGTGCCGAACGGGTCGAGGTGGGCGAGCGGGTTCAGGCTGAGCCGGCCGAGCAGCCGCGCGGTGTCGTCTCCCAACCGGTGCGCGGCGTACGCGTGCATGAATTCGTGGACGGTGATCCCCAGCACGATCGCGATGATGAAGGCGATGAATCCGACCGGATCCTGCGAAGCGCGCTGCACGGGCGACACGAGCGTGCCGCGTATGAATGCGTAGATCAGGAGGAGCAGCCCGAAAATGAGCATCGGATCGGTGCCGCCGGGGCCGAAGAGTCCGCCGCGACGTGCGATCACTGCGCGTTCAGTCTAGGTAAGAAATCGCCTCAGTGACCGCCGATCCGACCGAGGATCAGCTTTCGTCTTGGGACACGACGCGCGCTCCACCGGAACGCGGTCCGGATCTGGTCGACCGCGGCGGCGTCGGCCGGTCGCCCGGCCACGTGGACATCGGCGAACGGCTGCCCGCGCTCGACCCGATCCCCCACCTTGGCATGGAGCACGACGCCGGTCCGATGGTCGATCGGGTCCCCCTTCTTCTCGCGGCCAGCGCCGAGATGGACCGACGCGAGGCCGACCTGCTCCGCGTCGATCGCGGCGACGAACGCCCCGCGCGTTGCCCTGAGCGTCACGACCTGTGGAGCGCGCGGCAGCCGCTTCGGGTCGTCGACCATGCGCACGTCGCCGCCCTGCGCCTCGACGAGCGCGCGGAGCTTGGCCAGGCCGCTGCCATCCGCGAGCGCGGCTTCGGCCTGCCGCCGGGCCGCGGCCGCGGCGCGGGCCCGCTTGCCGAGCACGAGCATCTCCGTCGAAGCGACGAGCGCCAGCTCGGTGAGATCGGCCGGTCCGTCGCCCCGGAGCGTGGCGATCGCTTCAGCCACCTCCAGCGCGTTCCCCACCGCACGTCCGAGTGGCTGCTCCATGTCGGTGAGCTCGCACGTCACCGCGAGGCCATGGGCCGCGCCGATGGAGACCATCGCGCGCGCCAGCGCGGTCGCCGTGCGGCGGTCCTTCATGAACGCGCCGCTCCCCACCTTGACATCCAGCACGACCGCGTGCGCGCCGGCCGCGATCTTCTTGGACATGATGCTCGACGCGATCAACGGGATCGACGGCACGGTGCCTGTGGCGTCGCGGAGCGCGTAGAGCAGTCCGTCGGCGGGCGCGAGGTCCTTCGTCTGACCGGTGACGACGATGCCGATGCGCTCGAGCTGTGCAAGGAACTCCTGCGTCGTGAGGTCCACGCGGTAGCCCTTGATCGACTCGAGCTTGTCGAGCGTTCCACCCGAGAAACCGAGCCCACGCCCACTCATCTTCGCGACCGGGAGGCCGCATGCGGCCACGAGCGGCGCGACGACGAGGGTGGTCTTGTCGCCGACCCCGCCGGTGGAGTGCTTGTCCACGACGCGTCCGAACCGCGACAGGTCGAGGCGTTCGCCCGACGCGACCATGCTCGCGGTCAGCGCCGCCGTCTCCTTGGCGTCCATCCCGCGCCACACGATCGCCATGAGCAGCGCGGCCATCTGGTAGTCCGGGATCTGACCCTTGGTGTAGCCCAGGACGAGGAAGTCGATCTCCTCGGCCGAAATCCTCCCGCCGTCGCGCTTCCGCTCGATGAGGTCTACGGCGCGCATTACAGCCGCCGTACGACTCCCTTCACCACGTTGCCGAGGCGCTTGCCCGCCTTGTCCGCGACCGCGAGCACCTCTTCATGGGTGATGTGCGAGATGAGTCCGGGAAGCCCGGTCGCCATGTCGGTCACCGTGGCGATCGCCAGGATGCGCATGCCGGCGTGCCGCGCGACGAGGACCTCCGGCACGGTACTCATGCCGACCGCGTCGGCGCCCCAGCGGCGCAGCATCCGCAGCTCCGCGGGCGTCTCGAAGTTCGGCCCTGCCACGGCGACGTAGACGCCCTCGCGCAGATCCCCATCGACCGAATGCGCCAGCTTGCGGAGCTCCTCGGTGTACGTGCCGACCACGTCGGGGAATCGCGGCCCGAGCGCCTGGTCGTTCGGACCGCGCAGCGGATTCTCCGGCATGAAGTTGATGTGGTCGTTGATGACCACGAGATCGCCCGCGTGATAGGACGGGTTCAGGCCTCCGCAGGCGTTCGTCAGGATGACGGTCTCGATCCCCATGGCCTTGAAGACGCGGATCGGGAACGTGACCTCGGTCATCGCGTAGCCCTCGTAGTAGTGAAGGCGCCCCTTCATGACGGCGACGGTCTTGCCTTCCAGCGTCCCGATGACCAGCTGGCCGGAATGGCCGGGCGCCGTGCTGCGCTTCCAACCCGGGATGCGGTCGTACGGGATGCGGTCGGCGGACTGCACGTCCTCGGCGAGCGCGCCCAGCCCGCTTCCGAGGACGATCGCCACCGTCGGACGCTGCTTGGTCAGCGCGTGGATCGCCTCGACGGCGGCATTCGTGTCGAGTGTCACTTTTCAGGCTCCTTCAGGATCTTCTGGCGCAGCAGCGCGAGGAATGGACGCGCGTGCGCGGTCCGCACGAGCTTCGCGACCGTGGGCGAGCGAGCGACGTGGACCTGGTCGCCGGCACGCAGATCATGCTCCACCTGCCCGTCGATCGAGAGGCGCGCCGGCTCGTCGCGCACGCCCAGCTCGATCTTCTGGTCCGGGTCGAACACGAACGCGTTCGGGAACGAGAGGTGGGGCGCGATCGGTACGAGCGTGATGTTCAAAGACGTCGGAAGGATGAGCGGCCCTCCGACCGAGAAACCGTACGCGGTGCTACCGGTGGCGGTCGCGATGATCACCCCGTCGGCCCAGTACTCGATGAGCAGATCGTCGTCGACCGTGACGTCAACGTGGATCGAGCGCACCAGCTGCCCGCGCGCGACGACCACATCGTTCAGCGCGAGCCCGGTCGCGGCCTCGGACTCTCCACGCACGAGGGTCGTGTCGAGCATCGCGCGCTCCTCCACTTCGTAGCGCCCGGCGACCACGTCCGCGAACGCCGCGTCCAGCTCCTCCGTCGTCGCCGCGGTGAGGAAGCCGAGGTGGCCGATGTTGACTCCGAGAAGCGGCACGCCGCGCGGCGCGAGCGCCCGAGCCGCATGCAGCATCGTTCCGTCACCCCCGAACACGACCGCCAGCTCGACGCCCCTGAGCTCAACCGATCTCACGTCGTCGAGGCTGCTCTCCACCACCTCGTGACCGGCCCTCCGGATCCGCTGGGCGGCAGCTTTCGCGGCCGCGACCGCATCGGTGAAGTTCGGCCTGACGCAGACGGCGACCCTCACGCGGCCGCGCGCTCCGCCGCGGCACGCAGCGCATCGGATCCGAGCGGCACGCCACCGCGGCGTCCCTGCACGAAGATCTCGCGATTGCCCTCGCGGCCGGGTAGGCGCGACGGCACGACGGCGACTATCGGGACGCCATCCGCCGCGAAGCGTTCGGCCACGGCCACCACGGCCTCGACTCGCGGCGCCACGTCACGGACGATGCCGCCACGTCCAACGGCCTCGCGCCCCGCTTCGAACTGCGGCTTCACCAGGGCGACGATCTCACCACCCTCACGCAGATGTGCGAAGGACGGCGGCACCGCGAGGCGCAGTGAGATGAAGGACACGTCCGCCACGATGAGGTCGACCGGCTCCGGCAGCGGCACGCCCTCCCGCGCGTTCAGCCCCTCCATCACGACCACACGGGGGTCAATCCGGATCTTCCACTCCAGCTGCCCCTTGCCCACGTCCACCGCATATACGCGTGAGGCGCCGCGCTGCAGCAGGCAGTCGGTGAAGCCGCCCGTCGACGACCCGATGTCGAGAGCCACCCGGCCTGTGACGTCGACGCCGAGCTCGTCGAGCGCCGCGTCGAGCTTCTCTCCGCCGCGCGAGACGAATCGGGGTCCGGCGTCGAGCGTGAGCTGCGCGTCGTCCGGCACGGAGTCGGCGCTTCGTCGCACCGGATCGCCGTCCACGCGAACGACCCCGGCCAGGATGAGCGCCTGCGCGCGCTCTCGGCTCGGAGCGAGCGAGCGCTGGACAAGGAGCTGATCGAGGCGCACGCGGCGGGCCACCGACGCGGATTCTCCCGCATTTCGCATACTGCGATGCATGGCCAAGCGACTGCCGCGTACGCGCACCCTGAAAGGTGACGTCAAGCTCGCGCACTACTACGCCGAGCCTCCGAAGGCGGCACTCGGCACAGAGCCGGCGAAGGCGCGTGCCGAGCCGTACGACTCCCTGTCGGTCCTGCTCATCCACTCCAGCCTGATGCGGTCGGAGGACTGGGAGAACGTGTTTCCGCGGCTTGGGACCCGTTATCGCACCGTCGCGTACGACCAGCGCGGGCACGGGAAGAGCGAGCGCGCGAGCGACTACACGCTTCGCGCATTCGCCGACGACGCGCTGCACGTGCTCCGGGATCTGATCAAGGGGCCGACCGTCGTCATCGGCCACTCGCTCGGTGGGTTGGTGGCGCTCGCCGCGGCGGCGGAGGCGCCGGAGCTCGTCGCCGGGCTCGTGATCGAGGACGCACCACTGACCTATGGCGCTCCGTGGGCCGCTGAGACGTACGCACCGCTACGTGACGCGCTGAGGGGTGAGGACGCCGCGGCGCTGCGCAAGGCGGTCGATCGCTTCCCGCTTCCGTCGCCGGGACCGCGTGGCGAGCGCACCTACGGCGAGATGCGCGGCTTCTACGCGGCCGAGCGCGTGCTCTCGTACTACAAGGATGTCGACCCGGCGTTCATCGATCACCGCCTCGCCGGCGAGGATGGCAAGCCGCTCGTCACGGACTGGCTAGAACGTGTCGCCGTTCCGACGCTCGTGATCGCGGGCGAGCCGCGCCTGGGCTCGAACCTCGACGACGGCGGCGAGTGGAAGCTCAAGAAGACGATCAAGGACCTCACCGTGAAGCGCTTCCCGGGGACCGGTCACATCATCCACGGTTACCGGCCCGAGCAGTTCCTGGAGAACATCGAGCCGTTCCTGCGCCGGCTGCGCACGCAGCAGCCGAGCTAGCTGCGCGCCTGCTTCTGCAGGGCCTCCGCGAGCTGGGTGATGCGCAGCTCGGCCGCGTCGAGCTTCTTCGCGCAGCGCTCGTACAGCCCAAGCCCCTCCTCGTAGAGCTTCACCGCCTGGTCGAGGTCGAGCTCCGGATCCTCAAGCTTGTCGGCGATCGTCTCGAGGCGCTTGAGCGCTTCTTCGATCGTCGGTTCGGTGTCAGCCATGCGGCTCCACCTCTTCCACCGTGACGCTCGCACGACCATCGCGCATCCGGAGGCGGGCACGGCCGCCGACCCGCAGCTCGCTCGCGCTCCCCCGGATCGTGCCGTCCATCTCTTCCACGATCGCGTAGCCCCGCCCCAGCACGTTCAGCGGCGACAGCGCGTCGAGCTGCCGCTTGGCGTGCACCAGTCGCTGGCGGCGCCCCGGCACCAGGCGCGCCATCGCGCGATCGAGCCCGCGCCGGTCCTCGTCGAGTCGTTGACGAAGCGCGGCGACGCGGGCCGGCGGTGCGTGCCGCTCGAGAAGGCGATGCGCGGCGACCGCTCGCCGCCTGCGGCCGTCGATCGACTCGCGCACCCGCGCGGAGATGCGCCGCATGAGCCGGTCCGCCGCCATCTGACCCACACGGGCGTCCGGGACGACGAGCTCGGCCGCGGCGGAGGGCGTCGGCGCGCGCACGTCGGCCACGAGGTCGCACAGCGTGACGTCGCTCTCGTGCCCGACGCCCGAGACGACCGGGCGCGCGAACCGCGCAATCGCGCGCACGAGCGACTCGTCGTTGAAGGCAGCGAGGTCATCGGCGGCGCCGCCGCCCCGCGCGATGATGACGACGTCGAGCTCCCGCAGCTGGCCGAGACCATCGAGCGCGCCGATGAGCGAATCGACCGCGCCAGCTCCCTGCACCAACGCGGGCGACAGCACGAGCTCCATCCGCGGATCGCGGCGCGCAACGATGTTCTGGATGTCCTGCCAGACCGCACCGATGGGACTCGTGACGACCCCGATGCGCCGCGGCGCCGTCGGGAGGGGTCGCTTCCGCTCGAGGGCGAACAATCCCTCGGCCACCAGGCGACGTTTGAGCGCCTCGAATCGAAGATAGGCGTCCCCCGCGCCGGCCGGCCGAAGATCGTCGACCCGGATCTGACAGCGGCCGTCGCGGTGGTAAAACTCGACCCACCCGTGCGTCAGCACTTTCGCGCCGTCGCGCGGGGTCAACGGGATCTGCGCTGCCTGTGTCGCGAAGAGCACGCATTGCAACTGCCCGACGTTGTCGCGGAGCGTGAAGTACACGTGACCGGCGG
The DNA here is from genome assembly GCA_041486085.1 of Candidatus Limnocylindria bacterium. GTDB lineage: Bacteria > Chloroflexota > Limnocylindria > P2-11E > P2-11E > CF-39. The sequence continues at coordinate 7,559 of JBGPKU010000009.1, read as the reverse complement.
GCGAGGTGCGCGCCTGCACGACCTCGCCCTCGATCCAAAGATCCTTGAACAGATCGTTCGCCTGGATGTGCTCGGCCAGCCGCAGAGCGAGCTGGCCGACGCGCAGGATGTCCTTAGGCGCGCTCGAGATACTCACCCGACCGAGTGTCGACCTTGATCTTGTCCCCCGCGTTCACGAAGAGCGGGACGTTGACCTTCAGTCCCGACTCGAGCGTCGCCGGCTTCGTCGCGCCGGTGGCGGTGTCGCCCTTCAACCCGAAGTCGGTCGAAGCGACCGTCATGATCACGGATGCGGGCATGTCGACCCCGAGAGGGTCGCCCTCGTACTCGTTCAGCGTCACTTCCATCCCGTCGGTCAGGTAGTTCACCGCGTCGCCCAGCTGATCCGCGTCCAGGGCGATCTGGTCGTACGAGTTCGTGTCCATGAAGTGGAAGTGCGTGCCGTCCTTGTACTGGAATTGGACGTTGCGGTGGTCGAGGCGCGCGCGCTGAAATCGCTCGCCCGCCTGCACTGTCTTCTCGATCAGGTCGCCCTTGCGCACGTTGCGCAGCTTCATGCGCACCTGCGCCGATCCGCGGCCCATCTTGATGTGCTGGAACTCGACGATCTGGTAGAGCTGGCCGTCGATCTCGACGGTGATGCCCCGCTTGATCTCCCCTGTGCTGATCACTTCTTGCTCAATCGCCCGATCTTCACTTCTTCGTTGTCTCCTCGATGAGCCAGCGCAGGGCGACCTCATATCCGACGACACCCAGGCCGACGATCTGATTCGCGGTCACGTCCTTGAGATAGCTATGGTGGCGGAACGGCTCTCGCTTCGTCACGTCGCTGATGTGGACCTCGACCACCGGGAAATTGCATGCCGCGACGGCATCGCGCAGGGCGATCGAGGTGTGAGCCAGCCCGCCAGGATTGATGATGGCACCATCCGACGACGCGCGCGCCTGAAGGAAGTCGATGAGCGCGCCCTCGTGGTTCGATTGGAACGCTGCGAGCTCGGCGTTCGACTCACGCGCAATGGCGCGGCACCGGTCGACGACTTCGAGAAGCGTGGTGCTGCCGTAGATCTCCGGCTGTCGCGTGCCGAGGGTGTTGAGGTTCGGCCCATTCACGAGCAGATAGCGGGTCATGCTCCCTCCACGACGCGAGCTGCCGCGCGGAGCGCGCGGTCATCGACTCCGGTCACCTCGCTGAAGCGCCCGACGCGGCGCGGCAGGATCCAGCGGACACTGCCGGCGCGCGCCTTCTTATCGCGCGCCAGGAGCGCCCAGGCTGCCTTCGGGATCCGCGCTCTCACCGGAAGACCGGCCTTGACGAGGAGCCGCTCGACGTCGACGCGGAATGCGGGTGACGCGAGCTCGAGCGTCTCGGCGAGGGCAGACGCATAGACCATCCCGACGGCCACCGCCTCTCCGTGTGTCACGTGATAGCCGCTCGCCGCCTCATAGGCGTGTCCCATGGTGTGGCCGAAGTTCAGCAGCGCTCGCAGGCCCTGCTCGGTCGGATCGGCGGTCACCACGCTCGCTTTCACCTCAGCCGCGAGTGTGACGCACGTGAGCGCGGCCCCCGTATCGCCGCGCAGCACCCCCGGGATCGCGCGCTCGACGTGCGCGACCGACTCGCGATCCACGAGGAACGCGGTCTTCACGACCTCGGCGAGCCCCGACGAGCGCTGCCTGCGCGGAAGCGTCGCGATCGCGCCGATGTCGGCGAGCACCGCCTTCGGATGATGGAACGCACCGACCAGGTTCTTGCCCGCTCCGATGTCGATCGCGGTCTTTCCCCCGATCGACGCGTCGACCATCGCGAGCAGCGTGGTCGGCACCATCACGACCGGAATGCCGCGAAGATACGTGGCCGCGGCGAAACCGGCGGCATCGCCGAGCGCGCCGCCGCCCAGTGCCACGATGCCGCCGTCACGGCCGACGCCTGCCTGGGCGAGTGACTCCCACAGCCTGGCCACGGCGCGGAGGGACTTCGCCGCCTCGCCCTGCGGCATGACGAGGACCGAGACCGCAAGGCCGGCCGCGTGGAGTGCGCGCCTTGCGTGTTCGCCACGGACAGCCGCGACGTTGCGCTCGGTGACGAGTGCGATCCGACCTGCCCACCCGAGCTCGCTCACGCAGGTGCCGAGCTGGTCGATCAGGCCCGCGCGGACCACTATCGGATACGCGTCGTCCACACCAACGTCGACCCGCAGACCGCGTGAGCCCGCCAGCCACGTCGTGATCCGGGTCGCGACCTTGTCTGGCGTGTCCTCTTCGACGTCGAATGCCACGTCAACATCGGCGTACGCAGCACGTCGCTCGGGACTCGTCAGCGCGCGACGCGCGCGCGCCCGCGGCGAGAGTTGCTGGTCGGGTCGTCCTGCGAACGTCGCGGGGATCCCAGCAGTCACGCGGGGAAGGGATCCGCGCAGGCCGACGATCAGACCGAGCTCGCGCATCCGGAGCCGGTTCGCTTCGCGGAGCGGCATCCCGGCGCCCGTGTCGACGACCGTCCACGCCGGCGTCGCCCGTAGCGTCTGCAGGACACGGGACTCGAGATCCCGGAATCGCTCCACGCCGTCCTGCTCGATCGTGTCCTTGTTGCTCTTGCGGGTGCGGCGCTCGATCGCGCGGTCGGTCTCGAGCACGCCCGCCGCAAGCCGCTCCGCGAGCAGGGGCGCGAGGGTGCTCTTGCCGATGCCCGGCGGCCCGACCAGGAAGATGTACATCTAGACGCGCTGGTCGATGGGCGTCAGGCGCTTGCGGTACCGCTCGACGGCCGCGGCGAGATCGTCGGCGTTGTCCGCGCCGAACTTCTCGAGCAGCGCGTCGGCCAGGACGAACGCGAGCATCGCCTCCGCGACGACGCCGGCGGCCGGTACGATGCAGACGTCGCTGCGCTCGACATGCGCGGGCGCAGCCGCGCCTGTCCGGAGGTCAGCGGACGGCAGCGGCTTCATCAGGGTGGAGATCGGCTTGAAGGCGACGTCCACCAGGACGTCTTCGCCATTCGTCATTCCGCCCTCGAGGCCGCCCGCGCGGTTGCGCGCCCGGGTGAATCGCCCGCCGATCACCGCGATCGGATCGTGGACCGTGCTGCCGCGCTCCCGAGACGCGGCGAAGGCGTCGGCAAACTGAACGCCCTTCGCGCTCTGGATCGACATGAGCGCCTGGGCGATACGGCCGTCCAGGCGCCGATCCCACTGCGCTGCGGCGCCGAGGCCCGGGACGACAGCGCTGGCGCGCAGCGCGACGATGCCACCAAGCGTGTCGCCCGCGTCGCGGGCCTTGGCGATCGCGTCGATCATCGCAGCCGATCGTGCCGTATCCGCGCAGCGCACCTCGCTCGCTTCGACCGCGTCGCTCTCGAAGCGCGGCGTGCTCTCGACGTCGCCGATGACGCGGGTCTCGCTGCGGACCTCCATCCCAACGACGCGCAGGATCGCCTTCGCGACCGCTCCGGCCGCCACACGCGCCGCGGTCTCGCGCGCGCTGGATCGCTCGATCACGTCGCGCACGTCTTCGTGTGCGTACTTCAACGCGCCCGCCAGATCCGCGTGCCCGGGCCGCAGCCGCGTGACCGCGGCCGGCGGATCAGCGACGGGCTCGACGCTCATGACCCGCTCCCAGTTGACCGCGTCGCGGTTGGGGATCTGCAACGCGATCGGGGCGCCGGTCGTCTTGCCGTGACGCACACCCCCGGTGATCGTCACGGCATCGCGCTCGATGCGCTGCCGCGCGCCTCGTCCGTAGCCCAGCTGCCGGCGCCGGAGATCCGGATCGATGTCGGCGGCGGTCAGCGGCACCGCGGCGGGCACGCCATCGACGATGGCCACCAGTCCGGCGCCGTGCGACTCGCCGGCGGTGAGGAGCCTCATGCCGGGCGAGGCAGAGCCGCTCGCATGACCTCGAGCGGTGCCGGCAAGCCGGTCCAGAGCTCGAACGAGCGCGCCGCCTGATGAAGCAGCATGGTCGATCCGTCCACCACCTCGACATCTTGAGCCTGCCGCGCGCGTCTGACGAGCGGCGTGGTGTCCTTCATGGCCACGATGTCCACCACGACTCGCGGCAGCGCGATGCCGTCGAGGGGGTCCTCGCCGTGCAGCCCCAGCGAGGTGGCGTTGACGACCATATCCTGCTCGACCGCACCTCCCGGCGTGGGCCAGTCGACGACCGTCGCGCGCCTTCCGGCGGACTCGATCGCGCGCACCACGTCCTCGGCGCGCTGCCTCGTGCGATTCGCGATCTCGACCCGCGCACCTCGACGCAGCAGGACGAGCGCGCACGCGCGCGCCGCACCACCCGCGCCAAGAAGGAGGACGCGCTCGGGTCGTGAGACGAGGCCGAGCGCCTGCTCGAAGCCGTACGCGTCGGTGTTGTGCCCGACCAGCCGCGAGCCACGGCGCACGATCGCGTTCACCGCGCCGGTGGCGCGCGCCTCCTCCCCTGCCTCGTCCACCAGGCGCAGGGCCGACTCCTTATGTGGGATCGTCACGTTCGCGCCGAGCGAATCCCCCGTCCGAAGCGAGCCGACGGCCTCGGCGAGATCCGGAGGCGCGACGTCACGGACGGAATACCGATGCGGCAGCCCGAGCGACTTGAATGCGGCGTTGTGCATCGCCGGCGACAGCGAGTGCGCGACCGGATGGCCGAAAAGGAACACGTCGCTCACGCCGGCTACCGGTTCCCGTACTTGATCCGGTTGGCTTCGTGCTCCTGCAAGGTCTTCGCGAACGCGTGCCCTCCCGAGCCGTCGCCCTTCGCCACGAAGTAGAAGTACTCGTGCTGCGCGGGTCGGGCCGCCCCCTCGAGCGCGGCCAGACCCGGGTTGGCGATCGGCGTCGGCGGCAAGCCGGCGACGAGATAAGTGTTGTACGGCGAGACGAGTTTGAGGTCGTCGAGCGTAAGCTCCCGCCAAGTGCCGACGGCGTACTGGATCGTGGGATCGGCATCGAGCTTCATGCCGATGTCCATCCGGTTCTGGTAGACGCCCGCGATGGTGGCGCTCTCCGTGCGATCCTGCGCCTCGCGCTCGACGAGGGACGCGAGCTTCACGAGGTCGTACACGGTGGTCTTGCGTTGGGCCGCGGCCGCCCGGAGCGTCGCCCCGACCTTGCCCTCGAACTGCTGCAGCAGCGTGTCGACGATCTGCGCCGCGGTCGCGTCGGGCTTGAGGAAGTACGTGTCGGGGAAGAGGAATCCCTCGAGGGGCGTCTTCGGATCGAGGCCGACGAGGATCCCGTTCTTGCGGTCACCCACGACGGCTGCGGCCAGGAAGGCGTCCTTCGTGATCTTGGGGAACGCCTTCTCGACGGCGGCGGCGACCTCGGTCAGGCGCCACCCCTCGATGAGGCGGAGCAGTGCCTGGTCGCCGGGCGCCTTCTCGAAGAGCCGCGCCAGATCGCGAGGCGTCAGCGCGGAGGAGACCTGATACGTCCCGGACTGCAGCGCGCTCTCCTTCTGCGTCTCGTAGAGCACGAACTCGAACGCCAGCGCGGAGCGAACGACGCCCTCTGCCTCGAGCCGGTGCGCGATCTCGCCCGCCGTCTCGCCGCGGGTGATGACGAAGGGCCGCGTTTCGCCTCGCACGTCCCGCGCGAGGTCCACCTCGCCACTCACGCGCGACGCCACGAGCGTCCGGACGAAGTCCTGGCGCAGAAGCGTGTCGTGCCCGGCGACGTACGAGACGACCGCGTCCTCGGCGAGTGGCCGGGCGAACACGACCAGCCCCACGATGACGATCGCGACGGCGAGGAGGAAGACCAGCGGTCCGGCGCTCGACTGGGGACGGGGCGGCCGCGCCCGTGAGCTGACGCCGATCTGCGGACCGCGCGCGGCCGGACCCGTCATGCGCGCCGACCGCGCTCCGAGAAGAAGTCCTCGAGCAGGACGACCGCGGCCCCGGCATCCAGATCGTCGGCGCCGCGGCGAGCGGCCTCGGCCGTCGTGAAGCGCTCGTCGACGAGCTCCACCGGCAACGCCAGCGATCGCGCCGACTCAGCGAACACGCGGACGCGTGCGGCCTGATGTCCGGTCTCGCCCTTCAAGGTCAGCGGCAGTCCGATCACGAGCGCGCCCACGTCCTCCTTGACCACGATGTCGCGAAGCAACTCGAGGTCCGAGGCGACACTCCGCCGGCGGATGGTCTTGAGCGGCCGTGCCAGACCGAACGCTTCGTCGCCCACCGCGAGGCCGATCGTGCGGTCGCCGACGTCGAGCGCAAGATAGCGCACCTCAGCGTGTGGACGCCGCTCGCGCTTCGCTCTGGATCTTGATGCGCGAATCGAGCACGGGCAGTCGCGGCCACCAGCCCGGCCACGTCGAGATCGTTCGGAGCTCGAGGTCGCGAGCCCTGACGACATCCGAGACCTCTTCGAAACGCCGGCCGGCCAGCGCCGCACGGATCGCGGCCTCGTCGGGCCGCCGGAACTGGCTCGCGCGCGCGCGGACCCGCCAGTGAACGCCGTCCGGCTCGACGCTCGGCGCGCCGACGATCTCGACGATCGCGCCCTCCTTGTCGATGTCGAAGCCCGAGTCCGCGGCCGTCCCCAAGCGCTCGACCGCGGTCTTGCGAGGCTCGCTCGACGAGACGCTGTATCCCGTCGCCGTGCCGGTGGCGGTGAGCTCGAACGTCGTCTCGCCGACCTTGAGCTCCGTCCCGACGACGTTGCCGGCGGGCGTCACGACCGGCGAGCGCACGAGGACGCCGAAGATCGTCTGGCCGGTCTGAACGGACTTCCTCCAAGTCTCGACCTGCGCGTCGGCCTGCTTCTTGAGCTCCGCGTCGGTGCGCGACGCGGCCAGGCTGTAGTCGGCGAGCAGCACGATGGGGATCTTCTTCGAGTCGCCACCCGTCGTGGACGCCGGATTCTCGACGCTGTACTGCCCCGGACTCGAGCTCACGTTGATCTTCTTCGCGTCGACGTTCCCGCGAGGCCCCGGCTCAACGGCCTCGATCGCGATGTCGACGCTCCCGAAGCTGACGCTGGGCGGAAAGATCACGATCGAGCTCTTCGGCAACGTCTTGTCCTCCGTCGTCTGGAACGGGATGTTGTCCGACGTCCTCAGGAAGGTGCCTTTCGCGATCCGGATGTCGCTGGTCGTCTGGTTCGTGAACCGCTCGACGCCCTTCGCCTTCGTCTCGTCGGTCCGCGAGCCGGTCGCCGTGCCTGTGAATTTCGCGGTGATACTGGCCGGGCCGAGGGTGGTCGCGCCCATGTCGCCGCTCGGGCCCGCGCGCAGGTCGTATTCGAGCGGGCCGAGCGACTGCGACACCGGCGCCACCGTGATCGTCGCGGTGGGCGCCACGACCGCAGCGAGCACCAGCAGCGCTGCGACAAGGCTTGCGGCAACACCCGCCCTTCGGACCCGGGACGACCGGCGCGGCTCCGTCGCGACGATCGCCGCGCGTCGGGCGGGCCCGAGTGGCTCCGTCGCGTCGAGCTCCTGGCGTTCGAGCGCGGCGATGCTCGCGAAGGCCGGCACATGCACCGACGTGGCGAGCGATCGGGCGCGCGCGTCGGGCGTGACGAGCGCGACGCGCCGGGCGCCGGAGGCGCGCCGGAGGACCT
>JBGPKU010000008.1:0-71306 GCA_041486085.1 Candidatus Limnocylindria bacterium | reverse complement strand
TACCGTGCTAGAGGCAATGGCTGCCGGTGTGCCAGTTGTGGCATTCGACACGCTTGACGTAAGGGCGGCCGTCGTGCCAGGCGAGACCGGGACTCTAGTGGCTTTGCGGGACACGACTGCGCTGGCGAACGCGTTGTGCCAACTCCTCACCGATCCGCTGCACGGTCAGGCTCTCGCTGCTCGGGCCCAGATTCATGTTCAAGAACGTTTTGGGATCGCGTCGGTCGCGCGAGGCCTTGCTCAGTTCTATTTGGAGACGTGACTCGTTGCCTCGGAGGCCGACAGCGAGGAACCCGTAACCATTAGGTCGTTCCGGCTGACCTCGCGCTAACGCTTCGGGAAGGTCTTTCACCTGGGTCTTCTAGTCCTGACGTCAGGGGAGTCGTGCCGGTCCCGGCTGTTCGGAGCCCAACACGTTTGACAAGTTCCGCGCACCCGTCCGGAGCCTACCCTCGCATTCGTAGCCTCAGCACTTCCCGCACACTTCGCTGCGCATGACCCGCGCAGCCCACGTTCTGTTCGGTATGGCGCTCGCCGTCGTGTCGTGGCGCGGGCTCGATCAGACCTGGCTCGCCGACGAGGTCAACGACGCATGGGTCACGGCGGCGCTGCGCGTCGGCATCCCCTTCGCGATGCTCGCCGGTACGGTGCTCGCGGTCGCCGCGGGGCGTCTCAGCGGTGACCCGCGGCGGGCGTTCCGCGAGGACGCGCTCTCATCACTCGCCGCGTTCGCGCTGATCTTCGTGGTCTCGCTCGGCGGTCTGCCGCGCGACGCGCTCGGCCTCGTTTTCGTGCTCCTCGTCGTCGTGCGACTGGCGTCTCCGGCGTGGTGGGCACTTCGCTACGGCGCGCCACCGCTGTTCTTCTTCGCGCTCTGCCTCGCCGTCTATGCGCCGCTCGCCGGGTGGCGCGTCGCGTCGTCGCTCCCGCTCGGCGATCAGGTCTTCTATCTCCTCTCGGCCGAGAAGCTCGCGCACGGCTCCCTCGACGCGACCATCGATCCGACACGCTTCTTCCAGCTGCTCGGCATCGCACCGCAGGCGATCGACACCGCGACGCACGTCACCATCGCGCCCGCCGGCCCGCGTCTGGTCCAGGGCTATGCACTCCCGGCGCTGCTCGCTCCCGGATGGCTCGCCGGCGGTGAGGTCGGAGCGACGCTCGTGATCGCGCTCTTTGCGGCGTGGGCCGCGACGCAGACGTGGCTGCTCCTGGGCGAGACGATCCCGGATGCGCGCCTCGCTCGCGCGACCGCTGCCCTGGTCGCGTTCTGCGCGCCGCTCGCGCTCGTCGCGATCCACATCTACCCGAACGCCGTCGGTGCGGCGCTCATCGCGACCGGCTACCGGTACGCGTTCACCGCCCGGCATCGCCGCCCACTCCTCGCGGGCGCGCTGCTCGGTGCGACCGCGTTCCTGAACCCGCGTGACGGGCTCGTGCTCGCGGCCCTCGCCCCGTTCGCGCTCGCATGGCCGCGGGTCGACCGCCTGCGCTTCGCCGTTGGAGCGTTCGTCCTCGTGCTCGCAGCGGCGGTCGCGAGCCTGATCACGTTCGGGATACCCGTGCCGTACGCCGGGTATCTCCTGGGCACCGGATCGGTCCAGGCGGCGGTCCCCGAGCCCACGTGGAATTTCCATTTCTGGGTCGGCTTGCCGGCGATCCTTTTCGATCGGGTCTTCGGCATCGCGGGAACGGCGCCGTGGCTCCTCCTTGCGGCGCTCGGGATCGTCCCGGCGCTGCGCGCGGATCGCGCGAGGGTGCTGCCCGCGCTCGTCGCGGTCGGCACGAGCCTCGTGCTGCTGTCGCTCTTCCGCCTCTGGGAAGGTGGCTACGCTCCGCCGAATCGGTATCTGGTGGATGTGCTGCCACTCCTCGCGCCCTTCGTCGCGTTCGGCCTGCGCGCCGCGCGCCCGCTGCCGTTGCGCGCTTTCGCGGGGCTCGTCATCGGGATGAGCGCGCTTGGCACCGCGTTCCTCCTCGCCGTACCGAGCGCCGCGCTGAACACCGCCTTCGACGACAAGCCGCACGCCATGCTCGAGGCCGCCCTGGGCATCGATCCGCTGGGTTGGCTGCCGTCATTCCAGCCCGTGACGCCCGATTGGTGGATCGCCGCGTATCTGCGCCTCATCCCCGCACTCGTTCTCGTGGTCGTGCTGGTCCTGCTCGGTCGCCGGAGGGAGCCCACGTGAGCCGCTGGTACGTCCGCTTCGCGCTGGCCAACGCTGTCGCGCTGGCGCTGACGCTTGTCGCGCTGTTCCAGCCGTGGGTCGGCGCGGGTGGGGAAGTGCCCGCCGCGATCGCGCGCAAATACCTGCCCTTCGCATTGGTGACTGCCGCGCTCGGCACGGCGCTCGTCGCGCGCTTCCTTCCCGCCGAGCGCCGCCCGTCATTCCTCGCGCGCCACTTCGCGGTCTACGCGGTGGTCCCGCTCCTGCTGTTCGTGCAGTCGCGCTCGGTCGAGCCGCGTCAGGCGGTCCTCGGAGCGCTCTACCTGCTGGCGTTCGCGCTGTGGAGCATCCACGCGCTCGAGGGCGTGTGGCAGGTCGTCGCGAATCTCGCGGACCGCACCGCGGCGTGGGTGCTCGCGGCGGTGCTGCTCGTTCCGTTCCTGGCCTTGCTCCCGTACAACCGCGCGGTCATGCCGACCGCCTCGGATGAGCCGCACTACCTGGTGATCGTGCAGAGCCTTCTGACCGGACACGATCTCGATCTGACGGACGACTACGACAGCAAGGCTTACCAGTCCTATTACCCGGACGTGCTGCCTGACCGGCACATCATCGAGGTCGGCAACGCGGAGTACCCGATCCGCGACCTGGGACTTCCGTTCCTCGGGGCGCTGCCCTTCGGCGTCGCGGGCCGCACCGGCGTCCTCGTCCTGATGTGCTTCGTCGGCGCCGCGCTCGCCGCGCAGCTGTATCTGCTCTGCCGCGACCTGCGGATCGCGCAGCGGCCCGCGCTGCTGGCGGTCGCCGGCGCCTCGCTGGCCCACCCGATCCTCACGTACACGACCCAGATCTACCCCGAGCTCATGGCCGCGCTCGCGTTCGTCACCGCCGCCCGCCTGCTGCGCGACGGCCGCGCGACCTCGCTCGCGCGCCTGGCCGGCGCGAGCGCCTGCCTGGGGCTGCTGCCGTGGCTCTCGACGCGCGCCTGGCTCATCACCGTGGGTGTCGGGCTCGTGGTCGCGTACTGCGCGCTGCGCCCCGTCGACCGTCCGTCGCTCGGGCGTCTGGTGTCGCGCGTCGCGGCGGCCGGGATCCCGTTCGCCGCGTTCATCCTGCTGCTGTCGTACATCGACTACCGGATGTTCGGGATCTTCATCCCGAGCGCAGGCTACTTCCTCATCCGCGATCAGCAGCAGGTCGTCGCCTACACGCCGCAGGTCGGAGTCTTGGGTCTCTTCTTCGACCGCGCGTTCGGGCTCATCCCGCGCACGCCGCTCTATCTGATCGGCGCTCTCGGCGTCGTGCCGCTGTGGCGCCGCGCGCGGAATACGGAGCTCGCGGCCCTTGCGCTCGGCTGGCTCGTGTACTTCGCCTTCATCGCGAACATCGCGTACTGGTGGGCCGACGGCTCCCCGCCCTCGCGCTACCTGCTCGCCGGCATCCCGTTCCTCGTCGTGCTCCTCGCCGCGGGCATCGAGCGGATCTTCGCGTTCCATCGGGCACGGGCCCTCGCCGAGGCGCTGGCCTGGGGTCTCGCGGCGTACTCGCTGTTCATCGCGTACGTGTACGCCGTGCTGCCGAACCTCCGCTACGACCTCGCGCTCGACATTCGGAGCTCCGGCTCACCAGGGCAGCTCTTCGACTTCCTCGGGCGCGTGCTGCGGCCCGACCCCGCGATCGTCTTCCCGTCGCTGGTGCACGCGCGCCCGAGCGACCTCGCGCTCGGCGCCGCGTGGCTCGGGCTCCTGGTGGCGCTGGTCATCGTCGGTGGACGAGCGGCGCGAGTGCGGGCATCGCCCTAGCGCCGTCTGTTGCCCCGATCCCCCTGACGGCAAGCAAGTGCTGAAGGTTCAGTGCGATACGCACGCGTGAGAATCTGGGTCTTGTCTAGTTGACTCTGACTGTGCCAATGTGACTGCCGTCCCGTGGCCGGGACCCTTGGGGGAGCGGGAAGTGGACGCCAAAGCCAAGCAGGCTCTCGTCGACAAGATGCTCAAGCTGCCCAAGAGCTTCGACGAGCTCCTGGGCGGTGCGAGCCGCAAGTGGTTCGTCGAGTCCATCATCAAGGCGCGCGAGGCGGCCGGCGATTCCGATGCCGCGATCGAGCAGAAGACCAAGGATCTCATCGCGGCCACCATGACTTTGGTGAAGGCCGAACGAGACTTCCCGTTGGCGCTCACGGCCGACGGGAACAAGCGCTTCACGGCGAAGCTGCTCAAGGACTTTCGACGGAATCGTGTGGAGATCCTGTACGGAGCCATCGCACTCGAGCCTCGGCTCGTCGAGACCGCCCAGCGCGACTACCTGCGTTTTCTGGCCAAGCGCCGCCTGCGGGCGGTGTGCCGGCAGTTCATCTGGGTGAACCCGAACGGCCAGGGCTACTTCCGCTACCCCGACGACTGCCCCGGCAACGACGAGTGGCGACCGAACGACCATGCCGGCGCGACCTACTGGTCAAAGACTCCCTATCCCGACGACACGCCGTTCACGCTCAAGGCGGCTGGCATCGTCGATCCGGTCGCCGCGGTCAAAGACCTGTTCCTCGCGAGGAGCGACCCATGCAAGAGCAACCTGACGGACTGCGCGGTGGTGGCCGACATCACCTTCCTCGACGCGCTGCTCGAAGCGAAGAACTCTTCCACCTTCCTCAAGCAGCTGCCGGCGGCCTACCTCGACGTGACGATGCTGTACGACGCGGCGTTCGCGAGCCAGGGCGCAGCGACAGAGAACCCGGTCGCCAGGGTCCCGGTCGCGATGCCGGCCAAGGACCTGCAGGTCGGCGATCAGGCCTACATCTTCAACCACCCGCTCTATCGAACCTTCCGCCCGACCGGGAACTGGACCGGGGAGTGGGCCTTCGTCTACGCCGCGGGCGACCGGAACTACAAATCCGAGAAGGGCTTTGTCTTCGGCGGCCACGGTATGGAAGGGACGCTCTTCAAGTTCTACAAGAACTTCGTCAACGAGCTGGGGAGCCATCTGTCCCTGGCCCGGCAGCTCGCGACCGTCCATCTCGCGTTGATGGCCGGGGGCGCGGCCGCGATCGCGCCCGGGACCGTGATCAGCGACAGCGAAGACGACGTGAAGATCTACGACCCGGTGGCGCGCTCCTACAAGGCGGCCGTCCGGCACCGGCTCCTGGCATACGACTCGATCGCGAAGGCGCGCGACTTCACCAAGATCCCGACAAAGCTGAAGAAGAAGCCGAAGGCCGTCATGGCCGGGTTCCTCATCCTGCACTCGAAGGTCGAGGACGCCTTCTACCTCGCCAAGATCGACACGCCCAAGAACAGCAAGCCTCTCAGCGACAACCTGAAGAAAACGGCCGCCGAGATCCCGGCGCCCCGCCAGGTCCACTACCCGATCCGCTTCAAGCGCGTGAAACCCGCGGCGGCCGGCGCGTCCAACGCCGTTCGTTACGCGGTCACGGAGTGGGGCATCGAGTACTACGACAAGGGCGCCGCGGCTCTGACGACGTGGCCGTTCTTCGAGACCGTCGCGGGCGAGCTGAAGCGCAAGGAGCTCTCGACCGCGCAAGGCGGACCGGTGGACGCGCTGTTCGACGCTCCCTTCTCCCTCTTCAACAAGGGTGGCGGCACCGACATTCGCGTCTTTCAGCCGCGGGTGGACTTCGGCACCCACCGCGCGTTCCTCGCCGCGCACGGCGCGTTCTAGGGCGAGATGAGCGAGGAGTACCTGCCGTATGTGGAGCTGGTCGAGGACCTGATCCGACCGCTCTCAAAGGCGAGTGACAGCACCGAGCAAGCCGAAGACCTGCTGCGCGAGCTCGGGTACGCGCCCCCCAGCGAAGTCCTGGCGTTCGGGGAGCTGGCGGCCGCGGTCAACGCCGTCTCCGAGCTCATCGACGCCATCCGCGCGGCGGTCGCGAGCGACGATCGCGATGCGCTCTTCAAGCACCTTCTCGAATTCGTGGTCGAGGCCGGCCGCGCAGTCAAGGGGCTGAACAGCTTCCAGGCGAAGATCCAAACGAACTTCGCCGGATCGCCGTTCCTCGCTGTCACCGACATCCTCGCCACGATCCCGACGCGGCTGATCGACTACCTGTTGGTCAAGTACCTCGAGGACTATCGGCCCACCGTCTTCGCGGCACTGCTTCTGGTCGGCGTGGTCGATCTCGAGGACATCGACGATGCTCCGACGCCGTTCGTCGTCCCGTACCGCAAGCGCACCGTGAACTGGAACCAGCTCGGCGACCTGTTCACCGACCCGCTCAAGGCGCTGAAGGACAACTTCGACGGCGGCGACGAGCTGCTGTACGAGCGGGTCCTCTACCTCATGCGCGAGCTCGGCCTCGGTCTCGGGCTGATGCCGAGCTACGGCTCCCCGCATCCGGCCACCCTGGGGACCATGAACCGCGGTGCCGACCTGAGAGCCCTCGACGCGGCCGAGGAGCTGCCCACGCTGTACTTCCCGGTCATCGCCGATCCGACGGTCGGCGTGGGATTCGATCTCTACCCGCTGCTGGATCCCGCGACCCAGAAGTACACCGGCCTGGCCCTCGCGCTGCGTTTGGCGGCCGCGCTCGAATTCCCACTCTCAGCGGGCTATCGCCTGCAGATCAAGGTCAGCGCCAATGTCAAGGACGGTCTCGGCGTCCGCCTCGCCCGCGGCGAGAGCCCCAGCTTCGTTTCGAGCCTGTTCGGCAGCCCCGCGGAGCTGGCCGCCGCGATCGAGTTCGGCGCCAAGTTCTCCGTCGTGCCGACCGAGGTCGGGCCCTCGGGCAAGCTCGTGGCCCTGGGCGCGCCCGGAGGCAGCCGCTTCGAGATCGGCTCCGGGGCGCTCGCCTTCGGGATCGAGAAGCTCGACACGTTGGACATCTTCGTCGAGGGCGATCTGAAGGATGGTGTGATCGCTCTCAAGGCCGACAATCCCGACGGCTTCATCGCGAAGATCCTGCCGCCCGACGGGATCAACGCGAACTTCTCGCTCGGCCTGGGTGTCTCGAACCGCGCGGGCCTCTACTTCAAGGGGTCCTCGTCCCTCGTGATCCGCGTACCCCTGCACATCGCGCTCGGTCCGATCGAGATCAACAACCTCGGTATCGCCCTCAAGCTGGAGCAGGGCGCGTTCCCACTCACGGTCACCTCGGGGCTGTCGGCGAAGATCGGTCCCCTCGCCGCGGTCGTCGAGGATGTCGGCGTTCGCGCCACCTTCAAAGTGAAAGGCGACAACTCCGGCAACCTCGGCCCGTTCGACGTGACCTTCGGCTTCAAGCCTCCGAATGGCGTCGGACTCTCCATCGATGCCGGTGTGGTCAAGGGCGGCGGCTATCTGTATTTCAACTTCGACGACGAGGAGTACGCGGGCGCGCTCGAGCTCACGATCAGCGACTTCCTGAGCCTGAAGGCGATCGGCCTGATCACCACACGCATGCCGGACGGCAGCCACGGCTTCTCGATGATCATCATCATCACCGCCGAGTTCAGCCCGGGTCTCCAATTGGGCTACGGATTCGTGCTCATCGGAGTCGGCGGCCTGCTCGGTCTCAACCGCACCGTGGTGCTCGACGCGCTTGCGAAAGGAGTGCGCACGGGCGCGGTCAACGGCATCCTCTTCCCGGTCGACCCGGTGGCCAACGCGCCGCGCATCATCAGCGACCTTCGTACGATCTTCCCGCCCGCGGCGAACCGCTTCCTGATCGGTCCGATGGCCAAGCTCGGGTGGGGTACGCCGACGCTGGTCTCGCTTGCGCTGGGCGTGATCATCGAGATCCCCGGCAACGTCGCCATCCTCGGGGTGCTCAAGGTCGTGCTGCCCGACGAGGAGGCCGACCTGTTGCGGCTGCAGGTCAACTTCGTCGGCGCGATCGAGTTCGACAAGAAGCGCGGATGGTTCTTCGCCGCCCTCTTCGAGTCTCGCGTGCTGTTCATCACCCTCGAGGGCGAGATGGGGATGTTGATCGCGCTCGGCGCCGACGCGAACTTCGTGCTGTCGGTGGGCGGCTTCCATCCTCGCTTCACGCCACCACCATTGCCGTTCCCGAGCCCGAAACGGCTCCAGCTCAACATCCTCGATACGGCGGTCTGCCGCATCCGCGCCGACGCGTACTTCGCGGTCACCACCAACACCGCCCAATTCGGCGCGCACGCGCAGCTGTTCTTCGGGTATGACTCGTTCAGCGTCGAGGGCCACATCGGTCTCGATGCGCTGATGCGCTTCTCGCCGTTCTATTTCATCGTCCAGGTCAGCGCCGGCGTGTCGCTCAAGGTCTTCGGGGTCGGCGCGTTCGGGATCGATCTTGATTTCACCCTCGAGGGCACCACGCCCTGGCGAGCGCGCGGGCACGGCTCGATCTCACTCCTGTTCTTCAGCGTCTCGAAGAGCTTCGACGAGACCTGGGGCGAGTCCGTCGACACCACGCTGCCGCCGATCATGGTCGTTCCGCTCCTGCAGGCCGAGCTCGCCAAGTCCGCGAACTGGCGTGCACTCCCGCCACCGTCGGCCAACCTCCTCGTCTCGCTGCGGAATATGGAGCTCGACTCGGAGGTCGTCGTGCTTCACCCGCTCGGCACGCTCGAGGTGAGTCAGAACCAGATACCACTGGCACTGGAGCTGGCCAGGGTCGGCGCGCAGAAGCCGGCGGACGCCGATCGTTTCGAGCTGCGCGTTACCTCGGTAGGCCTCGCGAAACGCAACGATGCTCGCCGCCCCTTCTCGCCGGCGCAGTTCCGCAACCTGACCGACGCGCAGAAGCTCTCGTCGTCCGCCTACCAGAGCGAGGTGAGCGGTATCGAGCTTGGCATCGACGGTGCGGATCTGCGCGTCGGACGCGCCGTGCAGCGGATCGTGCGTTACGAGGTGTCGACGATCGACACGCTGTACCGCCGGCACAAGAGCCGTTTCCTTGCGATCGGCCGTCTGCTCTTCGACCACCTCGCGCGTGGCGCAGCGGCGAGCAAGACGTCGATCTCCGTGACACGCCGCAAGCAGCTGCAACCCTTCGACGATGGCGTGACGGTCCGGGGCGAGCGCTACGGGGTCGCGTTCACGAAGGACAACCGGCCGGCAGCGGCCGGTGCCGCCGCGTTCGCGACCGAGGGTGCGGCACGTGATTGGCTGGCGAATGCCGTTGCGGCGGACCCTGCTCTCGAGGACACGCTGCACGTCGTGCCGTCGGAAGAGCTGGTGGCAGCATGAGCAAGGGCAGCTACACGTTCCTCCCCTGGGTTCGGCAGGGCCTGGCGAATCGGATCACCGCGGCCGATCCCGCCCCCGCCGGCACGCTTCGGGCGAGCATCGAGGTGAAGATCGAGCTCGACGCGCGCCTGCTCGACGGCAGCCATGTCCCCGCCGAGATCAAGCGCGACGTGCAGCTGTACGGACCCGGCGAGGTCATCGGTCTGCAGTCCCGCGCCGTGGTTCGGACCGAGCCGCGCGACTGGATCACGAACTTCGAGCCCAACTACCTGGCGGCCGTCGACTTCTACGACGAAGACCTGCCGTGGCGCTACACCCCCGCGGCTCCAGATGGCGGTGGTCGGAGGCTGCGGCCGTGGATCACGCTGATCGTTCTCGCCGAGGACGAGTTCGCACCCGCGGGCAGCGCCCGCGAGGGCGGCCTGCCCCTCATCGCGATCCCGGTGGCGCAGCACGCCGCACTGCTGCCTCGCGCCGACGACCTCTGGGCGTGGGCGCACGTTCACGTCAATCGCAGCCTCGGCGCGAACCCGGCCGAGATCGTGTCGAGCGACACCGCGGCTGTTGCGGGCCGTCTCGGCGCGGTGCTCGCGGAGAGCGCCGACCTCGCGTATTCGCGCCTGGTCTGTCCGCGCAAGCTCGAACCCAACAAGGCGTATCACGCGTTCGTCATACCGACGTTCGAAGCGGGCCGGCTGGCGGGCATGAAGCTCGATCCGGCGCTGGCGTCCAGCGCGACCGCGTCGGCGTGGGCGGCGTACGCCAACCGGCCCGACGCCGACCGCTTCCCGGTGTACTACCGCTGGTTCTTCCGCACGGGTGCGATCGGCGACTTCGAGTATCTCGTGCGGCTGCTGCAGCCGAAGCCGGTCGACAGGCGCGTCGGCGTGCGTGACATGGACGTGCAGCGCCCGGGATCGAATCTGCCCGGGATCGTCGATCCCGCGCTGCACGGCGCGCTCAAGCTTGGTGGTGCCCTGCGGGTCCCGCGCTCGAGCCTGTCGCCCGACGAGCTGCGTGCCGTGGAACGCGACGAGAGCTGGGCACAGCCGTACCCGCATCCATTCCAGCGCCAGCTCGCGAGCTTCATCAACCTGAATGACGACTACGCATCGATGCCCGCGGCCGCCGCGAACGTCGCGACCGGGCTGCCGGGTGTCGGGAGCGATCCCGATCCGGTGATCACGTCACCGCTGTACGGGCGCTGGCACGCGCTGACGTCGCGCCTGCTGTACGGCCGCGACAAGAGCCCGCTCCCCGACGCGGCGAACTGGGTGCACGAGCTCAACCTGGATCCGCGTTTCCGCGTGCCCGCGGGCTTCGGGACGCTGGTCGTCCAGGACAAACAAGAGGACCTGATGGCTTCGGCCTGGGATCAGGTCGGGGATGTCCTCGAGGCAAACCGTCGCATTCGTCGACTCCAGCTCGCGCAGCAGACCTCCCTGGTCTGGCACCGCGTCCACCTTCAGCCGTTCGTCGAGCGCAGCCCGACGCACGCGCTCGCCCTGACCGCGCCGCTGCACGGCCGCGCGCTCGCCTCGACCGGCGTGACGTTGCGAACGCGCGTGGCCGCAAGCGCGGTGCCGCCAAGCCTGCTGTCGTCGCCGATGCGACGGATGCTGCGACCTCGCGGTCCGCTCATGCGAGCACTCGCGTTCGGCCCGCTCGCTCCTCGCGGCGACCTGATCGAACGCGTGAACTCCGGCGAGCTGGCTCCCGTGCCGCCGAAGACCACGCCCGCCGGTGTCGTCACCGTGCGCGACCTGGCCGCCGGGGCGCTGCCGGGGGCCACGCCGCGCTGGTTGATGGAGCTCCTCCGGCGCGCGCCGTGGCTGCCCTATCTGATCGTGCTTCTGGCGCTCGGCATCGCGCTGGTGCTCTTCTTCCTTCTCGCCGCAGTGGCGGTCGCGGCCGCCGTTGTGCTGGCTGGGCTGGCTCTCGCGGCGTGGCTCGTTCGGACGCGCGGCCAGATCGCCAGGTCCGACGCGCTCACCGAAGAGGGCCAGACGCCGGCGGCCACGGCGGGGCTGCCCGCCAGCCCGGACTTCGCCGTCACGGCGCCGTCCTCGGGACCGGGGGCCGGTGTGACGCTGAGCCCAGGAGGGCCCGATAGCGCCGAAGCCGTGCGCTTCAAGACCGCGCTGACCAACCTCCACGCGCTTCTCGAGGCGACCAGGACGGCGGACCGGGTCGGCGAGAACGGGCCGCCGCGTCCACGGCTCGACCTGGCCGCGGAAGCGGCGGGTGTCGTGCGGGCGCTCGATCCAGCGGTGACCATCACCCGCCGTGCGTCCGCGAACATCGACATACCGGCGCGCATCCGCGCCGAGCGACCGGACCCCTTGACCGAAGCGTGGGCCTATCCGGTGTTCGACATCCCGATGTATCGACCGCTGGCCGACCTCTCGGGCGATCTGCTCGTGCCCAACGTCAATCTGATCGAGACCAACAGCGTCACGCTGCTCGAGACGAATCAGAAATTCATCGAGGCGTACATGGTCGGCCTGAACCATGAGTTCGCGCGCGAGCTGCTGTGGCGGGAGTACCCGACGGACCAGCGGGGCAGCTCATTTCGCCAGTTCTGGGACGTGTCCGCCTTCCTTGCCGCGGCGGGTAGCGACGTGGAAGCGCTCCGCGAGAAGCTGCGGGACATCCCGCCGATCCATCGCTGGCCGCGCAGCTCCGCGCTCGGTGCGCACGATGCCCGGGAGCGTCCCGGCGACAACGAGGAGGAGGTCGTCCTCGTGATCCGCGGGGAGCTGCTCAAGCGCTACCCGAACGCCGTCATCTACGCGCAGCGGGCCGAGTGGGCGCGCACGGCCGGGAAGATCGATCCGTCGGTCGAGCGCCACCTGATCGAGATCGGCGAAGCGGAAGAGGCCGACCCGCCGCGCTCGAAGCTGCGCACGCCGCTGTACGAGGCAAAGATCGAGCCCGACATCTACTTCTTCGGCTTCGATCTCACCGTGCCCGAGGCCAGAGGCGGCAGCGGGGATGCGCCCGATGATCCGGCCGGCTGGTTCTTCGTGCTCAAGGAACGTCCTGGTGAGCCGCGTTTCGGCTTCGACGAGAAGTCGGCCGATCCGCTGGTGGTCTGGAACGACCTTGGATGGGACCGCGTGCCGATGGCCGGTGCTTTCGTGCGACCCGCGAGTCCGAACATCGCGATCCCGGGAGGCTCGCCGCCGGACCAGCAGGAGAAGGAGCCGCAGCGTCTCGACGACGCGAAGGTCGCGTGGGACGCGACGGTGAGCGCGGCCGAGCTCGCGTACATCCTCTATCAGGCGCCGGTCATGGTCGCCATCCACGCCGCGGAGATGCTGCCCAATGCGTAGAGACACGAGCGCCTTCGCCGACTTCGACCGCGCCCGCAGCGGCCTCGCGCGCGCGCGCGACGCTGCCGATGCCGCCGAAGCCAAGGCTCGCTCGATCCAGCAGCGCGTCCGCCGATTGGAGGCGGAGCTCACCGCAATGGCGCGCGTCGGAACACGGAGCTCCGCCGAGGCGCGGGCGCGAACGGAGGCCCTTCTCGAGGCCGCGCGCCGTGAGAGTCGCGTCGCACGCGAGGAGCTCGAGACCGCGCGACTCGAGCGTGACCGGCTCGTCGCGAGCTACGAGACCCGCAGCGATCCTCGCACCGTTTCGCCCGCGCTCGAAAGTTCGATACCGATCCTCCTCCTTCCCATTCGGCTGGAGACCCGTTTTCACCACATCGCCGACGAGCTCGCGCCCGCGGATGAGCTGTGGATCCGCGTCTATCCGGACGACTGTTCGGTCGACTCCTTCGAGGCGATGCTGTCGGACACGGAGGCCGCGAGCGGCCGCCGTTATTGGATCGGCGCCTGGGCGGCGGGTGGAATCGACGCGCAGGAGCGCGCGGCTTGGCGGGACCTGTGCGCGAGCCATGGCAGCGGCCGCGCAGCGTGGATCCTTCACGAGCTTCAGCCCGCGAACCTCAACGAGAAGCCGGTCAAGCCGAAGGCCGAGGACCTCATCCTCGTGATCGTCACGGACGCGCCGCCGGCGGCGCAGGCGCGCGACGCTCTGAGCGACTACTGGGTGGCGGTCTGGCGAGCCGAGGGCGACCAGACGGGGATCGATGGTGCCCGGGCCGCGCTCGCGGGCGCGCTCGGCATCGACCCCGTCGCGCTGATCGCGCAGTTCGAGCCGGCCAATCTCTCCGCGGCTCCAGCCGCTCCGCTTGCGCGCGCCGACGTGTCGGTCAGCGTGGGTTGGTTGAGCTTGCCCGCGCTCGCGACCAAGACGCGCTCCTGGACCGAACCGCCGCGCGTGCGCCTGCTGCCCGATCGCTTCGTCGCCGTCGGCTATCAGTCCGGCCGCGTCGTATTCGAAGGAATGGGCAAGGTCATCCCGGCCGATCTCATCGCCGGCCCGGACCCGTCATCTCCCCTCGACGAGCAGCTCAAGCATGACGACGACGGTGAGCTGATCGTGCCCAAAGAGATGCGCTGGATGGTCGATTTCGACGAGGCCGTGAGCGTGGGCATGGGGATCAAGGTCCGACTGGACTCCGCCAAGGTCGACCTCGCCTCGCCGATCGAGCGGCTGGTCGTCCTCGGACTGCGGCTCGCGAAGAGCCCCGATGAAGCGGCGACCGCGCTCGAGCAGCTGCTCACGCATCATCGCTACGGCAGCGCGGGCCTCGCGTTCGTTCCGCAGGGCACGCCGACCAACAACACGGAGGCCGCGGACTCGGGGTACAGCCGAAGGGATGACCCGGACGCGTCATTCGATGCTCGCGCCAGCACCCTCGCCGCGACGGCCGACTGGTGGAAGAGGCGTGACGGCCAGTGGCTGGCTGACGCGCTGGGCGTAGGCCTCGACGTCTTTCAAGGCGTGGCCCACGCGTCCGGCCAGGATCAGGCCGAGGCGCGGGCGCTCAACCGCGCGCTGTGGCCCGCGACGTTCGGCTACGCGATGGAGACGATGCTCACCCCGGTCTTCACGCCCGAACAGATCGAGATCACGCGTTGGTTCGCCCAACACTTCGTCAGCGGACGCGGATTCCTCCCGAGCCTGCGCATCGGTCATCAGCCGTACGGCGTGCTCCCGATCAGTCCTCCGGATCGCGCCGATCAGCCGAGCGAGCGCGGTGCCGAGTGGCCGAGGATCGCGGGGCTTGAGGCGCCGCCCCAGCTCGCCCAGGTCATGTCCGGCCTGGCCCGCGTGCTGGCGACGGTCCGAAAGGACTGGACCAAGCTCGCCGATCAGGTCGCGTACGTCGGAAAGCCGGGTGACGCGCACCAGGTCCTGCTCGATGTGATCGGCCTACACCCGGCGTCGGTCGAGTTCCATCAGCGCTACGCCGAGAGCCTCGATCACCTCTTCAACGCCGCCAAGCTGCACGGCCTCGCCGCCGTGATCTTCCAGAGCCTGCAGACGCGCCATCTGCAGCAACCCGCCATGGACCTTCTGCGGCGCCTGGGTTACACCGGGGACGTCGAACCCGACGCGCTCGCGAAGTTCTTCTTGTCGCGCTCCACCCGATTGAACGGCCCGATCATCGACGATCGGCCGCTCTCCGAGCACGATGCGATCCGGGTCTGGACTCCCGACGGGCGCAACTACATCAAGTGGCTCATCGACGCCGCGCGCTCCTTTGAAGATCTTCGGCTCGAGCGTGGCTTCACTCAAGACCGCGCCCCCGATGCGCTGCTCTTCGTCCTCCTGCGGCACGCGTTGATGCTCGGCTACTGGGACACGAGCCTGCAGCTGCACCTCGACGCGCAGGTGCTGACGACCACCGCCGCGGGACAGGCTCGCCGCGAGGCGTCGTTCGTCCACGTCCAGCAGAGCGCGGAGGCTTCGGAGAGCCGCTTCCATTACCTGTACCGCACCGACGCCCAGATCACGCAGGATCCGGATCGGACGATCGCGGACCACATCGGCCGGCTGATCGGCGGACAGGGTGCGTCGTCTTCGAGTGCGCGTCTCGCCGATCAGGTTGAGGCGCTCGATCTGCTCAAGGACGTGCCGACCGCGCGACTCGAACGCTGCCTGGCCGAACACATCGACCTCGCGAGCCACCGGCTCGACGCATGGCTGCTCGGCCTGGTGCATTACCGCTTGGCCGCCTCGCGCTACGGCGCGGACGGCGGAGCCCCTCGTCGCGGCATCCACGTCGGCGCGTATGGCTGCCTCGAAGGACTGTCTCGCAAGAGCGCGCAACTCACCGTTGCCGAGCCTCCAGGCGCGCTCGGCGGCGCACACGGGTCGAAGGATCCCGTCCTCCACGACCCCGGGAACGGTGGCTTCATCTTCGCGCCGTCGATGAATCAGGCCACCACCGCGGCGATCCTCCGCGCGGGTTACCTGGCGAACGCATCGGCGGCCACGCCCGGCGCGCTGGCCGTCAATCTGTCCTCCGACCGAGTCCGTGTGGCGCTCGGTGTGATCGAGGGAATCCGCAACGGTCAGCCGTTGGGCGCGCTTCTTGGGTACCGACTTCAACGGGGGCTGCACGAACGCGATGACGCACTCGAGCTCGATCGCTATCTCTACGCGCTGCGCAAGCTCTTCCCGCTGGTCGCCGATCAGATGGCATCGACCAAGACCGGGCCCGACGTTCCCATCGAAGCGGTCGAGGCCAGTCATGTCGTCGACGGGCTGAAGCTCGTCGATCACGTGCGCACCACCGGCAATCGCACCTATCCATTCGGCCTCGCGCTCCCGTCCGCCTCGACCGATGAAGCCGCCGCGATCTCGCTCGAGGTCGAGCACCTGCACGACGCTTATGACGCCCTCGCCGATCTCGCGCTGGCCGAGAGCGTGCATCAATCCGTGCTCGGCAACTACGACCAGGTCGGCGCGACATTGGATGCGTACGCCAAAGGCACCTTCCCGCCGGAGCCGGCGGTCATTCGAACACCGCGTAGTGGCTTCGGTCTGACCCACCGCCTCGGTCTGCAGCTCGAGGCGGGCGTCGATCCGGCTGTGTCGCCGCTCGCGGGGATCCCGATGAGTCCGCGTGCCCAGGCACAGGCGATGGTCAACAGCTGGCTGGCTGCGCAGCTGCCGGATCCGGACCAGGTCGTCTGTCTGGTGGAATGGATCGACCCGGTCGACAGCAGCGCGCATCAGGTGGCGGTCACGCAGCGCCAGCTGCAGCTGCAACCCATCGACTTGGTGCACATCGCCGTTCTCGACGGCGAGGCCGCGATGAGCGAGCTCGACGATCGCATCCTCCGGTACGTGTTCGCGACGCAGAACCCGCGTTCCGACGCCGCGATCGCTCTGCGCCACACCGCTCGTCAGGCCGGGCGCATCACTTTTTTTGAGCTCGCGCCGCTCGTGCGCAGCCTGCAGGCCCTGCTCCTGCGCTCACGACCGCTCCGCCCGACCGACATCGCGCTGACCGGAGAGGCCGAGCGGAAGGCTGACGCGACGGCGACGATCGACCGCGATCGGGTGCGGTTGGTGCGCGACGGCATGAACGCATTGCTGACCGACGTCACCAACGCGGTCGTCGCGGCACCGGTCGACGCGGCGATCGACGTGGTGACGAGCCTGTTCGAGCGCGCCGCGCGTTTCGGGCTCGCGCAGGTCGGCTGGGGATTCATGTACGAATGGCGTCGTCGCGCGTTCGCGGACATCGTCGATCGGTTCAGCACCGTCATTCAGCGCTGGAAGGAGCACCTGGCGGGTTTCGACCAAGGGCTGATCGACTTCGATGCCAACGCAGGAGGCCTGAGCGATCTGGAGCAGTTCACCCTCCTTGGTCGCTTGGATCTGCTCATCGCCGCCGCGGCGATGGAACCGCGGCCCGCCACGCCGATCGCGTATCGCGCGGCGCTCCTTCTTCGGCGCAACGCGCTCGCGAACAAGCGCGGCGACCTCGAGACGATCGTCGCCACGGCAGATCCGCGCCTGGCACCGCTGCTCGCGGCCGCGCAGGCGGCGCTGCCGCTGAACGCCTTCGACCCAGCTCCGTTCGCGATCGACGATCTCCCGCGCGACGTCGATCGCTTCCTGGCGGACGCGCAAGCTCGCGTGGATGTCCTGCGAAAGGAATTGGCGAAACGTGTACAGGCGGCGGACGCGCTCCTGGCCGAGCACGACGCCGCGAGCGATCCGCCGGCCCGGGTGAGCGCGCTGCAGAACGCGGGCGTCGCCCTCCTGGGTGAGGAAACGCGCCTGATCCCTGAGTTCACGGTCAGTGCCCAGCACGCCGCCGAGCTCGGCAATGCGCTCGACGCGAGCCGCAGCGGCGCGCTCACGGCGTACGTGCGGTCGGCCCACGGAGTCACGTTCCCCGTCGACGACTGGCTGCATGGCGTCGCACGGGTGCGGGAGAAGGTGTTCGAGTGGGAGCAGACCGTGCTCATGACGGAGGTCCTGAGCGGCGCTGAGCTCGACCTGCTTCCGGTCCAGCTGCCCTATCGGCTCGGCGAGAGCTGGCTCGCGCTCGAGTTCGATCCCACCAAGCCTCCCGACGGCGAGCGGCTCCTGTACACCGCACATCACGCCGTGCCGTTCGATCCGACAAGGGCGACCTGCGGCCTGTTGCTGGATGAATGGACGGAAGTCATACCCACGCGCGAGGAGACGGCGGGCCTCGCGTTCCACTACGACCGCCCGAATTCCGAGCCGCCCCAGTCCTGGCTGCTGGTCACCCCGAGTGCCGGTCAGCCTGCCTGGGGATGGAACGAGCTGCTCGGGGCGATCGACGAGGCCCTGGCCCTCGCGCGCCTGCGCGCGGTGGAGCCGGCACAGGTCGAGCCGACGCCGTACGCACGCTTCCTGCCCGCCACCACCAGTGCGGCCATGCTGTACGGGATCTCGATCGCCGCGAATCTTGCGAGGGTCAACAACTTCGCAGGGGAGCTGCGGGACCGTGGCTGATCGCCTCGCGATCAAGGACCTTCAGGCGGCCCTCAAGGGCCGGCTCTATCCGAGCATCACCATGTGGAATCGGCTCGAGGGCCGCCCGCGGACGATCAACTTCGAGCGCGCTCTGCGCTGCGAGGTACGCGATGCCCTGTGGATGCTGACGCGGCAATGGCAGGCCGGCGAGCTGCACGGCGAGGACGCGGGCTCACCGGTGCGTGCGCGCGTTGCGGTCACCACCACGCCGCTGACGCGCCTGCGCCTTGGCGATGCCGGCGCGACCGAGCTCGACCTGAACGTACCGCTCGAGGCGCAGGTCCAGCCCAGGCCCCTGCGGTGGTTCAACGGGACCGACAAGGCCGCGCTCGACCTGCGGCTGGCACTCGGACGTCGATGGCTGCGGCTCATCAAGCCGATCGGCGCTTACGCATCCCAATTCACGACGCGGTACCCGTTCACCCCGCCGGATCCGGCGCGGCGCGAGGATGCCGCCGTCTGTGCCCACGTGGAGGTCTGGCAGGCGTTCGCGGCCTCAAGCGGACGAGCCATGGACGGCGGCGCGCTCTACTCTTACGTGCGCGCCGCCGGCACGCACCACGCGTACGACGGGATCACGGTGCTCGATGCGCACAAGCCGGCGCTCGACGTCGCCGCCGCCGAATTCCTTGCGTGGGTCGACCGGCTCTTCGCCCAACCGGGCACCGACGACAATCCGGCATGGCGCTCCCATCGTCTCGAGTACCAATTCGCGGCCGCCGCGCGTACCGGGGACCTGGAAAAGGCCTACGCCGCCGAGGAGTACTACGGCGGTCCGCTCGACTGGCATAGCTTCGACATCGACCCGAGCGCGCCGGCACTGGGCGCCGCGACCGGGGGATCCGACCCGGAGATCGCGGCCGCCCGGACGATGCTGCCGGTGCCAGTGCGCTATCCGGGGATGCCGCATCCACGCTGGTGGACGATCGAGGACGGCCACACGAACTTCGGCGCGATCCGTCCGGACACGACCGATCTTGCCAAGCTGCTGTTCATCGAGTTCGGCCTCGTGTACTCGAACGATTGGTTCGTGGTTCCCTTCACACTGCCGGGTGCCACGATCGCGAAGGCCGAGGGCATAGTCGTGACGAGCACCTTCGGCGAGCGCTTCTGGATCGACGCTGCCGGGTCCGGCGCCGACGACGATTGGCAGCGCTGGGCGATGTTCACCGTCAACGTGAGGGCCACGGGGGCGGCGGCTGACACGAGCCTCGTATTGCTGCCGGTCGTTCCGAAGGTGCAGGAGGGCAGGCCGCTCGAGGAGGTGCTGTTCATTCGGGACGAGATGGCGAACATGGTCTGGGGGATCGAGAAGACGATCCCAGCTCCGGATGGCCGTCCGCGCGCCGGCAGCACCGCCGCGCGGGAGACCCGCGCCTACCACCAGCGACTGGTCGACGCGGCCGGCAATCCGCCGTCGACCCCACCTCTCGAGAATGCCGCGACGGTCCGCTACGACGCCATGAGCACGATCCCCGAGCATTGGATCCCCTTCATCGGCGTGCGCGCGAAGGGGAGCACGCGGGCGATCGAGCTCCAGCGCGCCGGCCTGCTGCGGCTGATCGAGGGGGACGGCTACGCACCGATCAAGGTGCGGCCCCGTACGTCAGTGCTGCGCGCCGGCCTCGACGAGCCAACGCCGCAGGCGTACCTCGTTCCTGATGAGGAAGTACCGCGCGCGGGTACGCGCGTCACGCAAGCCTTCGAGCGGACTCGTTGGCTCGACGGACGCGTCTTCGTCTGGCTTGGCATGCGCCGCCAGACTGGTCGCGGCGAGGGCTCCAGCGGACTCGCCTTCGACCGACTTCTGTCGAAGGAAGACAGCAGCACGCCGTAAGCGCTGCACGTCTCGGCACCATTCAAAACGAGACGGCCCGCCCTTTTGGGGCGGGCCGCTCGACGCAGGGGGATGGATTGGTGAAAGTGCTTGGCTAGTCGCCGTGCTCGCCGCGCTTGCCGTCGTCCTTGTTGCCGCTGCCCCGCTTGTTGCTGTCCATGACCTGGTGCTCAGGCGAGCGGGTCGGCTTCGGTGACACCTTCGGAGTCGCCTTCGGTGTCGCAAGTGCTGCCGCGGGGATCTGGGTCTTCGCGGTGTTGACCACGAGGGTCATCGCCGCGACGGCCCGATCCGCGATGGCCTTCGGGTCCGTGCCGTTGAAGGTCACGCCGTTGGACGGGCTGGCTGACGGGCTCGGGCTCGCGGTGGTCACGACGACCACCACGACACGGCGGTCGGGCGACTGGTGGTTGCTCTGGTTGTCGCCGTGCTCACCGTCGTTGTCGTTCTCGTCGTTGTCCTGCTCGTTCTGCTTGTCCTTGTCGTTGTCGTCGTTGTCCTGCTCGTCGACATCTTCGTCATCGTGCTTGTTGTCGGCGCAGGTGCGTGTCGCGTGGATCGCCTTGACGGCTGCTTGACGGATCGAGGCGAGGAGCTTGTTGGCGTCGTTGAATGCCTTGCGCTGCTCAGCGGTCTTCACGCCGCGCTCCAGGCTGGCGAGCTCGTGCTTGTCCGCGGAGAACGCGCGGTCGACGGTCTGCACCGCGGCGTTAATGGCGTGAGCCTCGGCGGCGCAGTTGTCTGGAGTCGGAGACGGTGACGTCGATGCGGTCCCGCTTGGAGAGGGCGACGTCGAGGGTGAAACGCTGGGCGAGGTTGAAGCCGTCCCACTCGGTGACGGCGACGTGCTCGGGCTGATGCTCGGGCTGACAGACGGGCTCGGGCTCGTCTCGGTGAGCGTGATCGTGGTGACACCGTTCGAGGTCGAGACCGTTGCGGTCACGAGCGCGCCAGTGGTCCCAAGAAGGAACACAGCGGCGAAAACGCCCGATTTCGCATGGAAAATCAGCTCTAGAAGTCGTTCAAGCAATTGGAACCTCCACTCTGCTTGCTCGAACGAGGAACGGCGCCCGGCCGTTAGGCGAAATCGCGCGCTAGTCTCGCCCACGTGCGGTTGATCCGCCTTTGGGCGCCAATTTTGGCCGCTACGGCATTGGTACTGGGCCTAGTGGCCTATGGGGTCGTCTCCTACCGCGTGGCCGACGGGATCACCAAGCTCGAGCGCAAGCCCCTGCTTCCCGCGGCGGAAGCCGTGTCTTCGATCCATGAGGATGTGTCGTTCCGCGCCAGCGACGGCCTGCTCCTGAAGGGCTGGTGGTTCGCCGCGCCGAGGCAGACCCGCGGTGACCAGGCGCCGGCCAAGGCGGTCATCTTCGTGCACGGCCGTGGGCAGAATCGCATCGCCTCGTCGTTCCATCCCGACAAGATCGCGCCGATGCTTCTCGCTCGTGGCTGGGACGTGCTGCTATTCGATCTTCGCGGACATGGCGAGAGCGAAGGAGAGCGCTACTCGCTCGGGCAGTACGAGCCGCGCGACATCGTCGCCGCGATCGGCTTCGCGGCCGCGAAGTCGGGAGTGCCCAAGCAGCGCGTCGCGGTGATCGGAGAATCGCTCGGCGGCGGCAGCGCGATCATGACCGTGGCGCTCGATCCGTCGATCGGCCCCGTCGTCACCGACTCCGCATACGCCGATGCGTACACCGTCGTCAGTGAGGTCGGCCAGAACTACACCGGCCTCCCGTCGTGGTTCACGCCGGGCATCGTGCTCGCGGGCAAGCTCTTCTTCGGTCTCGACGTCGCCTCGGTGAAGCCAGTTGAAGTTGTGCGTTCGCACCCCGAGCGTGCATGGCTCTTCATCCAGTGCGTCGACGACAGGACGGTCTTCGCGCACCACGGCACCGACATCAAGAGCGCCAGCGCGAATCCGCAGACGGAGCTGTGGATGGTCCCCGGCTGCGATCACGTCCAGGCCTTCACAAAGCAGCCCGAGGCGTGGATGACCCACGTTCTGGCGTTCCTCGACCGCGAGATCGCGCGAGCGCCCGGCGCTGCGAGCCGATAACCTTTTCCTGTGCCCCAATACCTGCGCCACCGCTATCTCGTCTACCTGCCCTTTTTGGTGTTCTTCCTCGGCACGCTCATCTCCGGGCAGCTCAACGGGGTGGACGCGCGCGGAACGGTCATCGACATGTCGACGCGCGAGCCGGTCCCGGACGTGCCGATCGTGTATGGGAGCAAGCGCACCGTCAGCGACGCGCAGGGCCACTTCGAGCTGCTCGGTCTACCGCGAGGCGCACGCATCACGGCGAGCCCGCGGTTCTCGTACAGCCAGCAGAGCGTCTCGGCGGAGGCCACGACGATCGAGCTGCCGCCGATCACCCTGAACCTCCAGGTGAACCAGCGGAACGTCGACCCGCCGGTGGGCGTGAAGCTGCCACAGGCTCGCCAGGGTGGCAAGGTGCTGGGCACCGGCACCGAGACCGGGAGCATGGTCATCGTGCCGTACCCGGAGGTCGGGTCGAAGATCCTCGTCTGCGCCGACGGCTACGTCTCGGTCGAGATCGAGGCGCGCGGTGTCCTGCAGACCATCGGCCTGGTCACCGGTGGTACGGGCTGCCCGCCGCTGCCCTCGCCGTCGCCGACCGCGACGCCGTCGGGGAACCCGTCGGGCTCGCCGGCCGCTCCGACCGCAACGCCGACCGCATCGCCGACGCCGTGAACCAGCGCTCAACCACGCGCAGGCATCCTGAGGGCGTGAACCTGATCGTCCTCGCGGCCATCGCATTGGGAGCTCCGCTCTACGACACGCCGCTGCCCTTCACCGTCGCGGTCGCAACGCTCGCCGCGGGCTTTGGCGTCGTGATGCGAAGGCGGCGACTCGCGGTCTAGCGGGTCTCGCGCGCGAAGGCCAAGACGGCGTCCGCGAGCTCGCGCGGACGATCCAGCGGCACGTTGTGCGCGGCGTCGAGCTCCACGAGCCGCGCCTGCGGCAGCGTCTTGAGCATCTGCCGAGCGGTCGCGTCGCTGAACGACGGCGAGCGTGTGCCATGCACGATCAACACCGGCACGTTGATCTCACCGAGGCGCGACCAGACTTGCGACGACGTTCGCGAGCTGTCGTCGAGGATCCGCCGGAGCGCGTCCTTCGACGAGCGCCACTCCAGACCGCCGCTCTCGTCGCGCCGGAACACCCACGCGATGCGATTCGCGTAGACGGCGTCGCTGTATCCCGGCGAGGTCTCGCGCAGATAGGCGAGCGCGCTCGCCTCGTCGGGAAAATGGTCGGGCCGACCGAGCGAGAGCCGTCGCGCACGGGAGCTCCCGGCTTCCTCCACGCGCGGACCGACGTCGACGAGCACGAGGCCGCGCACGCGATCCGGATGGGCCAGCGTGAGCGCGGTCGCGTGAAATCCGCCCATCGAGTGCCCGACGACGATCGGCCGCTCCATGCGCATCGCGTCCATCGCCGCTGCAGCGTCTGCGACGAAGTCGAGCGGCGCGTAGCCGTCGGCCGGCTTGAGGCTGTCGCCGTGGCCGCGCGCGTCGGGGGCGACCAGCTGCATGCGGCCGTCGATCGCATCGGCGAAGAGGTCCCAGTAGCGTCCGTAGTTGCCGATGCCATGCAGCAGCAGCGCGCCGGGCGATGTCCCCGGCCACTCCCACACACGAACGTCGCCAACGGCCGAGGGTCGAGGCACGATCACAGCCTAGACTCGATCACGCCGTGATCGCCGACATGCGTGCGCTCGTCACGCATCGCCAGCTGCTTCAGGACTTCGCGTGGCGTGAACTGCGCTCGCGGTACAAAGGATCGGCGCTCGGTTTCGGATGGAACTTCGCGATCCCGCTGCTGCAGCTCGCGGTGTTCTACCTGCTCTTCGGTGTCCTCCTCGGACAGCGGCCCCGCACCGGCACGGGCGAGCAGAACTACGCGGTCTTCCTGTTCGTCGGCCTGCTGCCGTGGACGTTCTTCGCGAACTCGCTCGGCCAGGGCGCGACGTCGATCATCGCCAACGGCGCCATCGTGAAGAAGGTGCGGCTGCCCCTGCAGCTGCTGCCCGCGGCGAGCGTGCTCTCGAGCTTCGCCAACTTCCTGCTCTCCATGGTCGTGCTGTTCGTCGTGCTCGCGATCTTCGGTCCGCGCCATCCGGAGGGGCTGATCTCGCTTCCGCTGCTCGTGCTCATCCAGATCGTCATGAACCTGGGATTCGCGTACCTGCTCGCGGCCGCGAACGTGTTCTTCCGCGACGTGCAGCACATCCTCGGGATCCTGCTCACGGCGTGGTACTTCCTCACACCGGTCCTCTTCTCGGTCGAGATCGTCGCGAACCGTCCGACCGAGCGTGAGCTGCTCTACCTCAACCCGATGAGCGCGGTCGTCGTCTCCTACCAGCGCGCGCTGCTCGACGGGCTGCCGCCCGAGTGGGACCGGCTCGTGTACTCGGCCGTGTTCGCGGTGGCGATCTTCGCGATCGGCTTCTGGTACTTCCGCCGTACGAAGGATCAGTTCGAGGAAGCGCTATAGGCATCGACCAATGGGCGCTCGACGCGGCGCAGAGCATCCAGACGCCGTGGCTCGACCTGGTCGCCTCGCTCATCGGTCTGTTCGGGCGCGCGGAGGTCACGGCGGGCATCGCGCTCGGCATCGCCGTCGCGCGTCTCCGGCACGGTCGCCGTGACGCGATCGTGCCGCTGTTCATCGCCCTGACCGTGATCGTCGAGACCGCGCTCAAGCTCCTGGTGCCGCATCCGGCACCGCCGAGCGAACGCTCGCACACCATCGACCTTCTGCCCTTCATCCACGTCAACTTCGTGAACTCCTTCCCGAGCGGCCACGTCGCGCGAGCCACGTTCCTGTTCAGCATCGTCGACGGGATCTCGCCGTGGGTCGCGCTCGCCGGCGTCGCCCTGATGCTCCTGAGCCGCCTCTATCTCGGGGAGCACTGGCTGTCGGACTGCCTCGGTGGTGCTGCCCTTGGGGTCCTCGTCGCACAGCTCGGCCGGCGTCTCGGGAGGTGAATCCCCCGTTCAGGGGAGGTCAACCAGGAGGCTCTATCGTTCCCTGAGTAGATCTCGCATGTGGGGAGTGACATGGTGGAGTTTCTTCGCGACGAACAGGGCCAGGGATTGGTCGAGTACGCACTCATCATCGCGGTTATCGCGATCGCGGTCATCGTGGCAATGGTGTTCCTCCGCGATCAGATCCAGAACATCTTCAGCAACATCGGCAACAACCTCACGTAGCACGCGCGCCGAGAGCTGATCTGACCAAGCGTGCCGCGCCGGCGCCCTGAAAAGGGCCGGCGTAGCGCGTCTGGCAGACTTCGATGCGTGGGTCTCGCCATCCGCGCGGACCACGTCTCGAAGACGTACCGCGTGCGCCGCGAACGTCAGCGCACGCTGAAGGAGTGGGCGCTGCGTCAGTACGCGCCCGCGAAGGTCGTCGAAGCCCTGAAGGACGTGTCGTTCCAGGTCGAGCAGGGCGAGACCTTCGGCATCGTCGGCGCGAACGGGTCCGGCAAGTCCACCCTGCTCAAGCTCATGGCCGGCACCTCGCGGCCGACGTCCGGCACGATCGAGGTCACCGGTCGCGTCTCCGCCCTGCTGGAGCTCGGTGCGGGTTTCCATCCCGACTTCACCGGCCGCGAGAACGTGTTCCTCAACGCGTCCCTGCTCGGCCTCACGCGCAAGCAGACCGACCGGGTGCTCCCGGAGATCATCGCGTTCTCCGAGCTCGATGACTTCTTCGACGCGCCGGTGAAGACGTACTCGTCGGGCATGTACATGCGTCTGGCGTTCTCCGTCGCCGCGCACGTCGATCCAGACGTCCTGCTCATCGACGAGATCCTCGCGGTGGGCGACGAGTACTTCCAGCGCAAGTGCTACGCGAAGCTGAATGAGTTCCGGGCGAAGAAGAAGACCATCTGCTTCGTCTCGCACGATCTCGCGGCGGTCGAGCGCCTGTGCCGCCGCGGCCTGCTGCTCTACCAGGGCCAGGTGCGCGTCGACGGCGACATCCGCCGCGTGCTCGACGCGTATCACGAGCTCGTCGAGGCGCAGGAGCAGCACACGCTCGCCGGCGCCGCACCGAAGGGCGATCGGTGGGGAAGCGGCGAGGTGAAGATCGACACCGTCACGCTGCACGCGGGCGGCGACGAGACGCACGTGGTGCGATCGGGCGAGCCGTTCGAGATCCGGCTCGGCTACAGCGCCGCCGACGAGCGCGACGCGGTGTTCGGCGTGACGATCTACCGCGACGACGGAGTGTCCGTGTACGGCACGAACACGAAGAACGACAGCACGAACGTGCGCACGAAGCCCGCCGGGCGCGTGAGCTTCTGCGTCGAACGGCTCGGTCTCCTGCCCGGCCGCTACGAGCTCGACGTCGCGGTGGTGTCGCCCGAGCTCCATCCCTACGACTACCATTCGAAGCGCTACACGTTCCGCGTCACCGGCACGCCCGGCGAGATGGGAACGGCGCGGATCGACCACCGTTGGGAGGCCTCGTGACCTCTGCGATGACGCCGGACGCGCTCCGAGCCGGCTACGAGCGGATCTGGAAGACCACCGACATGCGCGAGAGCCAGGAGTACTACGCGCGCTGCCTCGCGCTGGCCGAGCCGAAGCCGGGCGACTCGGTGCTCGACGTCGCGTGCGGCGGCGGCTACCTCCTCATGGAGGCCGAGCGCTCCGGGCTGGAGGCGCACGGCATCGACATCGCCCAGGCGGCCATCGATCGCGCGCAGCGTTTCGCGCCCAGCGCGAAGCTCGTGCGTGGCGACGCGGAGGCGCTGCCGTATCCCGACGCGTCGTTCGATGTGGTCACGTGCCTCGGATCGCTCGAGCACTTCCTCGACCCGCCGAAGGCGCTCGAGGAGATGCGCCGCGTCCTGAAGCCCGACGGCCGCGCGGTCGTGGTCGTGCCGAACCAGTGGTTCGCGTACGACGTGGCGCGCGGCTGGATCGAGGGGAAGGGCCTCTGGCACGGACAGGAGTCGGAGCGCTACTTCTCGGTGGGCGAGGCGCGTGCGCTCATCGGCGCATCGTTCGCGCTCACGCACGAGGAGGGCTGGAATCCGCCGCGCGCGCTCGCGCACGCGACGCGCCCGTTCACCGGACGTTTTCGCGGCGCGGCGCTCCGCGTC
The DNA here is from genome assembly GCA_041486085.1 of Candidatus Limnocylindria bacterium. GTDB lineage: Bacteria > Chloroflexota > Limnocylindria > P2-11E > P2-11E > CF-39. The sequence goes on along the minus strand of JBGPKU010000008.1, from coordinate 44,115 downwards.
TACGGATGGCTTCGTCCGCGACTGCCGATCGCCGCGTCGTACGTGTTCGTGTTCGTCGGCACGAGGGCGCCGTCCGACGCGCCGAGCCTGGTGTGGCCGTTCCGCGACGCCGTCGTGCCCGGCGGATGGCACGCGCCGGAGGAATCGAGCCGCTGGACCAGCGGTCCCGCGTCGGTCTGGCTGAACCTTGGGTCGCGGATTGACGCGAATCTGCTTCACGACGAACCAAACGGCGGTCCGTTGAGCGTGACGTTCATGGTCGATGCGACGACGATCGGCGAAGTCACGCTCGATTCAGGCAAGTTCACCGACGTGTCCGTCGACATCCCAGCGCCGCTTCGCGGCACGGTCGCGCGTGTGACGATCGCACCGGCGCGCACCTGGTCGCCGCACGATCATGGCGTGAGCGACGACATGCGCACCCTCGGAGTCTCGGTGCGCAAGATCGCCAGCCAGTAGGACCGCGATGACCGAAGCGCTCGATCTCGACGCGCTCCTCGGCGAGGTGCGCGAGCGCGTCCGGCGCAAGCGCGAGCGAGGCATCTACGGCCCCGATGTCGAGGCGTTGCTGCGGACCGAGCTCCCCGGTGGCCGCCGCCTCCTCGCCGACGACATGAAGGACCCGATCGGCGCCCTCGCCGAAGCGTTCGACGACGACATCGTCTACGACCCCACCAGCCACAAGCGTGTCGTCGGGCCATTCATCACGTTCGCGCGCCGCACGCTCATCAGCCTGCTGCGCTGGTGGATGGCGGCGGTCGTCGACCGTCAGGAGCGCGTCAACCGGCTCCTCGCCGCGACCTACGACGTGGAGGGACGCCTCGCGCCGCGCTTCGGCGACCGACTCGCGCGCCTGGAGCGCGAGTGGCAGCAGTGGCGCGAGCACGAGGTCGCCGCGAACCTCCACTCCGTCTACTTCCAGGCGCGGTTCGGCGGCGACGAGCCCGTGATCCGAGAGCAGTCCGAATCGTTCCTCGACCACTTCGCGGGCCGCAAGCGCGTGGTCGACCTCGGATGCGGCCGGGGGATCTTCCTCGACCTGCTTCGCGAGCGCGGCATCGGCGGGTATGGCGTCGATGTGGACACGCGCATGGTCGCGCAGGCGCGCGAGCGCGGACTCGAGGCGTTCGAGCAGGACGCGCTCGCGCATCTCGAGAGCCTGCCGGCGAAGTCGGTCGACGGTGTGTACGCGCGCCACGTCGCGGAACATGTGCTGCCCGGCGATCTCGTCGCGATGCTGCGCGCGCTGCGCCGAGCGCTGCAGCCCGGCTCGCCGGTCGTCTTCGTCACGCCGAACGTCTCCAACCTCAGCGTCGGTGCACACACGTTCTGGATGGACCCCAGCCACCTGCGGCCGATCCCACCGGATCTGTTCCGTTTCTACCTCGAGGTGGAGGGCTTCACCGGCGTCGCCGTCCGCACGTTCCAGCCATCGGAGCAGCACCTGTATGAGGACTTCACCGACACGCGCGAGAAACAGAATGCGCAGCTCCTGAACCAGACGCTGTTCGGCGATCGTGACTACGCGGTGGTCGGTTTCCAGCCGGACGCATGACCGCGGTCCATCAGTTCCATCCCGTCCTCGCGCCCGGCGATGCGATGTCGGATCACGTCTTCGCGCTGCGCGAGCGCTTTCGCGGCTGGGGCTACGAGTCGGAGGCCTACGCGGTCGAGCTGAAGCCGGGGCTCGAGAACGAGGGCCACGGCTATCGCGAGCTGTTCCGCCGGATCCGCCCCGACGACACGCTCGTCCTCCACTTCTCGATGGGCCATGAGGTCTTCGACGAGCTCACCAAGCTTCCGGCCAGGCGCGTGCTCGTGTATCACAACGTGACGCCTGCGGAGTTCTTCGTCGGCATCAACCCGCACGCCGCCGCGCACGCGCGTCTCGGCGTCCGGCAGCTCGCGCGGCTCGCGCCGTCCATCGACCTCGCGGTCGGCGTGTCCGAGTTCAACCGGCGAGACCTCGAGGCCGCCGGTTACGAGCGGACCGCGGCCGTGCCGATCCTCATCGACTGGTCGCGCTACAGCACGGAGCCGGACCCCGAGGTGCGCGCGCTCCTCGCGGGAATCCATACCAAGCTCCTGTTCGTCGGTCGCGTTTCGCCGCACAAACGCCAGGACGAGCTCATCCGCATGCTCGCGTACTACCGCCGCTGCATCGATCCGGAGGCGCTGCTCGTCCTCGTCGGCTCGCACCGCGACCAGCCGCAATACTTCACCCGCCTGCGCGCCCTCGCGGACTCCCTCGGCCTTGGCGCCGCGGTGCGCTTCACGGGGGCGGTGTCCCTCCCGCAGCTGGTCGCCTACTACCGCGCCGCGTCGTGCTTCATCTCGCTCTCCGAGCACGAGGGGTTCGGCGTGCCGCTGCTCGAGGCGATGCAGCTCGGCGCGCCCGTCGTGGCGCTCGCTGCGGCCGCGGTGGGCGAGACGGTCGGTGGCGCCGGTGTGCTGCTGCCGGAGAAGGACCTCGCACAGGCGGCCGAGGCGTGCGCCATCGTGAACGAGGACCTCGGGTGGCGCGCGGCGCTCATCGACGCGGGGCACGCGCGCGTGAAGGCATTCGATCCCGAGCGCGTCGCAACGAAGACGAAGGCCGTGCTCGGGCTGTGACTGCTGCTCGTTCACGATGAGGCTGCGCACGGTGCACCAGTTCCATCCGGTCATCGCCTACGGCGATGCCATCGGCAACGACGCGTTCGAGCTGCAACGGATGTTCTGGGCCTCCGATGTGCGCAGCGATCTCTTCGCCTGGGAGGCCAAGCCCGAGGTGAAGGCACTGGTGCGCGACTGGCGCGATCTCGAGCGGCTCCCGAGCGACGCGCTCCTCCTCATCCACCACTCGATGGGCAACGACGTCATCGGCGAGGTCGCGAAGCTCCCGCAGCGCAAGGCGATCGTCTACCACAACATCACGCCGGGCTCGTACTTCGCGGGACTGAACGAGCACGCCAAGCGCTACACCGAGCTCGGGCGCGAGCAGCTGAAGGAGCTCGCCAAGGTCGCGGAGTTCGGCTTCGCCGACAGCGAGTTCAACCGGCAGGAGCTCGAGGCCGCGGGCGTCGCGAAGACGGCGGTCGTGCCGATCCTCTACGACTGGGAGGCCTTCGATGTCGCGCCGGACCCGCGTGTCCTTCGGACGCTGTCCGATGAACGGACGGCGATCCTGGTCGTCGGCCAGATCCTGCCGCAGAAGGCCATCCACGACGTGATCGCGGGGTTCGCGCGCTACCGCGAGGGCGACCGCGGCGCGCAGCTGTACCTCGTCGGGTCGACCGCGATGTCGGCGTCCTACCTCGATCGGCTCAACCGCCAGGTGGACGACGCCGGCCTGGGCGACGCCGTGCACTTCACCGGCAGCGTGAGCATCGAGCAGCTGGTCGCGTACTACCGCGGCGCGACGGCCTTGCTCACGCTCTCCGATCACGAGGGCTTCTGCGTGCCGCTGATCGAGGCGATGCGCTCGCGGCTGCCGATCGTCGCGAACGCCGCCGGCGCGATCCCCGAGACGCTCGGCGACGCCGGCATCCTGCTCGACGACAAGTCACCGGACCGCGTGGCCGCCGCGCTGGAGCGGGCGGTGCGCGAGCCGAAGACGCGCGAGGATCTCGTCGAACGCGGCGAGCGGCGACTCCAGGATTTCTCGCGCGAGCGCGTGCGCGAGCGGCTGGTGGCCGCGCTCGCGCTCGGCGGCTACGAGCTGCCCGACGAGCGCAAGCGCAAGGTGGTCGTGCTCTCGAGCGACCAGCGCTGCGGCATCCATCACTACTCGTTGGCGGTGTGCGGCGGGCTGCGCGCGCGCGGCCACCACGTCACGTTCATGGGCGTCCGTCACCTCGACACCGAGGATCTCCACAAGAAGATCAAGTACATCCGGGACGACGTCGAGACCATCCTCATCGAGCACGAAGCCGGGATCTTTCGCGACGTTCCGTTCATACGCGCGCTGTTCGATCTGCGGCGGCGCGGCTTCCCGCTCGTGCTGTCGATGCACGAGCTCGAGCCGGAGAAGTTCCATCACTACCGCCGGCTGTCGCACGCGCTCCATTACCGGCCGCGGTATGGAGGCCTGCTCGAGCTGCTGCGGATGCCCTGGGTCGCGCTGCGGATGTCGGACTGGTTCATCCGCTACCGCACGGTGCTCGCGCTCATGGGGGCGTTCCCGGAGCGTCTGATCGTGCACAGCCGCCGCTCCGCGCGTTGGCTCGAGCTGCTCACGCGCCACGAGGACAAGCGCGACGAGTTCCCGCTCGTCGTGATGCCGCTCGAGGACACCGACCTGCCGAAGGATGCGAGCGAGAAGCGCGCGCTGCGCAAGCGGCTCGGCCTGCCGGAGGACAAGTTCGTCTTCGTGTCACCCGGATTCTTCTTCGCCCGCAAGCGCTACAAGGAGGTGATCCGCGCCCTCCCCGACGACGCAGTGCTCGTGCTGTCGGGCACGCGCTCGGATTGGGAGCCGCGCTATTTCGACGAGGTCATGGACGTCGCGCGCGGCAGGACGAACGTCATCGTGAACACGGACTACGACACGATGGGCGACCACGTCGCGGCATCGGACTGCGTGGTCCTGTACTACGAGGACGTCTTCCAGAGCGCGGTGGTGACCCAGGCGGTCTGGGCGGGCCTTCCGTGCATCTTCTCGGACGCCGAGGGCTTCGCGCCGTACCACGGCGCCGGCCTGGTGGCGCGCGACACCGGCGAGCTCGCGGACGCGATGCGCGAGATCCGCAAACCCGACACCCACGCGCGCATCGTGCGCAGCGTCGGGATCCTCCGGCGGCTGCTCTCGCCCGAGCGCAACGCCGAGCGGTACATCGCGGGCATCAGCGCGAAGCGATGAGGGTCCTCGTCGTGGTCCAGCGGTACGGGCCGGAGGTGGTCGGCGGCTCCGAGGGGCACGCGCGCACCGCCGCGATCCGGCTCGCGCGCCGCCACACGGTCGAGGTCGCCACGACGACCGCGCTCGACTACTGGACCTGGGCCAATCACTTCCCGGCCGGCCTGGAGACGATCGATGGCCTGCCGGTGCACCGCTTCCCGGTCGCGATGGGCCGGCGCGAGGACTTCAAGACGCTCGAGAAGCACGTACTGATGGAGCCGCACACTCTCGCCGACGAGCAGACCTGGCTCGCGGCGCAAGGGCCGCACACGCCGGCGCTGCTCGACTTCGTCCACGACCACGGCCGCGAGTACGACGCCGTCCTCTTCTACACGTACATCTACGAGCCGACGGCGGCGGGGCTGCCGATCGTGCCTGAGCGTGCGGCGCTCATCTCCACCGCGCACGACGAAGCGGCGCTCGGCCTCGCGCCGTACCGCGCGCTCTTCCAGCTGCCGCGCGCGTTCGGCTTCCTCACGCCGGAGGAGCGCGACCTCGTCCAGACGCGGTTCCGCAACGGGCACATCCCGAGCGAGCTCCTGGGCATCGGGATGGATCCGGCACCGGACTTCGACGAGGGATACCGTGCGCGTTTCGCCGACGGGCCGCTGGTGGCGTACCTCGGTCAGGTGAGCGAAGGGAAGGGTGTCGACGACCTCCTCGTCCTCTGGGACGCCTATCGCGCGAGTGGCGGGCGCGGCACGCTGGCCCTCGCCGGAACGGCGCGGATGGCGGTTCCCGCGCGCGAGGACGTCGTGCCGCTCGGTCGCGTGAACGATGCGGAGAAGTGGTCGCTCCTTGCCGCGGCCGACGCGCTCGTGCTGCCGTCGCGCTTCGAGAGCCTGGGCATCGTCCTCCTGGAGGCCTGGCAGGTCGGCACACCCGTCCTCGTGCCACGGTCGAACGCCGTCACCGCCGGCCAGGTGGGCCGGTCGGGTGGCGGCATCGCCTACGACCGCGAGAGCTTCTCCGACGCGCTCGCCACGCTGCTCGCGGGCGGGCAGGTCATGGGGGGGCGCGGCCGGGCCTGGGTGCGCGAGGAATGCTCGTGGCACGCATTCGACGACCGCCTCGATCGCCTCGTGGCGCTGGCGGCGGCGTGAGGCTCGCTTCGCCTAACGGGGACCGCGCGCGCGCCGGTGCTTCGGTATGAGCAGGTCGAAGTTGTTGGTCGTCGTGCAGCGCTATGGCGATGGCGTCGCGGGCGGCGCGGAGGCGCACGCGCGCGAGCTGGTGAAGCGCCTGCGGCCGCACCTCGACATCGAGGTGTTGACGACGGCGTCGTCGGACTACCGCACCTGGGAGAACACCTTCACCGCCGGGATCGAGTGGGTCGACGACGTGCCGGTCCGGCGCTTCCCGGTGCTGCGCCAGCGCGCCTACGACTTCAAGCTGTACGAGCGCCGCGCGTACGCGAAGGCCCACACGCTCGAGGACGAGCGCACGTTCGTGGACGCGCAGGGTCCGTACGTCCCCGACCTGCTCGAGCATCTTTGGCGCGTCGGCCGCCACGCCGATCACCTGCTGTTCTTCACGTACATCTACTACCCGACGGTCCGCGGACTGCCGCTCGTCCCCGAGCGCGCGGTGCTCGTGCCGACGGCGCACGACGAGCCCGCGATCCGGCTCTCGATCTACGCACCGGTGTTCCATGCGCCGCGCGCGATCGCCTTCAACACCGAGGAGGAGCGCGCGATGGTCCACGCGCGCTTCCGCAATCAGCGGGTGCCGAACGAGATCCTCGGGGTCGGCGTCGAGGTGCCCGACGACCGCAGCGCCGACCGCTTCCGCCAGCGGTTCGACCTCGAGGGGCCGTTCCTCCTCTATATCGGCCGCATCGTCGAGAGCAAGGGCTGCAGAGAATTGTTCGCGTACTGGGAGCGCTGGCGCAGGTCAGAGCCGGACAGGGATATTCGGCTCGTGTTGATTGGCCAATCGGAGATGGCGCTCCCCAAGCGCAAGGACGTCGTCCACCTCGGGGTCGTCGACGAGCAGGCCAAGTACGACGCGCTCGAGGCCTGCGTCGCGCTCGCGGTGCCCGAGGTGCTCTCGTCGATGTCGATGGTCACGCTGGAGGCCTGGTCCTGCGGCCGGCCGGTCATCTGCGACGCGTCCTCGCCGGTCGTCTGGGGCATGGCGCGCCGCGCCGGCGCAGGCCTCGCGTTCCGTGACGCCGCAGAGTTCGGCGAGATCGTCGGGATGCTTACCGACGATCCGAGCCTGCGCGGGCGCGTGGGGGAGGCGGGCCGCGCCTTCGTGCGGAAGACCTACACCTGGCCGCGCATCGTCGAGAGCTACCTCGATCTGCTGGCCGAAGTCAGGACTCGTAACCGAGGCACGCAGCCCAGTCCGTCCGAGTGAGCGACAGTCGAAACGTCGCGTCTAACTCGACAGAGGCTCGCTTGCCGGCCTGGCGCCGCTGCCTTACGTCGTGTCTCGTAAGGAACACGTTGAAGTAAGGAGCCCGGTCGTTGGCGAAGGCGATGCGTTCAGCGCGCGCGGCGGCGGACGCGACCTGAGTTGCTCGACCTCGCGGGCGCGTTCGCCGGTGCCGGAAGGATTCGCGCGAGAGTCTTCCCGCGCTGAGCCCCGCAACCTCGAGGCAGCGACCGGCGCTCAGCTGGTGCGCTCGCCGGCGTAGCACAGGAGCGCGCAGGAATGCTGACCGACGATCCGAGCCTGCGCGGGCGGCTGGGGGAGGCGCGACGGCGCGCGGTGAGGCCCGCGGTGCGCTCGGCGTAGCCCGGCCCATACTCAGGAGGAATGGCCGGCAGGCGCGGCAACGGCGGTCCCGACTGGGGGAACATCGACTGGTCGAACTTCGACCTGCGCCAGCTCGGCGGGCCACGCTTACCCCGGACGCCGCGACCCTCGACCCGCCGCGGCATCGGCATCAGCGTCTTCATCATCCTGCTGCTGCTCCTACCCCTGATCTTCGGCCCGCTCGTCGGCTTCCTCACCGACCTCCTGTGGTTCCGCAGCGTTGGCCTCGAGGACGTGTACCTGCGCCGCTACACCGCCAGCTTCTGGGCGTTCATCGCGTTCTTCCTGCTGTTCTTCGTGATCGCGCTGCCGAACCTGTACCTGACGCTCCGCCCACAGGTGCCACGCGTCGTGGTCGAGGCGCAGCGGTCCCGGCCGTCCGCGCTCGCGGGCACGCTCCGCTACATGTGGCTGCTGCTCATCCCGGCGATCTTCTTCGGCCTCGCCGGGAGCGGTGAGTGGGACTCGCTGCTCCGGTGGCTGAACGCCGTGCCGTTCGGGGTCAACGATCCCGTGTTCGGAAGGGACATCGGCTTCTACTTCTTCACGCTGCCGGTCCTCGACTTCGTCCGCGGGTGGGCGATCTCGGCGATCCTCGTGATCGCGATCGGCGTCGTCCTCGTGTACGTGCTCCGCGGCATCATCGGCGTGGCCACCGATTCGATCGCACGGGGCGACATCGCCGTGGCGGGCCGCACCGCTCTCGCGCTCGCGCGCCCGGCGCGTGCGCATCTGTCGGTGCTCGGCGGCATCTTCCTCGCGCTCATCGCGTTCGGCTACGTCCTGGACCAGTACGACCTCCTCTTCCGCCAGGAGAGCGTCCTCACGGGTGCGGGCTACACCAGCATCAACGCGCGGCTCCCCGCGCTGACGATCCTGGCGTTCGTCGTCGGCATCGCCGCGCTGGCGTGCTTCGCGAACGCGTTCGCGCGAACGATCTGGGTGCTCGCCGGCGCGATCGCGGTGTGGTTCGTCGCGAGCATCCTCGTGCTCGGCGTCTATCCGGGGCTCGTCCAGAACTTCATCGTGACCCCGGACCAGCTGAATCGCGAGCGTCCGTACCTCGAGCGGAACATCGAGGCCACACGCGCGGCCTACCGCCTGGATACCGTGGAGGAGTCGCTCTTCAACGTGTCGGATACGCCGAGCTCCGCGGAGGCACGGCGCGATCTCGCCGACATCGAGGCGATCCGGCTGTGGGACTACCGTCCGCTGCTCTCGGCGTTCGACACGCTTCAGGCGCTGCGGCAGTACTACACCTTCAACGACGTGGACGTGGACCGCTATCAGATCGGCGGACGTGAGTTCCCGGTGATGCTGTCGGCGCGTGAGCTCTCGTCCTCGCGCCTCCCGCAGGCGACGTGGGTGAACCGCCATCTCGTCTTCACACATGGCTACGGCGCCGTCGTCACGCCCGTCGGCGGCGTCGCGGCTGAAGGTCGGCCCGAGATGCTGGTCAAGGACATCCCGGTCCAGGGCGAGCCGAAGGTCGACCAGCCGCGCATCTACTACGGCGAGTCCACCACCGACTACGTGATCGTCGACTCGCTGCAGGATGAGTTCGACTACGCGCAGGAGGGCAGCGATGCCCGGACGCGCTTCAGCGGCGGTGGCGGCGTCGGGATCGGCGGGCTCTGGGACCGCATCCTGTTCTCACTTCGCTTCGGCGACACGAACCTGCTGTTCACGAACCAGGTCGCCTCCCAGAGCCGGGTGCTGTTCCACCGCACCATCGTCGAGCGCGAGAAGCTCATCGCGCCGTTCCTGTCCTACGACCCCGACCCGTACCTCGTCATCGCCGACGGGCAGCTCTACTGGATCAACGACGCGTACACGACCGGCGATCGCTACCCCTACAGCGAGCGCTACGCCGCGCTGCAGGCCGGCGGTTCGACGATCGCCGGCGGTGCTTTCAACTACATCCGCAACAGCGTCAAGGTCGTGCAGAACGCGTACGACGGATCGATCCAGTACTACATCGCCGACGAGACCGACCCGGTCGTTCGGAACCTGCGCGCGATCTATCCGAAGCTCTTCAAGTCGATCGCGGAGATGCCCGAGAGCCTCAAGGCGCACATCCGCTACCCCGAGGGCATCTTCAGCGTGCAGACGCAGGTCTTCTCGCTGTACCACATGACCAACGCCGAGGAGTTCTACAACCGCGTCGACGCGTGGCGCATCGCGAACGAGCTTCAGTTCCAGGGCTCGCAGAAGCAGCCGGTGGAGCCGTACTACGTGACGACGCGCCTCCCGAACGCCGACCGCCGCGAGTTCATCCTCTTCGTCCCGATGACGCCCGCCGGTGGCGAGCGCGACAACATGGTCGCCTGGATCGCGGGCCGCGCCGACGCACCCGACTACGGCAAGCTGCGGGTGCTGCGATTCCCGAAGGACCGCACGATCTTCGGTCCGCTGCAGGTGGAGGGACGCATCGACAACGACAGCACGATCCGCCAGCAGCTCACGCTGCTGTGCCCGTCGGGCAGCGGAACGACCTGCATCCGCGGCAACCTGCTCGTCCTGCCCGTGGGCAGCTCGTTCATCTACATCAAGCCGCTCTTCATCCAGGCGACGCAGGGCAAGATCCCCGAGCTGCAGCGCATCATCCTCGCGACGCAGGACAAGGTCGTGATGGCCGAGTCCTTCGCGAAGGCGCTCGACGCGCTCTTCACCGGAGTGACGCCGACGCCCACACCGACACCGACACCCACGCCGACGCCACCGGTCGGCGCGAGCCCGACCCCGCGTCCCTCGGGCTCTCCGACGCCCGCGCCCTCGCAGGCGATCGCGGACCTGGTGCGTTCCGCGAGCCAGCACTACGACGCCGCGCAGCTGGCGTTGAAGAACGGCGATTTCGCCGAGTACGGACGCCAGATCCAGCTCCTGCAGGACGACCTCGCGAAGCTTCGTGCGGCCACCGGCCAGTAGCCCCAGCACGCTGACGCTCGCGGCCCTTGTCGTCGGGCTCTTCTGGGCGATCGAGGGGACCGACGTCAACGAGCCGCAGCCCGAGCGCGTCGTGCTCCTCGTCGCCGCTGTCGCGCTCGGCTGGCTCGCGCTTCGTGGCGCGCCGTTGGCCGCCGGCCTGACCGCGTATCTCGCGATCCTCGTCGCGATCTCGGAGCGCCTGCGCCGCGAGACGCTGCCGGACGGAAGCGACGTCCTCCGGGCGACGACCGAGGCGCTCACGATCGTGTCGCGGGGCGGCAATCCGTATGCGGCCGTTCTGCAGACCACGAATCCGGTGGGGTCGCCCTTCGTCTATCCGCCCGGCGAGCTCGCGTGGTACGCGATCCCGCAGTGGCTCATCGGCGACATCTCGCGGGTCGACACGTGGGCCGGCGTGCTCATCGTGGCGGCCATCGCCGCCGCGGGCCTGCGCGTCGGCTTCGAGCAGGTCGCGTTGCCGGCGATGCTCTATGCCGCCTGGGGTGTCGCCGGCTATCGCGCGATCGATGGCTCGAACGATGTATCGGCGTCGGCGCTGGTCGTGCTCGCATGTGTCGCGCTGCTGTTCGCAACGCCTCGCGGCGGAACGCTCAGCGCGCGCTCGTACAACGTCGCCCTTCTCCTATCGGCCGTGCTGTTTGGCTGGGCCATTGCCTTCAAGCAGTTCTCGCTGCTCATCCTGCCTCTTGTGGTCCGGCACCTCGCGATCACCGGAGCGCCTTGGCGCCGATACGCGCTCATCGCTCTGGGCGTGGCCGCGGCGTTCGTGCTGCCCTTCTTCGTCCGCGATCCCGGTGCCTTCCTGGGCAGTCAGGTGGACGCGCTCACGTTCCACGACGAGATCTGGGGCGCGAACCTGCTCAACACCATGAAGCAATTCGGCGACCCAGAGATGCTCGTTCCGATGTTCACGGCGTTCGAGATCCTGGGCACGCTCGCGTTGGTGGCTCTGGCCGTGTGGCGATGGCGACCAGCGACGGTCGGCATCGCGATGCTTGCGGGCGTCGGGATCGTGGTATTCGCGCTGATGTTCGCGAAGTGGACGACCCAGCCGTACTACGCCTACGTTGGAGCCATCGTGGCCTGCGGCATCGCGCTGCTCCAACACGCGACCGTCCGTGACTGAGGCGAGGCGGTCTCCGGTGCGCGCTGAACCGCGCTCCCCCTGCAGGGGCCGGCGGCGCCGGAGCACACTGATCGCGGAACCGCAGTTTCAGAGGGAGTTGTTTGGATGTATGGAACTGTCGCGCGGATGAGGCTCAAGCCCGGCACGGAAGCGAAGCTCAAAGAGGACATGGCGCAGTACGACAACCTCAAGATCCCGGGATTCGTAAGCACCACGATCTATCGCATGGACAATGACCCAAGCGAGGTCTACATGGCCGTAGTCTTCAAGGACAAGGCGAGTTACGTCGCCAACGCACGCGATCCGAAGCAGGATGAGCGCTTCAAGAAGATGCGTGCGTCGCTCCAGGCGGACCCTGAGTGGCACGATGGCGAGATCATTGCCTCGGAGGGCCGCTAAGGCCGCGCTGATCGTGTCTGATGCGGTCGTGCTGTGATCGAGCCGCATCGCTGGTGGTTGCGCGCGATGGCTGGCGTGCTGGCGGACCGGGTGGGCGGCTGAAGAGCGGGCACTGGCCTTCGGCATTTCGGGCTCAGTGCGTCATACCTGTCCCTGGTGAGGATCGGCGATCGCGTCCGGCGGCAGCGTGCCCGGCAGATTGAGACGTGCGACGCCGATCCGACTGTCGGCCATGCCGTAGTACACGTCGACGCGGTCGGGCTGGCCGAGATCGGGCCGCCGGTCGGCGCCCGACGGGAAGACGACGTTGTCAGCGACACCTGAGCGCTCCGCCCGCGTGTGCGGTGCCAGGATCGGCTCCGGCGAGCGGTAGCGGATCACGCGCGGGTCGTGCCGGTCGAGGACGAGCGCCCCGGCGGAGTAGCGCAGCGAGCGCGGCCGACCGGGCTCCCCCGCCTGCCCGCTTACGCCGTGATAGATCACCAACCAGCCGCCTTCGACGAGGAGCGGCGGCGTCCCGCCGCCGACCTTGACCCGCTCCCAGGGGGCGACGGGCGACGCAAGGCGGTAGTGCTCCTGGAAATGAGTCAGGTGTGTCAGCCCGTCCATCTTGGCCGCCAGATCGCAGAACGAGATCCAGAGGCTTTCGCGCCGAAGATCAACCTGCCTCGGCGCCGGGCGGCCTGCGATCGCCGCCGGTTCGCTCCCGGGAAAGAGCGGCCGGTGGATCAGCGCAAGCGACGGACGGCCGCTCGGGCTGGGCACCGGGACCGGAAAGGGAAGCGCGTCCTTGTTGGCCACGTCGCCGAAGTCGACGTCATCATGCGGCGTGAAGCGAACGAGGCCGAGACGCTCCCAGCGGAAGAGGTCGGCCGAAACCGCGATCGCCACACGCGGGCCGCGCTCGGAGAGGGCCGTATACGCCATCACGTACAGGTCAAGGGGCGCGAAGAACGCGACGCGTGGATCCTCGCAGCCGTCGCGCTCGTAGTCGGCCGCGGGCTCGAGCGCGATGCCCAAACGCTCGACGCCGGCCGGATCGCCGGCCGGGTTGAATTGGACACGGGCGATGCCGATCCTCGAGAAGTTGCCATGCCCGACGAGCCGCGGTAGGAGATACAGCTGGCCATCCCGCCCTCGCGCGACCGCCGGGTTGAGCACACCTTCGGCTTCATGCGGATTGCCGGACTCGGGCTCCATGATGACCCCGAGGCGATCGAGTTGGAACGGGATGGACGCGCCTTGGACCGTGCGATCGGACAGCGGCGCTACGCCCGCTCGCCGCGAGCGGGGGGCACGTGGAAGCGCCGTCCCGTGATCTCCGATGGCTTGATCCCGATCCAGTGAAACCGATCACCGGGTGCGGCGGGATGGACGGGCATCCAGCGAAGATGTTCCGCTGCCCGACCAGGAGAGCTGGTGATCTCTTCGGCGCGGCCCCTGGCCACCACGCTCCAGCCGATCCCGGCCCTTGGGTCCCAACTATCAATCTCCACGGCGAGCGCGGTCTTGGGAACCGCAGCCAGCTTGGTTCCAGGACCGGTCCGGAACACGATGATCCTGCCTTCCATGCAGTAGTTGATCGGGAAGATCTCGACTCTGCCCTCGAAGGCAAACGCGATCCGAGCTACGTCGCCAGACTGTAGGAGCGCCAGACAATCGGTCTCCGTCAGAACTGCCAAGACGTCCGCCGAATCGTCGAGTGTCACGCGCTCAGCATTCCCCCGTCCGGACATCAGTCGCGTCGCGGCCCGGCCCGCTCATCGGCACCCACAGCCGACCCTCCTGCCACAGCGAGGAGCAGCAACCTCCTCGAGTGTCAACCACGGGCAAACCTAGCATGCCGGCACGCAGCGCTGAGCGAACGGAAGGGACATCTTGATGATCGGCCGCGGTCTTCGGTCACGCTCGACCGCGCATGGAGGCGGGGGCGGCGAAGGTCGTTATCCTGACGGCTGGGAGCGCCGCAGCAGCAGCGCGTTCGTGACCACCGTGATCGAGCTTGCGCTCATCGCAAGCGCTCCGAACTCCGGGCGGAGCAGGATGCCGAACGCCGGGTACAGCACACCCGCGGCGACGGGGATCGCCACGACGTTGTAGATCGCTGCCCAGAAGAGGTTCTGCTTCATCTTGCGCACGGTCGCCTTCGAGAGGCGGATCGCCGCGAGGACATCGCGCGGATCCGAGCGCATGAGCACGATGTCGCCCGCCTCGATCGCGACGTCGGTGCCGGCACCGATCGCGATTCCAAGATCGGCCTGCGCGAGCGCTGGCGCGTCGTTGATCCCGTCACCGACCATCGCCACGAACTTGCCCTCGACCTGGAGGCGCTTGACCTCTTCGGCCTTGTTCTCCGGCAGCACCTCGGCGAGCACGCGCTCGATCCCGAGGGCGCGCGCGACGGCCTCTCCGGTCTGGCGGTTGTCGCCGGTCAGCATCGCGACCTCGATGCCCATCGCCCGCAGACCCGCGACCGCATCCCTTGCCGACGGCCGAGGCGTGTCCTGTACCGCGACGATGCCGGCGAGCGCGCCATCGACCGCGACGATGGTCAGGGTCTTGCCGGCCGCGAGCAGCGCTTCGAGCTGACCGGCCAGTTGTGTCACCGCGATGCCACGCTCTTCCATGAGGCGCTGCGTGCCCACGAGGACCTCGCGGCCCTCGATGCGCGCGCGGACGCCGCGACCGCCGAGCGCTTCGAACTCCGCGATCTCCGCCGGCACGCTGATCCCACGGCGGGTCGCCTCATCCAGCAGAGCCTTTGCGAGTGGATGGCCGGAGCGCGCTTCCGCGCCGGCCTCGATGCGGATGAGCTCACTCTCATCGAAGGGCGCGAGCGCGATCACGTCGGTCACCCGCGGCTTGCCCTCGGTGAGCGTCCCGGTCTTGTCGAACACGACAGACTGGATGCGCGAGGCGAGCTCGAGGCTTGTTGCCTGTTTGAACAGGATCCCCTGTTTGGCACCCATGTCGGTGGCGACCATGATCGCCGTGGGCGTCGCGAGGCCGAGCGCGTCGGGGCACGCGATGACGATCGCGGTCACCGCAAGGGTCAACGCGAAGAGCACTCCCTGCTGCGCGATCGCGAACCAGTACAGGAACGTGATCAGGCCTGCGCCCACCGCGACGATGACGAGGTAGTGCGCGGCGCGATCGGCGATCCGTTGAGCCGGCGCCTTCGAGCTCTGCGCCGTCTCCACCAGACGGGCGATCCGGGCGAGCGTCGTATCCGCGCCGACGTTCGTCGCGCGGAAGCGGATGGAGCCGGTCTGGTTCATCGTGCCCGCGACCACCGGGCTTCCGGTCTCCTTCTCGACCGGGATCGACTCACCGGTGACCATCGATTCATCGATCGCGGTGTGGCCGTCGATGACCACGCCGTCCACCGCGGCGCGCTCGCCGGGCTTGAGCACGATGACATCTCCGACCCTGATCTCCGACGCCACCACGCGCACGATCTTTCCGTCCCGCTCGACGTTCGCCTCGCTCGGCGCGAGCTCGAGGAGCTTGCGCACCGCGTCGGACGAGCCGCGCCGGGCGCGCATCTCCATCCAGTGACCGAACAGCAGGAACGTCGCGAGCATGACCGCGGCTTCGTAGAAGGTCTCGCCGCCGATGGTGAAGGTGAGCCCGACGCTGAAGACGTAGCTCACCAGGATGCCGAGCGAGACGAGCACGCTCATGTTGAGCACGCCCGAGCGGAGGGAGCGCCACGCACCGATGTGGAAGACGCTCGAGGCCCACAGCGTGACCGGCGTGCTGAAGGCGAGCAGGATCCAGTTTGGATCGACCGGCGCGGGCAGCGCGCGTCCGCCCAGGAGCAGCGTCCCGAGCGGCGAGTAGGCGATCACCGGGAGGGAGAACACCAACGCGATGAAGAATCGGCGGCGCATATCCGCTTCCATCGCCGCGGCCATCCGCGGGTCGGACATGTCGTGGCCCATCGCGGCGTCGCCACCGTGGGCCGCGGTCTTTGACGCGGCGTGATGCATCGACTCATGCGAGCTCACCGCTGCACTCGGAAGAGGCACGGGGTTGCGGAAGTTGCAGTCCGCGATCTGCGTGCGCAAGGTTGCCGCGTCCGTCATTCCGGGATGCACCGTCACGTGCGCGACTTTGTGCTCGAGGTCGACGTGGGCGCTGATAACGTGAGGGAGCCGCCCGATCGCCGCCCCCAGGTCATCCTGACAGCACGGGCAGAAGATCTGATCGAGTGGAACTTCGATCGTTTCCGTCGCCGGCGGCGGCGTGGGGATCTTCGTGATCACATCAACAACGCGTCATAAGTGGGCTGCGCCGTGCACGGCCTAGCGGGCCAGCGTCGACCGCAGCGTCTCGTATTCGTCCTTCGTGATCTCACCGCGTGCGAAGCGGCGAGCAGCGATCGCCAGTGGGTCTTCCGACTCGCGCGGCGCACCGGCTGACAGACCACGGAGCGCCGCGACCGTCCCCAGGATCAGAAGCGCGACGATGAGGACCATCGGGATCCACATCCAGACACTCATCCAGCCGTTCATCGTGTAATCCCAGCCCATCATTGGTGGCCTCCTCTCGAGTCCAGGAAGAATATTCGTCGCTCCCGGCTCGGATCGCGAGTGCCATTCGGCCCCCGCAGCCTGCCGACGGCCCCGTTCTAGAATCGACCGCGAATGAACCCGCTTCGCGTCGCGGTCATCGGCGCGGGCTATTGGGGTCCGAACCTGGTCCGCAACCTCAACGAAGCCCCCGGAGCCGAGCCAGTTGCGGTCGCCGACCTGTCGCAGGAGCGGCTCGACGGCATCAAGAAGCGCTTTCCGGCAGTGCGGCTCACGACCGATCACACGACGTTATTCGACGACGAGAACATCGACGCGGTCTGCATCGCCACGCCCGTGAACACGCACCGGCCGCTGGTCGAGCAGGCGTTCGCCGCGGGCAAGCACGTCTTCGTCGAGAAGCCGCTCGCGTCCAACAGCGCCGATGCCGAAGCGATGGTCCGCGCGGCGGAGAAGGCCGGGCGCACCCTGATGGTCGGCCACACCTTCGTCTACAACCCGGCCGTCGTGATCGTGCGCAATCTGATCGAGAAGGGTGAGCTCGGCCGCATCAACTACGTCGACAGCCAGCGCGTCAATCTCGGCCTGCACCAATTCGACATCAATGTCCTGTGGGATCTCGGTCCGCACGACGTGTCGATCACGCTCTACTGGCTGACCGAGGAGCCCGACTGGGTGCAGTGCATCGGAGCCTGCTACGTGCAGCCGGAGATCGAGGATGTCGTGTTCCTCACCGTCGGCTTCCCCTCCGGCGCGGTCGCGCATGCGCACCTCTCGTGGCTCGCGCCGAGCAAGCTGCGGACGATGACCGTCATCGGGTCGAAGAAGATGGCGGTCTACGACGACGTGCAGACCGTCGAGCGTGTGAAGATCTACGACTTCGGCGTGGAATCGCTCGACGGCGACGAGCTCCGTCGCTCGTATCGGGCCGGCGACATCCACAGCCCGCGCGTTCCCATCACCGAGGCGCTGCAGCTCGAGATGCTTCATTTCATCGACTGCGTCCGCAACGGCAAGAAGCCGCGCAGCGACGGCGAGGCCGGACTGCGGGTCGTCCGCGTGCTCGAGGCCGGCATGCGCTCGCTTCGCTCTGGTGGTGCGCGCGTGTCGTACCGGCCGGTGCCGGAGGCCGCCCGGGCGTGACCTCGCTCGGCGTCACGATCCACCCGACCGCGGTCGTCGCGCCGAACGTCCAGCTCGGGAGCGGCACGGTCGTCGGCGAGTACGTCGTCCTTGGCCGGCCGCCGCGCGGGAAAAGGGACGGTGACCTGCCGCTGGTCATCGGGGTCGACTCGGTGATCCGGCCATTCACGACGATCTACGCCGGCACGACGATCGGCGACCGTCTCCAGACGGGACAGGGTGCGTCGATCCGGGAGGACAACGTCCTCGGCGACGACGTCTCGGTCGGAACGCACGCGTCGCTCGAGTTCGGCAACCGCGTCGGCTCGCGCGTGCGGATCCACACCGGTTGTTTCCTCGAGCTCGTCACGGTGGAGGACGAGGTCTTCCTCGGTCCGCACGTCGTGTTCACCGACGATCCGCATCCGCAGTGCCCGGCGTACCTGCAATGCGTCAAGGGCGCGACCGTGCGCCGGCACGCGCAGATCGGCGCGAACTGCACGATCCTGCCGGGCGTCGAGATCGGCGAGTACGCGCTGATCGGCGCGGGCAGCGTGCTGCGCGCGCGCAAGGTGCCGCCGCGCAGCGTGTGGGCGGGGAATCCCGCTACCAAGCTGAGGGACGAGCTCACCGAGCTGGATTGCTTCGTCCACATCTACCCCCACGCGTACGCGTGGCTGGAGGAGAAGGCACCGCGATGAACGCGCGCGCGAAGGATGAGGCGCTGGCGGTCATCGACCGCGAATGGCGGGAGCTCGATGCGCTGTTCGGCAGCCTCAGCGCGGAAGCGCTGGAGGGCCCGGTGTTCACCGGCGAGGGGCCCGGCTGGCGCGTCCGCGATCTCATCCCGCACGTTGCCGTATGGCAGGGCCGCGCGGCGCAGGCTGCCCGGAAGGTCGTGCGGTATCACCTGCAGCCGGGCCCGGAGGACCGCGTACGCACGTTCCTCGGCCTGACCGGCACGGTCGACGACATGAACGCGGTGACCTTCAGGGAATGGCGCGAGCGCAGCGTCGGGGACCTCCTGGCAGAGTTCCGCAGGGTCCACACCGACCTCATGAGCGCGCTCCAGGACCTCACGCCCGAGCAACTGATGAACGGCGAACGCGTTGAGGATGTGTATCTATGCTTCCGCGTGCCCGGCTTGCAACACCTGCGGATGCACCGGGCCCATCTCGATGCGGCGCTGACAAAAAAGGGAGCGACCACATGACCGTGACCACGAAGACGCAGGAGATCCCCCTCGTCGATCTCCGTGCCCAATACGCGACGATCAAAGACGAGATCCGGCCGGCGATCGACGAGGTCCTCGAGAGCATGCAGCTCACGATCGGTCCGAATGTCCGCGCGTTCGACGAGGAGTGGGCGGCGTACTGCGGTACGAAGCACGCGATCGGGGTGGGCAGCGGCACCGACGCCCTGCAGCTCGCGATCCGCGCGATCGGCGTGTCGTCTGGTGATGAGGTCATCACCGTGTCGCACACCTTCTTCGCAACGGTCGAGGCGATCCTGTACGCGAACGCGCGGCCCATTCTCGTCGACGTCGACGAGAAGACGATGCTGATGGACCCCGGAGCGGTCGCGGCGGCGATCACGCCCCGGACCAAGGCCATCATCCCGGTGCACCTGTACGGCCGCACCGTCGACACGAAGCCCTTGAAGAAGATCGCGCAGGACCGGCAGATCGCGATCATCGAGGACGCCGCGCAGTCGCACGGCGCGCTCCTGGACGACGGGAAGCGGGCCGGCACCGCCGGTCGCGTCTCCGCGTACTCCTTCTACTGCAGCAAGAACCTCGGCGCGTACGGCGAGGCGGGCAGCATCGTCACGAACGACGACAAGCTCGCGGACGATCTGCGCGCGCTGCGCGAGCACGGGCAGTCGACGCGGTACTACCACCCGGTCGTGGGCTACAACGCGCGGCTCGATGAGATCCAGGCCGCGATCCTGCGGATCAAGCTGCGCAGGCTCGACGGCTGGAACGCACGCCGCCGCGCGATCGCGAAGCGGTACAACGACGCTCTGAAGGATTCGGGGGTGATCACGCCCGAGATCCCGGCAGGGGATCGCCACGTGTTCTACGCCTACGTGATCCGCGTGACCGACGGGCGCCGCGACGACATGCGCACGTACCTCGGGGAGCGCGGCATCGGCACGCAGATCCACTACCCGGTGCCGATCCACCAGCAGGAGGCCGCGCAGTTCCTCGGCTACCGCAAGGGCGATCTGCCGGTCACGGAGAGGGTCGCCGGAGAGGTGCTGTCGCTCCCGATGTACGCGGAGCTCACCGACGCGATGGTCGATCGCGTGGCGAGCGAGGTCATCGCGTTCATGAAGAAGTGACGCCGCAGACCGAGAGCTCATCGGAGCGGACCGTGAAAGCGGTGCATGGCCTCGAATTGGTCGCGGCCGATCCGCCCGATGAGATCGCGGAATCGAACGAGCTTCGCAAGACGCTCGAGCGCGACGCGATCCTCGAGCGCTACGCCGCGTCGCTCTGGATCGAGGGGGCGAAGGGACAGCGCGCGCGCCGCGTGATCCTTCGCGCGATCTGCAAGAGCCTCGGGAACGGCGTGAAGATCGGCATGGGCGTGCTCGTGCTGCATCCGCAGACCCTCGAGATCGGCGATGCCGTCTTCGTCGGCAACCAGACGTTCCTGCAGGGCCGCCACGACGGCCGCTGTGTCATCGGCGCGCACACCTGGATAGGCCCGCAGTCGTACTTCGATTGCCGCGATATGGAATTCGGCGAGTACGTCGGCTGGGGTCCGGGTGCCAAGGTGCTGGGGAGCGAGCACACCGGCGAGCCGCACACCGTGCCGATCATCCAGACCGACCTCGTGATCAAGCCGGTGCGAGTCGGCGATGGCGCCGACATCGGGGTCAATGCGGTGCTGTTACCGGGCGTCACGATCGGCGAGGGCGCGATCATCGGTGCGGGGGCCGTCGTGCCGCGAGATACGCAGGTACCGCCGTACGCGGTCTACGCTGGCGTGCCAGCCAAGCTGCTCCGTTACCGTACGTCGCCGTGAGCGGCGAGGGGTCTGTGCCGCAAGAGCGCCATGCGCGACTGCTGAGCGACCTCACGAGCGCGGTCCTTCATGACGCGGGCTTCCGCAGGCGCGGCTCGACCTGGGCGCTGGAGACGGCAGAGTGCTGGCAGATCATTCAGGTGCAGAACAGCAGATCGAACTCACGTGACCGCATCCAATTCACGATCAACGTCTCAGTGGCGTCGAAGCGCATTCTGAGAGCGACAGTTCCCGGATCGACGCGATCGCCAGCTGAAATGGATTGCCACCTCCGCCGGCGCCTCGGACACCTGATCCCCGATATCGGCAAGGACTACTGGTGGCAGATCGACGTAGGTACGAACATGGGAGCGCTGCGCGAAGAGATCAGTACGGCGCTCGTGCGCCATGCCCTGCCGTGGCTGAGCGCCAACGCGTCGGAGGCTGCCCTTCACGAGATCTTCGCAAGCGGTCGTGGGACGACAAAGACGATGGCGAGCCGCTATGCGCAACTGCTCGCGGCCGAAACCCGATAGGACGGCCTCGTCGTCGGTACTGAGCTCGTGGCGCAGGATGCCTGTGGGGACGCTCGCCCGCAATCGAGCACCCTCGTCCCGCTACGCTGCTCCTGACTGTGGGCTCCACCAGGACTCGCGCCACCAGCCACTTCCTCTACGTGCCGGATCGCGAAGCCGCCGAGCGCGCGGGCAAGGCGCTTGCCCGAGCCGGTTTCCGCTCCGAGGCCGGTCCGTCTTCCGACGGCGACGACTGGCTGCTCGTCGCGACGCACGACGAGGTCGCCGAGAAGGAGCGCGAGGTCGCCACACAGGAGGCCATGCGCGAGATCGCGCTCGCGGTCGGCGGTCACTACAACGGCTACGCAGTGCGAGAGAAGTGAGCGCCTTCGAGGGCACGAGGATCGTCGTGACCGGCGGCGCCGGGAACGTCGGCTCGCACATCGTCGATGCGGTCATCGCGAACGGCGCGCGCGAGGTCATCGCCCTCGATGCGATGGTGCGTGGTGTCCCGGAGAACATCGCGCCCGCGATCGCGACCGGCAGGGCGCGCCTGGTGGAGATCGATATCCGCGACCGCGAGGCGGTGCGCGCGAACATCGACGGCGCGGACATCGTGTTCCATCAAGCCGCGCTCCGCTGGACCCGCTGCCAGGAGTTTCCCCGCGAGTGCCAGGAGGTCATGGTCGACGGGACGTTCAACGTGCTCGAGGCGGCCGCCGACGCGAAGGTCAAGCGCGTAGTCCTCGCGTCGAGCGCGGTCGTCTACGGAGAGCCCCGATCGCTGCCGATCGACGAGGATCAACCCGCGAATGGCGCGACGGTGTACGGCGCCGCGAAGATCGCCAACGAGCAGATGGGTCGTGCGTACGCGCATCTGCGGGACCTCCCGACCACCTCGCTTCGCTACTTCAATGTCTACGGCCCGCGCATGGACGTGCGCTCGGAGTACGTCGAGGTCATGGTCCGCTGGTTGAACCTGATCGACCAGGGCAAGCCCCTGTCGCTGTTCGGCGACGGCAGCGCATCGGTCGATTTCGTGTACGTCGGCGACGTGGTCCGGGCCAACCTGCTCGCGTGCGAGGCCAAGGCGACGGACGCTATCGTGAATGTCTGCAGCGGAGTCGAGACGCGAATGCGTGACCTCGCTGCGCTGCTGCTCGAGATCACCGGCGGTACCGCCGGAATGGAGTTCAAGCCGCAGCCCCGCAGCGCCCTGCCCGCACGGCGCTACGGCGACCCGCGGCGGGCCGAGGAGCTGATCGGATTCCGGGCAAAGACCGGCCTGGCAGAAGGTCTGCGACAGCTGATCGCCTGGCGGCGCGAGGCGCTGACAGGCGCCGCGATGAAGAGCTAGCCGCGCTTTCGCGGCCGGAGGTACAGGACATGGCGACCGAGACCAAGAAGAAGCTGAACGTCCCGATCACCAAGCCAGCGCTCGGCGAGGATGAGGCGCGAGCGCCGTTCGACTCGATCAAGAGCGGGTGGGTGACCCAAGGGCCGAAGGTCGCCGAGTTCGAGAAGGCCGTCGCCGCATACGTCGGCGCGAAGCACGGCGTGGCGACCACGTCATGCACCACCGGTCTGCACCTCGCGCTGGCGACGGCGGGCATCGGTCCGGGCGACGAGGTCATCGTCCCGTCGTTCACCTTCATCGCGTCGCCGAACGCGATCCTCTACACCGGCGCCACCGCGGTCTTCTGCGAGATCGATCCGAAGACCTTCAACATCGATCCGGCCGACGCCGAGAAGCGGATCACGAAGAAGACCAAGGCGATTATGCCCATCGACCAGATCGGCCTCTCGGCCGACATGGACGCGATCAACGCCATCGCGAAGAAGCACGGCATCGACGTCGTCGAGGACGCCGCGCCCGCGATCGGCGAGGACTACAAAGGCAGAAAGATCGGGTCGAACGCGCACCAGACCGTCTTCTCGTTCCACCCTCGCAAGGTCATCACGACCGGCGAGGGCGGCATGATCACGACCGACGACGACGCGTTCGCCGACCGCGCACGCAAGCTGCGCGCACACGGCATGAGCGTCTCGGACCTGGACCGTCACAAGTCGGATCGCGTGATCATCGAGGAGTATCCCGAGCTCGGCTTCAACTACCGCATGACCGACATCCAGGCGTCGATCGGGCTCGTGCAGCTCCGCCGTCTCGATGAGCTTCTGCGCATCCGCCGCAAGAAGGCCGAGCGCTACAACGTCGAGCTCGCCGACGTGAAGGGCATCGAAGTCCCGTTCGTCCCGAAGTACGCATCGCACACGTACCAGTCGTACTGCCTGCGGCTCACAAAGGACTGTGCTCTCGACCGTGAGGACCTGATGACGAGCCTCCTGCGGCGCGGCATCGCCACGCGTCGCGGCGTCATGGCCTCGCACCTCGAGAAGACCTACACCTCGCGGTACGGCAAGACGAGCCTTCCGATCACCGAGGAGGCCACCCGCTCGACGATGCTCATCCCGCTCTACGCGACGATGACCGACGAGGAGCAGAGCTGGGTCATCGAGTCGCTGCGTGAGGAGCTGGGGACGCGGTAGCGCACTCTCTGGTGTCCGCGGAGCAGTGCTAGCGTCCTGCCGGGCTGCTCGGCGCAGCCACGGAGGGATCGTGAACACCAAAGTCACCGACGCCGCGATGGCTCATCGCCCGCGTCTCGTCGTCAGTCGGGATGTCCATGCGCAGATCCACGGTGGAGGTGCGATCGGGCGCTTCAACACCCGGCTCGCGCTCGCCATCACCAAGAGCGTTGGCACGATGTGGATCGCCTACCTCTTCGCGGCGATCTCGCTCATCTCGCTGCCGGCGGCGCTCGCCTCCGGAGAGGTGATCGTCATCGTCTCGTGGGTCGCGCAGACATTTCTCCAGCTCGTGCTTCTGCCGATCATCATCGTCGGCCAGAACGTGATCCAGGCGGCCAACGACAGACGCGCCGAGGCCGACCATGAGACGCTCACGGCGGTCCATCACCTCACCGTCCAGGTCCATGAGATCAATGAAGCCCAGACGGTGATCCTGCAGGAGCTTCAGCGCGTCCGACCTGAGTGAGCCGCGAGGCGCTGACCGCGGCGGCGACCGCGTGCCTGCGCATAGGAGCGCGCCGACCGCCGGCACGCTCGCCCCCCGGCTCGTGGATGACGAGGAGCGCGAGGTCGGGTATCCACGAAAGGACGAGCGCGGCGATCCTCGTCACGCGGCGGACAAGAGGTCGCGCATCGCCGTGATGACGGCCGCGTGGACGTCGCGCGTGCTCCCTGCCGCGATCGGTGCGCCGAAGCGGACGCTCACACGGTCGTGCTGGTATCCCCGCAGCGCGAGCTGAAGCAGCGCCGCAAGACGTTGACGCTCCTTCGCGGGGGCGCCCCGTCGCACCAGTCTCACCAGGGGATGGTCGAACGCCGCACGCGAGACCGCACCGTGCACCAGCGCCGGGAGCACGCGAGTCCCTGGGGCGCGGCGCGCGATGAGGTCCACGCTCCGCGACCAGGAGAGGAGCGAGTCGCGGGAGGCATCGGGCGCGACCGCGGGATCCGGCTCGAGTCCGCCCGCCGGGAAGAGCAGCACCGCCTCGCCGGCGCGCAGCCGCGCGATGATGCGCCGCAGCCCCGCGCGGCGATCGTGCACGAACAGGAACCGTTGGTTCGCGCGACGCAGCGCGCGCAGGAACGGAAACTCCGCGACGACGACCCAGGCATCCTCTCGACCGAGCGCCGCGAGTAGCGAAACGGCGTCCGCAAGGCCGGGGTGGTTCGCGACGACGAGCAGCGGACCGGACGGCGGCACGTGCTCCACGCCGGTCAGCTCGAGCCCGCCGGTCGCGCGTTCGACGATCCAATTGGCGCCGCGATGGGTGCCCTGCTCTCCGAGCGCCCGGTCGTACTCGACGAATCGCCGCGCCACCAGATGCGCGGCCGGCGCGAGCAGCCGCTGCGTCGTCTCCACCAATGCTCCGGCGGTCCTGCCGACGATCGTCTCGGCGCTCTCGCGTGCCACGATGAGTGCGATCTCGCTGCGGCTGGCGCGGACGGCAGCGACCTCTTGCGTGCTCACCAGACACCCATCCCTACGCGGACGAGCGCACCGGGATCACAGGCGCGGACAGGGTCAGCGCCCTCCGCGGAGTCGATCTCCCGCCACCTGGCCGAGCTGCTGGATGTATTCGATGATCTCGCGCTGCCCGAACTTCGACTTGCCGAGCTCGCGGTCGCGGAAGATGTACGGGACCTCGACGGCTTTCCGGTAGCGGCCGCGTGCCAGGACCTCGAAGCCGATCTTGAAGCCGATCGGATTGAGTCGCGCTCCCTCGATGACCGCGCGGCGCAGCGCGAAGAATCCGGACGTCGAGTCGCGCACCGGCACGAGGATCTGCCCCATGAGGCAGGCGACCCGTGAGACGATGCGCCGCCGGAGCGGCCAGTCCTGCGTGCCGCCGCCGCGCACGTAGCGGCTGCCGATGGCCACGTCCGCGCCGCCATCGACCGCATCGATCAGCTGTGGAGCCACCTCGGGCGGGTGGGAGAGATCCGCGTCCATCACCAGCAGCACGTCGCCTCTCGCGGCGGCGAAGCCCGCCACGACCGCTGAAGCGAGGCCGGCCTTTCCCGCTCGCCGCACCACGCGGATCGGGTGCGTTCTGCCGAGGCCGTCGGCCAGGTCGGCGGTGCCATCGGGTGAGCCGTCGTCGACAACGACCAGCTCCCATTCGCGGCCGGCGAGTGCCTTCGCGAGACGTTCGACCAGGAGTGGGAGTGACCCCGCTTCGTTGTAGGTGGGGACGATGACCGAGACGAGCAGGAGGGTAGTTTAGGTCGGTGCGCGTCACCTTCGATGCACGTCATCTTCAGACGGTCGCGCGCTTTCGCGGCACCGGTCGGTATTCACGAAATCTCCTCGCGGCGTTCGCGCGCCTCGCGCCCGCCGACGTGGAGTGGACGCTGCTGCGCCTGCGGAACTTCCCCGCGGCCGATCCGTCGCCGCTTCCGCCGCACCGCGATCTCGCGACGCTGCGGCTGCGACGGCCAGAGCTCTCGATGCTGGCACTCGACCCGGTGCTGCTGTCGCTCGAGCTGCCGTTCTCCCGGCCCGACATCTATCACTCCACGCAGCTTGGTCTTCCGGCGATCCGCGGCCATCGCGCGGTCATCACCATCCACGATCTCGCGCCGCTGCGCTGGCCGGAGCATTACCTCCGTCTGCCACACGCCCGCGTCGGTCACCGCTGGGAGTACTCGCTCGCGCGGAAGGCGGACGCGGTGATCGCGGTCTCGGAAGCGACGAAGCGTGACGTGATCGAACGTCTGCGCATCCCCGAGTCGCGCGTGACCGTCATCCCTGAGGCGGTGGACGAGTCGTTCGCCCCGCCGAGTCGTGACACGGCGATCGAACAGGTGCGCGCGCGCTTCGGCTTCGCGACGCCGTACGTCCTGTACGTCGGCCAGTTCGATCCGCGCAAGAACATGGACGGTCTGGTGTCGGCGTTCGCGCTCGCGGCCGAGCGTCACCCCGATCTGCGCCTGGTCATCGCGGGCGATCTCGGAAAGCTCGCATCGTTCCTGTACGCCGCTCTGGAGCGCGGTCACGCGCCGCGCGAGCGGGTCGTCCTCGCGGGACACGTCAGCGACGCCGAGCTCGCCGCGCTGTACGCGGGTGCCGAGTGCCTGCTCCACTCCGCGCTGCTCGAGGGCTTCGGCCTGACACCGCTCGAATCCCTCGCCGCCGGGACGCCCGTCGTGGGCCTGCGTGCGGGAGCGGTCGAGGAGGTCGTCGGCGATGCCGGGGTGCTGGTGGAGGGCGACCGTCCGGAAGCCCTCGCTGAGGCACTCGTCGCGTACCTGGACGATGAGACGCTGCAGCGCGAGCTGCGTGCGCGCACCCGGCCGCGCGCGTCCGCATTCTCGTGGGACCGCGCCGCGCGCGACACCCTCGCCGTCTACCGCGGGTACCATTGACGTTCCCGTGGCACGTCGTATCAGCCTTCCGCGCCTCACCCAGCGCCAGCGCATGGCGCGGTGGCAGCGCGAGCGCCGCCAGCAGACGCTCATCGTCACGGTCTTCGGAGCGGTCCTCTTCTTCACGATGGGTCTCCTCGCCTGGGCGGCGACCGACCGTTACTACACCGACAATCTGAAGCCAGCCGCGACCCTCGACGGTCGAACGTTCGCGATGCGCGACTACCGGCGAGAGCTTGGCTATCAGTACACCCGCTTCTACGTCGACTACGGCGTGCCGCCCGGATACGAGAACGACCAGCAGATCCTGCAGCAGAAGGCCACGTACGAGACGATCGCGCTGGAAGACCTCGTGCAACACGGCATCCTCGACGCCAACGCGAACGCGGACGGCGTCTCGATCACGAAGCAGCAGATCGACGATCGCTACACCGCGGACTTCGGCGAGTACCACGCGCGCCACATCCTCATCACGCCAAAGCCACTCGGCGACGCCGCGGACGCCGCATCAACCGCCGAGGCGACCGCCGCCGCCAAGGCGCGCGCGGTCGCGGACCAGCTGAAGCAGTCGCCGAACGATCAGACGCTGTGGAACTCGCTCGCCGCGCAGTATTCGGACGACCCAGGATCCAAGGACTCCGGTGGCGACCTCGGCTTTGTCGGCAAGGGTCAGTTCGTCAAGGAGTTCGAGGACGCGATCCGCGGGATGCAGCTCGGTCAGGTCTCCGATCCGGTGAAGAGCCAATACGGCTACCACGTCATCCAGCTCATCGAGCTGCGGCCGCCGGCCGAAAGCGTTTTCGTGAAGCGTGCCGCGGGCTACGGGTACGACGAGGCCGACGTGAGGCAGCACGTGCGCTACGACATCCTCATCGACGAGTACAAGACGCGCGCGCAGGCCGCCAGCGTGCAGTCACCGACGCCGCAGGTCCGCCTCGCGTGGGTCGCGGTCCAATCGCCGAAAGTCACGGGAGGAGACTTCCAGGCCTTCACCGATCAGCTGAAGAAGGTGTCCGACATCCAGACGGCGATCGACGCCGGGACCGATTTCGCGGAGATCGCGAAGAAGTACAGCGAGGACACGAACACCTCCGACAAGGGCGGCGATCTCGGGTGGTTCGCGAAGGGCATGGTGACGAGGCTCGACATCGAGCGGGATGTCTTCACGCTGGCTGCGGGCAAGGTGAGCGCGCAGAAGTCGGACGCTTCGCAGACCGTTTGGTACAAGGTGCTGGAGCGAGACGAGAGCCGTGCGCTCGATGACGATCAGAAGAAGAAGATCTCGGAAAACGCGTTCAGCTACTGGTACCAGGGCCAGAAGTTGGCCCACGTGATCAAGAAGCTGGTCACCGGCCACGAGCTCGACACCTGAGCTGATCGCGGCCTTCGAGGTCCTCCTCGCGCGCTGGCCCGGGGGCGTTGACCTCGTACCCGCGAGCCAGCTCGACCGCCACTCCTTCACCGCCTTCCGCGCGACGGTGCTCGCGCTCGACGCCGAGCCCGACATGCGGCTGCTCCGGAAGCACTACGGCGACGGCTTCACGCTCGAGATGCTCGCGCCCGGCTACGCCGTGCTCCCGCCGCTGGGTCCGTTCGTCGATCTCGCCTCGGTGGCCGCTGTCGGGCGGATCGCGGAGCGACTGCGCGCCGTGGACGGCTGTCCCTGGGATCGCGAGCAGACCCACCAGAGCCTCCGTCCGCATCTGCTGGAGGAGGCCTACGAGACGCTGGAAGCGCTCGACTCCGGTGACCTCGACCGTCTGCGGGACGAGCTCGGTGATCTGCTGTTGCAGATCGCGCTGCACGCGCAGATCGCGCACGAGGAGGGCGCGTTCGACATGGCCGACGTCGCGCGGCGCATCGGCGAGAAGCTGATCCGACGGCACCCGCATGTCTTCGCGGGTGCAACGGTCGCTTCGAGTGGCGAGCTGCTCGCGCAATGGGAGCGCATCAAGCGTGAGGAGCGCGAGGCCGGTGGTCGGTCCGAGGACGGCATCACCTCCGGGGTCCCAAAAGACCTGCCGGCGCTGTTCGCGGCCGAGCGCCTCCAGGAGCGCGCGGCACGCGTCGGCGTCGAGCCTGCGCGCATCGACATGCCGCTCGACATCGACGACTCGGACTTCCTCGGCGAGCTCCTCTTCGACCTCGTCGCCGTCGCTCGCGAGAAGGGCTTCGATGCGGAAGCAGCGCTGCGGGAGGCGAACGAGCGTTTCGTGCGGCGCGTCGCGCGCGTCGAGGAGCGCGCTCGCAAGGAAGGAAAGGCGCTGGAGTCGTACGCTCCCGAGGAGATGCGGCGTCTCTGGGACGAGTCGGTCGTCGCGCCGCAGGCGGGAGATGGAGCATGAGCCCGGCCTATAAGCGACCCGATGGGCGCGCGTATGACGCGCTGCGCCCGATCGAGATCACCGTCGGCGTATCGAAGTTCGCGGAAGGCTCGTGCGAGATCCGATTCGGCGACACCGAGGTCCTGTGCCTCGCCACGGTGAGCGACAGCGTGCCACGGCATCTCATCGGAAAAGACGAAGGGTGGGTGACCGCCGAGTACGCGATGCTGCCTCGCTCCACGCCAGAACGCAGCCAGCGCGAGAGCATCGCGGGCCGTCCGGGCGGACGCACCTTCGAGATCCAGCGCCTGGTCGGACGCGCGCTGCGGTCCGCCGTCGATCTGAAAGCGCTCGGCTCACGGAGCGTGACGATCGACTGCGAAGTCATCCAGGCGGACGGCGGCACGAGAACGGCGGCGATCACCGGCGGCTACGTCGCGCTCGCCCACGCGCTGCGCCACTTCACGCCCAAGCCCCTGCGGAAGAACGTCGCCGCGGTGTCCGCGGGATTCGTCAACGGCGAGCTCGTGCTCGATCTCCCCTACGCCGAGGACTCCATCGCCGATGCCGACGTGAACGTCGTCGCGACGTCGGACGGCGAGCTCATCGAGGTGCAGGGCACCGCTGAGCGGCGTCCCTTCTCGCGCGCTGACTTCGACCGTGTCCTGGAGCTCGCCCTGAAGGGCATCGCGCAGCTCGTCGAGGCGCAGAACACCGCGCTCCGCAAGTGAGCGCAGCGGCCTCCCCGCACGTCCACGTAAGGCCGTGAGAGCGCCGCACGGCGAGCACCGGCTCCTCATCGGATCGGGCAATCCCGGCAAGCAGCAGGAATGGCGCGAGCTGCTCGCGGGCCTCGATGCCGTGCTCGTGATGCCGCAGGACCTCGACCCGGCTCCACCCGAGCCGGCCGAGCAGGGAAGGACCTTCGCGGAGAACGCGATGAACAAGGCGCGCGCGTACGCCGTCGCGACCGGGCTCCGAACGGTCGCCGACGACTCGGGTCTCGAGGTCGATGCGCTGCGCGGCGCGCCGGGTCTGCGCAGCCGGCGGTTCTTCGGCGAGGGCACCACCGCCGAGGAGCGCAATACGCGCCTCCTCGCCCTCATGGATGGTGTGAGCGCACGCGGCGCCCGCTTCGTGTGTGTCGCCGCGCTGGCGGCCCCGGATGGACGCGTCGAGACCTTCGATGGCGAGGTCCGTGGCGAGATCGGCCTCGCGCCGCGCGGGACACAGGGCTTCGGCTACGACCCGCTGTTCGTGATCGGCGGTGATGGCCGCACGATGGCCGAGCTCAGCAGCGAGGAGAAGCACGGGGTCTCGCATCGCGGCCTGGCCGCGGCGAAGCTTCGCGCGCGCCTGGCGGAGCCGCGCTAGCGATCCTCGATCCAGCGCGCGATCTGCGCGATGCTCGGGACCGCACTGGAGGTCGTGTCGACGACCAGCGAACGCGTGCCAAGATCCACGCGGAAAGCGGAATCGTCGTCCATCCACTCGCGATCGAGGATCTCCTGGTCGAGGTGCACCGCGTGGCGTAGGCCTGCGGCGCCGCGCGATCGGAAGCGCTCGCGGCGCAGCTCGGGCGCCACGACACAGACGATCACCGAGGCATCGCGATCGCGGGCGAGCGCGCGCATCCATGGCTCGGCACGCTCGCGCTGGAAATTCGCCTCGAGGATCACGTGCACGCCCTCCTCGAGCATGCGCGACGCGAGGCGCTCCATCACCGCGTACGCAGCCTCGCCGAGCTCTCGCGACCGCGCGCGATCGCCCGTGCCGAGCGCGTCGGCAAGAGACTCCTTCACGTCGTCCTTGCATACGAGCGCGTAACGCAGCTGCCTCGCGAGCGCTCGCGCGACCGTCGTCTTCCCCGAACCGGGGGCACCCGTCACGATCACGAGGCGCGGAGCCAACTGCCGGTACCTACGCCGGCGGCAGCGGCAAGGTTCCCGCGTCGTAGACGAGGGTGCCGTTCGCCACGCGAGCGGCGCTCCACATCTGATGCGCCTCGCTCTCGCTGGCTGCGAGTAGATGCGTGACATCCCAGCCGCGCACCGTCAGGAGATCGGCCAGCATCCGGCGGTGACACTCCGACCAATTCGTCTCGGCGCACATGAATGCGGTCGGCGCCGCCGTGGCGCGTTCGACGAGCACCGCGAGATCACGCTGGAACTCGTCGCTCGACATGTGGTCGGCGTAGCCGCGGAACGCGTCGACGCGGAGCGCGGTGTGCGGCGAATCGGTCCGGGGCTCGCGCCGCCCGCCCAGACCAGGCAGGTGGACGTATGCGATCCCTACGGCGGCCAGCGAGTCGCGCAACGGCGCCTTCCCGAACTGCGGATGCCGGCGGGAGCCCGGGACCGTCCGCACGTCCGCGACCGTCCTGATGCGCGCGCTCTGCAGGGTCGCAACGAGGTCTTCGATCGGCCGCCTTCCGTGGCCGATCGTCCAGATGCGCATGCACTGAGTGTGGAACACTCGGGTCATGCCTGAGATCGAGGTCCGGGAGCTCACGCCGGCGCTGCACGACGAGCTGATGCACTTCTTCGACTTCAGCGCCTACGCCGACAACCCGCACTGGGCCTCCTGCTTCTGCACCTTCTTCATGTCGAGGAACGGCGACGAGCATCAGGCGCATACGAAGGAGCAGAACCGCGCCACACGGGCCGCGATCATCCGTTCCGGCAAGGGCAACGGGCTTGTCGCATTCCGCCTCGGCCGCGTCGTCGGGTGGTGTCATGCCGCGCCGAAGTCGGAGCTGCCGCTGCTCGCGTCGTGGGATCCGAAGAACGCGACCGAGACGAATATCGGAGCGGTCGGAGCGGTCGTCTGCTTCGTGGTCGCCCCCGATGCTCGCCGTCAGGGCGTCGCCACGGTGCTGCTCGATGCGGCGGTCGAATACCTCCGACAGCGCGGCATGACCGCGGTCGAGGCGTATCCGCCGCCTTTGAGCCCCGACGATCCGATGCTCTGGCCGCGCCGCAACTATCACGGCCCGCTCTCCATGTACGTGAAGACTGGATTCCGTGAGATCAGCCGCAACGAATGGAGCGTCACCGTTCGGCGAGAGCTGTAGTCCGATATGAAAGACTCAGGCGATGAGCCCGCAAGTGGCGTGGATCCACGTCGCGCCGATCAAGTCGCTGCAGATCCAGGAGCTCGAGCACATCGAGCTGACCAAGCGTGGCGTCGAGAACGACCGCCGCTTCTGCATCGTCGACCCGGAAGGCAGGATGCTGAACGCGAAGCGCGTGCCCGCCTTCGTGTCGATCCGTCCGCACTTCTCCGACGACATGCGCCGGCTCACGCTGTACATGCCGGACGGGACGGAGGACAGCGGCCCGGTCGACCTCGGCGACGCGACCCTGGTCTCGATCTACCACCGCTCCGTTCCGGCGCGTGTGGTCGAGGGACCGTGGGCCGATGCGCTCTCGGCGGTCGCCGGGCGCCCGGTGAGGTTGGTGCGCTTCGACGAGCCGGGGGAGGGTGTGGACCGCGCCGCGAAGGGCGCCGGAGCCACGCTCCTCGGCCAGGAGTCGCTGCGCGCCATCGCGGAGGCGGCGGGCCTCGAGACGGCGGTCGACCCGCGCCGCTTCCGCATGCTCATCGGTGTGTCCGGGACGCCGCCGCACGAAGAGGACACCTGGATCGGCAGCCGCGTCCGAGTGGGCGGCGCCGTGGTCATCCCGAAGGGCAACGTCGGCCGATGCGCCGTGACCACGCTCGATCCGCTGACCGCCGTGTCGGACCTCGACACGCTCGCGGCCCTCGCGAGCTACCGCGGCGACAAGGTCACCAGCGAGCCGCTCGCCTTCGGCGTCTGGGCGCGCATCGCCGAGCCCGGGGCCGTGAATATCGGCGACGACGTCGTCGTCTGACGCCTTCTCGTCACCCGAGCGCCACTGTCCCGTCACCATTCTTCTGTGTAGAAATTCAGCAGGTGAAGACCCTTCGTTCGGCCGCAGCAGCGATCACCTCCGGAGGTGGGGGCTAGTCGCATCCGCTGAACGACGGTGCAGATGAGGCCTCCCAGACCGGGAGGCCTTTTGGTTAGTGGAGGGGTATGGACGAACGCGATGCCTGCGGTCTCGTGGCCGTCGCCCGCAAGGACGGGCGGCCCGATGCGCGCGTGCTCGCCCAGGCCATCGAGGGCATGGAGTCCCTCTCACACCGCTCCGGCCGCGTCGACGGCGAGGGTGACGGTGCCGGTGTCCTGACCGACATCCCCCGCGCGCTCTGGGCTGGCCGCCTCGAAGCCGCCGGGCACGATGCCGGACACGTTCGCAACGACCGCTTCGCGATCGCGCACCTCTTCATCCCGGCGAGCGCCGACGAAGGGGAGGAGGCCGCGGTCCGCCGGATCCTCGCGCGCCACCGCGTCACCGTGCTGCTCGATCGCGCCGGCGGGACCGTGAGCGCCGCGCTCGGAAAACGCGGCCGCATCGAGGCGCCACGCTTCTGGCAGCTGGCGCTCCTGGCTCCGGGCAGGGCGGCGGTCGGATCCCGCGCGCTGTACGACGCGGGTGTCGAGATCGAGCGCCTCACCACCGCGACCATCGTCAGCCTGTCGCGCCACACCACGGTCTACAAGCTGCGCGGGGGAGCGGACCAGCTCGTACCGTACTTCGACGACCTGCGCGACGAGCGGTTCGTGACGAGCCTCGCGTTCGGCCACGACCGGTACTCCACCAACACGAGCACGACGTTCGACCGTGTCCAGCCATTCCCGGTGTTCGCGCACAACGGCGAGATCGACACGATCGGCCGGCTGCGCGAGGAGGCACTCTCGCTGCGCATCCCGCTCTCGCGCGACGGCAGCGACTCGCAGGACGTCGACGCGGTGATCCGTGGCCTCGTGCTGCGCGAGCGCCTGACGGCGATCGAGGCGATCGAGCTCCTCTTCCCACCCATCGTCAACGAGATCCGCCGGATGACCCCGCGCCTGCAGGATGTGTACGTTCAGGCGCGCGCGGCCTTCGGCCCATTCGCGCAGGGGCCGGCCGCATTCCTCGCGCGCGTCGGCGACACCTGCGTGTTCGGCGTCGACGCTCTTGGCCTGCGGCCGCTGTGGCACGTCGAGACCGACGACGCGCACATCTTCGCGAGCGAGCGCGGCTTCGTGCCACTGGAGAGCTACGTCCGCGACCCGTACCCGCTCGGACCGGGCGTGCGCGTGGCCCTGCGGCGCGATGCGAGCGGCTGGCGGTTCATCGACGCCGCCGCCCTGCGGGCGCGATTCGCCGCCGAGCGCGAGGCTCGCGACGTGGCGCGCGTGGACATCCGGGAGCGGGCCGAATGCGGCGGACCAAAGACCCCACCAGCCTCGATCCAGAGACCCGGTTCGGCGCGCGAGCCTCGTACTCGGTGGGAGGTCGGATCGCCGCCCGACCAGCTCGAGGATGTGACGCGTCGCCGGGAACAGCAGTTCGGTGCGTTCGGCTTCGAGCCGGACGACATCCGCATGGCGCAGCACATGGCGGAGACCGCGAACGAGCCGATCGGGTCGCTCGGATGGGACGGCCCGCTAGGCGTCCTCTCGCATGGCCGTCCGAACCTCGCCGACCACATCCACGAGACCGTCGCCGTCGTGACGAACCCGGCGATCGACCGCGAGCGCGAGATCGAGCACTTCTCCACGCGCGTCGTGCTCGGACCGCGGCCGGGTCTGCGTTCTCGCGCGCGCGGCGGGGCGGCCGAGCGATGGCTCGAGCTGCGGATCCCGATCCTGCTCGGTGGCCACGCGCCCGAGACGGGGATGTCGTCCGACGACGAGCGCGGACTCGCGCGCAAGCTCGGCACGTGGCTGATCGAGGATGTCGTCGCCCACTCGGCGGCGACGAGCGAGCGCGCTCCGGTGATCCTCGAGGCGGACCGAGATTGGGAGGAGCACCCGGCCGATGCGCTCGCGCGGATCGGCGCGCAGGCCTGCCGTGGTGTGCGCGGCGGCTCCACGCTCGTCGTCGTGCAGGACCGTCACGTCATCGAAGAGGGTCGGGCGTGGATCGATCCGCTCCTGGTCGTCGCCGCGGCGCATCGCGCGCTCGTTGCGCAACCGCATCGCAGTGGATCGTTGCGCCGGGCCTGCGCGCTGGTCGTCTCTGCCGGCAGCCTGCGCAACCTCCACGACGTGATGGTCGCGCTCGCACTCGGTGCCGACGCGGTCAATCCCTACCTGATCACCGAATACGCGCGATCGCTCGATGATCCGGACGCGCTCGCGAACCTCGTCGAGGCGCTGCGAAAGGGCGTCGAAAAGGTCATCTCCACCCTGGGCATGCACGAGCTGCGCGGCTATGGCCGGCAGATCTCGTCGATCGGCCTCTCGCCCGAGGTCGCACGGCTGCTCGGCATCCGCACGTTCTTCGGCGCCCACGACCGCGGCGTTACGTGGGAGCGGATCGCCCAGGACGGGCACGAGCGCGCGATGCTCCTGCGCGATCGCGGCGCCGCTCGAGTGGAGCCGCCGTTCCGCGTATACCCGCGCATCTGGAAGGCCGCGCTCCAGGTCGCGAAGGGCGAGGCGCCGTACGAGACGTATTCGCAGAAGCTCGAGCAGATCGAGCACGAGCACCCCGTGTCGATCCGGCACCTCCTCGACCTCGCTCGTCCAGCGGAGGGCGAGCCGGAGCGCCGCGCCATCACACGGGCCGGCGAGCACGCCGCGCCGATGTACATCTCCTCGATGTCGTTCGGCTCGCAGGGCGAGACGGCCTACCGGGCGTACGCGGAGGCGATGGCGCGCATGGACATGCTCTGCATCAACGGTGAAGGCGGCGAGCTGCCGGACCTCATCGGAAAGTACCCGCGCAACCGCGGCCAGCAGATCGCGTCCGGGCGGTTCGGCGTCTCGGCGCTCCTCGCGAACTCATCCGACTACCTCGAGATCAAGATCGGGCAGGGCGCCAAGCCCGGCGAGGGCGGTCACCTGCCGGGGCGCAAGGTGTCGGTGAAGGTCGCGCTCGCGCGCAACGCGCGGCCGGGGGTCGATCTGATCTCGCCGTCGAACAATCACGACATCTACTCGATCGAGGACCTCGCGCAGGTCGTTCATGAGCTGAAGACGGTGAATCCACGCGCGCGCGTCTCGGTGAAGGTCCCGGTCGTCCCCGACATCGGCATCATTGCCGTCGGGATCGCGAAGTCCGGTGCCGACATCGTCACGCTCTCCGGCTACGACGGCGGCACGGGCGCGGCTCGTCAGCACGCCCTGCGCCGCGCCGGTCTGCCGGTGGAGATCGGCGTCGCCGAGGCGCATCGCGCGCTCCTTGCCGCGGGCCTGCGCGACGAGGTCGAGATCTGGTGCGACGGCGGCCAGAAGAGCGCGCTCGACGTCGTGAAGATGCTGTGCCTCGGCGCGGACCGTGTCGGCTTCGCGACGCTCGCGATGGTCGCCATCGGCTGCACGATCTGCCGCGGCTGCCAGCTCGACACATGTCACGTCGGCATCGCGACGCAGATCGAGTCGGCGCTCGAAGCGACGGAGCGCGGGCTGAAGAAGTTCGAGCCGCAGGAGCTCGAACGCGCCGTGGTCCAGCTGATCCGCTTCTTCACGGCCATGAAAGACGAGCTCTCGCGCATCGCCGGTCATCTTGGCGTGACACGAACGGACGAGCTCGTCGGCCGCACCGATCTGCTCGTGCAGGCCCGCGGTCTGGACCGCGTCGATCTCTCACCCGTCCTCGAGCCGACCGGTCCGATGCGCCGCGGCGGTCGCGAAGTGCGTGTGCTCGCGGCTCCGCGAGCGCCCGAGGAGCACGTGCGTCTTGGGAGCGAGCATCGGTTCGTCGCGACGTCGGGCGCGGGGCAGCTCGCCCGGCAGGCGATCGCCGGCAGCGTCGTGATGCGCCTCGATGCGGCGTTCGCTGACGGTTCCGTCGCGGGGAACGGCCTCGGCGCGTATTCGACCGACGGCGTGTCGGTCATCGTGCATGGTGGTGCGCAGGATGGCGCCGCGAAGACAGCCCTCGGCGGCTCGATCGCGATCCTGAAAGCGCGCAACGCCGCCGGCGTGTGGGTCGATGGGTCAGTCGGGAAATGCTTCGCGTACGGCGCGCAGCGTGGACGCTTCCTGGTGCAGGGCGGAGCCGATGCGCGCGCGTGCATCCGGCTCTCGGGAGCGGACGTGGTGTTCGGCGGCGACCTTCGTGGCTTCGCCTTCGAGTACATGACCGGCGGGCGGGCCGTCGTGCTCGGCGATCCCGGACGGTGGATCTGCTCCGGTATGAGTGGCGGCGTCGTGTTCCTGCGCCATTCACCCGCGGCGGGGCTCGACGACGCCGGTATCCGCGATCGCTTCGCGAAGGCCGCGAAGGTCGCGATGCGTCCGCCGGCCGACGAGGACGTCGCCGTGCTTCGCGAGCTGCTCGGCGCGTACGTGAGCGCGCTGGGCGAGAGCGGGCAGCATGAGGCCGTCGCCCAGATCACCGCGCTGCTCGACGATCCGGTCGCGCACTTCCGCGTGGTGCGTTCCGGCGCCGAAATCGTGGAGCAGACGATCTCGACGGAATAGCGAGCCTTCGCCCCCGCTCAACTAAGTCGTCGCCTACTTGACAGGCCGAATACCGTCCGTTTAGGCGATTCGATGGAGGGGCGGCTCGGGCGCCTTGCGCATCGGGGCGGCGCTCGAGTAGGCATCGCGCTCGGTTTGCTCCTGACCGTGTTCGCGGTCGGCGGAGTCGGCATCCTTGCGCGCGGTCAGATCCCCGACTCTAACGGCGTGATCCACGCGTGCTACCAGCAGCAGGATGGCGACCTACGTCTTGTCGCCGACGCGCGAGATTGCAAGCGCGGCGAGGTCGCGATTGCCTGGAATCAGGCCGGCAACGCGGGACCACCCGGCCCGGTGGGCGCTAATGGCGCGAATGGCGCGAATGGCGCGAATGGCGCGAATGGCGCTAATGGCGCTAATGGCGCTAATGGCGCTAATGGCGCTAATGGCGCTAATGGCGCTAATGGCGTTGCAGGACCCGTCGGCCCTACCGGCCCGGCTGGTGCTACTGGTGCAACTGGTGCGACGGGACCTGCGGGTGCGTCTGGCCCGCCTCCGTCGAGCGACACGACACCTCCGG
Organism: Candidatus Limnocylindria bacterium; assembly: GCA_041486085.1. Taxonomy (GTDB): domain Bacteria; phylum Chloroflexota; class Limnocylindria; order P2-11E; family P2-11E; genus CF-39. The sequence goes on along the minus strand of JBGPKU010000008.1, from coordinate 5,472 downwards.
ATTGCACCGCCGCGGCTGCCCAGACGAGCTTCAAGGTGAAGACGACGGGCACCTCGAGCGACGATGTCATGGTCAGCAACACCGAGGTCAAGCTCCAGCGGAACGACGCTGGTATCTGGTCCGACGTGACCGCCTACGCGGCCGCAACCGCTGACGACGGCGCGTTCAACGAGGCCAGCGAGCCCTACACGTTCACCACGACTGACCAGACCTTCCTAAACGGCACCATGCTCCGGACGGTCTCTCGTGTGACTGACTCGTCTGGAAACACGGCGACCTGCACCTCGGCACCGTCGACCGGATTCGCGTGGTCGACGACGCCGCCATCGGCTGACTTGATCCTGCCGACCGTGACGGTCACATCGGCGGCTGCCACCCCGACCAACGCCGCTAGCACCACCTTCACCGGTGTTGCGACGGACAACGTTGGCGTCACTCTCGTCGAGTACGCCATCACCCGTAACGGCTCGGGCTCGACCATCACCGGTTGGACCCCATGCACCCCGGACGACGGCTCGTTCAACGGCCAGACTCCGGAGTCCTTCACCTGCGTCGTGACGTGGCCGGTAGAGACCACAGCGCAGGCAGGAAACTTCTTCAACGTCCTGGTGCGTGCTGGTGACGCGGCCCTGAACAAGGGAGCACCGGCAGCGTTCGACACCGGCCTCGAGGTCGGAACCCAGGAGAACTGCACCTGGACCACGCAGGGCCAGCTCACGGGCGTTGACACCAACGCCGCAGCCTGTGCCTGGGGCCGTGACAACGCCCCCGCGTTGATCCAGTCGTCCACAGTCGCTCCGGGCACCGGCCAGGTTGGCACGGGCTCGACGATCACGCTGGTCTTCAACGAGGAGATGCGTGCGGCATCGACGACGACGCCGCAGAGCATCACGATCTCTGATGGGACCGACACTGCGACGTTCACGAACGGCCAGCTCGGAACCGTTATCACTCGCACCGCGAACACCACGACGTCGACCTGGACGATCGTCCCCGGCTTCCAGACCGCGGTCGACCTGCCAGGCGCGACGATCACCGCGATCAACAACTTCAGGGACTGGGGCGGTAACCTCGCGTCCCTGTCGGGCGACCTACTCCTGCCGTAACGCGGCCCAGCTCGTTCGCGACTTGAGCACTCCCTAAGTAGGTAGCCTGCGCGCATGACCGCGTTCGCCCTTGCGCTCGTACTCACTTCCGCGGTCATGCACGCGACCTGGAACCTGCTCGCGAAGCAGGTGCGCGCGGAGACCCCGTTCCTCTTCCTCATCTACATCGTAGGCGCGGTCGCGTACGCACCGTTCGCGATCGCGGTGCTGGTCCTCGCTCGACCGCAGCTCGGTCTGGGCGCGTTCGCGTTCGTGGCCGTGGCGATCGTGCTGCAGACCGTCTACTTCGCGACGCTCACCGCGGGCTACCGCGCCGGCGATCTCTCGCTGGTCTATCCGCTCGCACGCGCGACGGGGCCGCTCCTCGCGACCGTCGGGGCCATCGCGATCCTCGGCGAGCGACCATCAGCCCTGGCGATCGCCGGTGCGCTTGCCATAGTGCTCGGCGCCCTGGTGCTCACCGGTGATCCTCGCTCGCTGCGCGCGCGCGGCGCGGCACGCGCCGTGGGCTACGCGCTCGCGACCGGTGTGGTCATCGCGCTGTACACGCTGTGGGACAAGACCGCGGTCTCGCTGCTGCTCATACCCCCGATCGTGTACGACTGGATGACCATCAGCGGCCAGGCCCTCGTCGTCGCGCCGGTGGTGTGGCGGCGCCGGGCGGAGGTCGCGGAGGTGTGGGCGACGCGGCGATGGACCGTGGTCATCGTCGGCATCCTGAGCCGGCTCTCATACCTGCTGATGCTCACCGCGCTCGCGATCAGCCCGGTGTCGTACGTCGCGCCGGCCCGCGAGACGGGGATCCTCTTTGGCGCGGTGCTCGGTGTGCGCGTGCTGGCGGAAGGCCAGAGCCAAACACGCGCGGTCGGCGCCGTCGCGATGGTCCTGGGGATCGTGTTGCTCGCGCTCGGCTGACCGTGGCGGGCCAGGCTAGCGGGCCGCGAGGAACTCCCGATACCAGCGCGCGCTGCCCTTGTCGATGCGCTGCTGCGTCGCGAAGTCCACGTAGACGACCCCGAATCGCTTTGTGTAGCCGTTGTTCCACTCGAAGTTGTCCATGAACGACCACACGAAGTAGCCCTCGAGCGGAACGCCTGCCTCGATCGAGCGCGCCGCCTCCCTGAAATGCGTCGCGAGATAGCGCGTCCGAGCCGCGTCTGGAACGCTGCCATTCTCGCGATGGTCGTCGAACGACGCTCCGTTCTCGGTGACGTACATCGCGCGTGGCTGGTATTCGTTCGTGACGCGGCGCAGGACCTCCGACAGGCCCTGCGGATAGACCTCCCATCCGGTGTTGGTGTGGAGGGAGCTCTCCATGCGAACGTCCTGGAGACCCAGCAGATCGCCGGCTGAGGCCTTCACGACACGCCGCGAGTAGTAGTTGACGCCGAGGAAGTCGAGGTCACCGTCATAGCCGCGCATCTGCTCGACCGCTTCGGCATCGAGCAGATCGCCGTACCACTCCACCATGTCCGCGGGATAACCCCGGCCGTACAGCGGATCGAGATACCAGCGATTGAAGTAGCCGTCCAGGCGGCGCGCGGCCGCGACGTCGTCGGGAGCGCTGGTCGCGGGATGGACGGGATTGAGGTTCAGCGAGAGGCCGATGCGCGCCTGGCGGTCGATGCTCCGCAGCGCTTCGGACGCGGCGCGATGCGCGAGAAGGAGGTGATGCGCGACGCGGAGCGCCAGCTTCGGATCGCGCAGACCGGGCGCGTGCTGACCGTAGGCGTGCCCCACGAAGGCGACCACCTCCGGCTCGTTCACCGTGATCCAGTCCTTGACCCTGTCGCCCAGCCGCGCGCCGACGGTGTACGCCAGCTCCGCGAAGCGCTCGACGGTCTCTGGGGAGGCCCAACCACCCTTGACCTGCAGCGACTGCGGGAGGTCCCAGTGGTACAGCGTGGCGAATGGACGGACCCGCGCCTCGAGCAGCGCGTCGACCAGGCGGTCGTAGAAGTCCAGACCGCGCGGATTCACGATGCCGTTCCCGTCAGCGAGGACGCGCGGCCACGAGATCGAGAAGCGGTACGCGTCGATGCCGAGAGCGGCCATGTGCTGCACGTCATCGAGATAGCGGTGGTAGTGATCGCAGGCGACGTCGCCGCTCGACGCGTCGTCGATCGCTCCGGGCTGACGGCAGAAGACATCCCAGATGGATGGTTCCTTGCCATCGGCGTCGTGGGCTCCCTCGATCTGGTACGCGCTCGTTGCGACGCCGAAGAGGAAGCTACGCGGGAAGGCCTTTGCCGCGACGACCGGCGCGTCCGCGCTCGCCCTCAGGGCCAGGTCGCCGACGCCTTCGTGAGCGCTCACTTTTCGACGCCTGTGATGACGATGCCGCGCATGAACGCCCGCTGGGCGAAGAAGAAGATCGCGACCGGCACGAAGAGGGACATGACCGCGGCGGCCTGGATGAGCGTGGGCTTTTGCGAGTAGAGCGCGTTGAAGCCCGCGATGCCGACCGAGAGCGGCTGCGCGTCGACGTTCCCCTGGAGATAGATGAGTGGCTGGAAGAAGTCGTTCCACGCGAAGAAGAAGTGGAAGAGGCCGACCGCGGTGAGCACCGGAAGGCACTGAGGGACGATCACCGAGAGGAGGACGCGGAGCGGGCTGGCCCCGTCCAGCATCGCCGCCTCATCGAGCTCACGCGGGATCGTCATGAAGTACTGGCGGAGCAGGAAGACGTTGTAAGCGTTCGCGAAGAAGTGCGGTATGAGCAGCGGCAGCCAGGTCCCGGTCCATCCCAGCGCCGAGAAGACGGCGAAGGTGGGGATGAGCGTGATCTGGAACGGCAGGATGATCGTGGACACGAGCAGCAGGAAGAGCCCGTTCCTGCCTGGAAAGCGGAAGCGGCTGAAACCGTACGCGACCGCCGTCGACGATACGAGCGTTCCGAACGTACCGATCACGGCGATCGCGAACGTGTTGAGCAGCAGCCGGCCGAAGTTGATCTGGTTCCACACCGTGACGAAGTTCTCGAGGTTCAGGTCGAACTGCCAGGCCTGCGCGAGCGTGCGCCAGCGGCCCTGCCACTCGATCGTGCCGTTCTCGGGATGCGCCGGATCCACGAACGTGGCGTCCTCGCGGCGCGGATCGACGAGCGCCCACCGGTGTAAGCCGTCGGGCGCCGGAACGTCGTAGACCGCGTATTCCTTCCCCTGCCACTCGAACGTCGCGGGTCTGGCCGGATAGAGCGGCGCGCCCGCTTCGGACACCTGAGCACCGTCCTTCATTGACGTTGCCGCCATGTAGCCGAGCGGCATGAGATACGCGCTCACCACCACGAGACCGAACAAGGTGATGCTCGCGACCGCGGTCCAGCGCCGCATGCGCCGGCCGAAGTGACCGCGCAGGCCGACGCGAGGAAGGGGCCGGGCGGCGGCGAGCGTCATCGGGCCGCACCCTCATAGACCCACCGGCCCCGCGTGCGGAACAGGATCACGGTCAGCGCCAGCACGATGACGAAGAGCAGCCACGCGAGCGTCGCGGCGTAGCCCATGTCGTAGTAGCGCCAGCCCTCGCGGTAGAGGTTGAGGTTGAAGAAGAGCGTGGCGTTGTCTGGATCGCCGCGTCCGTTCGTCAGCACGTATGCCTGAGTGAAGTACTGGAACGTCGAGATGAGGCCGATGATGAGGTTGTAGAAGAGGACCGGCGACACCATCGGGAGCGTGACGTTACGGAACTGCGCCCACCGGCCGGCGCCGTCGATGCGAGCCGCTTCATAGAGCTCGGTCGGGACGCTCTGCAGGCCGGCGAGGGCGATGAGCATCATCGTCCCCGTGCCCCAAAGCGAGATCAGCGAGAGACCCGGGTAGACCCATAACGGGCTGTTGAGCCAGTCGGGCCCGGGGATCCCGAAGGTGCCGAGCGCGAAGTTGAGCCAGCCGGTGTGCAGGTTGAGGACGCCCTGCCAGATGAGCGTCGTCGCGATGATCGGGATCTGCGTCGGCATGTAGAAGAGCGTGCGGAAGACCGTGCGACCCAGGAGCCGTGGGTTGTTCACGAGCATCGCCAGGCCGAGGGAGACCCCGAGCGTCAGCGGCAGCATCACGAGCGCGAACTTGACCGTGACGCCGAGCGACTGGAGTACGAGCGGGTCGACAAGCAGCCGTTGGTAGTTCGCGAGTCCAACGGACTGGATCGCGTTGGGATAGCGGGGATCGAAGTTCGTCAGCGAGATGACGAAGGACGCGCCCATCGGCAGGAGCGTGAAGACCAGGGCGCCGAGGATCCACGGTGAGATGAAGGCCCAACCCCAGATCGACTCCCGGCGAGCGAGTGTCAGCATCATTCAGCGAGACCCTTTCATATCAGGACCGCCCAAAGGACGCGGGTGGCGCCCGGCCGCTCGTGCGGGACCGGG
>JBGPKU010000007.1:0-79714 GCA_041486085.1 Candidatus Limnocylindria bacterium | reverse complement strand
CAGCCGCTTTGGCTCCGTCTCGAAGCCGAGGCCGGTGATGCCGAGCATCGCGATCGCGCGCGCGGTCTCCTCAGGCAGCCTGCGCCGCAGGTATGTCCACTCGGCGTCCGTCGTGAGCGCTTTGAGGACGGCGGCGGACGTGGTCCCGAGGAGCGGAGCGAGCTTCGCGGCGACATCGGGCTTGCTCGTATCGGGGATCCGCTTCGGGATGGCATAGAGCGATCGCAGCTCGACCGTTGTCGCCAGCATCGCCCCGCTGCGGTCTCGCACGACCCCGCGCTGCGCCGCGAGCACGAGATCGGTGCGCACCTGGTCGGTCGCGCCCTCGAGCAGCTCGCCGCGGCCGATCGTCTGCCAGTAGCCGACGCGCAGCGACAGGACGACGGTCGCGCAGGCGAACACCGCGAAAACGACGCGGAGCCGCCGTGGGGAGACGCTCTCCGTCACCGTTCCACTCCTCATGCGATGTCCTCCCGCGCCGGCTCCCCGACCGCACGGGGCGCTAGTGCTTGGCGGTGATCCGCTCCAGCTGCACGACAGAAACGGACCCGACGCGTACGAGACCGATCCTCGAGGCCTCGCTCGCGATGCGGGCCGGAGCGTCCAGTCGTGCGTTCTCGACCTCGAGGAGGGCGTTCTGGCGGCGCAGCTCGTCACGCGTCTGCTCGAGGCGCTGCGCCTCGTATCCTCGCGCCGAGACCGTGGTCGTCTGGGCCAGATAGAGCATCGCGAGCACGAAGACGAACGCGATGACGGCGCTCACCGTGCCGAAGGTGCGGAGCTCCCAGGTGCTACGGCGAACGACCCGGTGCGCCGCGCGTGACGCGTGCGCTGCAGGCCTGGCGTGCCGGGGGCGCGGCGACTTCGCGTGGCGCACCGGCGCCACGCGGACCGCCTGCGAGGCCATCACGAGGCGATCTTCTCGGCGACGCGAAGGACTGCGCTGCGGGCGCGCGGGTTGCGTGCGACCTCCGCCGCATCCGCACGAAGCGGATGCCGGGTAACGACACGCAGGCCCGCGCGGTGCCCGCAGACGCAGGTGGGGAGGTGGGGAGGACAAATGCAGTCGCGCGACTCCTGGATGAAGAACTGCTTCACCATCCGGTCTTCGAGCGAGTGGAACGAGATGACCGCAAGACGGCCACCCGGACGCAGGATCGAGAGCGCAGCGACAAGACCCTGGCGCAGATTCGCCAGCTCGTCGTTGACGGCGATGCGCAGCGCCTGAAAGACACGCGTCGCCGGATCGACCGTCCGCGAGCGCTTTTGCTTTACACCGAAGACGAAGCGCCCGAGGTCGTCCGCCGTGAGGAACGGCTCGCGCGAGCGGCGTCGCACGATCGCAGCGGCGATGCGACCCGCTTCGGGCTCCTCTCCATAGCTCGTGAAGACATCACGGAGCGCGGCCTTTTCCCAGCTGTTCACGATGTCTGCCGCCGTGAGCGGAAGTCTTGGGTCGGCGCGCATGTCGAGCGGTCCCGGCGCGCGAAAGCTGAAGCCTCGCTGCGAGTCCGCGAGCTGGATCGACGAGAGGCCGAGGTCGAGTAGCCCACCGTCGATCTGCTCGAACCCGTGCTCGCGGGCCAGGACGTCGGAAAGCGCGAAGTTCCCGTGGACGAGTACCGCGCGATCTCCGAAGCGCGCGAGGACACGGCGGGCCTCGTCGAGCGCCATGGGATCGACGTCGAGCCCGAAGAGCCGGCCGGACGGCGCGGTGCGGTCGAGGATCGCGGCGGCATGCCCTCCCCCACCGACCGTGCCGTCGAGGAAGCGGCCACCTTCGCGGGGATCAAGTTGGGCGAGTACCTCGGCCAGAAGAACCGGCTCATGAAGCCTCCCGACTCGTTCATCGCTAGACCCCGAGGTCCTTGAGGTCGCCGGCGATGTCGTTCTGGACGCGCGCGAGCTCGGCGCGCCAGCGTCCCGGCTCCCAGACCTCGAGGTGGTCGGAGTTGCCGATGACGACGGCTTCGCTCGAGAGGTGCGCGTACTCGCGGAGGTGCGCCGGGATCGTGAGCCGTCCTTGGGCATCAGGATCAGCCTCGTGCGCCCCGGCGAGCAGGAAGTGCCGGAAGCGCGTCGCCGCCGGATCGGTACGCGGGCGCTTGGCGATGTCGGCGTTCAGCGCGCTCCATTCGGGTGCGGGGAAGACGGCCAGGCATTCGCCGATCCAACGTGTCACGACCGCGCCTTCCTTGAATCGGCTGCGAAGCTTGGCAGGGATGGCGAGGCGCCCTTTCTCGTCCAGAGAATGGGCGAATTCGCCCGCGAAATAGCCTTCCAATTGACCTTCCCGACTTGGAGAACGATTCCCCACCGTTCCCCACAATTCACCACGCAGCGGGATTCTGCCCCACTGGGGTGCGCTGTCAAGGGGTCAATCGGGGATCGGGGGCCTCTTCTAGCGCGCGTACCACCGCGCGACCTCGGCGAACACCGAGCCCGCGAGCTGCTCGGCCTTCGCCGCGGTCCTCTGATCGTCCGAGCCAGAGAGCGCGACCACGACCGTGACGAGGTAGTAGTCGTTGGCGTTCGCGAGGACGCCATCCAGCGCGGCGGCGGCCCATGCGAGGGGCCCGTTGCCGAGCCGTCCCCGGCGCTCGCCGTAGGTCGCGATGAGCAGCAGGCGCTCCTGACCGCGTGCAGCGATGAGCGCGACTCGATCCGCGGTCGATGCGACGAGCTCTCGCGGCGCGCTCGTGACCTGGTACCCGGAGCCGGCGAACGGGATCTCCGGTCCGGCGCGGTAGATGCGCTTGGCGTCGGGGCTCGTCGCGACCGCGATCACGGCACCCGCATCGCCGCTGGTGGACGCGTATCGGAGCGTGGCCATGCCGATGCTGTTGGCCGTCGAGAGGAGCGGCTCGCCCACCGACCAGCCGGCCGCCGCGAAGACCGCGCTCGGGGGGCGGCGCACGTCGGCCGAGACGTCCGGGGCGGGCAGCGCGAACATGCCGCCGGCGCCGCTCGCGACGAGCGCCGCGAGGATCAGGACGCGACGGGGATCCGGCATCCGACCACCCGGCTGAATCCAAACAGACCGGCCAGTGCGAAGGCGAAGAGGGCAAGGCTCGACGCGCCGTGGAAGAAGCCCGTCGCGGTCTCGGGGCCGAATGACTCCGCGACGGCCAGCACGAGCGTCACGCGCAGGACGTTGGCGATCACCACGATCGGGAGCACCGCCGCGATCACGGCGAGCTTGCGCGGGAGCGACGCCTGCGCCAGATGGATGAACACCGACGCGAGGGCCAGCATCGACAGGAGCGAGCTCATGCCGGAGCACGCTTCCGCCACGACGAACGAATACGACGGCAGCGTCAGCACGAGCCCTTCGACCACGACCGGGAGGCCGACGATAGTCGCGACGAGCGCGGCGCCGTCGGCGGTGACGACCTGCAGCGCGAAGCCGAGCGTGTCCAGCAGTCCGCGATAGGGCGCGAAGCCGAACGCCAGAAAGCACAGTGGAAAGGCGAGCGCGACGGCGACCGCGCGACCCCAGAGATACAGAGCGCCCCCGAGGAGGATCGGCGTGATCGCGAGGCCCGACAGCGCGTGCACGTTCATGCGTTCCCCGAGGAGATACAGGAGGAGTCCGGCCGCCGAGAGGATGAGGCCGCGGTCATCGCCGGCGCCGGCGAGGGCGCTGATGCGATGGCGGCGAATGAACACCAATCCCGCGGCGATCGGCACGATGAGGAATCCGTAGCTGAACTCCTCGGTCGTGGACCAGAGCTCGACGGCGTGCTCGAGCGCCGGCGCGAGAAGAACGCCGGTGACGGCGAGGAGCAGGGTCGCCGCCGGGACGTCCCGCATCGGTATGCGGGATATCCGTGCGGAAGCCGAGCTCATCGCCGTCTCCCGATGCGCCGGGTTAGCTCCGGCGCCGCCTCGCGCGCGCCGCGATGACCAGGTATCCCGCGGCGCCGACACCACCCGAGGCCAGGAGCGCAATGCTGCTGAGCTCAGGAGTCCGTGCGAAGACATTGGTAACGACTATGGGCGCGTACCCGAGCGGGACGTGGCTCCCGAATGCGACCGTCGCGATGCTCAGCTGTCCTCCGACGCGTCCGAACACCTGACCCGGCGCGAGGCCAGGATCACTCGATACGACCTCGACCGTCTTGGTCCCCGTCGGGAGCTCGATGACCGCGGTCGTCAGCAGGAATGCCGGGTGTCCGTCGAAGGTCGTGTTCGGGACGTTCGTCGTGATGCGGACCTGAGCGTTCGTGACGGGCACGGATGCGCCGCCGCCGAGCTCGCAGAACACGCGGATCGTGACCGTTCCGACCCAGTGATTCGCGTCCGCGGCGGCCAGGGTGATGTTCCCGGCGCCGATGCCGAGGAACTCAACGACCGGATCCGGGCAATCGGCGGCCGACGCCGGCGACGCGAAGGCGCCGAGGACCAGCGCGCCGGCCAGCGCGAACGCTGCCGTGAACGAAATGATCCGATGAGTGACTGCCTGCACGCCCATCCAAACCTCCACCGACCAGGACCGCGTACGAATAAGTGCTGGTTGAATGGTGTGGCTCGCTCGTGCCGGGCGAGAGACCGGTGCGTGCACTCGCGGTCGAAAAGCAGTTGAGAACGCCGGCCCGACGCTCGCTCGCGTGGCGAGCGGGCTTGCGGAATTCAGGTTCGTTCACATTGGCGTCAGGTGCGCGCGGCTCAGATCGGGCGAACGCGCTCCACGACGTCTTCGAGCGCTTCGCGCGCCCGCTCCAACGGAGACGGCGGCCGAACGCCGTCGTGCGGTCCGAACCACTCGAGCACCGACGCGCCCCACGTGAATCCGCCGCCGAACGCGACGAGCAATACCTTGTCCCCGCGACGCAGGCGACCGGAGGCCGCCGCCTCCGCGATCGCGATCGGGATCGACGCGGACGAGGTGTTGCCGTAGCGCTGGATGTTCACGAAGACCTTTTCCATCGGGAAGTGCAGTCGTTTTGCGACACCTTCGATGATCCTGATGTTCGCCTGGTGCGGGATCATGATCGCGATGTCATCGAGGCCGAGGCTGGCCTCGCGGATCGCCTCCTCGGCCGCATCGGCCATCGACTTCACCGCGAGCTTGAACACCTCACCGCCCTGCATCGTGATGAAGTGCTGACCGCGCTCGAGTGTGTCCTTGGTGGCAGGCAGCTTCGCCCCACCGGCTTGCACCATGAGGAGCTCGCCCTTCGAGCCCTCGCTGTGCAGGACGACGGACTCGATCCCGACCGATGCGTTGGAGGCCTCGACCACGACGGCACCGGCGCCGTCGCCGAAGAGCACGCAGGTCGTGCGGTCCTTCCAGTTGAGGAATCGGGACAGCGTCTCCGCGCCGATGACCAGGGCGTTCTGGACGGTGCCCGAGGTGATCATGCCCTTTGCGACGCCGAGCGCGGTGACGAAGCTGGTGCACGCGGCTTCGATGTCGAATGCGCCAGCGCGCGTCGCCCCGAGCTCTGCCTGGACCAGACAGGCGGTCGCCGGGAACAGGTAGTCCGGGGAGCACGTGCCCACGATGACGAGCTGCACGTCTTGCGGCCGCATCCTCGCCCGCTCGAGCGCGATCCGAGCGGCGCGCACCGACATCGACGACGTCGTCTCGCCCTCCGCCGCGAAGCGTCGCTCCTTGATGCCTGTGCGGCTCGTGATCCACTCGTCGGTCGTGTCGACCATCTTCTCGAGATCGAAGTTGGTGACGACGCGGGATGGCGCGTGGAAACCCCAACCGGTGATCACCGCGTTTTTCGCCATCTAGGAGATGTCGGTGGAGGTGCGGACCTTCCCGCGCGGCGCGAACAGCGCATTCACGTCGCCAGAGAACGACTCGAGCAGGTCGTGCGCGTCGATCACGTCGTCGAGCGAGAGGGGCGGCCGCCGCTCAGGCCTCGGCGGGCCGGCCACGGATCGGCGGCGGATCGCGCCGCTCACCTCAGCCTGGTCGGCCTTGGACTTGTCTCCGACGTACACGAGGAGCGTGATGTTCGTCTCACATTTCGAGCAGACCACCTTGACGACCCATCCGCCCTCGCGGCGGCCGAGGAGGCTGATCTCCGAACGGCTGTGGTTGGTGCCACAGACGCCGCAGTCGTAGTCCCTGGCCTTCTCGCGCAGGATCTCGAGAATGTTCATCTCTTACCGAGCATACCGGAGGCCCCCTGCGCCAGACCAAGCCGCCAGGCGAAGAACGAATACTGGTCGGCGAGGTCGTCGACCTGCTTATCCAGTGGCTTTCCGATGCCGTGTCCGGCATCACGCTCGACCCGGAGGAGCACGAGGGCACGGGGGTCCGGGGCGGTGACCGCCTGCATCAGCGCAGCCATCTTTCGCGCATGCATCGGATCGACGCGACTGTCGCCCTCGGCCGTCGTGAAAAGCATCGCGGGGTAGCGCAGGCCGGGGCGGACGTGGTGGTAGGGCGAGTACGCGCGCAGCCAGCGATACTGCGCCGCATCCTCGGCGGTGCCGTACTCGGCGATCCAGAAGCGCGCGATCAGGAAGTTCTGATAGCGCAGCATGTCGAGCAGCGGTACCGCGCAGAACACCGCGGCGAACAGCTCAGGTCGCTGCGTCAGGGCGGCGCCGGTCAGGAGGCCGCCGTTCGATCCGCCCGAGATGCCCAGACGCTCCGCGGTCGTCCATCCCTGGGAGACCAGCGCTTCGGCGGCGGAGTGGAAGTCGTCGAAGACGTTCTGCTTGCGCTGGAGCATCCCATCGCGGTGCCAGCGCTCGCCGTACTCGCCGCCGCCCCGCAGGTTGGGAAGCGCGAAAAGCCCGCCGGCCTCGACCCACGCGGCGACGCCCGGAAAATACGCCGGCGTGCGCGAGATGTTGAAGCCGCCATACCCCGACAGCACGGTGGGCACGTCACCGCTCGCATGAATGTCGCCGCGATGGACCAGGAACATCGTGATCGGTGTGCCATCACGCGATGAATACGTGGTCTGCTCCACCACGAGCGATGCGGGATCGAGACCGCGCGGTGTGGCGAGACGCACGATCTCGTGCAGCGAGCCGTCGCGCGTGATCCCGAACGCGGCCGCGGGCGCGGCGAACGATTCATACGTGAGCGTGATGAGGTCGCCGGTCGGGTCGGCGCTGATCCCCGACACGGTCCCGAGGCCCGGCAGCGTCACCTCGCGCTCATGCTTGCCGTCGTGCGTCCAGAGCGACACACGCGACGTCGCGTTCGACAGGCGCACGACGGCGACGCGGTCGCGTGACACGTCGAACAGCTCGATGGGATGCTCGCTCTCCGGCACAACAACCTTCCACGACTCGCGCCCTGGCGAATCGAACGTGGCGCGAGCCACGACGTAGTTGAGCGCGTCGAGGTTCGTGCGCAGCCAGACGCCGTCATTCGTGAGAAGTCCCGAGGTGAGACCGTCCTCGCCGGCCACGACGGTGCGCCAGGTCTTCGCGGCGTCGCGCCGATCGAGCAGGTAGACATCGCTCTGGACCCACCCGCGGAACGCCTCGGCCATGACCCAGCGCCCATCCGGTGAGGTCTGCACGACGAGGATGTCCTCCTTCAGCCGGCCCTCACCGAAGGCGAGCTCGTCGTTCGCGGGATCGTCGCCCAAGCGGTGGTAGCGGATGCGACGGTGGTAGTGCTCGTCACCGGCCGCGACGCTGCCCGGCGCGGGATGGACCGTGTAATAGAACCCGTCGGCCGTCCAGGCGACGCTGGAGCGCTGGGTGTGCGGGATCGCCTCACCGCAGTCGGTCCCCGACACCACATCCACGACGTGCAGCGTGGACAGCTCGTCACCACCATGGGACAGGCCGTAGGCGACGAAGGCGCCGTCGCTCGAGGGGTAATACCAGTCGAGCGTCACCAGGCCTCCGGCATCGAGGGCATTCGGATCGATGAGCGCGTGGTCCGTTCCGGTCAGACCCTCGCGCACGTAGAGCACGGCCTGCTTCTGATCACCCTCCCGCCGGGTGTGGAAGATCCATTTGCCCGCTGGTTTGGGAGTCGTGAGGAGGCCGACCGACAGCAGCTCCCGCAGACGCGTGGCGAGGGCTTCGCGGGCGGGGATGGCGTCGAGGACGGAGCGCGTGCGCACGTTCTGGGCGTCGGTCCACGACCTGATCCGTTCCGAGTCACCTTCGAGCCAACGGTAGGGATCGCTGATCCGCTCACCATGCCACGTGTCGACGACGTCCTCGCGCGGCGACTCCGGGGCCGGAGGCACCAGATCTGCTGCGGTCATCGTTCGAAAGCGTACCGACTTCTTCCTGGTCGAGCTGTTCGCGCCCGCGATACAGGCTGAGCGCTAGGAGAAGGCGCGTCGAAGGACGCGGAGGAGCGCGTCGCCCGAGAGGCCGTCGCCGAGGTACGAGCCCCCGACGCGGATCTCGATGTGCAGGTGCGGCCCGGCCTTGGTCCCGCTGTTGCCGACTCGGCCGATGACCGTGCCCTGCTCGACGATCGAGCCGACCGAGAAGAGCTCCACGCTCTGCAGGTGCGCGTAGCGGCTGACCACGCCGTGCCCGTGATCGATCCACACCTGCCGGCCGCGCAGCTTGTCGAGAACTGCTTCCGGGGTGTATCCGAGCTTGAAGCCCACGTCCTCACTTTGGATCTGCTCCTCGACGCTCCACTCGACATACGCGGAATCGATCCGCACGATCTTTCCGGCCTTCGCCGCCGCCACCGGCATCTCCAACGAGAGCGGGAAGTCGATGCCCTCGTGGAAACCGCCCCGATACTCGCGCGCCGAGCCAGGCAGGAGCTCGGGCTCCTCAGGCAGTGCGTAGCCGACCGGCACGGCGAATCCCTGCAGCGCCGACGCTGGCACGAGCGGCCCCCGGCCATGCTCCGCTATGTCCAGCGCCGACGCCGGCAAGCGCCCGCTCGAGACTTCGACCGCGACGCGGGGCGCGATCGTGGGCGCGACGCTCGCGTTCACTGCTCGCCACTGCGTGAAGAACACGGCGCCGCCGGCGATGACGGCGACGAGCACGAGCGGACGGAGCTGGGTCACGAGGCTTGAACGCGCCGGCGTTCGGGACGCAACGGGCCGCTAGGCGTCCTTGAGGTAGCTGATGCGCCCAGCGATCGGCCGGTAACCCATCGACGCGTTTATATGGAGGATCGGGTCGTTCTGGGCGTCGTTCCCGGTGCGGACGCGATCGACGCCGAGAGCGATCGCCTGCACGATCGTCTCGCACTTGACGGCGCGCGCGATGCCGCGCCCCCGCACTCCGCGGGCCGTCGCGGTCCAGGCCGTCCCCACAACGCCGCGGACCGGCGGGTACCGCAGAACCGAGATACCGACGACGGCATCTCCCTCGCGGGCGAGCCAGATACGGTCGGCGCGCATGTCCGGCTGCGCGAACCAGCGCAGGTAGTCGTCGAGGGTCTCTTCGACGTGCGGCAGCGTCGAGGGCACATCTTCGTCGGCCTCGCTGCTCATGCGCCAGATCTTCTCGTGGCGCAGCGGGTCGGGATCGTCCGCGAGCGTGAGGAGCCGCACGCCCGCTGCGCGCATGCGCGCGCGGCTCTCCTCGGCCATCGCGATGAGGCGCACGCGATTCGCGACCAGATCGAGCTCCCACCGCTTCGAGCGCCGGTCCTTGCGGTAGCCGAGCGCGGCGATCGACGCGATGCGCACAGGGTCATCCTCGTTCGCGCTGATCTCAGTCGTGCGCGCGCCTGCCGCGACGAGCAGCTCCTCGATACCTCGGATCAGTGATGCGAGCGAAGCGCAGTCGCGCAGCTCCGGAAGCAGCTCGGCTCCCATCATCCCGAACCGGCGGGGCGCCTTGTCCCAACGCGGATGCGCGTAGAGGCCCCATCCGGCCGGGCGATCACCGGCCAGCGCGATGAAGCGTCGCAGCACCCAGCTGTCCTGGGGGTGCTCCCACTCGTATCGGAGGACGGCGGGGTCGCTGGGGGCGGAAGGCCGCACCAGCGTGCTGACGTCGGAGACGAACGCGACGTCGGCGAGCGTCGCGTCGCGCAGCTGCAGATCACCCATCACCCGCTGCGCTTCAGGCGACCGGTTCGTTTCGCGTAGCGCTCCACCGCCACGAACAGGCGCAGGCCGACAGGTATGGACAGCACGCCGACGACGAGCGCCGGCCAGACGTCGGGCCAGAGCGATGCGAGGTCAGCTCCATCCATGAGCGCAGAGCGCATCCCGCGGATGACGTAGGTCGCCGGAGAGATCGTGGAAAGGAGCTGCATCCATCCCGGCAGGACACTCACCGGGTAATACACGCCGGACACGAGCAGCACGATGGCCTGGACGATGTAGGCCATCTGCAGACCCTTCTCGGTCCACATCAGCGGGAACACCGCCGACGCGATACCCAGGCCGACGAACGCGAGCGCGCCGACCGCGAGCAGCACGATCGCCGAGAGCGCATTCGCGTGCGAAAGATCGACCGGGACGAAGAGCGTCACCGCCGCGAGGATCGCGACGCTGAAAGCAAGGGCGCGCACCAGCGTCGCCGCACACATGCCAAGCAGGTGTGTGAGACGGGGCACGGGCGCCATGAACGTGTATTCGATCGTGCCTTCCCACCGCTCCCAGGCAATGACCTCACCGATGTTCTCGAAGATGATCCCGAGGAATCGCCAGGCGATGGTCCCGACGAGCAGGTAGAGCACGAAGCGCGAGATCGCGGCTTCGTCGATCTGTCGACCGCTGATCTCTGGCGCGGCCAGGCCGATGTAGGCGACCGACAGCGAGGTCACGATGCCGTAGACGAGCCACACGATCTCCCAGGCCCAGTAGCGCTTCGAGATCGCGATCTCGCGCTCGACGAAGGCATACGCCAGCCCGATCTGACCGTTGAGCTGCGTGATCACTCGTGATCCCTCCCGCACGCACGCGCGTGCTCATCGAGCTTGTCGACCGCAAGCCGCGCCCTCGATCGCGCTTCCACGTCGCGCCGGCGCCGGGCATCCCGGATCGCGCGCCAGACCGTCTTCGGGGGATTGCGGCCGTCCGCCGGGCACAGAGCCACGATCGCGTGGTTCGCGGCCACCGCGTCGGCGCCCGCGAGCGCCTCGATGAGGGTCGGAACCTCGCGCAGCGCCTTCGGGTGGTCCGCCGTCTTCCACGTCGCGCCGCGCGCGACCTGCGGCCGGAGCCCCTGCGAGTACGCGAGGCGGGACAGCGGCACCTCCGCCGCAACAGCGGTGAGAAGCTCTCCCGAGCGTGAGTCGACGCGCGCGCGCCCAGAGAGCGTCCCGAGCGCATGCGATGCCGCCTCGCGCACCTCGAAGTCCCACTGGCTCGTGATGATCGGGACGACCCGCTGCCAGACCTCCGGGTCGTAGCAGACGTTCCGGCACGGGCACAGCTGTGTGAGGATCCGAAGCAGCACGTCGCGATCGTGCGACGCGAGCCGGACCAGGATCTCGTCGCGGCCCGGCAGCGCCTCGTCATGCGCGTACTCGATCACTTCGATGGCTCCGGCTCGTCCGCTTCCTCGAAGCGGCGCCCGGTCGCGGTCATGAACACGTCCTCGAGCACCGAGGCACCGTACTGCGCGCGGAGCTCGTCGGCCGTGCCCTCGGCCACGAGTCGACCCTCGTGCAGGATGCCGATGCGGTCGGAAAGGCGCTCGGCCTCGTCGAGGTCGTGGGTCGTGAGCACGATGGTCGCGTCATGCTCCAGGCGCAGGTCGCGGACGAAGGTCTGCACCTCACGCTTGCTCCGGATGTCGAGGCCGGTCGTCGGCTCGTCGAGAAGCAGGAGCATCGGGGCGGTCAGGAACGCGCGCGCGATCGCGACCTTCTGCTGCATGCCTCGCGACAGCTTCTCGAGCGGCTCCTCCAACCGATCCTCGGCGATGCCGAGGCGACGCAGGATCTCGTGCGATTTCGTGCGGGCGTCGTCCGGCGACACGCCGTACAGACGTGCCGAGTACACGAGGTTCTCCATCGCCGAGAGCTTCTTGTAGAACGACGCCTCGACCGACACGCGGTTGATGAGCCGCTTCACCTCGAGCTCGTCTCGCTGGATGTCCCGTCCGAAGACCTGGACGTCTCCGACGTCCGGGGTGAGCAGCGTCGAGAACATGCGGATGAGCGTCGACTTCCCGGAGCCGTTCGCGCCCAGGAGCCCGTAGATCTCGCCGCGCGCCACGCGCAGCGTCACGCCGTCGACCGCACGACGGGCCTTGCGCTCGGTTCGGAATGTCTTCGTGACGGATGTGGCCACGAGGGCTTCGCGGCTGGTGATCGTCACGTCTGCGGGCTGGGGTCGGACCGCGATGTCGATGGCCACTTCACACTCCTTCGTAATTGCCGCCGGAAAACAAAAAGACCGTGGGTTCTACCCACGGCCGGCGGTCACGAGTGGGAGTGGTTCCCTAGACCATCCGAGAAGTGGGCAGATTGCGCCGCGGGAGACCCGCGGTGTCTGGACGGAGCATCACAAGCACTGCCGCACTTCCTTTCGTACAGGTCACGCGAATGCGTGCCCGAGGCACTTTACCAAGCAAGTGAGGGCGGGGTCAACTGCCCCGCCCTCACGCGATCACGTTCTGTCCTCGCGCGTTTAGAGGGCGACGCGTCGCCCGCTGAGCAGCTGGACGACGAGCACGATGAGCGCGAGCACGAGCAGGAGGTGGATCAGGCCACCAACCGTCGGCAGCGCCACGACGCCGAGGAGCCAGAGGATGAGCAGCACGAGAACGATGGTCCAAAGCATGGCGTGCACCTCCTTTTGGGTGCCGCCAGCGCAAGGTGCGTGCCACGCGGGCCCGGCGTTCACGCGTTCCGGTCGGCTAGGTTCGCGCGCGCAGCGCCAGCGAGCGCAGCGTCTCGATGTCGCCCCGATGACCCCAGCATCCCTGCAGGACGTTCGCAAGCTGCCGGTATGGCCGGGCGTCGGGTGCGAGTGAGCCCGCGGGCAACGAGAGGATGCCGCCGCGCAGATCGGCGCAGACCGCGTCCAGGTACGCGGCGAGCTCGGATGCGGAGAGGCGCGGGATGCCCGCGACGTCCTCGGCGTTGTAGTCGGTCAGCGTGCCGAGGCCGCCGGCGCCCTTGCCACGCGGGTCATAGCCGGTGCGGGCGGACCAACCGTCCTTGAGCCAATGCTGCTGCGACGCATCGGCGCGGGCGACCACCAGCGTCGCGAGGACATCGACCCAGCGCGCGATGTGCCACGCGATGATGCCGATCCCGTGGGCGTCGGCATCCGGACGCCACGCGAGGTCGCGGTCATCGAGGCCCTCCAGGAGGCCACGCAGATCGCGCGCGAGATCGTCGACCCAGCGGGCCAGCAGCTCGGTGTCGTGCATCGCCGAAAACTAACGCCCCCCGGCCGAACGGCCGGGGGGCGTCGCTGCGGAGGACGAGCAGTCCTTTGAAGCTGAGAGCTAGCCGGCGGCGAGCTGGCCTCGGATGACGCCGCCGCCGTGCAGCTTCGAGTGCACGTTGAAGTAGTAGCCGGACGGGCCCGCGATGAGCGCCGTCGCATCCTCCGGCTTGACCGTGATATTCGTCTTCGTGACGGTCCCCGAGGTCGCGCCGGTCGCGAGCATGATCGACTCAGTGGCCTTCTGGCCGGAGTCGATGACCACGCTGCCGTTCACGCCCGCGGCGGCCTTGTGGATGTGGAAGAGCACGATCTCGGTGTTCGCCGGGCACGCCGTGATCGTGAGGTCGAACTGCGCGGTCGCCGCGGTGATCGCGCCGGCGGTGTCCTTCGTCGTGTTGAGCGTGAAGGTGCCCTTACCGGCGCACGACGCCTCGGCGTCGGCGATGGCCGGCACCTCGTTCGACGTTTTCAGGTCCGCGACGAACGTGTACTTGAGCTGCGGTGTCGGGGCGGGTGTCGGGGTCGGCGCGGTGGTCGGTGCGACGGTCGGTGCGACGGTCGGCGACGGAGCCGCCGCGGTCCCGCCGCACGCGGCCGCGAGGAGCGCGGTGGCGGCAAGGCTGAGGAGCAGGCGCATAGACACCTCCTTGGCGTGTACCCCTTGATACGCGCGGGGGCCCGCGATGGATGAGAAGTACCCGAGCGAGGCCGATAAGCCGGATCCTGGCGGGGACGGTCATCTCTCTTGGACGGAGGTCACCCTCCGCCTCTAGCGATCTACCCGGGGACGGCGCGGGCCACGCCATGGTCCCCTTACGCGATCTTGCAGCGGGAAGAGCTTGCCCGTTTCACCCCGCTTGCGCGGGTTCGTCACTGTGGCGCTGGTCCTCGCCTCGCGGCGGACGGGTGTTACCCGCTTCCCTGCCCTGTGCTGTCCGGACTTTCCTCGGCGGCTTTCACCGCCGCGACCGTCTGGCCTGCTCGGATCTCCATTTTATCCGGTCAGACGCCCCGGAAGGAAGCGCTCGGCCTCCAGCAGGAGCGCGGGGTCTCCGCCGTCCGCGTACGCGCTCCTGACCGCTGCCGCGTCCTGCGACCTGCCGGCCCGAACGAGGTCGAGGACGAGGCTCGCGGCGTCGAGCGCCGCCGCGCCGATGAACGCCCTCCGCCAGCCGGCAAGGACGACGCCGCGATCCAGAGACCTGGCGTTCGCGCACACGAGGTCTCCGTGCACGAGGACGCGCGGGGCCTCGGCGAGCGGGCGCGGCAGCTCGCGCGGATCGTCGCGCAGCCCCAGCGCGCGCAGCGCCGGAAGATCCCCCGCCACCGCGCGCTCGACGGCGCGCTTCGCGTCGAGGATCCGGACGGGGTCGGCGTCGCACGCGGGCGAGCCGGCGAAGACGTCCTCGATGAGGACCCACGGCCCCAGGGACGCGTGCGGCGGAGGAAGCCCACGCGAGTGCAGCGCGGGAACACGATCGGACTTGCGCGCGAGGAACGGCAGGAGCTGCGCCGCGGTGGTGTCACCGCGCGGGAGGCGTTCGAAGATCGCGCTGGACGCGCCACCGCTCGTCGTGAATCGCAGGCGCTTTCGCTCGACGCCCTCCTCGCTGGGCAGGATCTCGACCTCGACCGACGGCACGGGCGAACCGATGCTCCGCGAGACCAGGTCCGCGAGCGGATCGCGCTCCGGGATCCCGTCGGTCACGACGCCTCGTCGATGGCTTTGTTCGAGAGTGCGTCGGCTATTGCGTTCGCGTCACGTGGCACGTGCGCGATCGTGCGTTTCGGGAACGAGGCGAACAGCTCCCCCGCCCGGAGGGCGAGGGGCTTCATGTTCGGGTGCTTGATCTTCCAGCGACCGCGCATCTGCTCGACCACCAACAGGGAGTCCATGCGCACGTCGAGATCGTCCACCCCGCGGCGCTTGGCTTCCTCGAGTCCGAGGATGAAGCCGTTGTACTCCGCGACATTGTTGGTGGTCACACCGAGGAACTTCGTGAGCTCGGCGAGCACGTGGCCATCCTCATCGAGCAGGACGGCGCCGGCACCCGCCGGTCCGGGATTCCCGCGCGACGCGCCGTCGCTGTAGAGGATCGCCTTCACGATGGCTGCGCGACGAGCTCCGCGAATCGCGCGCGGTCGACGTTGCCTCCGGAGACGATCGCCACCACGCTCGTGCCCTTGCGAACCGCGATCCGCCCGGCGAGGAGCGCGGCCGTTGCCGCGGCGCCAGCGGGCTCGGCGACGAGCTTGGCGCGCTCGAAGAGGAACCGTAGGCCGTCGGCGATCAGCGCGTCGGGAATGACGACCACGTCCTCGACCAGGCGCCGCACGATGTCGAGCCCCAGCGTGCCGGCGACCGGTGCCGCGAGCCCGTCCGCGATCGTCTTCACCGAGTCGAGTGGCACCGGCTTTCCCGCGTCGAGCGCCAGCCGCATTGCCGCGGCGCCCTCCGGTTCGACACCGACGATGCGGACGCCCCTGCGCTTCGCGGTCGCGCTGACCGCGACTCCTGAGATGAGGCCACCGCCACCGACGCCGACGACGATGAGGTCGGCGTCGGGGACGTCGTCGAGGATCTCCAGACCGAGGGAGCCGTGGCCCGTGATCATCGCCTCATCGTCGTAGGGATGCAGGAAGTACGCCCCCGTCTCCCGCTGGATCTGGGCGACCAGCGCGCGCAGGGCGGTCATGTCCGGAGCGAACCTGATCTCGGCCCCGTAGCCCCGCGTGGCGTCGACCTTCATCTGGGGCGCGCTCTGCGGCATGGCGACCGTTACCTTCACACCGACCGCCGAGGCCGCGTAGGCGATGGCTGCGGCGGCGTTGCCCGCGCTCATGGTCACGATCCCCTTTGACCGCTGCTCGGGTGTCAGTCGCTGCACCGCGAACAGCGCCCCACGAGGCTTGAATGAGCCGGTGCGCTGGAAGCTCTCCGCCTTGAGATAGGCGGTCCCGCCGATGCGACCGCCCAAGGTGCGGCTCGTCAGCATGGGTGTTCGATGGAGGTGCGGGGCGGTGATCGCCCTCGCGCGCTCCACGTCGGAGAGGGAGATGGTCACGATCCTCCTCCTCCGTCAACGGTGGGCCCGCCAGGGATCGAACCTGGGACCAGCAGATTATGAGTCCGCCGCTCTACCACTGAGCTACGGGCCCTAGGAGCGGCGTCTGCGCGAGCGCACTCGCGCGAGCGCCGCGACGACGGGCCCGACGAGCGTAGCGAGTACGGGCCCCGTTTAGAAAGCGAAGCCCATACGGGCCCATGTGACGTAGAAGCGTAGCGAGTACGGGCCCGGTCGCGACAAGCCGCGAGCGCAGCCACGATCACGCACTATGCTACGCAGCGAGCGTTCGCGAGGGGAGTCGCGTGCAAGCTTCCGCACGTGCGTGGCCGTTCGGGGAGACAGCGGCACGGAGGGAAGCCTTGGGCAGGGTAATCGCGATCGCGAACCAGAAGGGTGGCGTCGGGAAGACCACGACAGCCATCAACCTCGGCGGCGCGCTCGCCCAGATGGGCAAGCGGGTCCTCTGTCTCGACCTCGATCCACAAGCGAACCTCACCGTCGGTCTTGGCATCGACCTCAACAGCGTCGACAAGAACATCGCCAACGTCCTGGTCGATCCCGACGTGTCGCTGGACATGATCATCCGCCCGACAAAGACGAAGAACGTCGACGTCGCGCCGGCCACGCTCGAGCTGTCCGCCGCGGAAGTCGAGCTCTTCAACGCGATCGGCCGTGAGATGGCGCTCCGCGACAACATCACGCCGGAGATCGCACAACGCTACGACTATGTCCTCATCGACTGCCCACCCACGCTCGGCCTGCTCACGCTGAACGCGCTCGTCGCGGCCAACGGCGTGATCATTCCGGTGCAGACGCAGTACTACGCGCTCAAGGGAGTCGCCGCTCTGCTGCGCATCATCAAGACGGTGCAGAACCGCCTCAATCCGAGTCTCATGGTGCTCGGTCTCCTTCCGACGTTCTACGACAGCCGCACGATCCTCGCGCGCGACATGCTGGACTCGTTGAAGGACCTCGGCGACCACCAGGTCTTCGCCACCGTCATCCGCCAATCCGTGAAGATCGGCGAAGCGCCCACAGCAGGTGTCCCGATCACCGTGTACGACAAGAAGTCGGACGCTGCGAAGGCGTACGTCGATCTGGCCAAGGAGGTCGTCCGTGCTCACTAGCTCTTCCTCGAAGAAGTCATTCCGAGACGCCGGGAGCCGGATCTTCACGCAGGAGGCCGACGCGCAGCCCGGGATCATCAGCCTGCTCTCGGCGCGGACGCCGACGGCCGTGCGGGAGCTTGCGCTCGAGAAGGTGAAGCCGAACCCGATGCAGCCGCGGATGACGTTCCACCAGGACACCATCCACGAGCTGGCGGCCTCGATCAAGGAGCACGGCGTGCTCCAGCCGATCCTGGTACGGCCCGCGGGCGACGAGTACGAGATCATCGCGGGCGAGCGCCGCTGGCGGGCATCGAAGGTCGCCGGCAAGGAGACGATCCCGGCGATCGTCGAACGCTTCGACGATGCGACGGCGCTCGAGATCGCGCTCATCGAGAACCTCCAGCGGGAGGATCTGTCGCCGCTGGACGAGGCGGTCATCTACAAGAAGATGACCGACGAGCTCGGTTACTCGATCCGACAGCTGGCCGGGAAGCTCGGCAAGGACAAGGGCTACGTCGAGAACCGGCTACGGCTCGCGAACGCCCCCGACGACGTGCGCGAGATGGTCGCGCAGCGTTACGACACGCTCTCCGCGGCCTACGAGCTCATGAAGCTCGACAACGTGCGCCGCAGAAGGTCGCTCGCGAAGCAGATGCTCGCCGGCAAGATGACTCTCCTGCGGCTTCACGATCGGGTGGAGCGCATCCTCAATCCCGGTGAGCGCAGCGCGAAGCCCGAGCCGGCGATCCCCGCGCTGCGCGATGATTCGCTGATCTTGGCGACGCGGAAGCTCAATGAGGCCCTCGCTGATCTCTCTCGCGCGATCGGCGAAGACGGAACACCCGGGATCCCGGAGAGCGACCGGCAGAACCTCGCCAAGTTCCTCACGATCTCGCGGGCTCGCCTCGACAATCTCGTCGCGCGCCTGCGCAGCAACGGCCGGTGATGAACGATCGGCGCCTCAGCCCACGGGGGAGCGTCCTGTCCTTCGTCGTGACGACGGTGGTGGCGGTGGCCGGAGCGGTCTCGCTGTTCGTGCTGCTGGATCCGCGGGCTCAGGCGTTCTGGAGCGGACGGCTGAGCGAGCTCTTCGCGGCGATCCGCGGGTTGTTCGGAGCGCGCTAAGCCGCCAGTTCGCGGCGTTCGGTGCGAGCGTCGCCGCGGTCGACGAGCATGGGAAGCTGGTCAACCGACACGCGCCCGCGCTGCGAGCGCGTATCTCGCACGATCGACACCGCGGTCGTGAGCAGGCCGGCGAAGGTGAGTAGGAAGATCGCCGGATCTGAGAGAAGAATGTCCATCACGGACGAGTACGAAAGCACTTCGCGTGCCACCCAGGCGGGTACTCGCTCGTTACCGCGGCGTCACAAATCCCGGTCAGCCTGAGCCCGGCTTGCGCGGTTGGCGCACGCGCTGGACGCGGACCTGCGCCACGCGGCGGCCGTCGATCGCCGTCACCCCGAAGCGATAGCCCTCGACCTCGGCGACGTCGCCGACCTTCGCCACGCGTCCAAGACGGCCGAACACCATGCCTCCGACGGTGTCATAGGGCTCCTCCGCCAGCGGGATCCCGAGTCGATCGCGAAGATCGTCGAGAGCGACCAGGCCGTCTATGACGAACTGCCCGGGGGATTCCTCGCGGATGCGCTGTGGCTCGCTCTGATCGAACTCGTCGGACACCTCGCCGACCAGCTGCTCCAGAACGTCCTCGAGCGTGACCAGGCCGGCGGTCCCGCCGAATTCGTCGATGACGATCGCCAGGCCGGCCCGCTGCCGCCGGAACTCCGCGAGCGCCTGGTCCAGCCGCAGCGTCTCGGGGATCGCGGGCACGCGGCGCATGAGGTCGCGCGCCTTCGCGTGCGACGTCCGATCGACGCCCACGAGATCCTTCACGTGGACGACACCGACGATGTGGTCGAGATCGTCCCGATAGACGGGGAATCGCGAGTAGTGCGTCTGCCGGGCCATGGCGATGAGCCCGGCCAGGTCGAGGTCCTCGGGCACGGCCACGATCTCGGTGCGCGGCACCATCACCTGCCGGACGACGGTGTCGGCGAAGTCGAGGGCGTTGCCGACGATCACGCGCTCGCTCTCCTGGAGCACACCCTGGCGCGCGGACGCCGCGACCAACATCCGGAGCTCCTCATCGCTGTGCGCGTCGAGCGCCTCGTGCGGTTTGATGCCAAGCCGGCGCACGATCGCGTTCGCGCTCCGGGAGACCAGCCAGTTGAACGGTCGCACGACGCGGTAGAAGAGGTCGAGCGGATACGCGCACAGGAGCGCGATCCGCAGCGCCCGCTGGATCGCGAGGTATTTCGGAGCCAGCTCGCCGATCACGATGTGCAGGTAGGTGATGAAGGCGAACGCGATGCCGAACGAGAGCACGTGGAAGATCGGCTCCGACGCGTCCCTCAGCCAACCGAACAGCGGTGCGATGAGCTGCGCGACCGCCGGCTCGCCGATCCAGCCGATCGCGAGCGACGCGAGCGTGACACCGAGCTGCGCGGCGGCGATGTACGAATCGAGGTTGTCGGCGATGCGCTTGGCCCGTTTGGCGGCCGCGCTTCCGGCCTCGGCCAGCTCGTTGATCTGCGTCTCGCGAACGCGAATGAGCGAATACTCCGCCGCGACGAAGAACCCGTTCAGGAGCACGAGGAGGATAGTGATGAGTACGGCCGGGATGGCCGCGCTCGCATCCATTCCGCCTCATTCTGGACTGAATAGACTCCGACCGTGCGCGTCCACGTCCGCCTCTTTGCGTCATATCGCGAGGCCGCGGGAGTCGGCCATGTCGAACTCGACCTGCCGGCCGGCGCGAAGGTCAAGGACGCGATCGCGGAGATCGTCCGTGCTCATCCGCTCATCGCCCGGGGACGCCAGGTCGTGATCGCGCGCAACCGTGAATACGCGACGCCTGAGGAGTCCCTGGCCGACGGCGACGAGGTCGCGCTCATCCCGCCGGTGTCGGGCGGCGAGACGCCGCTTTCGACGGTGATGATCTCGTCCGAGCCGCTGTCGGTGGACGCGGCGCTCGCGCTGGGCAGCGACCGGCGTTGGGGCGGCGTCGTCGTTTTCCTCGGTACGGTGCGCGACGCATCGCGCGGCAAGCGCGTCACGCATCTCGAGTACGAGGCGTACCCGGAGATGGCCGAAGCGAAGATGCGCGAGATCGCGGACGCACTCGAGAAGAGATACGCGCCCTGCCGCATTGTGCTGCACCACCGCATCGGCGACCTCGCGCTCGGCGAGATCGCCGTGATCATCGTCGCCGGCGCGCCGCATCGCGACGCTGCCTTCAGCGCCGCACGCGAGGCGATCGATCAGCTCAAGACCATCGTTCCGATATGGAAGAAGGAATACTCGGAGGACGGGGCGGTCTGGATCGAAGAGCATGCCTAGCCGTGCTCGATCGTTCTGGATGATCGTCACGAGTCCCGCGAACTACGACCGGACTCGAGCGCTGCGGTTCGGGCAACAGGGGATGAAGCGACGCCACCTCCGCAAGGCCGAGCGCATGGCGCCAGGTGACGGGATGTGCTGGTACGTCACCGGCCACCAGACATTCGCAGCCACCGCGACGGTCACGTCGCCGTTCTTCGAATCGGCCCGCGCCATCTGGGTCTCCGACGGCGCGCCCGATGTCTACCCATGGCGCGTGCGCATCAAGAAGGAGCGCGCGCTGGCCCCGGAGCGCGGCGTGCCGGCGGCCTCGCTCGTTCCGAGGCTGCGATTCGTGCGCAGGTGGCCGAAAGCGAGCTGGCGGCTCGCGTTCCAGGGGAACGTGCACGAGCTCGGGGCGGCCGACTTCACACTCATCGAGCGCGCGGTGGCCTCGGCGTGAGCGATCTCGTCCGCGAGCTCGTCTCGGTCTGCGGCGACGCGAACGTGTTCTGGCGGCCCGAGGACACGAGCGTGTTCGAGTACGACGCGGGCTTCGACCGCCGCCCGCCGCTGGCGGTGGTCGTTCCGGCGAACGCGGACGAGATCTCGCTGTGCGTCCGCGCCGCGCGCCGAGCCGGTGTGGCGATCGTGCCACGCGGCGCGGGCACGGGACTCTCTGGCGGGACCATCGCCTGCAACGACGCGGTGGTGATCGCGACCGCGCGGCTCCGCCGGATCGTCGAGATCGATCCGGTCTCTCGCGTGGCCGTGGTCGAGCCCGGCGTCCCGAATCTGGAGATCAGCCAGGCGGCGCGCGCGCACGGCCTCTTCTTCGCTCCAGACCCGGCCTCGCAGCGCGTGTCCACGATCGGCGGGAACATCGGCACGAACGCCGGCGGTCCGCATGCGCTGCGGTACGGCTCGATCGTGAACCACGTGCTCGGCGTCGAGCTCGTGCTCCCGAACGGCGACATCGCGATCTTCGGCGGCATCGCGCCCGACCTCCCCGGCTACGACTGCGTGCCGCTCATCGTCGGGAGCGAGGGAACGCTGGGGATCGTGACGAAGGCCTGGCTGCGGCTGCTTCCGCTCCCGGAGGACGTGCGCACGTTCCTCGCGCAGTTTCCCGACGTCCGTTCGGGTGCGCGCGCCGCCAGCGCAATCATCGCCCGCGGCATCGTCCCGGCCGCGATGGAGATGCTCGACCGCACGACGATCCGCGCGGTCAACGCCGCGTTCGACGTTCACCTGTCCGAGGACGCCGGCTCGATGCTGCTGGTCGAGGTCGAGGGGCCGCGCGAGGAGACCGAGTTCGCGACGGCGGCGATCATCGCGCTCTGCGAGGCCGACGGCGCGATGGGCGTTCGCGTCGCCGAGACGGCCGCCGAACGCGAGCTTCTCTGGAAGGCGCGGAAGCTGGGCTACCCCGCGCTCGCGCGGATCAAGCCCAACAGCTACATCCACGACGCGGTCGTGCCGCGCTCGAAGCTGCCGGACGTGCTCGATGCGATCAACGCGATCGGGGACCGCTACGGATACGTGATCGCGAACATGTTCCACATCGGCGACGGAAACCTCCATCCGCTGCTCCTCTTCGATCTGCGGACCGACACGATCGAGCGCGTGATGGAGGCGAGCGCCGAGATCCTCAAGGTGGCGATCGAGGCTGGCGGCGCGCTCTCGGTGGAGCACGGCATCGGCCTCGAGAAGAACCACTTCATGTTCTGGGTGTACACGGCGGAGGACCTCGAAGCGATGCAGCGCGCGCGCTCGGCGTTCGACCCCGACGGCGCGATGAACCCCGGCAAGATCTTCCCCGGCGGAGACGTGTGCGCATCGATCCCGACCGAGCGCATCAAACGCGGCCTCGCGGAGGGCATGTGGATCTGAAGCAGGCGCCGGCGGATCTGTCGCGCTACGCGCTGGATGGCATGGTCCCATCGCGCGTCGAAAGGCCGGAGACCGCCGAGGAGGTCAGCGCGCTGATCGGGGCGGCACACCGCGGGCATCAGGCGATCGTGCTGCACGGTGGCGGCACGCGTGTCGGGATCGGCAACCCGCCCGAGCGCTACGACACCGCGGTCGATCTCCGCGCCCTGAGCGGGATCGTCGAGCACTCCGCGGCGGACCTCGTCTGCACGGTGCGCGCGGGCACGACGCTCGCCGACCTCGCCGCGGCCCTCGCGCCGTCAGGACAGCGCTGGCCGGTCGACGCGCCCGAGCCGGAACGCGCGACCGTCGGCGGCACGATCGCGAGCGCGGCCCCCGCGCCGTCGCGTCTCCGCCGCCAGCACGTGCGTGACTGGATCATCGGCTGCGAGGCCGTCCTCGGCGACGGGACGCGAGTGCGCGCCGGCGGCCGCGTGGTGAAGAACGTGACCGGGTACGACCTCACCCGCCTGTACAGCGGTACCTACGGGTCGCTCGCCGCCATCACCGAGGTCAGCCTGAAGCTCGTCGCGGTCGACGAGCGGACGCGCATGCTGCGGCTGGGGCGCGACAGCCTGCCGGAGCTGGAGAGCATCGCGCGCGACCTGCTCGCCGGTCTGCCGCTCGAAGCGATCGTTTTGGCGAGCGGCCGCGAGCCCGCGCTCTACCTTCGCGCGGCGGGCCCGAGTGTCGCCGTCGCGCGAGCCGCGGGGCAAGCGGCTGACGAAGGAGCTGACGTGAGCGATGCGGGGTGGGACGCCCTCTCGGCGCGCGCGACGCGCGAGCCATTCGTGGCGCGCCTGTCGGTGCCACCGGGTCGCGAGACCGAGTTCCTCGATGGTGCGGGGCACGCGTACGTCGGGACCGGCCTCGTGTTCCTGTTCGGCGAGCGCGCGACAGCGGACCTGCGCGCCGTCCGCGAACGGAGCGAAGCCGCGGGCGGAGCGCTCGTGATCGAGCGCGGCACCGCCGAGCAGAAGCGAACGCTCGGCGTGTGGGGAGAACGTCGGGCCACCCACAGCGGGATCGCGGCTTCGCTGAAGGCCCGCTTCGATCCGCACGGCGTGTTCGCACCGGGACGGATGCCCGCTTAGCGTTGTCCTGGTGACCATCGCTCCCCTCACCTTCGACGTCGAGCCGGCGCGAGGCTGCATCCATTGCGGCATGTGCCTCGAGGCCTGTCCGACCTACGTGCTCACCCGCCTCGAGACCGAGTCGCCGCGCGGCCGGATCCATCTGATGCAGCAGCTCGCCGCGGGGGCCCTCGACGCGACCGACACGGTGCGGCTGCATCTGGACCGCTGCCTCGCCTGTCGGGCCTGCGAGGCGGTGTGCCCGTCGGGCGTCGGCTACGGCGCGCTGATCGAGAACGCCCGCGCCGCGATGGAAGAGCGACACGCCGTTCCGCGTTCCGCGCAGGCGTCGTGGGCGCGTCGCCTGCTGCTCGGCTTCCTCGCGGATCCCGCGCGCCTGGACGGCGTCGCGGGCCTGCTCTCGCTCTACGAGCGGACCGGCCTGCGCGCCGCGCTGCGCGCCAGCGGCATCCGCGCTCGACTCCCGCTGTCGCTTCGCCGCCTGGAGGGTCTCTACCCTCCTCTCACCCGGCCACGGTATCGCGCTCCGGAGCAGCCCGCCGCGCCGGTGGCGCGCGTGGCGCTGCTGCTGGGCTGCGTGATGCGCGTCGCGTACGGCGACGTCCACACGGCGGCCGCGCGCGTGCTCGCGCGCCTGGGAGTCGCGGTCATCGACGTCCCGGGTCAGGCGTGCTGTGGCGCGCTCCACGCGCACGCCGGAGAGCGCCGGGACGCCGTGCGCCTCGCGAAACAGAACATCGCAGCGTTCGAAGCGGCGGAGGTCGACGCGATCGTGGTCGATGCCGCGGGCTGCGGAGCGCACCTCAAGGCGTACGGCCACCTGCTGCACGACGATCCAGCGTGGGGCGCGCGAGCGGACCGCTTCGCCGCGCAGGTCCGCGACGTCACCGAGTATCTGGCGTCGCTGCCGGGCCCGGAGCGGCTCGGCACGCTCGCCGCTCGCGTCACCTACCAGGAGCCCTGCCATCTGGTGCACGCACAGCGCATCAAAGCCGAGCCACGCGCCCTGCTGCGTCGCGTCGCCGGACTCGAGCTCATCGAGATGGCCGAGTCGGACGTCTGCTGCGGCAGCGCCGGCTCGTACAACATCCAGCAGCCGGAATTCGCCGACGCTCTGCTTTCTCGGAAGCTCGATGCGATCGAGCGCACCGGCGCGGACGTCGTCGTCAGCGCGAACCCGGGCTGCATGCTGCAGGTCCAGAGCGGTCTTTTGGAGCGTGGACGGCCGCTCGAGGTGTTGCACGTGGTCGAAGTGCTCGACCGCGCCATGTCGTGAGCGCGCGCCGCGTGGCGACGATCGCCGCCTCCGTCGTCGCGACGATCGTCGGTGTGGGCGCGCTCCTGTTCATCCCGCTGTCGATCGCCGTCGGCCGTCCGCAGAACGCGCTCATCGAGACGGCCGTCCTCGTCGTGTGCGTCTGGTTCGTCGCGCGGGTCATGCGCGGCGACCGGCGGGCCCGGCTGGCGCGTGAGGCGGAGCTGTCGCCCGAGCGCAGGCCGGCGCGACGTCAGCCGCGTCGTCCGATCACGTTCCAATTGCGCGAGACGGTGCTCACATTCCTCGTCTGGGCTGTGCTCATCTACGCGTTCGACGCGTTCGCGCTCGGCATGGATGCGTTCGTGAACGCCGGCGTCAC
This sequence comes from Candidatus Limnocylindria bacterium, assembly GCA_041486085.1. Taxonomy (GTDB): domain Bacteria; phylum Chloroflexota; class Limnocylindria; order P2-11E; family P2-11E; genus CF-39. Next base: position 54,219 of record JBGPKU010000007.1, on the reverse strand, counting down.
GTTGTTCGCGGGATTCATGCTCGCGACGCTCACCGTGACCGGAAGGCACATGATGTTCCGTCTCACCGCGGAAGAGGAGGATCAGTCGTAGTGGATCTTGGCGTGCAGATCGAGCCGCAGTTCGGGTTCAGCTATGAGGGGGTGCGGGACATCGCGCGAGCCGCGCACGCCGCGGGATTTACGCGGCTCTGGGTCTCGGATCACCTCTTCCTGAGCAAGGACTCCGTCGCGACCGACTGTCTCGACGCGTGGACGCTGCTCGCCGCGCTCGCACGCGACACCGAGGGCATCCGCATCGGTCCGATGGTGTCGGCGCAGTCGTATCGCAATCCGGCGCTCCTCGCGAAGATCGCGGCGGGCGTGGATCAGATGTCGGGCGGCCGCCTCGACTTCGGCGTCGGCGCGGGTTGGAAGGAGGTCGAATACAACGCCTACGGCTATGGGTTTCCGGAGGCCGGCGTGCGGGTGACGCAGCTCGAGGAGACGCTCGAGATCTGCACGCGCCTCTGGACGCAGGAGCGCTCGACGTATCGGGGCAAGTACTACCGCATCGACGACGCGGTCTGTGCACCGAAACCCAGGCAGAAGCCGCTGCCCATCTGGATCGGCGGGGTCAAACCGCGTGTGATGCGGATCGCGGCCAAGTGGGCGAACTGGTTCAACATGTCCAACCCGGGCATGTCGGCCGACGAGCGCATCCCGGTGCTGCGCGCGGGCATCCTCGAAGCGTGCAAGGCCGTCGGCCGCGATCCGGCGACCCTGAAGACGAGCATGTTCGTCCAGGCCTTCGTCGCTCCGACGCAGAAGGACGTTCACGAGCTCGTGGGCGAGCTCGCGGATCGCGCCAAGACCACGCGCGAGCAGTGGCTCGCCTCCCGCCAGGGCGCGATCATCGGCACGACCGACCAGGTCGCGGAGCGGTTCCGCTCGATCGCGAACGGGGGCGTCGATCACGCGAACGTCATGCTGCCCTACGGCCACGAGGTCGCCGGTGTGAAAGCCCTCGCGCAGGTCGCGAAGGAGCGATAGCGAAGCCCAACGCCGTCGGTCCAGTGTCAGCTTGTCGGTCTTTTGGTGTGGTGCGCCGTCTCGCGCTGGTAGGCGGACGCGAGCGCGAGCAGCAGCGGCTCGCTGAACGGTGGACCGACGAGCTGGAGCCCCACGGGCAGCCCGTCCGTGCCGAAGCCGCAGGGAAAGAAGATCGCGGGCACTCCGGCGAGGTTGCCAGCCGGGATGAGCCCGGTGTTGCCCGGCCGCTTGGTCTGTGGCGGATTGCTCGCGGTGGTCGGCGGCATGTCGAGCGCCTGGGTGACGGGCGTGGCCGTGATCGTTCGTCCGGCCGAGAGGATCACGTCGGCTCCCTTGAACAGGTCAGCGAACGCCTGCGAGAGCTTGACGCGTAGGCGCATCGCCTGCAGGTAGTCACGCGCGCGGATATCCAGGGCGGCACGGAGACCTGCCTTCTGCCGCGCGTCGACCAGCTGCTCAAAACGATCGCCCTCGATGAGCTCTGCGAAGATCGTCGCGCCCTCCGCGCCGTAGACCGTGCCGACCATCGGTCCAAATGGAATATCAGCCGGAAGGGTGGCGCGCGTGAAGTTGCGCGCAACGCGTTTGAACTCCGCGACGCCCCTCTCGAGCGCCGCCTTCGCCTCTGGGGACGCGTGGTCGGCGATGTCCTCTTCGGCGAACGCGACACGCGCGCCCTTCACCGCGGCGCGCGCGGCGGCCGTGCGGAGCGGCCTGTACCTCTTGCCCGAGGACGTCGCGTCGCTCGCGTCAGGTCCGGCGATCGCCTCGAGCACGAGGGAGCAATCCTCCGCTGTCCGCGCGATCGGGCCGATCTTGTCGAGCGTCCACGAGAGGGCCATCGCGCCGCTGCGCGACACCAGACCGTACGTCGGGCGCAGGCCGGTGACGCCGCAGTACGCGGAAGGTGTACCGATGGAGCCGGACGTCTCGCTCCCGAGCGCATACGGCACGATCCCGCCGCCGACCGCCGCCGCGGAGCCGCTCGAGGATCCGCCGGACCAGCGCTCCGTATTCCAGGGGTTTCGACCGGGGCCCTGCAGTGACGCGCTGGGATAGCGATAGCCGCCGCCGCCGGCGAGCTCGACCATCGCGAGCTTTGCCGCGAGCACGGCACCGGAGCGCGCGAGCCGCGCTACCGCGGTCGCATCCTCGGCGAATACCTGATCGCGATACGGTGGCGCGCCCCAGGTCGTCGGCGCGCCCTTTGCCGCGAGGAGATCCTTCGCGCCATAGGGCACGCCGAGAAGGGGACGGGGGTCGCGGCGCCCGAGGGCGGCGTCGGCGCGTTTCGCTTCGGCGCGCGCGCGCTCGCGCGTGACGGTCGCGACCGCGTTGTACTTCGGACCGACACGCTCGAGCAGGTCGCAGAACTCCTCGGCGAGCTCGAGCGCCGACACCTGCCGCTTGCGCAGCGCCGCGCGAAGCTCGACTGCGGTCGCAAAGCGGTGGGCGCTCAGGGTCGATACACCGTGGGCGGTTCGGTGGTGATCGGAACGCGCTGCTTGCGCAGCTCGGCCGCGCTCTTTTCCACCGCTTCGCGTGCTTGCGTGGCGAGCAGCTCCTTGTCGTTGATGTCCTGCGGCGCGATGTCGGCCCCAGCGCCTTCGGTCGGCGACGGCGCGCTCGTCGATCGCCGCGCGGATGCTCGCCTCTGACTCTTTTCCTTCACAGAACGAAGAGATTAGCGTGCTACCCTCGATCGATGGAGCCGCACCGCGCGGGGCGTCGGTATGTGATCGCGGAACAGCCTCTCTCGGCGCGCGACTACGACGTGCCGGTGGGTTGGTGGGGCTGGAACTGGGAGCCGCCGGTGCCGATGTCGATCACCGAGATCGTCGAAGCGGGCAACATGGACGCACGGACCGCGGCACTGTGTGGCATGGCCCTCGAGGCGCACGGCTCGCTGCTCATCGCCGCGGAGCAGCCCCACTCCGGCAAGACGACCACGCTGACCGCGCTTCTCGACTACCTCCCACGGCGGACGCGTCGGATCTTCATCCGCGGCTGGTCGGAGACATTCGACTTCGTGGCGCAAACGCAGCCGGACGACACGATCCTTCTCGCGAACGAGCTGTCGTCCCATCTGCCGGTGTACCTCTGGGGCCCGAAGGCGCTGCGCGTGTTCGCCACGCTGGCGCGCGGCTACGCGCTCGGCTCCACCCTGCACGCGGACAGCGCCGAGGAGGCCGTCACGCAGCTTACCGAGGAGCTCGGCGTGGCGCCGGCGGACCTCGCCCGCGTCGATCTCCTCATGGTCATGCGCATCTACGGCACGCCGCACGGCGGGCACGCACGGCGCGTCGTCTCGCTGCACCGCCTCGGTGACCGCGCCGGCGGCGTGTCGCTCACTCCGCTTGTCACGCACGACCCGGGCGACGACACCTTCGCCCACGACGCCGAGAGCGAGCTCGCGCTGCTCGAGCACCTTCGAGGGGAGGGCTCGGAGGCGCTCGGCGCGGAGCTTGAGCGGCGCGCGGCGCGGCTCGAAGAGCTCTCCGGCCGCGGCACGTACGACATCCCCGAGGTCCGCGCCGCTCTGGCGGCGGACCGTGGCGAGAAAGCACCGATGGTGCTCAGAGGAGATCCCGTGAATGGCTGATCGCCCGCAGAAGATCGGCGAGCTTCGCGAGACTGACTACCGGCCGCGATCCGTGAAGGTGGAGCTTCGAGCAAACCTTATCGCGTCCGTCGCGAAGAAGCGGGACCTCTTCCAGGGCATCGTCGGCTACGAGTCGACCGTGCTCCCGCAGATCGAGAACGCCATCCTCTCGGGCCAGGACATCATCTTCCTGGGCGAGCGCGGCCAGGCGAAGACGCGCATCGCGCGGCGTCTCATCGAGCTGCTCGATCCGGCGGTACCCGCGATCGCCGGCTGCGAGATCAACGACGATCCCTTCGCGCCGATCTGCGCGGCCTGCCGGTATCGCGTGGCCAATGACGGCGACAGCGTCGAGCTCGTCTGGCTCACGCCGGACCAGCGCTACACCGAGAAGCTGGCGACGCCGGACATCTCCGTGGCCGACCTCATCGGCGAGGTCGACCCCATCAAGGTCGCCGAGGGTCGCTACCTGTCCGACGAGCTCACGATCCACTACGGCCTCGTGCCTCGCACGCACCGCGGCATCTTCGCCTTGAACGAGCTCCCCGACCTCGCGGAGCGCGTGCAGGTGAGCCTCCTCAACGTCATGGAGGAGCGCGACGTGCAGATCCGCGGGTACAAGGTGCGGCTACCGCTCGATCTCTTCGTCGTCGCGTCGGCGAACCCGGAGGACTACACCAACCGGGGACGCATCATCACCCCGCTCAAGGACCGCTTCGGCTCGCAGATCCGCACGCACTATCCGAAGGAGATCGGCACCGAGGTCGGGATCATGGAGCAGGAGCGCAACGTCTTCATCGACGAGGGCATCAACACGATCATCCCCGCATACATGAAGGAGATCCTTGCTGAGATCTCGCAGCTCGCGCGCCGCTCGCCCGAGATCTCGCAGCGGTCAGGCGTGTCGGTGCGCGTCTCCGTCGCGAACTACGAGAACCTCGTGTCGAGCGCGTTGAAGCGCGCGCTGCGGACCGGCGAGACGACCGTCGTTCCGCGCATCAGCGACATGCCCGCGGTCATCGCATCGACCGCCGGCAAGATCGAGCTCGAGTCGGTCGGCGATGTGACGGAGGAGCGTGTCATCGAGCGCCTCGCGCAGCGCGCCGTGCTCAACGTCTTCAACCGCACGTTCTCGATCGGCGAGTTCGATGCGCTGCTGGCCGCGTTCCAGCGCGGCGCGACGATGCACGTGTCATCGAGCCTGGCATCCCAGGAATACGTGAAGCAGGCGCTGCAGATCCCGGGAATGAAGGGCGCTGTGGCCAAGGTCGGCGCGGCCGGCAACCCCGCGACGGTCGCGGCGGCCGTCGAGTTCGTGCTCGAGGGCCTGCACCTGAATCGCAAGCTGAACAAGGAGCGCGGCGAGTCGCGCTCGACCTTCCGCGCGTGACGCAGCTCCTGGCGTCGGGAGCGTTGAGAGCTCGCCGCCGCCACGGCCGGTCCTCGCTGTTGGCTACGGCCGCCCGCCGTCCACGTCGCGCGTTCCGCACGGGCGGCCTGGGCGCAAGCGCTCGTCGAGGGAGTGTCGGCCGGCTCGCCATCCGCAGCGCGGCGCCGCCCTGGCCAAGGGTCCTCTCGAAGACGGCGAGCGGCGCGGAGTTCTCGCGACGAGCGCTTGCGCCCAGCCGGCCCGTGCGCATCGCGGGCCGCGAGCGGCGGGCCGGCGCAGCCAACAGCGAGCGAGAGGGCTGCCGGACGAGCGCCGGTGTGTGCGCATGAACGAGACCCCCCCGCTGCGGGACTTCGATCGCGACATCAAGTACGCGCGCTGGGACGGCACTCAGCGGCTCGACGCGCTCGAGGCGGATGAGCTGCTAGCGGCGATGTCCGACGAGCTGCTCTCGGGCGGCGACCTCGAGGACGCGCTCGCGCGGCTGTCGCGCTGGGGGATCCCCGGCCGGATGGACGGGATGAAGGATCTGCTCGAACGGCTTCGCTCGGCGAAGCAGCGGCGCGCACAGCGGCATGACCTCTCGACGGCGTTCGACCAGCTGAAGGCGAAGCTCGACGAGGTGAAGCGCCTGGAGCGCGAGGGGTTGGAGCGCCGCCGCTCGGCCGAGGCGCCCAACGAGCAGCTGCATCAGGCGATGGAGCGCCTCGCGCAGGACAGGCTCGCGCAGCTCGACGCGTTGCCCGAGGACTTCGGGCGCGCGGTGCGGGCGCTGAAGGACTACGAGTTCGTCGAGCCGAAGGCAGCGGAGAAATACCAGGAGCTGATGAACGAGCTGCAGCAGCAGGTGCTCGGCTCGTACTTCAAGAACATGCGCGAGTCGCTGCAGAACCTGACGCCCGAGCAGCTCGAGCGCACCCGTCAGATGATCCGCGACCTGAACCGCTCGCTGAAGGAGCGTATGGAGGGCGGCGAGCCGGACTTCGAGGCGTTCCAACGGCAGTACCCGGAGCTCGCGGGCGGCGCGAAGGACTGGGACGACCTCCTGCGCCAGCTCGGACAGGGTATGGCCGCGATGCGCTCGCTCTGGCAGAGCATGTCGAGCGACATGCGTCAGCAGCTCGAAGAGCTCCTCGGCACAGCGTTCGCCGATCCCGGCCTGCAGTCAGCGATGAACGAGCTCGCGGACACGCTGTCGCAGCTCGTACCGATGGAGAGCTACGAGCACGGTATGACCGGCGACGAGCCGGTGAGCCTGGCGGAGGCGCTCGGGCTCATGGATGAGATGAATCAGCTGTCCGACATGGAGGACATCGTCCGGAGCGCGCGGTCCTCCGACGATCTCGATCCCCTCGACCCCGATCAGGTCGAGCGCCTCGCGGGCGCGGGCGCGCGCCAGTCGCTCGAGCAGCTCCAGAAGATGATCGAGCTTCTCGAGGAAGCCGGCCTCATCAGAAAGGACGGGGAGCGCTACGAGCTGACGCCGCGTGGCATCCGCAAGATCGGCCAGCGCTCGCTCGAGGAGATCTTCGCGACGCTCAAGCGCGATGCGTTCGGCAGCCATCGGTCGAAGACCCGGGGCCGCGGCGGCGACCCGACGGACGAGCTCAAGGTCTACGAGTTCGGCGACCCGTTCCTGCTGGATCTCCCGGCGACCGTGCGCAACGCGATCTTTCGCGACGGAGCGAAGGTCCCGGTGAAGCTGAACGCGAAGGACTTCGAGGTCTACCGGACGGAGCTCATGACGCAGTCCGCCACGGCGATCCTGGTCGACGTGTCGCGCTCGATGCTCTTCCGCGGCTGCTTCCTCGCCGCGAAGAAGGTCACGCACGCGCTCGACTCCCTGATCCGCACGACCTTCCCGAAGGACGATCTCTACATCGTCGGGTTCTCCGCGCTGGCGCAGGAGCTGAAGCCCGCCGATCTGCCGGGGCTCACCTGGAACGAGTACATCTACGGCACCAACATGCAGCACGCGTTCTCGACCGCGCGCCGTCTCCTGTCCCGGTCACGCGGGAAGAACAAGCAGATCATCCTGATCACCGACGGCGAGCCCACCGCGCACTTCGAGGCGGGAGATCCGGAGCCGCGCTTCAATTACCCGCCGACGCCCCGGACCTTCCAGGAGACACTGCGCGAGGTCGTCCGCTGCACGCGCGAGCAGATCACGATCAACACCTTCATGCTCGCGCGCGGTCACTACCTCGTCGATTTCGTCAATCAGATGTCGAAGATCAACACCGGCCGTGCGTTCTACGTCGAGCCCGAGCGGCTGGGCGAGTACGTGTTGGTCGACTACGTGTCGCACAAGCGCAGGCGAGTCGCCTAACGGTCGAGGCGCGTGGCCTCAAACATCGGACCGCCCATCCTCGAGCGCACCATCCGAGGGGCGGCGCACGGCGCCAACGCGGCGGCTCGTGATCGCGATGGCGGTGACCGCGCACACGATCGCGCCGACGATCGGCCAGTACAGGATGCCAAGCGATGCGCCGACGAATCCGAATGCCGCGCCGAACCGATCGCCGGGCGGCGTGGTGAAGCCGAAGAGGCTGCCGGTCTGGGCGAGCCAGGCACTGAACGCGCCGACGAAACCCGTGACCGCCCCGATCATCGCGGACCAAACGGTCCCGATGCCGCTTCGGATCACGTCGAATTCGCTGTCGCTGAGCAACCGCCGGGTCAGCCATATCCAGACGGCGATCGACGCGAACCCGCCGACCCATCCGATGATCGGGAACTGTTCGAAGAACGTGATGCCGATGAAGATCGCGGAGCCGATCGCCAGCCACAGAAAGCCGCGCATCAGCGAGTCGCCGGGTCCCCGGTCCGCATGAAGGCGACCGCGCGCCGCCAGGCGTCGTCGCACGCGTCCTTGTGCTCATTGAACGTGCGGTCGAAGAAGGAGTGCGGCGCGCCCGGGTAGACCTCGAAGTGATTCTTGACCTTGGCATCCCTGAGGGCGCGTTCGAACGCGCGGACCTCCGTCTCGGGGATGCCGGGGTCGGCGCCGCCCATGAGCCCGAGCACCGGCGCGGTCATCGTCTTCGCGCGATCCGCGGGCGCGTTGCCCTCCTCTCCCGGTCGCGCACTCAGGCGACCGTAGAAACCGACCACACCGGCAAGGCCCTTCTGGTCCGCGGACGCGTTGAACGCGACGCGGCCGCCCATGCAAAAGCCCAGCACGAAGATCCGTTTCGCTCCGGTCGCGCTCCGGAGGTGCGCGATCGAGGCGGTGATGTCGGCCTGGATCGTCGCTGGTTTCGTCAGCGGGACGTGATCGCGGTAGGGGAAGTCGTCGCCGCGCTTGTCGAGGCCGCCGGTGCGACCGAAGTAGTCGAACGTGATGGCATTCACGCCGGCATCGGCGAATCGCTCGGCCAGCTCCTCGTAGAACTGGTGCAGGCCGCGGATGTCAGGAGCGATGACGACTCCGATATCCGGGGCGCGCGCCTTCGCCAGGTACGTCCGGAACGTAGTTCCATCCGCGCTCTTGAGGACGACGTCCTCTCCGCCCGCACCGCCCGAGATCGCCCGCAGGTCACGCGGAAGATCCGGCGGTCGCGCGCCGGGCGGGTAGCACATGCGCTGGCTATCCTAGCCGCGATGGCCGATCTCAAGCAGCGCGTCGCGGAACGGATCGATGCGATGCGCCCGTATCTCGAGCGGAGTGGCGGTCGCGTCGAGCTCGTCGACGTGGAGGATGGCATCGCGCGGGTCAAGGTGTGGCTCACGCGTCCCCGCCCAAGCCGGCTCGTCGTCTCGCTGCAGCTGAAGGGCGGGATCGAGCGTGCGTTGCGGAACGACATTCCGGAGCTGAACGGCGTCGAGGCGATCAATCTCCCGCCCTACTCAGTGCTTGGCTGGGATCAGCCGGACTTCTTCGAACCGGTCGATCTTCCGGTGCCGCCGCCCGCGCCGGCGCTCAAGGCGAACGGCGGACGGACGAAGACCTAGCCAGCGCCCAGAACCGCCGGCGCAAGCGCGCGCCATTCCTGCTCGACCGGCGCGTTGATATCGACGCGGATCACCTGGATGCAGACGTGGTCCGCGCCTCGACCGAGGTGATCGTCGACGCGCCGGCGGATCGTGGAAGCGTCACCCCACACGACGATCGCGTCGACGAGCGCGTCGCTTCCGCCATCGGTGATATCGGCGTCGCCCCAGCCGAGGCGGCGCAGGTTGTTCGCGTAGTTGTCGAGCTCGAGGTAGCGCTTCATGTGCCGGCGCGCCGTCGCACGCGCGACCGTCGGGTCGCTCGAGAGAACGGCGGCCTGCTCCACCGCGAGGAGCGGACCCGCGCCGAGCTCTTTGCGCGCGAGCGTGGTGTGCTCCACCGGGACGAAGTACGGATGCGCGCCGATCGCATGCTCAGCTGAGAGTCGCAGCATCTTCGGTCCGAGCGCGGCGACGACGCGCGCGGTGTCGACCTGCTTTCCGGTGTACGGCGCCTTGTCCATCGCGTCGAGGTACTCGCGCATGTGCTCGAGCGGGCGCTCGTAGGTCACGGCCCGGTTGCGCACCTTGAGGATCGGCGCGTGGCTGACACCCACGCCGAGGAGGAAGCGGTCCGGGAACGCGTCGCATAGCGCGCGCTGGCCGTTGGCCATCGCGACCGGGTCGCGCGCCCAGATGTTCGCGATGCCTGTCGCGATGACGAGCGTCTTCGTCGCGGTAAGGAGGATCGCCGAGTGGGCGAAGACCTCCTTGCTGCCGAGCGACTCGGGGATCCAGAGGGCGGGCACCCCGAGCATCTCGAGATCGCGCGCGTACGCGCGCGCGTCGGCCGCCGCGAGGCGTTCCACGTCGAAGCTCCATGCACCGACGGGCCCGAGGCGCTTGGCCCATCGTCGCGCGAGGTCACTCAAGGGGCGAAGCGTATCCGGGGCGCGATACCGGCGACGTCGGCGGTGCTCATCCGCTCGGCGCCGAGCTCGGCCAGCCGCGCGCGAGCCGCGGCAGCGTCGGCCACCAGCGCGGCGACGTCGACGGTCTGGCACGACGGCGCGAACGGGCGGAGCCGCGCGATGCCTTCGTCCAGCAGCACGCTCGCGCCGTGAAAGTTTCCCTGGCGCCAGTGGTGGAAGCCGACGCCGATCTGGAGGATGCCGTGATACAGGCCGCGGTCCGGCGTCCGGGTGTCTCGCCAGAGGAGCTCGAGGGTCTCGTGCTGCTCGAAGAACTCGCCGTTGTTGAACTGCGCGATGCCCTCGATGAGCTCGGGCGGCGGTGGCTGGTCGCAGCGAGCCCGGACCGGCTCGAGGATCTCCCCGCCGGGGACGCGCTTCGGCGGTCGGGCCGCCTTCCGGTCGCGGCTACTCGGCGCCGTGCTTCGATCCGATGATCTTCCGGAACCGGAGCTCGTCCTCGATGAACTCGCGGACGACCGGATTGTCGAACGACTCGGCCAGGGCCTCGGGCGTCTGTGCGAATGCCACCTTGACGCCTTCGTGGAGGTCGCGCGCCGCGACGAGGTAGCCGTTCGGAATGCGATACAGGCGCGTGTACTGGAGATGCCAGACCGGCCCGGTCTGGCCGATCGTCTCGCCCACGAACTTGATCGAACGGTCCGCCTCGGCGACGAGCTCGGTGTATTTGCCGATCTCGGTCTTGGCGGTCTCCCGTTCCTTCTCGGACGCGTCGTAGGGCAAAGGGAACTCGGCGGTTTCGCTCATCGGCGTTCGCGATGATAACCTTCGGGGACCCGGGCGCCGCGCTACTAGGAGGATGTGACTCGATGGCCTACGTGATCACCGAGCCATGCGTGGGTGTGAAGGACGCATCGTGCGTGGATGTGTGTCCCGTGGACTGTATCTATACGACCGACGCGGACAACATGTACTACATCCATCCGGATGAGTGCATCGACTGCGGCGCATGCGAATCGGTGTGCCCGGTGAGCGCGATCTTCCCTGAAGATGCGGTCCCCGATAAGTGGAAGAACTACATCGAGATCAACAAGAGCTACTTCAACAAGTAGGCGTACGCGGGCTCTGACAGAGATCGGCGGTCGTCATCGGCCGTCGATCTCTTTTCTCGCGCTGCCGGCGCGCGTACTCCCGCAGACAGACCAAACAGAGTTGATTCTCTCGACGCGGCACCCGCACGCCTCGCGACACGTATCGACGCAGTCGCGCCGACGCATACTCGCGGCCATGAACGCAGTGTGTCTTGTCCCGGCCCCAAGCCGGGTTGCCGCGCGGGAGGACCGACTGCGTCGCGAGCGTATCCAACAGTGCTGCGCCTGAATGCGTTTGACGGACCCGAGAAACGGCCACAAGAGCCCGATCACTCGTTCGGCATCAGCACGCGCCGACACTTTCCATCGATAGACATCCCCTGCGCCGATGCGTTGGACGTATGGTCCGGAGATGTCGCCCGCGTGGACGATGGACGCGAATCGCCGCAAGACCTCGGGTGTGCCAACGCCCGACGACTGGGTAACGCTCAGCTCGGGAGTCATGTATCCGGCGTGCGTCCGATGATGCAGCAGCGCGCTGCAGCCTTCACCGTCGTACAGACCCGCCGCCCACGCACACCATTTGTCGTCACCGTCAGGCACGGTGACGACGGGCGGTGTTCGTCGCGCCGCTTCTGCGAGCTGTAGCAGCTTCACCTGACCGACCCACGGGGCGAGCAGATCGAGCAGGGTTTCGACGTCCGACCCGCTGGAAACTTCCCAGCGGTAGAGGTCGCGCCGTCCCGCGATGCGATCCGGACCCCCGATCGTCCCTGATCCACCAAGCGCTCTCCGAAGGCGCACCAGGACTTGGGGCACTGCGCCGTCGCCGGCCTGATTGATCCGGGCAGCTGGACGACGCGTGTTCCGCACACCATTACGGACGCGCGCTGCCCAGCCCTCCCCGTCGAACAATCCGGCGGCCCACGCCAGCTCGCAACGATCCACGACGAAACGAGACCACGTGCGACCCGCTTTGTGAACCACTCGCCGTCACACGTTCATGCGACAGCGCGTCGCACGTTCGTGCGCGACAGGCGCGTCAGTCCTCGATGATCTTCCGTCCGGCGAAGCCGCTCTCGAGGTCGTGCCAGAAGGCGATGCGCTCGCCCTCACCGAGCTTCCAGCAGAGGTAGATCTGCTGTCCGCGGCGCATCGCGCGGAAATCGACGAGCCCGCGATCCGCGTCCTTCACCTCGACCCCCAGCGCGACGATCTCGCGCACGATCGCCTCTATCTCGCGCGCCACCGGGTCGGTCGGCCGGCGCCGGTACGCCGCGATGCGGCGCTGCAGATCCTCGAGCAGCGGTCGAACCTGCGGCAGCAGCGCTTCGGCCTGGGCGCGCGTGAAGGTCGTCATATGCTCTCGACCGAGTATCGGCCAGGGAGGCATCGATGGCGACCTACGTGCTCCTCACCAAGGTCAGCGCGGCAGGGATCAAGACGATCCAGTCAAGCCCGCGGCGCATCAAAGAGGTCAACAAGGAGATCGAGGCACTTGGCGCTCGCGTGGTCGCGCAGTATGCGACGCTCGGCCGCTACGACTTCGTGAACATCGTCGAGGCGAAGGACATCGAGACGATCGCACGGATCAGCGTTGCGCTCGGCGCGAGAGGAACGGTCTCGATCGAGACCCTCAGCGCGATCCCCGTCGAGACGTTCGTGCGCGCTATCGCCCGTAAGGGGAAGTAGGCGCGCGCGAGGCCGCCGACAGGGCGGCGGGGAGCGGTGCCCCGATACGCTCCGTCAGCGTGGAGAGCTCGACCATCTCGACCGGAACGAGCGGCTGTACCTCACGGCTCGGGCGCCAGCTGCGCGTGAGCGCGACGGCGCCGGCGACGAACAGAGCCGCCGGGAAGAGGACGTCCTGGACCGCGACGAAGAGGTCGATGCGCCCAAGCAGAACGCCGATGGCGAGGAAGACGAGTCCTTCGATCTCATCCACGAGCAACAGGAAGAGGAACGCCGCTGACGCAAGCGAGCGCTGCCGTGCGAGATCCCCGAGGAACGCCATACCCACCTTGACCGAACGCTAGCCGCCCAGGTGCTCGACGCTCCATAGCAGATCGGTCGCGTTCGCCGTCCCGGTGGTACCGGGCGGTAGTACTCGCCCACGCGGCGACCACCGTGTCGCGTGATCCGCGGCTAGGCGGCGGCGATCCGACGTGTGAGGTCGACAGCACCGCGGACGGGAGCGTCGGCCGGGATCTCGGATTCCTGAACGGGAGGCACGCCGCCCCAGACGAGCTCGCGCCCGAGGCGGCGGGCGAGTGCGTCGGCGACGCGACCGGCGACCGCGGTCACGTCAGCGGCCACGCCGAGGCGTTCGAGCGACGCGACCTCGTGGATGAAGCCACACGGCACCATCCGGGTGAACGCGGCGAGATCGGTGGACACGTTGAGTGCGAAGCCGTGTGTGCTGACGCCGCGGGACACCCGAACGCCGATCGCGGCGATCTTCGCCGGCCGGCGGTCCGGAAGATCGACCCAGACTCCGGTCTTCCCGCGCTCGGCGCGCGCGCCGATGCCGTACGAGCCCAGCACCTCGATGAGGGCCTCCTCGAGACCGCGGACGTAACGCACCAGATCCGGCCGATCGCCCAGGCGCAGGACCGGATAGCCCACGAGCTGACCGGGGCCGTGATACGTGATGTCGCCGCCGCGATCGACCTGATAGACCGCGGTGCCGAGGGCTCGCGCCTCGTCGAGCCCGATCAGCAGATGATCGACAGAGCCGCTGCGCCCGATCGTGTAGACGGGGTCGTGCTCGAGGAACAGGATCCGCTCCGGCTCGCTGTATGCGCCGGAACGCAGGCGCGTGGCGATCGTCTCCTGCAGACGCCAGCCATCGAGGTAGCCGACGCGACCGAGCCGCGACGCGACGACCGGGAGTGCCGACGTCAATGGGTTGGATGGGTTGGATGGGTTGGAAGGGGAGGCGGACGTCATCCCGGTGGAACGGGGCCGCTTCGCGGCACCGGGGCCTCTCGCCCCGCCCCAGCGTTGAACAGGACGTGGCGCTCCGCGTGATAGGACGAGCGCACGAGCGGCCCCGACTCGACGTGACGGAAGCCCATGGTCATCCCCTGATCTCGCAGCTCGTGGAACTCATCGGGCGTCCAGTACCGCTCGATCGGCAGGTGCATTGACGAAGGGCGCAGGTACTGGCCGATCGTCAGCACGTCCGTGCCCTGAGCGGCTATGTCGCGCATCGTGGCGAGCACCTCGTCCCGCGATTCGCCGAGGCCGACCATGATGCCGGTCTTGCAAACGATCTCTCCGGTGCGGTCGCTGATGCGGCGCAGGACTCCGAGCGATCGTTCGTAGCGCGCCTGCGGCCGGACGCGGCGGTACAGCCTGGGAACGGTCTCGACGTTGTGGCTCAGCACGTCGGGCATCGCGTCGAGCACGGCGTCGAGCGCCGCGGCCGCGCCCAAGAAGTCCGGGATGAGCACCTCGACGGTCGTGCCCGGTGACTGCCGGCGGATCTCGCGGATCGTCTCCGCGAAGATCGCCGCGCCACCGTCGGGAAGCTCGTCCCGGTTCACGCTCGTCACCACCGCGTGGCCGAGGGCCATCCTCGCGACAGCCTCACCGACGCGCGCGGGCTCGTCGGCGTCGACTATGCCCGGCCTCCCGGTCTTCACCGCGCAGAATCCGCACGACCGCGTGCAGGTATCGCCGAGGATCATGAACGTCGCGGTGCCCGCTCCCCAGCACTCGGCCATGTTCGGGCAATGCGCCTCTTCGCAGACCGTGTGCAGCTCCTTGCTGCGCATGAGCCGCCGGAGGTTCTCGTAGGTCGGCCCGGTCGGAAGCCGCACCTTCAGCCAGTCGGGACGCGCGCGGTCGATCGGCACGCTCTCGTTCGCGGCTCCGCGGCCGCGCGAGCGCGGTCGCTCGACCTCGCCGGGGATCTCGAACACGATCGGAGCGAGCTCGGCCATCTAGTACACCGTGACGGACGGGCCGACGTCCTGCAGCCAGTCGCGCACCGCCGCGAGGAACCGCGCCGCCGTGGACCCATCGACGACGCGGTGGTCGAACCCGATGACGATGTTCATGATCTGGCGGATCGCGATGGAATCGTCCTCGGTCACCGTGAGCGCCTTGCGGATCGACTCTGACGACATGATCGCGGCCTGGCCCGGCGGGACGATCGGGCTCGACACGATCGTGCCGAGCGGCCCGGTGTTATTCAGGGTGAAGGTCCCGCCGGTGAGATCGTCGAGCGTGAGGCGTCGCGCCTTTGCGCGGTCGACGAGGTCGCGGATCGCGCGCATGAGACCCGCCAGACTCTTGCCGTCGGCATCCTTGATCACGGGGACGATGAGCCCGTCCTCGCCCAGCGCCACCGCGTAGCCGAGGTTGATCTCCCGGTGGATGATGAGGCCCTGATCGGTCCAGCTCGTGTTCACCTGCGGTACGGAGCGGACCGCTTCGATGACCGCCTTCGCGATGAACGCGGCGGGCGACAGGTCGAAGCCCTCCCGCGCCATGAACTCGTGGCGGACCTTCTCGCGGTACTTCATGAGCTCGGTCATGTCGACCGGCATCACCGCGTGCGCGTGCGGCGCGCTCCATGCCTGGACCATGTTGTTCGCGATCGCGCGGCGCATCTGCGTCAGCGGCACGAGCGTGTCCCCCGCCAGGCTTGGCACGGGCGCGGTTCGCGCGGTCTGCGTCTGTTGCTGCGCGGGGACCACCTGGGACGCCTGCTGCTGCTGGACCGTGGCCTGCGGACGCGCCTGCGCGGCGGGCTGCGCCTGCGCCTGCGCGATGAAGTCCTCGACGTCCTTCTTGGAGACGCGGCCGCCGAGCCCGGTGCCCTCGAGCTGTGAGATGTCGACACCGTTCTCCGACGCGAGCCTGCGCACGGCGGGGGTCGCTCGGATGTCCGAGAGATCCGGACGAGCGGCAGCTTCGCCGTTGCCGCCTGATGGGCGCGATGGCGCTGCCGCGGACGCGTAGGCCGGAGCCGGCGCCGGTCGCGCCGGCGCCGTTGCCGGTGATGCGCTCGTGGCGCTCGCGGTCGCCTGGGCGGCGCCGCCGGATGCGGGCGATGCCACGGCCGCCTCGGCCTCGGCGGTGTCGAAGATGGCAAGCAACGTCCCGATCGGAACCGTCTGCCCCTCCTCGACCTTCACTTCGCGGAGCGTGCCGGACACCGGTGACGGGATCTCCGTATTCACCTTGTCCGTCTGCACCTCGACGAGGAGGTCGTACTTGTTTACCCTCTCGCCAGGCTTCTTCAGCCACTTCCCGATCGTTCCCTCGGTGACCGACTCACCGAGCTTCGGCATCTTCAGCTCGAACATGCTCACCTCTACTAATACGCCGCGAGCTCGCGCATCTTCGCCGCGATCTTGGACGGGTCTGGCATGAACCAGTCCTCCTGTGGTTTGTTGTACGGCATCGCGGGCACCTCCGGCCCGCCGATCCGCATGACCGGCGCGTCCAGGGCGTCAAAGGCCTCCTCGGCGATCATCGCGGCGATCTCGGCCCCGGCGCCGAACATCCGGTTGTCCTCATAAACGACCAAACACTTGCCGGTCCTGCGCGCTTCCCGAAGGATCGTGCCTGCGTCCAGGGGCCGCAGGCTGCGCACGTCGACGACGCCCACGGACACGCCTTCCTTCGCCAGCTCCTCAGCCGCCCGCAGCGAGTGATGGAGCATCAGGCCGTACGCGAAGACCGTGATGTCCGTCCCCTCGCGCTTCACCTCGGCCGGGCCGAGCGGGATCACAAAGTCCGGGTCGTCGGGCACCTCGCCCTTCACCGCGCGATACGTCGCCTTGTGCTCCAGGAAGATGACCGGGTCAGGGTCACGGAGCGCGCTTCGCAGCATCCCGGTGATGTCGCGCGGCGTGCTCGGCACGACCACCTTGAGACCGGGCACGTGGGCGTAAAAAGCCTCGACCGATTGCGAGTGGTAGAGCGCGCCGTGGACGCCGCCGCCCCACGGCATGCGGATGACCATCGGGACGCCGTAGCCGCCGTTCGAGCGGTAGCGGATCCGCGCGGCCTCGTCGACGATCTGCTCGAACGCCGGCGCGCTGAAGTCGGCGAACTGCATCTCGGCGACCGGCAGCAGCCCGCCGAGCGCGGCGCCGATGGCGACGCCCACGATGGCCGATTCCGCGACCGGCGTGTCGATGATGCGGTGCCTCCCGAACTCCTCGATGAAACCATCGGACACGCGAAAGACGCCGCCGCGGACGCCGACATCCTCGCCGAGCAGGATGTAGCGCTCGTCGCGGCGGAACTCGGCCAGCAGCGTGTCGTGCACGGCCTGCACGTTCGACTTCTCGGTCATACGTCGGCGCCGAAGAGCGGCGGGTAGGATGCCGGGTCGCGCTCGCGCGCGATCGCGTACGCGGCGGCGAAGACGTCCTCGCGGTCGGGCTTCGTGAAGTGATCGGCATCCGTGCCCACCGGCGTGCGGGATGCCACGGCGGACAGAGCGTGCGCCGGCACCTCGAGGTGATCGATCGCGCGCTGCGCGTCGAGGACCTGCTGCAGGATGTATGCGGACGCCCCGCCGGGGAGATCCTCGTCCACCACGAGCAGCGCGCCGGTCCGCGCGACGCTCTTCGCGATCAGCTCGCCCGTGTCGAACGGCAGGAGCGTCCGGACGTCGAGGATCTCCACCTCGATGCCGACCCCCGCAAGCTCGTGCGCGGCCTCCATCGCGATGCGGCAGAGCGCGCCGTAGGTGACGAGCGTGAGATCGCGCCCGCTTCGGATCGTCTCGGGCACGCCGAGCGGCAGTGTGAACTCGCCGACGTTCGCCGGGACGCGCTCCTTCAGGCGGTAGCCGGAGAGCACCTCGATCACCAGCGCGGGGTCGTCGCCGCGCAGCAGCGTGTTGTAGAAGCCCGCCGCCTGCGTCATGTCGCGCGGAACCGCGACGTGCATGCCGCGCAGCGTGCCGAGGATCATCTGCATCGGCGATCCCGTATGCCAGATGCCCTGCAGCCGGTGGCCCTTGGTGCGGATGATCACCGGCGCGATCTGCCCGCCGGCGGTGCGGAAACGCATCGTCGCGAGCTCGTCGGAGGCCATCTGCAGCGCGTAGAGCAGGTAGTCGACGTACTGGATGTCGACGATCGGGCGCAGGCCGCGCATCGCGGCGCCGATCCCCTGTCCCAGGATCGTCGCCTCGCGGATACCCGTGTCGACGACGCGCTCCTTCCCGTACTTCGCCTGCAGACCCTCGTACACGAGGTTCACGTCGCCGAGCACGCCGACGTCCTCGCCCAACACGACGATGCGCGGATCCCGCGCCAGGTGCGCGTCGAAGCAGCGGAGCAGCACGACGCGACCGTCGACCGTTCCGGCGTCGGGTGCGTACCGCGCGGGGACCACCGTGATCTTGAGCGGCGAGCTGTCGGAGTCGCTCAGCAGGTGTGATGTGTAGCGCGCGACGTTCTCCTGCCGGTAGGCGCGCGCGAAGTCCGCGAGCGCGTCGCGCGCGGGACCGTTGTGCAGGCGCAGCTCGACGAGCGTTCGGAAGACCGCCCGGTCGACGAGCTTGCGGTTCGGATCTTCCGCCTCTCGGAGCTCCGCCACCGGCGGATCAGGGTCGATGCCGGCCCCGTCGGCGGCCGCGACGATGAGCCTGAGCGCGGTGTCCCGCTCCCGCCGGATCGGCTCCAGGAAAGTCTCGTAGGCCCGCTCGCGGATCGCCTCGACCTCGGCGCGGTCACGGCGCTCGTATTCGTCCAACGTCGCGGCGTCGGCGATCTCCTCGCCGATCATCCACTCGCGCATCCGCTTGATCGGATCGCCTTCGATCTCGAAACGCAGTCGCTCGGCCGGCTTGTAGCGCTCGTGGCTGCCGCTGGTGGAGTGTCCCTGCGGCTGGGTGACCTCGATCACGTGCACGAGCGCGGGAACGTGCTCGCGACGCGCGATCTCGGTGACCTCCGCGAACGTATCGATGAGACCGAGGTAGTCCCAGCCCTTCGCCACGCGGATCTCGTATCCGGATCCCCCATCGCGTTGCATGCCGGAGAGTGCCGCTGAGATCGAGCTCTTCGTCGTCTGGAGCTCGTTCGGCACCGAGATGCCGTAGCCGTCATCCCACACGCCGATGACGAGCGGCACCTGGAGCACGCCGGCCGCGTTCACGGACTCCCAGAAGAGGCCCTCGCTCGTCCCGGCGTTGCCGATGGTGCAGAAGCAGACCTCGTCGCCGTTCCGCGAAAAGCCGCGAGCGACATCTTGCAATGCCGGATTGGCACGGTAGAGCTTCGACGCCCACGCCAGCCCGACGGAGCGCGGCATCTGCGCGCCCACCGGCGACAGGTCGGACGCCGTCTGTCCGCCGAGGAGCAGGTCACGCCAGCGTCCCTGTTCGTCGACCGTACGTGTGGCGAAGTGGTTGGACATCTGGCGGCCGGCGGAGAACGGCTCGCGCGTCACGTCGGCGTCCGCGTAGAGCTGGGCGAAGTACTGCTCGAGCGTCGCGAGTCCCACCGCGAGCATGAACGTCTGATCGCGGTAGTAGCCGCTGCGCCAGTCCCCCGGCCGGAAGGCGTGGGCCATGCCCAGATTCGCGATCTCCTTGCCGTCGCCGAAGATGCCGAACGGCGCCCGCCCGATCAGCACCTCGCGGCGGCCGAGCTCGCTCGCGGCGCGGCTGCGCACGGCAAGCCGATAGTCGGCGATGACCTGCTCTCGGGTGAGGGTGATCTTTGCGCGAGGCGTGGTTATGGCGGCCGCGGGTCGTTCGCCCGTCTTCATGCGTTCGCGGTCAATGGTGCCACCTGGGGGCCGATCTGGCTCATGGCCTCGGCGCGATCGAGGAACGGCAGCGTGACCGCGAGGAACTCCTCCGTCCTCTCGATCATCGGCAGGTGGCCGCAGCGCTCGATCACCTGGACTTCCGCCTGTGGGAATACCTCTTTCGCACGCCGAGCGTGCTGGACCGGCAGCACGGCGTCCTCGCGGCCCCAGACGACCAGCACCGGCGCCGTGTAGCGCGGCGCAAGTCCGACCCAGTGCGAGTGCAGCTTGCTGCGAACGCCGCGGATGGTGACGCCCGATCGGAGCGCGCGCACGAACTCGGGATACGAGTCGAATCCGTAGCGCTCCGACTCCTCGTACAGCGTGTCCGGAATGCGCGAGGCGTCGAAGAAGCAGGTGCGCAGCACCTCGCGTCCGTGCCGCGGCCGGCCGAGGAGCCTCGCGAGCGCGATCATCCCCGGTAGCGTCGCCAGACGCAGGAACGGCGCGATGTCCCTGCCCAGACCACCGCTTGCGGCGAGCGTCAACGATGGCACGCGGTCGGGCGCGCTCACGGCGGCCATGTACGCCACCGCGCCACCCATCGAGGAACCGACCAGGTGCGCCGCGGGCAGGTCCAGCGCGTCCATCAACGAGAGCACAAAGCGCGGGTAGTACGCGTCTTCTGGCCCGAAGTGGCGCACGCGACCCGGCGCCTCGCTCTCGCCGAACCCGGGAAGATCGACGGCGATCGCGTCACGTCCGCTCGCCGCGATGGGCGCCATGACCTCGCGCCAGTTTTCCGCCCAACCTCCGACACCGTGGATCAAGACGACCGGTGTGCCATGCGAGCCTTCCCGGCCGCGCGAGTCTTGCGCGTCGAGCGAGCGAGCGGGACTGATCAGCACGCGCGTGCGCAGCCCCATCACTAGGGTCGTCGACGGTCTCACGTCCATATACTGCGCCTCGATGCTCTTCTATTACCTGTGCACCGTTGGCGAGCAGAAACACCGTGAGGCGTATCCGCAGGGGGCCCAGAGCAAGGACGCGGACGTCTACAAGTGGGTCACGATGCATTCAGCCTCACCCGCCGTGTGTCAGCGCGAGCATCCCGAGCCGCATCGCTGGCGGCCGGACGAGGGCGGTGACGAGGAGCGCATCGTGCGTGGCTACGCGGTCCTGCAGTGGGATAAGGAAGGATTCGAGCTGGGCGTCACCAAGCCAACGGTCGCCGAGGCCTACGACTCGCGGTGGGGACCGTCGCTCGTCGTCGAGCGAGTCGATGACGAGCTCACCGGGACGTTCCTGCTGCTCCGCATCTTCCCGCACGGCTACAAGGGCAAGATCTCAGAGATCGGACTCGACCGACACGACGTGCCCAAGCTGCTCGTCGGAAAGGTCTGATGTCCATCGCCGACCTGGCCGCCATCGCCAGCGCGATGGTCGCGCCGGGTCGCGGCATTCTCGCGGCCGACGAATCACCGCGCACCATGGAGCAGCGACTCGGCCTGATCGGTGTCGCATCCACTCCGGACAGCCGCCGCGACTACCGCGAGCTGCTCTTCCGCGCGACGGAGCCGATGTCGAGGTACATCTCGGGCGTGATCCTCTACGACGAGACGATCCGTCAGCGCGCCGCCGACGGCACGCCGCTCGTCACCCTCATCGAGCAGGCGGGCTCGATCCCCGGGATCAAGGCCGACATCGGGACCAAGCCGTTGCCATTCTTTCCCGGCGAGGTCGTGACCGAGGGACTGGATGGTCTCGGCGAGCGCCTGCGCGAGTACCGCGCGCTCGGCGCACGGTTCGCGAAATGGCGCGCGATCGTCTCGATCAGCGGCAGCCTCCCGTCGATGCAGGCGATCGACGCCAACGCGCACGCGCTCGCGCGCTACGCGGCGATCGCACAGGATGCCGGGCTCGTTCCCATCGTCGAGCCCGAAGTGCTCATGGACGGCGATCACCACATCGACCGCTGCGCCGAGGTGTCGGAGATCTACCTCACCCGTCTGTACCAGGAGCTTGTCGCCGCGCGTGTCGCGCTCGAGGCCACCGTGCTGAAGCCGAACATGGTCGTGCCCGGCGCGAGCGCGACGAAGCTGGCTTCGCCCGCTGAGGTCGCGCTCAAGACTGTGCGCACCCTGAAGCACGCGGTGCCGAGCACCGTCCCCGGAGTGGCATTCCTGTCGGGCGGTCAGTCGGACGAGGACGCGACCACGCGCCTCGACGCGATGAACAAGCTGGGGCCGGCGCCGTGGCGGCTGACGTTCTCGTTCAGCCGCGCGCTCGTGCTCGCGCCTCTCAAGGTCTGGGCTGGACGTCCGGAGAACGTGGCCGCGGCGCAGCGCGCGTTCGCGGAGCGCGCCGAGCGCAATGCCCGCGCGTCGCTGGGGACGCTCGGCGTGACGGAGCCGGTTAGGGCGTAGTCGGCGTCCCGCGGAGGTGCTCGCGGTGCTCCGCGTGATGGAGATGCTCGTGCGCGTCCTCGGCCTCGCGCGGCGGGTGGAAGAGCCCGGCGACGTAGAACTTCGAGGGTGATTGCGCGTACGACGACAGCAAGAGGTGCACGTCGTAGCGCTCGAACAGGCCCTGGCCCCAGGTCGCGCGGAACCGCGTGGCCCACTGCTGGCCGTAGCGCTCGCGCGACAGTCGGGCCATCTCGTGGATCTCCCAGTCGAGGATCGGCAGCTCGTGCGTGGTGTCGCAGACGTCGCTGTCGCAACGGAAGCGGTAACGCAGCGGCAGCTGTACCACGTCGCCACTCGCGGGCCTGATGAATCCGGCGGTCGCGACGCGCTCCCGCGCGAGCTCCTGTAGTGACTCGAGCGACCCGCGCAGGTGCGGTCGCACGAACGGCCACCGCAGGCGCCAGGCGTCCTTCGCGTCGAGGTACGCCGTCATCATCACCTCGCCCTCGACGCCCACCGTCTCCGGGCGAGGGTCGCGCTGGTCCGGAGTCGTGTTCACATGGAGCCAGCCCCACTTCGCGATCGGCGGGTCGGTGTCGTTGCCCTTCCACGGGAACGGCGAGAGACGAACGAGGTTGCCCGACTCGCGGTCCACGCCGATCACGGACGGGCGCTCCACCGGGAACTCGTTCGCGGCCACCGTCTTCGCGATGGCGAGCACGTCCCGCCCGCCGACCTCGACGCGGGCGTCACTCATGCACGGGAGGCGTCCACGATCTGCACGATCCGTTCCAGCCCGCGCGGGCCACCGTGCTCGTATGGAGGGAGGAGATACACCTGAAGCCCGACCGCGCTGGCGCCGCCGTCGCTCACCGCATCGTCCCCGACCATGAGGACGTTCGCGGGCGGGACGGCGAGCTTGCGGCGCGCCTCCTCGAAGATGCGCGGCGACGGCTTCGCCGCGCCGACCTGGTACGAGAGCGTGTAGCTGTCGATGTAGCGATCGAGCCGATGGCGCTTGAAGAAATCCCGCAGCTCGAACGAATGGTTGCTGATGATCCCGATGGGCACTCGGCGATCGTGCAGCGCGCGCAGCGTCGCCTCGGTATCCGGGTACGGCGTCCACGTGGAGGCGTCCATGACCTGCTCGTACAGCGCCCGGTCGATGCCGGGCAGCTGAGGGTTCGCGCGGGAGAAGAGATCCGTCCACACCCGCCGGTGCGCCTCGCTGGACAGATCGCGGCCCTTGGCGTGCTCCTCGGCCGTCTTGCCCGCGTCCCAGAGCTCTCGCCACATCTGGTCGGCCGTATCGCGCGTCATCGGTATGTTCTGAGCGCGAGCGTGCTCGAGGATCACCGTCGGCGCGTGAGGACTTTCGAAGAGCGTGTCGCCCCAGTCGAACAGCACGGCTTCGATGCGCGTCACCAGCGCATGCGCTCGTGATCCGGATCGAACGTGATCTTCCACTCGCGGCGCGGGCCGGCCATCACGTTCAGGTAGTACGCGTCGTAGCCCGGCGCGGCCGAGACGGTGTGGTAGCCGCGCGGCACGAGGACGAGGTCGCCATCACGCACGGCCAGGTTTTCATCGAGCGATCGATCGGCGGTGTACAGGCGTTGCAGTGCGAAGCCACGCGGGTCCTTCATGCGGAAGTAATAGATCTCTTCGAGGGCGGTCTCGTTCGGCGGGTCGTCGACGTCGTGCTTGTGCGGTGGGTAGCTCGACCAGTGGCCCGCCGGTGTCAGGACCTCCGTCACGAGCAGGCGCTGGGCTTCCCGATCCTCCATGAGGATCTGGTGGATGGTCCGCTCGGCGGCGCCCTCGCCGCGCTGCTCGACCGTCGCATCGGCGAGCAGCCGCGCGGGCGCGGACCCGCGCGTCGCAGGCGCCCAGCCGATCGCGATCTCCGCCCCACGAGGTCCGGCGGTAATGCGCACGGAAGTGCCGGGTGGCGCGTAGACCGCCTGTGGCGGCCCATCGAACACGTTCTTCCTCTTTCCCACGCGCGCCCAGCGCTCCTGGCCCGCGATCACCGCGCCGGTGCCGCCGAGCCACACGAAGCAGGCCTCGCGGTCGCCGGTGTCTCGCGCGAGCGGCTCCTGCCTCGCGAGCTTCACGACCTCGAAGCCAACGAACTTCCAGCCCGCGCGCTCGGGCGTGACGTCGAGCAGCCGGTGCTCGTGGTCCGGCTTCGGCTCGCTCGGGATCCGCAGTCCGGTCACAGATGGCGGCGCTGCCGCCGCCGCTCGAGCGCGTCACGATCGTGCGCCGCGCGTACCGCGGCATCCTCGGCGACCTCAGGGGTGGCGACGTCCCACCACGCGCCACCGGCCTCGACGCCCGCGTAGCGGTCCACGCGGATGTAGACCACGGTCGTCTCCGTCGCGTGCTTCGCGTGGGTCAGCGCGGCGCGCAGCTCGTCGATCGTCGCGGGGCGCAGCACGCGCGCCCCCAGACTCTCGGCGTTCGCGCCGAGGTCCACCGGCAGCGGGCGGACCGGCTCCGTGTCCTGGTCGGATGGGAGCGAACCGCTCGTGCGGTAGCCGTACCGTGTCCCAAACCCGCCGAGCCCGAGCGAGCGGGACAGAGCGCCGATCGAGGCGAAGCCCGAGTTGTCCACGAGGACGATGACCAGCTTGGTGCCTTCCTGGACCGCGGTCACGATCTCGCTCGGCATCATCAGGTACGAGCCGTCGCCCACCATGACGAACACTTCGCGGTCGGGGGCGGCCAGCTTCACACCGATGCCCGCCGGTATCTCGTACCCCATGCAGGAGTAGCCGTACTCGACGTGGTACTGCTTCGGATCGCGCGCGCGCCACAGCCGGTGCAGCTCGCCGGGCAGCGAGCCAGCGGCGCAGATCACGACGTCGCGAGCGCCGAGCGCCTCGTTGAGCGCGCCGATGACCTCGCTCTGCGCGGGGAGCGGCGTATGCCGGCGCGCGTAGGCAGCGTCGACCTCCTTCTCCCACGCCGCCTTCAGCCTGCCCACGCTCGCGTGGTAGGCGTCGTCGACGCGGTGGTCGACCGCGGCCAGCGCCTCGAGCACGACCCGCGCGTCTCCGACCACTGGCAGCGCGCCCATCTTCGACGCGTCGAGCTCGGCGATGTTCACGTTCGCGAAGCGCGCGCCGGGAGCGAAGAGCGCGTGTGACCCGGTCGTGAAGTCGCTCCAGCGTGTGCCGATGCCGATGATCACGTCGGCCCCCAACGCGATGGCGTTGGCCGCGCTCGTGCCGGTCACGCCGATCGCGCCGAGCGACTGCGGGTGATCCCACGGCAGCGCGCCCTTGCCGGCCTGCGTCTCCCCCACGGGCACGCCGGTGCGCTCGACGAATCGCCGGAGCGCCTCCGTGGCGCGCGAGTAGATGACGCCGCCGCCCGCGACGATGAGCGGACGGCGCGACCCGGCGATCAGGTCGACGAGACGAGCGAGCGACGAGGCGTCGGGGATCGGCCGTCCGATGTGCCAGACGCGCCTTTGGAGGAACTCGTCGGGCACCGCGAACGCCTCCGTCTGCACGTCCTGGGGAAGAGACAGCGTGACCGCTCCGGTGTCGGCCTGGCTGGTGAGGACGCGCATCGCCGCGAGCGCCGCCGGAACGATCTGCTCGGGACGGGTGATGCGGTCGAAGTACCGCGAGACCGGGATGAACGCGTCATTCACGCTCACGTCGCCACGCGATGGCTGCTCCAGCTGCTGGAGCACCGGATCGGGCCGGCGCGATGCGAAGACGTCGCCCGGAAGCAGGAGCACCGGCAGCCGATCGATCGTCGCGAGCGCCGCACCGGTGACCATGTTCGTGGCACCCGGCCCGATGGAGCTCGTACAGGCGAACGTGCCGAGACGATCGCGCATCCGTGCATGCGCGGCCGCGATGTGCACCATCGCCTGCTCGTTCCGCGCGAGGTGGTACGGAAGGAGGTCGCGGTACTGGTGCAGCGCCTGACCGATCCCGGCCACATTGCCGTGGCCGAAGATGCCGAAGACGCCCGCGAAGAACCGCTCTTCCACGCCGTCGCGCTCGACGTATTGCGCGGAGAGAAAGCGGATGAGCGCCTGCGCCATGGTGAGACGCGTCGTGCCGCTCACCGCTTCGCCCTGCCGAGCAGCGCATCCACCTCGCCGACGGTGGGCATCGCGTCCGCGCACGCGAGGCGCGACGCGACGATCGCGCCCGCGGCGTTCGCGAACGCCAGGGTGCGCGCCAGCTCCCACTTCGCGAGCATGCCGTGCGCGATCGCGCCACCGAACGCGTCACCCGCGCCGAGGCCGCAGATGACCTCGACTGGGATGACCGGCGCATGGACGGCGCCCTCGTGCGTGAACGCCGACGCCCCCTCGAGCCCCTGCTTCACGATGACGACCTCGGGTCCGGCCGCGAGCAGCGCTCGGGCGGCGCCCGCCGGGTCGCGCGTGCCCGTGGCCATCTCGACCTCATCAGAGTTCCCGATGATGACCGTCGCGCGCTTTGCTGCCTCGAGCGCCCAGCGCCGTGGATCCTCGCCCGCGGCCCACAACGACGGACGGTGATCGAGATCGTGGACGCGGACGCCCTTCGCGAGACCGAGGGCGACCAGCGTCGCGTCACGGCTGGGCTGCGCAGACAGACCCGTCCCCGTTGTCCAGAAGAGGGCCGCGTTCCGGACGTCGTCCTTCGGCAGCTCGGCGACGGTGATGGTCATGTCGGGCGCCGTCGGCTCGCGGTAGAAGAGCAGCGGAAACCGGTCGGGCGGATAGATCTCGCAGAACACCAGCGGCGTGCGCAGACGCGCGTCGGTGCCCACGAACCGCGCGTCGACGCCGAAACCGGCGAGCGCCTCGCGCACGTACTCGCCGAACCCGTCGGCACCGACCTTCGTGATCACACCGGCACGCCGCCCGAGGCGCGATGCGGCCACCGCGACGTTGGTCGCGCTGCCGCCCAGTGACTTCGCGAACGTCGCGACCTTGGCGAGCGGGACCCCGAGCTGCTGCGGATACAGGTCGACGCTCACCCGGCCCATCGTGAGCACCTCGTGGCTATCCATGGGCGAGGGCGAAGTCCCGCGAGCGCGTGACATCACGCGCCGGATCGTTCGCTTCCGTGGGCGCCTCGCGCAGGGCGATGTCCTGCTCGAGCACGGACCAACCGCCGTATCCCGCCGACCTGAGCGCCGCGAGCACGTCGGCGATGCCGGCGCCACCCAGGCCAAGCGGCATGAACAGGCCGCGCGCCACCGCCTCCGCGTATCCGAGGCGCCGCTCGCGCACCGCGGCCGCGAGAGACGCATCGGCGTCCTTCAGGTGGACGTGACGGACCCGGGACGGATGCTCGCGCGCGATCGCGGCCGGATCGCCTCCGCCCACGAAGATGTGACCGGTGTCGAGGCAGAGCGGCACTCCGCTGTCGCGCAGGATGCGGTCGATCGACGCGCGGCTCTCGATCGCCGTACCGACGTGCGGGTGGAGGGCCGTGGCCAGGCCATGTCGCCGCGCGATCCCGACGGCGCGAGGCAGCGCCGCGAGGAGCGCCGTCCACTCCTCGCCTCTGAGCTCGGCCGGAACGTCGTAGCCGTCGCGGCCGCTCGCCGCCGCGAGGACCAGGACCTCGGAGCCGAGGGCCGCGAGCCAGGCGGCCTGCCGGTCGAGAGACGCGAGCTCGGCTTCGAGGCGCTCGGGCCGATGCAGCACGACGGTGACGAAGCCGCCGATCACACGCATGCCACGACCGGAAACGACCTCGCGCGCCTCGGGCGCCGCGGAAGGGAGGAATCCCGGCGGCCCGGCCTCGATGTCACGCAGTCCGAGGCGCGCGGCATCCGCGAGCACACGGTCACGCTCCAGCTGGAAGCCCCATCCGGGGACTTCGCAAACGCCCCACGAGATCGGGGCGGCGGCGAGTCGCATGACCGTACGCTAACGTCCGGCCAACGGGTGCGAAATCAGCGGAGGTTCGGAAGGTGCGTGTAGGTCTGCTTGGCGTCGGTCGTCTCGGTGCGGCGCATGCCGCGACCCTCCGCGGCTTCAAGGACGTCACCGAGCTGCGCGTGTACGACGCGGATGCCGACCGCGCCCGTGGGGTCGCGAACGAGATCGGCGCCCTGGCCGCGCCGACGATCGATGCTGCCCTCGAGGGCGTGGACGCCGCGGTGATCGTCACGCCGACCAACACCCACGTCCCGCTGCTCCGACGCTGTTTGGACGCGGGGCTGCCCGTCTTCTGCGAGAAGCCGATCGCCATCGGCATCCCCGAGACGAAGGAGATCGTGGCGCACGCCGAGCGGACGAAGGGACGCCTGCAGATCGGCTTCCAGCGCCGTTTCGACGCCGGCTACCGCAGGGCCAAGGACGCGCTCGCCGGCGGGAAGCTGGGTCCGGTCTACTCGTTCGTCATGGTGAGCTGCGACCGCCTCCCCCCACCCGACGCGTACATCGCCACATCCGGCGGCGAGTTCAAAGACCAGCTCATCCACGATCTCGACATCACGCGCTACCTCTTCGACGATGAGGTCGAGGAGGTCACCGCGACCGGATCGACGCTGGGTGTCCCACAGTACGAGGCGCTGAACGACGTCGGCACGTCCGCGGTGCTCGTGAAGCTGAAGGGAGGCACGCTCGGGCTGATCACCGGTCTTCGTCACAACGAAGCCGGGTACGACATCCACGTCGAGATCCACGCGGCGAAGGACACGCTCGCGATCGGCATCGATCCGAGAACGCCTTGGCGCTCGGTCGAGGCCGATGCGCCGCCCCTCGCCGGACCCGCGTATCCGACGTTCTTCGTGCGCTTCGGCGATGCCTACACGGCGGAGCTCGCGCACTTCCTTCGTTTCGCCCGTGACGAGGCGGAGAACCTCTGCACCGCCGCGGACGGGCTCGAGGCGCTGCGCATCGCCGAGGCCGCGGGCCGCTCGTGGCGAGAGCGCCGCACGGTCAAGCTCTCCGAGATCCAGTGAGCTCACACGCCGTCCAGGAGAGGTGCGCGTGAGGGTAACGGTCCGATTCATCGGCAGCGGGAACGCGTTCGCGGACGGCGGTCGCTCCCACGCCTGCATCCACGTGAGCGCTCCGGGCGTTTCCCTCCTGCTCGACTGCGGCGGCTCGGCCCTGCCGGCCCTCAAGCGCGAGCTCGATCCCGAGGCCATCGACGCGATCGCCATCAGCCACCTGCACGGCGACCACTTCGGCGGCATTCCGTACGTCGTCGTGGAGCAGCATTTCGCCCGCCGGACGGCGCCCCTCGCGATCGGCGGACCGCGCGCGCTTCCGGAACGGCTTCGCGCTGCCGAGTCCGCGCTCTTTCCCGACTTCTTCCGCAATCGAAAGCTCGGATTCGAGGTCAAAGAGACGGTGCTCGGCCCTCACGAGACGGAGCTGGGCGGCGCGCTCGTGACCGCGCTCCCGGTCAAGCACGTTCCTGAGTCCGACCCGCACGGTCTGCGGATCCGGGTCGGCGACAAGCTCGTCGCGTACTCCGGGGACGCGTCGTGGAGCGAGGAGCTGGCGCGCGTCGCGCAGGGCGCCGATCTGTTCATCTGCGACGGGTCGTTCTTCGACACCGAGGACGACTCGCATATCTCCTATCGAGCACTGATGTCTCACCGCAACGAGCTCGACTGCAAGAAGATCGTGCTGACGCATCTCGGCGCGGAGACGCTGGCGCGGATCGGCGAGCTCGAGGTCGCGCACGCCGTGGATGGCGCCGCCATCGAGGTCTGACCACCCGACCACAGGCCACGGTTCAGCCAAGCGATGGTGAGGCCGCGTGCCTTTCGCGCACTTGCGATTTGCGAAGGGGTCGAAGCGGCTTATCCACGTATCCCTTTCGTGGCGGGTCCGTTATTGGCCACGTCCGGAGGCCCGGCTGCGCTCGCGTGAAGGGAGGTGCGGCGAGTCGCGCTCGGTCGACCGTCTTCGGTCGTCCATGGCGGGGGGAAGGGGCGGGAGGGTGTCATGTCCCGTTCAAGACTCTGCACCGCGCTCGCGCTCCTGTTCACGATCGTCGTGCTGTCCGTCACGTCGACCCCAGCCTCGGCCAACTCGTTCTTCATTCGAACACTGGATGGCCACGGCAACAATCCGCTGCATCCTGAGTGGGGCCGTGCGAACACGCTCTACCTGCGTGTTGCTTCGCCGAACTACGCCGATCGCGTCGGCGCGGTGGTGCCCGGCCCGTCCGTGCGCTACGTGAGCAACCGCGTCTTCAACGACACGGGCCAGAACCTGTTCTCAGAGAACGCCTTGACCCAGTGGGCCTGGGTCTGGGGACAGTTCATGGACCACGACTTCGGTCTACGCGACGAGAGGGCACTGGAGAGCGCGCCGCTCACGTTCAGCGCGAGCGATCCGCTCGAGACCTTCACCAACGACCTCGGCGTCATGTCCTTTGCCCGCACGCCAGCGGCTCCGGGCACAGGAGTGTCGTCGCCGCGCCAGCACGTCAACACGCTCAGCAGCTTCATCGACGCGTCGGGCGTCTACGGCGTGAGCTCGGCTCGGCTCGAGTGGCTGCGCGTCGGCCCGGTCGACAACGACCTCGGCAACAACGGCGCCCGTCTCATGCTCACGGCCGACGGCTACCTGCCGCGCGTCACCGCGCGTGGCGACGCCGCCTCGGCTCCGGCGATGGACCTGATGGGCCCGCTGCAAGGCGCGCCCGACAAGGCCGTCGTCGCCGGCGATGTCCGCGCGAACGAGAACATCGCCCTTACGGCGTTGCACACGCTCTTCGCTCGGGAGCACAACCGCATCGTCGCCGCGCTTCCCGATCGACTCTCGGCGGAAGAGCGCTTTCAGATCGCTCGGCGCGTCGTCGGCGCCGAGCTGGAGTACATCACCTACACGCAGTTCCTGCCCGCGGTCGGGCTGCGTCTCAGCCCGTACGACGGCTACGACCCGAAGGTGAACCCGGGACTCTCGAACGAGTTCGCGGTCGTCGGCTACCGCGCGCACAGCATGATCCATGGAGAATTCGACGCCGCCGCGCCGCTCGGCAGGTACACCGCCGGCCAGCTCGCCTCATTCGCCGCCCGCGGCATCGCGGTGACCACCACGGCCGACGAAGTCCTGCTCACGATCCCGTTGAACGCGGCGTTCGGCGCCCCCGATCTGTTGCGGCAGGTCGGCCTCGGCACCGTGCTGGGGAGCCTGGGAGAGCGTCAGTACAAGAACGACGAGCAGATGGACAACGCTCTTCGCAGCGTCCTGTTCCAGGTCCCGAAGCCGGGGATACCCGACCCGACCGTCTGCGGAGAACCGGTGGATCACCCCGAGTGCTTCAAGGGTGTGACGGATCTCGGCGCGATCGACATCGCACGCGGCCGAGACCACGGCATGCCGGATTACAACGACCTGCGGCGGGCGTATGGGCTCGCCCCAAAGACTTCATTCACGGACATCACCGGCGAGGCCACGCAGCGGTTCCCGGCCGAACGCGTGATCGATGCGAACGACCCGATCAACGACCCGAACATCCTCGACTTCCTCGAGCTTCGCGACGGCCACGGAAGCGTCATCCCCTTCGGCACTCCCGAAGCGAGTGAGGGCGCGATCGTCGGTGTACGGCGGACGACCCTGGCGGCACGCCTCAAGGCCGTCTACAGGAGCGTCGACAACCTCGACGCGTTCGTGGGCATGGTTGCGGAGCGTCACGTGCCCGGAACCGAGTTCGGCGAGCTCCAGCTCGCGATGTGGAAGAAGCAGTTCGAGGCCCTACGTGACGGTGACCGGTTCTTCTACCGGAACGATCCCGTCCTCCGAGTCATCGACCTGCAATTCGGCATCGACTACCGGCACACGCTCGCGGAGATCGTCAAGCTGAACACCGGCGTCACCCTGCCGGCGAACGTCTTCAAGTTCGCGGGCGACTAGCGACCAACGTGACGGAGGGGGCGCGCAGCGCGCCCCCTCCGCACATCAGCCCATTCGCGAGCCCTTTACTCCGCAATGACATGGATGCGCTCGGGCTTCACCGCAACGGTCACCGGACCGTCGAAGTCGGCGGCGGCACCCGGATCGGGTTGATCGACGATCCACTCGCGACCATCCACGGTCACCCAGTACCGCATGAGGTCCCCCAGGAACGCACGGCGCGCGACGACGCCCGGCAGGCGGACACCGTCGGTGTCCGCGGAGGGCGGACGGAGCGTGAGCGCCTCGGGACGGACGCAGAGGCGGACGGCGCGCCCGGCGGCCAGGTCGAGGCCGCTCGGCCTGCGCACCGTGACGGCGCGCTCGCCGAACGCGACCACCACCTCGTCCCCGCGCACTTCGCGCACGGTCCCGGGCACGAGGTTCACCGCGCCGACGAAGTCGGCGAGGAACGACGTGCGCGGGCGGTAGTAGATCTCGAGCGGCGTGCCGTGCTGCTCGACCTTGCCCGCGTTCATCACGGCGATCCAGTCCGAGAGCGAGAGCGCCTCGTCCTGATCGTGGGTCACGTAGACGAAGGTCATCCCGAGCTGCTGCTGAAGGCTGCGCAGCTCCCAGCGCAGCTGCACGCGAAGCTTGGCGTCGAGGTTCGACAGCGGCTCGTCCAGAAGAAGCACCTCTGGGCGAAGGACGAGCGCCCGCCCGACGGCCACTCGTTGTTGTTGCCCTCCTGATAGTTGATTTGGCCAGCGGTCGCCGAGCTTGCCGAGACCCACGAACTCGAGGGTCTCGTCCACGCGCCGGTCACGATCTTCCTTCGCCACACCGGCGACGCGGAGGCCGTAGCCCACGTTGTCACGAACCGTCATGTGCGGGAACAGGGCGTAGTCCTGGAAGACCATGGCCGTGCCGCGACGGTGCGCGGGCAGCTCGTTGATTCGGCGCCCACCGAGGACGATGTCGCCCCGATCCGGGTCGTAGAACCCGGCGATCATGCGCAGCGTCGTCGTCTTGCCGCAGCCGGACGGACCCAGGAGTGTCGCGAACGCGCCGCGCGGGATCTCGAACGAGATGTCGTCGACCGCGGTCGTCTCGCCGAACTTCTTCGTGACGTTGTCGAGCCTGAGGTGGACCTCGCCCCAGCCGCCTGCGGCTCGGTCTGGCTGTCTACGCACGGGCCGCTCCAAGCGCGACGCGTCCTCGTGCGAGCACGGCGAACGCGCCGAGCGCGAGCATAGCCATGCTGATGTCGGCGACCGTGAACGCGGTCGCGCGACCGAAGTTCAGGTCGTTCACCAGCTGGAAGATCCTGATCGTGGCAACGGTGCTGCTCGGCGTGAACAGGAAGATGACGACCGAGAGCGTGGTCACGGCGCGCACGAACGTCGTCACGAACCCGACTCGGAGCGACCCTCCGAGCATCGGCATGAGCACGTCGCGGAATCCACGCAGGCTCGACGCACCGAGGCTCGTCGCGGCCTCGTCCATCGTGCGATCGATCTGACGCAGGCCCGCGACCGCCGCTTGATATCCGACCGGGATGTTCCAGAAGATCATCGAGATGATGATGAGCACACCGCGGTCGAGCCAATCCAGCCAGGGCTCGTTGAAGGCGGTCGCGTAGCCGATCCCAAAGAAGAGGCCGGGGATCGCGGCCGGCATGATGAGCAGGAAATCAAGCACGCCCCGGCCAGCCCAGCTGCCACGCTCCACGAGCCACCCAGCGACGAGGGCGAAGATGGCCGAGAAGGCAGCGGCCACCAAGCCGAAGACGAGCGTGTTCTGCAGCGCCGTGCCATTCGTGCCGGTGGTGATGTATTCGAAGTGCTGCATCGTCGGCGTCAGGACCATCGGGAAGTTCAGCGTGACCGCCGAGACGAGCAGCGATCCGTAAACCGTGAGGATGACGACCGAGAGCAGAAGGCACGCGACAAAGCAAGTCAAGGTCAGCGCCACGGGCACCGGCGGCCGCGGCATTGACGATGCTCGCCCGCTCACAGTGACGAAAGAACGGCCGCCGTCGAGGCGAATCTTCGCGACGTAGAGGATGAGCGCGAGGGCGAGGAGGAGCGTGCTCACCGCGGTCGCCCCGGGGAGGTCGCCGAAGCCGCTGATCAAGCCGTACGCCTGAGTGGGCAGCACGGTGTACGTCCCGCCGATGAGGGCGGGGTTGCCGAAGTCCTCGAGCACGTAGATCGCCGTCGTGAGGATCGCCGCGCCGAGGCCCGGACGCGACAGCGGCAGCGTCACGGTCCGGAAGACCTGCCAGGGACCGGCTCCGAGGTTGCGCGCGGCCTGCTCGAGCCGAGCGTCGCTGCGTGACAGAACGTCGGCGATCAGCTGGTACGCGAACGGGAAGAACGCGATCGTCTGAACCCCCCAGATGCCACCGAGCCCGAAGATATTCAGCGTCTGTCCGAAGACTCCGTACGAGATGAGTCCGCGCGGGCCGAACAGGATGACGTAGGCCGCCGCCACGACGAACGGCGGCGAGAGCAGCGGCAGAATGCCGATGACCCGGAAGAACCGCTTCCAGGGCATGTTCGTGTAGACCATCCCGTACGCGAACACGAAGCCGAGCAGCACCGCGGTCGTCGTCGAGAGGACCATGACCTGGATCGATTGCCAGGTCGAGCGGACCCAGGTGCCGCCGCTGATGAAATCGATGTACCCGGTGCCTGGCGTCGCGATGACGCGGAGTTGCGGGTAGACGATGAACAGCGCCACCAGACCGATCACAGCAAGCAGCGCGAGCAGGACACCCGGCTCGCGCTGCAAGCTGCGCATCGTCTAGTTCAGATCGCGGTACCCGCTAGAGACCCACCGTCTGCTGCCAAAGCTTCAGGAGGCGGTCCTTGTTGTCCGTCGCCCACTGACGGTCGTAGTTCACGAGCTTCACATCGGAGAGCTTCGGGGTCCCGGCCGCCGGTGCCACGTCGGCTCGGACCGAGCCGCGGTTGCTCAGCTTGACGTTGAGCTCGCCGGCTTCCTTGGTGATGGACCAGTTCACAAAGGCCTGCGCCGCGGCGAGGCTCTTCGTCCCCTTCACGATGCTCACGGCGCCGACCTCGAAGCCGGTGTCCGTCGGCACATTGACGTCCACAGGGTTTCCCTTGTTCTTCTCGGTCAGGATGTCGTGCACCCAGTTCGGGCACCCCACGAACTGGCCTTGATCGATGAGTGTGAGCGCACCCGGCGACGTTGGCACGTACTGCGCGACGTTCGCGTGGAGGCTCTTCATGTAGGCCATGGCCTTCGCCTCGTCCTTGTTGAAGCGGAAGATCTGCGTGGCGATGAAGATGTAGCCGCCGCCGGTCTTCACCGGATCGGGGAGGACGAGCTTTTTCTCCCATGCCTTGTCGAGCAGGTCATCCCACGTCGCGGGCTTCTTGCCACCGATCTCCTTGCTAAGCCGGTCGTTGTTCGAGATGAACCCGAAGATGCCGGTGTACCAGCCGGTCCACAGGCCGGTGGCCTCCTTGAACTTCGCGTCGATGTCCTTCGCGTTCGGCGCGATGTAGGCCTCGAGGAGGCCTTCCTTGCCCAGCGGATCGTGGAACTCGCTCGAGCCGCCGATGAAGATGTCGGCCTTCGGGCTGGCTTTCTCGGTGCGGATGCGTGTCTGCAGCTCCCCCGCCGCGGCCAGCGGCAGGACGTTCACCGTGACGTTCGGGAACGCCTTCTTGAACGCGCCGAAGAACTCGTTGTTCGTCGACTCGTTGAGCGCCGAGTAGACGGAGATCGTCCCGGTCACGGGCGCCGCGGTCGCGGCCGCGGTGGCCGCCGTCGTGCCCGCGGCCGATACCGTCGGCGATGGTGCGACGGTGGCTCCGCCGCATGCGGCGATTGCCGCGGTGGCTCCCGCAAGCTTCAGGAACGTGCGCCGGTCGTATGCCTTGTCGATCTGCCTCATCTGTCCCTCTTCCTCACAAAAACCGCCGTCTTCGCGGGTCGTGGAACCCGAACCCGAAAGTCGGCGTCCGAGTGAGTCTAGCCCTGCCTAGCATGGCCGAATGGATATCGGCGAACGGGATCTGGCCCTCGCCCGCGAGCACCCGCGCGGGACCGAGCGGCGCGCTCTCCTGCCCTATCGAGAGGCGCTGAACGACCCGGCGGTCTATGCGCGGCTCCCCGCCGCCGATCGCGACACCATCGTTCGGTGGGTCGAAGTTCGCCGGCGGCTGAAGGAGGAAGACGGTCTGGATCACGACGACCGCAACCTTGCGGACCCGCTCCTCCCCTACGCCGAGCTGCGCTCGCTCGTGATCGCGGGCGAGAGTCTCGCGAGCGGCAGGGCGGCGACCGACCTCGAAGGAGACCTGCGCGACGCGGTGCGCTCGCTCCGCGAGGCCTAGCCTCCGCGCGCGATGAGCGCCGATGCGAGCACCGCGATCCCGTTCACCGTCGCGTGAAGCGCGACGCACGGATAGAGGCTTCCGGTCCGCGCGCGCAGGTAGCCCAGGCCAAGGCCGGTGACGAGGACCCACGGCAGGTCGAGCACCGCGCCGTGCGCGAGCGCGAACGCGACCGCGGTGCCCCCGATCGCGACAGGCTGCCCCCATTTCTCCAGCAGCGCGTAGCCGAGGCCGCGGCAGAGAGACTCCTCGACGATCGGCACGAAGAGCGCGATGGCGAAAGCGTTCACAACGAACGCCGGGAGGCGGGTGGCGTCCCAGTACTGCGGGACCGCCTGCTCGCGCACCGCGTGACCGACGGTGAGCTCGAGCACCAGCGAGGTGGCCCAGATCGCGACCAGGACGGCCCCGCCGATGCGCAGGGCCTGCGACCACGAGGCCGGATGCCGGACGGCGAACGCGTCCCGAAGCGAAAGGCCGCGGGCGATGAGCAGCATGAAGAGCAGCAGGATGCCGTCGATGACGAACGTGCCGATCGCGGTCGACCAGCGAAAGAGCACATCGGGCGGCGTCGGCGACGTATCCAGGAAGCGGGCGGAGTAGCCGATGGCCGACAGGAGGCCCACGACCACGACCCACGCCAGAAGGCGCCGGCCGTTATGCGTCAGGTGGTCGCCGCCACCGCGGCTCGGCGCTGCGGCGCGAGGAGCTCGAGGGCGCGATACATCTCGTCCTGCGTGTTGAAGTAGTGCGGTGAGAGGCGAATGAGCCCCGGACGGCTGTCGCAGATGAGACCCTGCGCCCGAAGCTCGTCCACCGCGCGCTGCGGCTCGGGATGCTCGAGCGTGACGATGGCCGTTCGTTCACGCGCGTCGATCGGACAGCGCACCGTCCACCCCTGTGCGCGGGCGCCGTCGACGAGGCGCTGCGACAGCAGCATGTGGCGCTCGCGCACGGTCTCGATGCCGATCTCGTCGAGGAGCGCGATGCCGGCCCGCGCCGCGTAGATCGCCGCCACCGCCGGCGTGCCGTACTCGAAGCGCCGCGCGCCCTTCCCGGGCTCGAGGTGCTCGACGTCGAACGCGAACGGA
Source organism: Candidatus Limnocylindria bacterium (assembly GCA_041486085.1). Lineage (GTDB taxonomy): Bacteria > Chloroflexota > Limnocylindria > P2-11E > P2-11E > CF-39. The sequence continues at coordinate 16,805 of JBGPKU010000007.1, read as the reverse complement.
TCGGCCACACCCCACCAGCCGACCGCGGATGGGTGCGCGGCGTCGGCGATCTCGCGCCGCGCGTAGAGGAACGCGATGCCGGGTCCGCCCATCAGCCACTTGAGCGTCCCGCCGACCAGGTAGTCCACGCCGCTCGTGCGAACGTCGAATGGGAAGGCGCCGATGGATTGGTACGCGTCGACGACGAGCTTCGCGCCCTTGCGGTGGCAGATCTCGGCCAGCGCCTTCACGTCCTGGATCCAGCCGGTCGTGAAATACACGTGACCGGTGCAGACGGCGGCGGTGTGATGGTCGACGGCGCTCTCGAACAGCTCGAGCGGTATCCGGACGCGATCCGGGCTGCGGACGAACTGCACCTGCGCCCCGCGCTGCGCGACGGCGAGGAAGGCGTGCCCATCCGTCGGGAAGTCGAGATCGGAGACGATGACCTTCGGCCGGTTGGTGTAGTCGAAGGTGCTCGCGACGCCGACGAGTCCGGCTGAGACGTTCGGCTCGATGGCGACCTCGTCGACGGCGGCTCCGAGCACACGCGCGATGTCCGCGCGCAGGGCCTCGTACTCGCCGATCCAGTGGTCGTACCAGGCACGGCCGCCGAGCTCGGTCCATTCGCGCGCGAACCGCTCGATGCGCTCCCGGCCGCGCTTGGGCAGCGGCGTGAGCGAGCAGTTGTTCAGGTAGACGAGGTCTTTTGTGATCGGGAACTCGTCCCGCCACCGACCCTCCTCATCGGTCACGGTCAGCGGTCCGCCGGCGGTTGCCACAGCTCGATGCGATTTCCCTCGGGATCGGTGATCCAGCCGAAGCGAACGTCCGGCGTGGCTTCGACGCGCTCGTCGACCGTCACGCCCTCACTGCGAAGCGCCGCGAGCACCGCGTCCAGATCCGCGACGCGGTAGTTGATCATCGCGCGTTGGGCTCCGGATCCGAAGTAGTCCGTGCCGTCCTCGAACACCGCCCACACCGTCGTGCCGGGCCGCGTCGGGTCGCCGCTCTCCTGCCACGGGAATACCGCCCAGCCACCGTCCTCGACCGGGATCCCGAGATGCCGCCGATACCACGCTCCAAGGCTCGCCTGATCCCGCGCCTTGAAGAAGACGCCGCCGATCCCCGTGACGCGACGCTCGCTCACCATCCGATCACGTAGGACTCGCGCCGGGGATCGGCGCCGCCCTCGAGCGTTCCGGGTTCGAGCTCCCGGATCGCGCACATTCCCGCCGCGGCCGGCGTGAAGTCGGGCAGGTCGCGCACCACGTGACCGAGCCGCGCGAGGCCGTCGCGCACGGCGCGCGCGATCCGCCCTTCGACCGTGAGCACGCCGGGCTCGTAGGCGTGCGGGTGGAACGTCCACGGGAACGAGCGCGAGATGACGCGCGGCGCTTCGATCGCCGCCTGCGTGTTCATGCCGAAGTCGACGATGTTGCAGACGGTCTGGATCATCGCCTGGCACTGCGCGTCCTCGCCCGGGCAGCCGAACGGCATGAGCGCGCGGCCGTCCTTCATCAGCAGGGCTGGGTTCGGCGTGAGACGCGGCCGCTTGCGGGGCGCGATCGCGGACGGATGGCCCGGCGTCGTCCAGAGCTGCGCGCCGCGCGTGCTCACGATGATCCCGAGGCCATCGACGAGCGGGGCGCCCAGACCCGGATCCGACGGGGTGGCGGAGAACGCGCTGCCATCGGCGTCCATGGCGCAGCAGTACGAGGTGTCCGGCGCGCCCACGCCCTCGGCCACGCGCGGGCGGTATCCAAATGGGCCCGACCGTCCCTCATAACGCCATGGATTCCCTGGCTCAGGCAGCTCTGGCCACGCCCGATCGTCACGGATCATCGTTCGGCGCTCGTCGGCGTAGCCCTTGTCGAGCAGACCGCGGATCGGCACGTCCACCTGATCCGGGTCGCCGAAGAAGCCCTCGCGGTCGGCGGCCGCGAGCTTGAAGGCCTCGGTGTAGCGGTGCAGGTACGGCAGCGATCCGGGCCCGAGCGAGGCGATGTCGTACGCCTCGAGCAGGTTGAGCGTCATCGGGACGAGCGGGCCCTGGGACCACGGCCCGCAGGCGTAGACGTCGATCCCACGATAGGTCGTATGGACCGGCGCTTCGACGGTCACGTGATACGAGGCAAGGTCCTCGAAGCTCACGGCGCCGCCCTGGCGCTTGTGCACCTCGGCGATCTCTCTCGCGATGTCACCGCTGTACAGGGAGTCGCGCGCCGCCATGATCGCCGCGGCGCGGCCCAGCGACGCACTCTGCTTCTCGATCGCGACCAGACGGCGGAAGAGGGTACCCAGATCTCCCTGGACCAGAAGCTCACCCACGAGTGGTGCGCGCCCGTTTGGAAGGAACACCCGCAGGCTCGATGGCCACTGTCGCAGGCGATGCTCGAGCATCGCGATCGCGCGCGCGAGCCGTGGGTACACCGGGAAGCCGTCGGCCAGCTCGATGTTCGGCGCGAGCACCTCAGCCAGGGTCAGCCGGCCGTGACGCGCGAGCGCGGTGAGCCACGCGTCCGCCGCGGCGGGCGTGACGGATCTGGGGATGCCGATGGGCATGTCGTCGCCGTGGCGGGCGCGGTAGGTCTTAAGGTCGAGCGACGCCGGCCATCGACCCAGACCGTCGATGGATTCCGGCCCGGCCATGCCGGGCCGGAAGAGCACGATGGGGGCGACGCCACCGAAGTCGGTGAGATGCCGCTCCAGTACGTTCAACGCGATCCCAGCCGCGACGCCCGCGTCGATCGCGTTGCCACCGCGGCCGAACACGGTCGCGCCTGCCTGCGACGCGAGGTAGTGGCTGCTGCTCACCATCCAGCGCTTTCCAAGGACGGCCGGCCGGCCCTGCGTGACGCCGATCGGTTGAGCGGTGTTCTCGACGTGAGCCTCGCGCACGATGGGCAAACGATACTTCTCCTGTGGTCCGCATCGCCTCATGGCGCGTCCCGCCCTACGACAACGGCGTGTACCTCATCGTCGACGACCGTCGTGAGGCCATCGTCATCGACCCGTCGATGGGCGAGCGCGTCGTCCTGGACGCGGCGAAGCAGCAGGGCCTGCGGATCGTCGAGATCCTCAACACCCACGGGCATCCCGATCACATCTTCGGGAACGCGGCGCTCAAGGATGAGAGCAGGGCGCGCCTCGCGATCCACCGCCTCGACGAGTACCGGCTCGGCCCGTCGCGACCGCCGACGCACTTCGAGATCCCACCGGCTTCCGCCGACGACCTCATCGACGAAGGGCCCCTGCGATTTGTCACGGACATCGAGCTGCAAGCAATGCACACGCCGGGTCACACCGAGGGATCGACCTGCTACTACCTCGCCTCGGAGAAGGCGCTGTTCTCCGGCGACGTGCTGTTCAAGGGCAACATCGGACGTACCGATCTTCCGGGGAGTGATGCGCGGGCGATGGAGCGCAGCCTCGCGCGCGTCGCCGCTCTGCCCGCGGACACGACGGTCTTTCCTGGCCACGGCCCACCCACGACCATCGGCGCCGAGCTCGTGTGGCTGCGAGGGTTCCAGGTCGCGTGATCGTGCGCGTCCGACCTTTCGCGGAGCGCGACTACAACGCCTTCGCCCGGCTCCGCACGACCGGCGAGGGTGAGCCGACCGCGCCGGAGGACGCGCGGGCACGGGATGCCCGCTGGGACTGGTCGCGGTACGAGCGGGTGCGACTCGTCGCGGTCGACGAGGAGGACGCCCCGCTCGGCTACGGTGACATCCACCACGAGCCGAGCCGCTTCGACCCGCGCCGCTACTTCATGGGCATCGCGGTCGACCTGCGGATGCGAAGACGCGGCATCGGTGACGCGATCTGGCGCCGGCTCCGTTCCGAGCTCGACGAGCGCGGTGCGCGTGGGGTGTTCGCCACGGCTCGGTACGACACGGCGGGCGAGCGCTTCATCACCGCGCGAGGGTTCCGTGAGGTCATCCGCTGGCACACGCAGGTGCGCGCGGTCACGACCGCGCCGCTCCCGACGCCCGCCGCGGAGGCGCGCCTGTCGGCGGCCGGCGTCCGTATCGCCACGCTGGCGGAGCTCCGCGGCGCCGACGCCGACGCGCTCACGAAGGCGCACGAGCTCTACTTCGCGAGCCGGCTCGATCAGGCAACTCTGGGCAGGGTCACACCGACGACCTTCGACGCGTGGCACGCGTCGCACGTCGACGCCGACGGAGTCGTCCCGGAGGCTTACCTCATCGCGATGGCCGATGGCCGGTATGCCGGACAGACGATCGGTCGCCGGTCGCGCAGCGAGGATGTCCTCGACATCGCCGTCACCGGGGTCCTGCCCGCGTACCGGCGTCGCGGCATCGCCCGCGCGCTGAAGCTCCGGCTCCATGCCTACGCGCGCAGCGCGGGGTTCCACGAGCTGCACACGCGCACCGCGCGCGAGAACGTGGCGATGGTCGCGCTGAACGACTCGCTCGGCTACGTGATCGTCGAGAGCTCGGGCGGATTCGAGCTCGCGATCCCGGCCGTTGCTGCGGCCTGACGAAGCACGGGCCAAGCGGCAGGCCGCGGGGCCGAAGCCCGAGTCCTACTCCATCGTCCCCATGATGTTCATACCGTTGTCGGCGAAGAGGGTGGCGCCGGTGATGCTGCGGGACCATTCAGACGCGAGGAAGACCGCCACGTTGCCGATCTCATCCTGCGTGACGTTGCGACGCAGCGGCGCCTTCGCCTCCCAGAGCTCGCGCGCCGCGGAGATGCCCTTCACCGCGCTCGCGGCGAGCGTCTTCAGCGGTCCCGCGGAGATCGTATTCACGCGTACGTTCTTCGCGCCGAGGTCCGCGGCCAGATAGCGCGTCTCGGCCTCGAGGGCGGCCTTCGCGATCGCCATCACGTTGTAGCTCGGCACGACCCGCTCGGCGGCGTTGAAGGTCAGGCTCATGACCGAACCGCCGCCGGCCTTCTCGAACAGCGGCACGGCGCCTCGCGTCAGCGCGACGAGCGAGTACGCGGAGATGTCGATCGCCGAGAGCAGGCCCGCGCGCGTGATGTTGGTGAAGGAGCCCTTCAGCTCCTCGACCGGTGCGAACGCGATGCAGTGCACGAGGATGTCGAGGCTTCCCCAGCGCTTTGTGAGCTCGGTGAAGGTCGCGTCGATCTCCTCCTGCCTGGTGACGTCGCACCGAATGAGTGGCATCTGCTCGTGGCCCGGGAGCGTCGCGACGAGCTCGTCCACGTTCTCCTTCAGCCGATCGATCGCGTAGTTGAAGGCGAGATCCGCTCCCTCGCGCCGCAGCGCGGTGGCGATGCCCCAGGCGATGCTGCGCTTGTTCGCGACGCCCGTGATGAGCGCCTTCTTTCCGTCGAGCAGACCCATCTCACACCTCCGTGACGAGCCGAATCATCGCCTGCGAACGCCTCTCGCGTCCACGTTCAGGGTGCACGCATCGTGCACCGAAATCACGCGATGTCGTTGCGGTGGATGTCGAGCAGGAGGTGCGCTGGGTCGGTGGTGTCCTCTTCGCGGTACTCCTTGAGGTATCGGAACCCGGCCTTCTCATAGGCGCGTATCGCAGGCACGTTGCTCTTCGAGGGGCCGATGACGCAGTAGTCCAGCCGATAGCGCTCGAATGCGAACGGGAGGAATGCGCGGAGGATCGCCGGCCCGTGACCGATCCCGATCAGGTCGGGCTCGCCGATGAACAGGTCGAGCGAGACCGCGGGCCCTGAGAGGCCACCAAGCTCCTCCACGTAGTCGGGGTAGTCCTGCACGCGGTACGACTGGATCACGCCGATCGGTCGGTCGCCGAGGTGGATGACGAACATGTCCGTGGGGTCCTCGCCGAGAACGGCCGTACGCCATTCCGCCAGCGTCCCCTCCGGATAGTCGTGCTCGCTCGGATCGTCGTTCCACCACCGCCGCACGTGTGGCACGAGCAGCCAGCGGCGCGCGAGCTCGAAGTCCTCCAGGCGGAGCGGGACGAACGTGTAGCTAGGCGCCGGCGTACTCCAGCAGGCCGAGGTGCTCCAGCGTCTGCGGTGTCGGGAGGCCCGCGTCGTCCCAGCCGCGCGCCCGGTAATAGACCCGCACCTGCTCGGACATGTCATCCGCGTCCAGCCTGACTTTCGACAGCACACCAGAGACGTGTGGCTTCATCGCCTGTTCCGGCAGGCGGTCATCGGTCGCCGCGAAGCCCTCCCGGATGTTGAAGAGCCGCGCGAGCGTGAGGCTCCGCTCGCCGATCTCGGCGAGCTCGGACGCCGATAGCCCCCAACCCGTCACGGCGTTCACGATCTCGAGCATCCGCGCGTCGTCGTACCGGAGGAAGAAGCACATCCCGACGACGTTGCGCATCGAGCGCGAGGGCAGATTGCCGTTCATGTGGTCGGCGCCGCCCGGGCTCGTCGCGTACGACAGTCGGACCTGACGCCCGAACTCGGTCCGCTGACGCGGGTCGTGCATCGCGAGCTCCTGGCCCTTCACGGTGGTGAGGTATTCGGCGCCGCCAAGCCTCTGCGAGGCGCGCTCCGACCCGTCGGCCAGGAGGTCGCCGAGGCCGCGGCGATGCGCGATCGCCTCGACGCCCGCGAGCATCGCCGTGGCGCTGCCGAACTCCGCCGGGACGCCGTCGAAGGTCGCGTCGGGAACGATGCCGCGTCGGCGCAGGTCCATGACCCAGGCGATCGTGGCGCCGACCGAGATCGTGTCGAGCCCCAGCGCGTTGCAGCGCTCGTTGGCCTTGGCGATCGCGGCGAGGTCCCCCACTCCGCAATCGGGGCCGAGCGCCGCGGTCGATTCGAACTCTGGGCCGCCGTACTTCGGGTCGATCTGGTAGGGCTGCTCGAGCTTCACGACCTTCTTGCAGCGCACCGAGCAGGCCCAGCAGGCTTCCATCTTGATGCGGTAGCCCTTCTCGACGAGCGCCTCCGCGGAAACGTCGGCGGCGTGCTCGAAGGGACCGCCCTCGAAATTGCGTACGGCCATACCGCCGACCCTCGTGTATCCGTCCAGACCCATGCCGGTCCCGTAGTTGTGGAAAGACCAATGGTTCTCCTGGAGCGTGTCCGCGATCCAGCGTCCGATCTCCTTGACCTTGGCCGGATCCGCGAGCGGCAGCTGCCTTGAGCCCTTCACCACGATGGCCTTGAGCTTCTTGCTGCCCATCACCGCGCCAAGGCCATTGCGGCCGGCGATGTCCTTGAAGTCGTTGACGATGCCGGCGATGCGCACGAGGTTCTCGCCGGCCGGACCGATCTCGCACACGCGCGCCAGGCGCTCGCCGACCTCGGCTTTCAGCAGCTCCTCGGTCTCGAGGATCTCCTTGCCCCAGACGTGCGCGGCGTCGCGGATCTCGACCCGGTCGTCCTTGATGTACAGGTAGACCGGAGCGGAAGCCGCGCCCGTGACGACGATCCCGTCCCAGCCGGCCCGCTTGAGCTCGGCGCCCCAGAAGCCGCCGACCTCCGCCTCGCCGAACGCGCCGGTGAGCGGCGACTTCGCGCCGACCGCGTGACGAGACGCGCCGGAGAGGGGCGTGCCGGTGAGCACGCCCATCGCGAAGACCAGCACGTTCCGCGGAGAGAGCGGGTCGGTGCCCGGAGGGACCTCAGTGACCAGGTGGTGCGCGATGAGCGCGCGCCCGCCGGGACGCCTGCGGAACGTCGCCTCAGCGATCGCCTCGACGGAGGTCGTGCGGTCAGTGAGATCGACGCGGAGCACCTTGCCCCATGAGCCAAAACGCTCGGTCACGCGAGCGAGTGTGGCGCATGCTCGCGCGTCGCGCAGCGACGTATCCTGCCCGAATGGCCGAGTACGACCTGGTGTGCGACGCGTGCGCGAAGGCATGCGATCCGGCGAGCGCCATCGTCTCGTGGACGGCCGACGCGATCGGCGAGCGCAGCTTCGCGCTCACGCATCCGGAGCATGTCCCGGCCACCGCGACGCAGCGCGCCGACGTTCGCCGTCTCGTCGGACCGAACGAGTACCTGCTCTTCCTCACGGCCCGTTTCGGACAGCGGATCGCCGATCCCGAATCGTTGCGCGCCGTCGCCTGGGGACTCGCGCCCTTCGTCATGCGCCACGACAACCTCAGCGAGATGGACTCCCTGCGCGCGGCATCGTTCGGTCAGCGCGTCGGGGTGAAGCCTGGGACGCTGGATGGCGCGGTCGTGAAGGCCGATGGCGCGCCGGCGAAGGCGGGCGAGGTCGAGGGCGGGAAGTAGCCGGCTAATTCCAGCGGTCGCGTCTTGGGCGATCGTCGTCGATCGGACGACCGCGCCAATACTTCGCGTTGTCGCGGTCGAGGCGCGGGCGACCGAGGTCCTCCGTGACGACATAGACGCCAGCCGCCAGCACGGCCGGGACGAGTAGGTCCGCTCCCGGCACGGAGACCGAGAGCCCGATCGTGATGATCTGTCCGACCGCCCACGCCGCGCACATCAGCAGGAGCCGGACGAGCTGCGCCTGCTGCCGGCTCACGGCGTGCGTCCGGAGGTCACGGCCCTGCGGCGGTGCACGAACGAGGCCGCGCGCGCCCATTCGCCATGCACCGCGAGCTGCTCCTTGGTCACCCATCCCGACCGGACCGCGAGACGCAGCTCGTCGCGCAGCGTGGTCTGGAGCAGCTCGGGACCGTCGGTGTTGAAGCTGAAGCGGACCTTGTGTCTCTTGAAGGTCGCGATGAGCTGGCCGAGCTCCTCCGGGCCTTTCACGACCTGCGTGTGCAGGTTCGAGCTCGGACAGATCTCGAGCAGGATGCCGCGCTCTGCGATCTTCCTGCACAATGCCGCGTTCTCCGCGGCATGAATCCCGTGGCCGATGCGGTCAGGTTCCAGGAACTGGACGACCTCCTCCACCGATTGCCAGCCCTCGTCCTCGCCGGCGTGGATCGTGACGCCCAGACCAGCCCGTTTCGCCTTCTTGCAGAGCGGCGCGTAGTCCTTGTAATGGAAGTCGGGGTTCGAGGGGCCGGCGATGTCGATGCCCACCACGCCGCGGTGCCGGTAATGGATGGCCTTCTCGAGGATGATCTCGTTCAGCGCGTAGCTGAATGTCCGGTCCATGCTGAAGATGAGGCCACAGGTCACTGGATATTGGAGCAGTGCACGGTCGAGACCGCGGATCGAGGCCACGATGATGTGGTCGAGGTCGCGCTCGCCGCCGCGGTTGCGCTTCATCGGGTTGTACCGCAGCTCGAGCGTGGTGATGTTCGCCTTGCGGTAGGCGCCGCCGACGACCTCGTAGACCGATTGCTCCACCGCGAGCGGGCTCGACTGGATCAGCTCGGTCCAGTGGTACAGCGCGAGGAACGCCTCGAACGACTTCCGCTCGCGCTTTCCGACGGTGATGAGGTCGACGAACTCCCAATAGTCCTTCGTCGGGAGGCGGATGCCCTGATCGTGCGCGATGCCCCAGAGCGCGGCCGGGTCGACGGATCCACCGAGGTGGACGTGCAGCTCGGTGAGCTCATCGCCGAGCGGGTGCCCCAGCTAGCTTCCCTGTTCGCGCGTCGGCGGCCTGCGCACTCTCCGTCTACGCCGCGGCTGGGTCGGACGGCCTTCAGGGTGCTCGTGCCAGACGGTGTGGCCATCGTCGTCGGGCGATGCGACGCGGACGAGGCGGTCCCAGACTTCAGCCCGGCGCAGCTCCTCTTCCGCAGTGGTGCGGGTGATGTCGCGCTGCAGCATCACGTCGCAGTCGTAGGGCGAGCCGATCTGCTTCCAGCCCTGCTCTGAGAGCAGGTCGAGCAACCGTGCGATCTCGGTCAGCCGTTGCGGCTGTTCGGAGACGTACTCACGCAGCCAGGCCGAATAGGTGCGCTTGCCCTTGTCCTCACGGTCGAGCTCATCGCGCACGGTGCCAAACACGTGGATGAGGATGTACGACGGGCCCGGCATCTTTGGAAGTTTACGACGACGGCTTGCCGCGCCGGATGGCCGGCCCTGGGTTACCCGCGCTCCTCGACGAAGCGATAGCCGCCATCTGAGTCCTTCGCGATCACGACCAGCGCTCCGCTCTTGAAACCTGTCTGGCCCTTGAGCGCCTGGCAGATCAGGTGGTAGTGCTCGTGCTCCGGTGGGACGCAGACGCAGGTCTCGGCCTTGATCTCGGCGTCGAAGCGTCGGGCGCCGATGCGGAGCGCGACGCGCTCGCCGGGGCCCGGGAACAGCTTCCAAGCGTCCTTGGTGATCAGGATGCGGGCTTTGCGGACATCCTCCGAAGAGAGGCGGTGACGGTAGGTGGAACGACTAACACTCATCGGTGGCTCTATTTTCGCACGAATCGGTCCCCCGTGCGGGCCCACCGGGCAGGCTGCCGTTCGCTGACCGTGGGCGCTATGCGAACGCCGCGGGATCGTCCAAGAACCGCGCCAAATGGACCACCGGAACGCTCGATCCGGCCTCGCGCAGGCCCGCGGCGACCTGCAGGATGCACCCGGGATTCGCGCTGACGACGAGGTCCGGCTTCGTGCCAAGGATGCGCTCGACCTTCTGTCTCTGCAGCTCGGCCGCGATCTCGGGATGGGTCAGATTGTAGATACCCGCGCTGCCGCAGCAGCGCTCGGCGTCGGCGATCTCGAGAAGCGTCACGCCGACGATCGCGCGGAGCAGTGCACGCGGTTGCTGCCGGATCCTCTGGCCGTGCGCGAGATGGCAAGCGTCCTGATAGACGACGCGCAACGGTCGCGCCGTCGCGCGCCGTGCGGGCCTCGCGACCTCTGTCAGGTCACGCACACGTTTCGCGAACGCGCGAGCCCGTTCGACCCATGCCGGATCATCGGCGAGCACTTCGCCGTACGCCTTCAGGTGCGCGCCGCATCCGGCCGCGTTCACGACAATTGGCGCATCAGATCCGCCAAAGGCGTCAACGTTCAGGCGGGCAAGGTTCCGGGCCCCGTTCCCATCGCCGCTGTGCGCATGAAGTGCCCCGCAGCAGACCTGCTCGCCCGGCGCGGAGACGACGTGGCCAGCGCCCTCCAGGATCCGCACGGTGCCGCGCTGCGTCTCCCCGAAGGTCTCCCGCATCACGCATCCCGCGAAGAGACAGAGATCGGCGCTCGATTTTTCGACCGGCCGGTACGGTGCACCCTCGGACCGCGGCGCGAGCGATGAGGCCCAGCGCAAGGAACGAGGCGCCGCCCGCCGAACCAATCGCGCGAGAGGACTCCGCGCGTACCAATTGGTGGCGCGCGCGGCCAGCGCGAGGCGCCCCGGATCGGCGAGCGTGCCGAGGCCAAATCGCGTCAATGCCCCGCGCAGGCGGCTCGGTCTCTTTCGCGCAAGCAGCACCTCGCGCGCGCCCTCCATGATCCGACCGAACGGCACGCCCGACGGACACGCGGTCTCACACGCGCGGCACACCAGGCACGCGTCGAGATGGCCGACCAGATCATCGTCCGGCGCCGCGTCGGTCGAGACCATCATGCGGATGAGCTGGATGCGCCCGCGCGGCGAGTCGGCCTCGTCCTCGAGGATGCGATAGGTCGGGCAGTCGTTGAGACAGAGTCCGCACGAGATGCACGTCGCCAGGTCTTCCGGGCGGACGTGGGTGGGATCGGTCGAGACGTTCGATGCGGTGATGTATCTAGGATACGTTCGGATGACGACCGTCACGGCGACTCATGCCGATCGCCTGCGCAGGGTCCTGCCGGCGGATCTCGTCATCGACGACGCGGCGACGCTGCTCCCCTACGCGTACGACGCTTCCTTCTGGTCACTCAGGCAGCAGCGCCTTCCGGATGTCGTCGTCGTGCCGCGCACCACCGATGACGTCGCGCGCATCGTGCGCTACGCGGCCGAGACGGGGACGCCGGTGGTCGCGCGCGGAGCCGGCACGGGACAGACCGGCGGCGCGGTCGCGGCGAAGGGCGGCATCGTCATTTCGTTCGCGCGCATGCGCGAGATCGTCACGATCGACCGGCCCAACCTGCAGGCGGTCGTGCGACCCGGGCTCGTCTTCAACGACCTTCAGGAAGCCCTCCGGCCGCACGGCCTCTTCTTTCCGCCTGATCCCGGCAGCGGGCGCGCATGCACGCTCGGTGGCATGGCCGCGAACAACGCGAGCGGCCCGCATGCGGTCCGTTGGGGAACCACGTCGGCCTATGTCTTGGGAGCGGAGGTCGTCCTGGCGGACGGTTCGATCATCTGGACGGGCGGCGAGCACTCGCGGGCGCTCAAGAGCTCGAGCGGCATCGATCTCACGAAGGTCTTCGTCGGGTCGGAGGGGACGCTCGGCATCTTGACGACCCTCCGTCTGCGGGTGCAGCCGCGCCCGCCGGCGCGGGCTGTGGTGCTCGCCGGCTACGCCGCGCTCGAGGACACGATCGCCTCCATGGACGACCTCTTCGCGGCAGGCATCCTCCCCAGCACCGCGGAGCTCCTCGACACCAGCGCCGTGGTCGCCCTGCAGAAGTGGAAGCCGGACCTCAACCTGCCGGACGGTGAGGCCGTGCTGTTCATCGAGGTCGAGGGAACGCCCGATCACGTCCGATCCGCGGTGCGATTCGTCGACGAGATCGTTCGGAAGCGCGCCACGGTCACGCGCTTCGCCGAAGATGAGGATGCGGTGGCGAAGCTGTGGGCGGCGCGCAGCGGCATGGCCGCCGCGTCGGCGCTCGCGCATCCCGGCAAGCACCGCATCTTCGCGGGCGAGGACCTGGCGGTACCGCTCACCGAGATCCCGCGGACCGTGCGCCGGGCGCGCGACATCGCCGCGGAGCTCAGCGTCGCTGTGATCTTCTACGGCCACTTCGGCGACGGGAACGTGCACACCGCGATCCTCATCGATCCCGACGATCCCGATGAGGTCCGTCGCTCGGACGAGCTGGCGGACCGCTTGCACAAGCTTGCCATCGAGGTCGGCGGCACGGTCACCGGGGAGCACGGGACCGGCGCGGTGCGCTCGCGCTACATGCGGGCGGAGCATGGCGCGGCGCTCGACGTGATGAAGCGGATCAAGAAGGAATTGGACCCGCAGGGAATCCTGAATCCCGGGAAGCTGTATGGGGACTGAGCGCTCGTCCGGGTCTCGCGCTAGTTGATGTACCCGTAATCCGCGAAGAGGAGTCGGAGGAAGAGCGCGCCGCCGAGCAGCACGAACGCGACGCGGTACGACAGAAGCGCCCTCGGGTTGCGCTTCGCGATCAGCGCGAGCTGACCCCAGAAGAAGAGCACGAACGAGATCTCGGCCCACATGAAGAGGGCGTGGTAGTAGCCGAGCGCCGTCCAGTCCCACGGCTTCGTCATCGTCCAGTTACGCAGGTCCTGCGTCGCCTGGTACAGGTGGACGAGCAGGGTGACGAGCGCTCCGCCGAAGACCGCGCCGCCGACCTCGCGGAAGTTCGGGCGCCGGCGCCACAGCGCGAGCTGGCTCGTCATGAACACGTTGACCAGCGGGATGAGGATGCCGTCACCGATCACGGCGGAGGTGTACGAGAGCGTCGCGCGGTACTCGGTCACGAGCGGATCCATCCGCCAGCGCAGGTACACGTTGCCGAGCGCCTGCACCAGGAATCCGAAGAAGGCGGTCGAGAGGAAGATGATCGCGAACAGCAGCCAGGGCCGCTGCTCGACGGACGCGACGGTGCGCTGCATTGCCTCGACCTCCCTCCGACGCTGCGCCGACCCTACCAGAGTCGGCCCGATCAGTGGCGTTTTGGAGCGCCGAATAGCCCCGATTCGTACGAACGCCGGTCCAAGTCGGGCAGATGCCGCGCCGCGGCGGGTGAAAACAGACGCGTGTGCCGGACCGTGGTCAGATGTTCGACCAACGGCCAAACGTCCTCCTCCGCTGTCATCCAACCGATGCGGTCGAAGCCTGCCAGCGAGACCGGCCTGGAGAACGCCCGCAGGGTGCGTTCGCCGTCCCAGTTGTAGTAATCGTCGAAGTAGCTCATCACGAGCTCTCGGATCGTGCGGTAGACCGGCGCGCGAAACCGAAGACCCGCGAACTTCGACGTTGCGACAGAGCCCCACAGCCCTCGGTCGCGATACACCGCGAGGACGTGATCGTCGTCGCGCGTCGCCTCGAGGTCCACGATGAGCGGCGGGCGCCCGTTCATGCGGAACGCTGCGGCGGCGAAGATCGCGCCCTCGGCGCAATGCGCGGTACGGTCGCGCATCACTCGTCGCGGAGAGCGCAGCGTGTCGACGCCGTCGTCCTCGGTGTTGTAGCGGAGCCGATCCAGATGGGCCTGCACCTTGACCGGAGTCGAGAGGCTCCGGAGGAGCTTCGTCTCGCTCTTGGTGAGCCCGTACATGCGGGAAGTCTTACCGACTTCTAACATCGGCGCTCGTGCGAAACACCCACGACGTCGTGCTCCACGGCGGCACCCTGTACGACGGGAGCGGCAATGCGCCGTTCGTCGGCGACGTCGCGATCGACGGCGACAGCATCTCCGCCGTCGGGCACGTCGACGGGCGCGGCATGCGGGAGATCGACGCGAGCGGTCTCGCCGTCGCGCCCGGATTCATCAACATGCTGTCGTGGGCGACGGACTCGCTCTTCGCGGACGGCCGCTCGCAGTCCGACATCCGCCAGGGAGTGACGCTCGAGATCTTCGGGGAGGGCTGGTCCCTCGGGCCGCTCAACGAGCGCCTCCGGAAGGAACGGCTCGAGCAGCAGGCGGACATCAAATACGACATCACCTGGACGACGCTCGCCCAAGCGCTCGACACGATCGCGGCGCGAGGCATCTCGACGAACATCGCGTCGTTCGTGGGTGCGACCACCGTGCGCATGCACGAGATCGCGAACGACGACCGCCCGCCGACCGCGGACGAGCTCGCGCGCATGCGCGGTCTGGTCGAGCGGGCGATGCGCGACGGCGCCCTCGGCGTGGGCTCGTCGCTCATCTACGCGCCCGCGGCCTACGCCAGCACGGACGAGCTCGTCGCCCTCTGCGAGGCGGCGGCCGGCTATGGCGGTATGTACATCTCGCATATGCGCAGCGAGGGCGATCAGCTGATCCAAGCCATCGACGAGCTCATCGAGATCGCACGCCGCGCCCGCGTGCCGGCCGAGATCTATCACCTGAAGCAGGCCGGAAAGCGCAATTGGCCCAAGCTCGCGGATGCGATCGCGCGCGTCGACGCGGCGCGCAACGCGGGCCTCGCGATCACGGCCGACATGTACCCGTACGAGGCCGGCGCCACCGGTCTTTCCGCGTGCTTCCCGCCGTGGGCGCACGACGGCGGCCCCGCGGCGCTGCGCGCGCGCCTGCGTGACGAGACGCAGCGCTGGCGCATCCGCGAGGAGATGTCGCGGCCGGGCGAGGGTTGGGAGAATCTGTACGATGCCGCCGGCGGCCCGGAGGGCATCCTCCTCGTCGCCTTCAAGAGCGAAAACCTGAAGCCGCTCACCGGCAAGCGCCTCGCCGACATCGCGCGCGAGCGTGGCCGCGACCCGCGCGACGTCGCCATGGATCTCGTCGCGGAGGACGAGAGCCGTGTCGGCATGATCGTGTTCATGGGCTCGCCGGACAATCTGCTGCGCGAGGTCGGACTCCCATGGATGAGCTTCGGCTCGGACGCGGGCTCGATCGCGCCGGAGGGCGTGTTCCTGCGGTCGCAGCCGCATCCGCGGACCTATGGCACATTCGCGCGTGTGCTCGGTCATTTCGCGCGGGACGAGAAGGCGGCGCCGCTGGAGGACCTGATCCGCCGGATGACCTCGTTCCCGGCGGCGAATCTCAAGCTGGAGCGGCGTGGCGCGCTCGCGAGGGGCCATTTTGCCGACGTCGTGGCGTTCGATCCGAGGACCATCGCTGACCACGCGACCTACGCGGAGCCGCACCGCTACGCCACCGGCGTTCGCGATGTGTTCGTGAACGGAACGCA
The DNA here is from genome assembly GCA_041486085.1 of Candidatus Limnocylindria bacterium. Taxonomy (GTDB): domain Bacteria; phylum Chloroflexota; class Limnocylindria; order P2-11E; family P2-11E; genus CF-39. The sequence continues at coordinate 1,028 of JBGPKU010000007.1, read as the reverse complement.
GGTGTTGAGGGATGGCGAACACACGAACGCGCGTCCCGGCCAGGTCGTGCGCGGCGCCGGCGCGAGAAGCCTGCGGCTCTGATGCCACTGGACCCGCAGATCGCCCAGCTCATCGCGCAGGCCGCCGCGGCCGACCCGCGGGGCATCGAGGAGCTCACGGTCGAGCAGGCGCGTATCCGCGGCGGTTCGGTCGCGGTCGCGTCCGTGCCCTTCGAGGAGGTCGCCGCGACGCGCGACATCGTGGTGAACGCCGACCCGACGATCACGGCGCGGCTCTACCGGCCCGCCGCCGGCAGGCTGCCGCTGCTCGTGTACTTCCACGGCGGAGGCTGGGTCGTCGGGAGCGTGGCGCTGTCGGACAACTTCTGCCGCGCGCTCGCCAACGCTTCCGGCTGCGCGATCCTCTCGGTGGAGTACCGCCTCGCCCCGGAGCACCGCTATCCCGCGGCCGCGGACGACGCGTATGCCGCGACCCGCTGGGCGTCGGAGCACGCGCACGAGCTCGGGGTCGATCCGGGCCGTCTCGCGGTCGGCGGATCGAGCGCGGGGGGCAACCTCGCCGCGGTCGTATCCCTCATGGCGTTGGAGGGCGGTGGGCCGCGGATCTCCCTGCAGTGGCTGCACGTGCCGGTGATCGATCACGACTTCACGCGGGATTCGTACCGGGCGCACGCGAAGGGCAGGGGCCTGACCCGCGCCGGGATGGAGTGGTTCTGGGACCACTACGCGCCCGATGTCGCGCGGCGCGCCGAGCCGTTCGCCTCGCCCATCCGCGCGAAGGATCTGCGCGGCCTGCCGCAGGCGATCTTCGTCGTTGCGGAGTGCGATCCGCTGCGCGACGAGGGCGCCGCATACGCCGAGCGGTTGCGCCAGGCGGGCGTGCCCGTGACGTACATCGAGTACCCGGGCATGGTGCACGCGTTCATGGGCTGGTCCTCGGTCGTGCCGACCGGCGCGCGGGCGTTCAAAGAGGTCGGCGCGGCCCTGCGAAAGGCCCTCGGCTAGCCTCGCGCGCGCTCCGGCGTGAT